>JBFIML010000016.1:0-69289 GCA_041611735.1 Myxococcota bacterium | reverse complement strand
TCCTACGCCGAGAGCTCGCTCTTTGCAGAGGCGCTCGGCCGGGTGTTCCGGGAGGTTCGCGTGGAGCACGTGACCTTCCAGAATCGCATCCTCGAGGAACAAGAGACCCACTGGCTCTTCTTCGCGCGGGGATGATCGAGCGTGTTCGGCGCCCGACGTCCTCGAACCCGGACTCAGTCACGCCGCGCGGAGCCGGGAGAGCACCTGCTGGTAGACCTCGGCCGTTTCCTGCGCCGATCTCTTCCAACTGAAGGCCTGAACGCGTTCGAGCCCGAGCCGCTTCAGCTCGCACGCCACCGCCGGCTCTTGGAGCAGCTTCTTCATGCCCTCCGCGATCGACCTGACGGACAGCGGCTCACAGATTTCGGCCGCTTCGCCAGCGACTTCGCGATGAGCGGGGATGTTGGAACACAAGACGGGCGTTCCGCACTGCATGGCCTCGAGAATGGGAATCCCGAATCCCTCGTAGAGCGAGGGGAAGACGAAGAGATCCGAAGCGCTGTAGAGAGCGGGCAAGTCCGCCAGATCGACATAATCCAGAATACGGACGGAGCTTCGATGCCGCAGTCGATCGATCGTCTCGAAGATGGGGGCAAACTTCCAGCCGCGCGCACCGACGACGACTAGCTTGTGAGGCAGAGTGGTTTCGGACTTGAGCAGATCGAATGCTTCGAGCAGACGCGAAAGGTTCTTGCGCGGCTCCAGCGTACCGACGAAGAGGAGGTACGGCGGCTCGACCTCATGGTGAGTCAGGACGGCCTGCAGGCGGGAAGCGTCCGAGACAGGCCGGAATACCTCTCCGGCCGCATTGGGAACCACGAAGATCTTGTCCTCCGACACACCGAGGAGTTCCACGATCTCCTGTTTCGCTGCACAGGATACGGTGATGATGCCAAGGGCTCGACGCGCCACCGTTGGCATCACGGAGCGGGTGAGAAACCGCTTCTTCCAGGTGTAGAACTCCGGGTGCCGGTAGAGAACGCAGTCGTGAAAAGTAACCACGAAAGGATGGGGATAGAGAACAGGGGCGTTGAAGTTGACGTAGTGGGTCAGATCCGGTTTTCTGGACCCGATCAGGCCGGGGAGCCGAAGCTGAAGCCAGAGGGCACGGGAGCGCAGGGCGCTCTGCGAACACCAGCGGCCGCGCGCTGGGGGCGGCCCGTCGAAAACCGGGGCGCGGTTGCTGAAGACCAGGATTTCGTCGATCTCCTCGACTTCGGCCAGGTTGCGGACCAGGTTCTCCGCGTAGTAGCCGATTCCGCTCTTGCGTGTCTTGATCGGTGTGGCGTCGAAGCCGATCCTCAAGGTCCAGCCCCCACTTCGAGAATCGCAGAGCCGGCCCGGAGACTAGAAAAGATCCCGCGGGGACGCTCGCGGATCGAGGATCGAGGACCGCTCGTCGGTGGTCTCCAAGGCCCGGGAAGAGGAGGCACCGAGGGCCGTCTCCATGTGTACCTGGGACGAGCCGGATGTCGGGGGACAGCAGAGGTTGAACGGACCAAACTGGAGATTATCATCTGTGTCCGGCCGCTTGCGCGACCAGGGGCCGGCGCGGATGGGGTTGGGTGCGGATCGTGACCGAATCGTGGAGGCGCCTCCGCTGAGACTGCCCGCTCAACGCTTCCGCCCTCGCAGCGGCTACGCTCCCAACGCCTTCCGGTCCCGCGCACCTGCGGACCATCGCCCTGACCCGGTTTCTCCCAGGCCAGTGGGTGGTTTGGACTACAGTCCCCTCACAAAGCGACGATGACCGCTGCTCCGAACGCGGAAGCCCTTTCGAGACCCGGCGAATCCGCGCCCGACCAGCACGGGCGCATCGGCCGCAGGTCCGGCTCCTACCTGGCGTGGCGTGACCTCGTCGATGGCATCGCCAGCTGGCCCCTGTGGCTGCTGTTGGGGTGGCAGGACATTCGGCAGCGATACCGACGCTCCCTGCTGGGGCCTTTCTGGCTCACCATGAGCATGGCTGTCTTGATCGCCACGCTCGGCTTTCTGTTCACCAATCTCTGGAAGACCGATCCCTCCGAGTACCTGCCCTTCCTGACAGCCGGGCTGATCGCTTGGGCGTTTCTTTCCGGCGCCATCACCGACGGATGCTCAGCCTTCATTGGCGCAGAGGGCTATATCAAACAGGTGCGGCTGCCGCTGTCTGCCTTCACGCACCGGACGGTGTGGAGAAATCTCATCATTTTCTTCCACAACCTGCTCGCCTACGTCCTGGTCCTCGTGATCTTCCGCATGACACCCGGCCTCGAGGCCCTGTGGGTGTTGCCGGGCCTCTTCCTTCTCGGTCTCAACGCAACTTGGCTGAGCCTGTGGTGCGGCCTCGTCTCAGCACGCTTTCGCGACGTCCCGCAGATCGTCAATGCGCTTCTCCAACCGGCATTCTACATCACGCCGATCATCTGGATGCCCGATCTGGTCCCGGATCGGTTTCTACTCGTGCAATCCAATCCTTTCTACCACTTGATCGAACTCGTCCGCGCCCCATTGCTCGGAGCCAGCCCTGCGCTCCTCTCGTGGCAAGTAGCTGCCACTACGGCTCTCGGCGGATGGGGCGTCACGTTTCTCTTCCTACGCAGCTTTCGCTCTCGCGTCGCGTATTGGTTATAGCAATGGCCTTCATCGACCTGAATCACGTCTCGGTCTCCTTTCCCGTATTCAATGCGCGTAGTCGCTCCATCAAGACCACGCTGCTGCAATCGGGTGCCGGAGGCCTCCTGAACGCCCAGGAAAGTGGTTTCGTCCAGATCCAAGCCCTGCGAGACGTCTCCCTGCAAGCGAGAGACGGTGAGCGCGTCGGGCTCATCGGCCCCAACGGTGCCGGGAAGACAACGCTGCTGCGCGTCCTGGCCGGAATCTACGAGCCCGCTCTTGGAGCGGTCCACGTGGAGGGTAGGGTTTCCCCACTGTTCGATCTCCATCTGGGGATGGACCCGGAAGCGACGGGCTACGAGAACATCTACTTGCGTGGTCTGTTCCTCGGATTATCCTACCGCGAAATTCGCAAGCGCATCCCCGAGATCCGCGAGTTCACGGAACTCGGCGAGTATCTTTCCATGCCGGTGCGCACGTACTCGGACGGCATGCGTTTGCGCCTGGCTTTCGCGGCTTGTACCAGCTTTCGGCCCGACATTCTGCTGATGGACGAGGGAATCCTTGCGGGCGACGCCAAGTTCATCGAAAAGGCCAGCATGCGTCTGGACCGCTTCATCCAAGGAGCAAGCATCTTCGTTCTGGCATCTCACTCCGAACAATTGATCCAAAGGTTCTGTACACGGGCCGTACTGCTCGACGCAGGTCGAGTGCTTTGGAGCGACACCCCGCAGACCATCTTCGACCTCTACCGACAACGCATCACGGGAGAGCCAATGGGCAAACGTCTCTACGAAGTCGGAGGTCGAGGGTACCTCGTGCAGACATCTTGGGATCGCTTCTCGATGGACGGCGTGTTCTCCACGGATGGAAGCTATGAAGCCTGGACGCATGGCGTCCTCGAGCGTGCCCTGCGCGGCCCCGAGCGCCCGTACTGCGTCGATATCGGAGCCAACATTGGCTTGGTGACTCTCGCCTGCAAGAGCTTTGCACCGCAGGCCCGGATCTATGCGGTCGAAGCACTTCCACCCACCGTCGAACTCCTTACCAAGAACCTGGAGGCCAACGACGTAGATGACGTCACCGTGATCCGCAAGGCTCTATCCGACCGGCCCGGCAAGCTCGATGTCGTCCTGCCTGAGGACGAAGGCTTGGGCCGCGTACACGTCACGGAATCCAGGCCCACCCAAGATCCGCTGAGGCACTGCTCCGTGGAGGCAACAACCCTGGACCAGCTCGTCGCGGAACATCGAATTCCGCAGATCGATCTCCTGAAGATCGACGTCGAGGGATGGGAAACGCAGGTCATCCGCGGCGGCCAACGGTCGATTCGGGAGCTGCGACCCCTGTCATTGGTGGAGTTCAATGTCGCGAGCGACGCCCCAGAGATCCAGGAGCGAAGCTTCTCTCTATTCCAGGAGCTCGCGAGCATGTTTGACTCGATCTGGTGGATCAATCGATTGACGAAGAGGCTCACGCCGCTTCGCAGCTACGCGCAGCTCCGGAGCCTGATGCTGACCGGCCACCTCGTCGAGGACCTCGTCTGCGGCTTTCGCGACAAGCACGCCGCCCTGCTACAGGATCTCGTGGACCCGATCAGCCACTACGCGACGTACCACTGCGCGCATGACCTTCAGACCGAAGCCGGCCTCTTAAGCTTCCTTCAGGTGTATCCCGACTGCTGGAGCCATGAGAATTCGGCGGCCGTCGTGGCGCAGGTTTCGCATCCAGTCCTGTTGAAGTTCAATTTGCTCTGGTACCCCGAGATTGGCGGCGAATCCAACACCGTCTGGCTGTTCAAGAACGACGAAGTAGACCGCCTCGTCATAACGGAAAAGCCCAAGCCCGTCACGTGCGCGATACAGCCCGGCGATTCGCTGTTCTTCTGGTGCGCCCGCGTCCGCGAGGCACGCTCCGTGTGGCAAAACGACGACCCCCGCGTGATCGGATTCAACATCGAGGTGCTGGATGTCGTTCCGCTGGCGGACTAGTAGCAAGGCTTCCCGAATGCACGTTCTGCTCAACTGCTTCCACATGCCAACGCGTCAGGAAGGCGCTGCCGGAGCGGGTAGCTACCTGAGGGCCATCCTGCCCAGACTAGCCGAGCAAGTGGACCTCTGTGTCGTAACGTCTCGCCTCAACAAGCCGGAGTACGCGTTCCAAGGGGCAACGACTGTGGCGGTCGAGTCCTTGGCGCATCCACGCTTTCTCGGGCTACTTGACAAGGCGGATGTCTTCTATGACCCACAGAATGGACTCCATCCTGCCGACCTGCCGTCATCGCTTCCAGTGATCGTGATGGTGCACGATCTGCAACACAATCACTATCCACATCTGTTTGGCAAGACGCGCTTCAACGAGAGAAATCGGGACTACGGCTTCGCCATTGCCCGCGCCGACGGAGTCGTGGCCATCTCGGAATGGGAGAAAGACAACTTCCTGCGGTACTTCGGCAAGCGAGAGGTCCGGGTAATTCCACACGCTGCCTACCTGTACGAGTGGTACGCGAAGCAAGACGAACCCCTGAGTCATTGGGCGGTCCCGCACACCCGAGACTACTTTCTCTACCCTGCGGTGACGTGGCCTCACAAGAACCACTATCGCCTCATCGAGGCGTTCTCGCTGCTCAATCGCCATCGGGACAGACCGCTCAAGCTGGTGCTGACTGGAACCGTGGAACATGCGGAGGCACAATCGGCCTGGCGAGCCAAGCTCGAGGAGTCGGACCAGAGCAAGCACGTCCAGATTCTGGGCTACGTCTCCGATGCAGAGCTCGCGGCCCTCATGATCAACACCAAGGGTCTGGTCTTTCCCTCCTTGTACGAGGGATTTGGCATTCCGATCGTCGACGCAATGCAGTTCGAGAAGCCCGTGATCGCATCGAAGCTAACCTGCATCCCGGAGGTGACGTCGGCCACCATTCGTTTCTTTCGAGATCCGTTCGATAGCCTCAAGATGGCCCAGGATATCGACGCATTCGACCGGGACATCCAGAAGAACGCCGTGGACACCGAACCAGCCAGACAGGTGGCTTTGCGCTACTCGGTCGAGAACACCGTAAACGCTCTCATAGAATTCTTCGAGGATACCATCAACCGCAAGAGGTCCTCGACCAGCTGGTCCTTGGTCACGGACAGGGATGCGAGTGCGCAGGTGGCCAGGGAACGTCTCACGTTCATCGTAGACGTGGGAGATTCGCCAGGTCCAGGTAGCCGCCAACACGCGACCCTGACCGATCGCATCTTGCCCCGGACCGGCGAGGCCGCCCAGGCGGAAGGCTCTGCCTTCACCTTCTTATGCCCCTACGACGCCGCAGAAGCGTTCAATGCCCTCCTGGAGGAGCATTCGGAGCTGACGGGTCCTTCTCCGCCCGTCTGCCTCTATGCTCGCGAGCAGCCGCGAAGCCGCGCGTTGGCGCTTCGCTTCGCGCTCGAGAACGTCTTGAAGACCGACTACTTCCTCTACACGAGTGTCGAAGGCTTCCTCTCCATCGATCACGGAGCGCTAAAGAACGCTGTGGTCTACCTGGATCTCTACGACGATTGCTTCTCTTGCATCCTGCAAGGGCAGGATGGCGGACGCCCGGAGATCAAGCGGCCCAAACGAGAACTTGCGCAGGCCGTTTCCAGTTTTCAGCGCGTGCGCCACGTGCCGCTGGCCGTGTTCGCGGGGCGGGTGATTCGAACGGAGACGTGCCGCGTAGACGGCATGATCGGTAGCATCGAGTGCGCAACCAAGGATGTCACCAGCTACAGTTCCATCGTCTTGTAATCAGTTAGGACAGCCATGATCGGCATCGTCGTTCCGACCTTCAATCGGCAGCGCAAGACAAGGCGCTTTCTCGAGAGCCTGGTACATCAGACGTACCGTGACTTTCGGGTCTACATGGTGGATTCTGGATCGACGGATGGAACCCGTGACCTGATCAACGAACATCGGATCGACGTCTGCCTCGTCCCGGCCACTCCCAGCCACTGGTGGGCGTCCGCCACGAACCTCGGCGTGAAACGGGCGATTGCGGACGGATGCGATCCGCTGCTGATGATCAACGATGACGCGATCATTCTAGAGGATTACTTGGAGCGTTTTGTCTCGGTATTCGAAAGGAACAAGCTCGACTACCTGGCCAATCGCATCGATTTTGCGGATCAGCCGGGAAGGATCTGGGCTCTCGGTTCGTTCAGCGTCTGGTCTTCTCCGTACCTGTTTCAGCTGAAGTTCAATGGTTGGTGGGAGGATGAACTGCCTCCGGAGATTTGCAAGGGCGAGATCTATCCAGCCCAGGCAACGTGCGGCGACGGAGTCCTGATCCGGAAGAGCGTTTTCGAGCGCATCGGCTTCTACCAGGAGACGTACTGTCCGCAGGTCCATGCAGATACGGAATTTTCATTCCGAGCTCGTCAGCAGGGAATCCAGCCGCACGTGGCCACCAACGTCGTGTTGTACAACGACGTTGACAATCTCTCGGAGAGCATGGGATCCACGTCCCTGCAGGCGACCGAGCTAGACAAGCTCAAGAGTGTCTTCTTCGACAAGAAGTCGGACCTGTTCTTGAATCCAGTGATCTACATCGTGGCGCGCTATGCACCATGGGCCGCTTTCCTGCCGACTCTCTCCAAGTTCTATCTGTCGAAGTTCTACACACTCTTCGGTTCTCGATACGCAAGCCTTACGATCCACGGTGCGCCTCGATCGGGCCTGGCGCGTCTCCGCAGACGTTTGATCGCCAGATTGGCCGTCTGGGCATTCGATCAGGAGAAGTTCGAAAGGGGCACGCGACATCACATTGCTGACGATTTCAGGTTTGCCTTGGATAGTGAAGCGAAGATCAAGAAGGCACTTCGGGTCTGAAGCCACGCTGCCGAGGGGGGGTAACTGATGCGTATTCTCGTAACGGGTGCCGGAGGTTTCATTGGGCACCACCTGGTCAAGCGCCTAAAGGCAGATGGGAACTGGGTGGTCGCGGCTGATTGGAAGCATCCGGAGTTCGAGCCCAGCCCGGCGGATGTGTTCTTCAACGTGGATCTCCGACGTCGCGAGCAGGTGCACGCGATCTTCCGGGGCTCGGGTCGATTCGATGAGGTCTACAGTCTGGCCGCGAACATGGGAGGCATGGGGTTCATCGAGAACTATCGTGCGCTCATCATGCGCGATAGTGCTCTGATCTCGATAAACATGTTGGATGCTGCGCGGCGGTATGGCGCGAGGCGATTCTTCTTCTCGAGCAGCGCCTGTGTCTACAATACGCAACTGCAAGCTGGGCTGGATGGGCCGGGGTTGACCGAAGACATGGCCTATCCCGCCCTGCCAGAGGCCGGATACGGATGGGAGAAGCTGCTTGCGGAGCTGCTGAATGGGTATTACCGCGAGGACTATGGCCTGGAGACGAGGATTGCACGTTACCACAACGTGTACGGTCCTCTGGGCACGTGGCGAGGAGGACGGGAGAAGGCTCCGGCCGCCATTTGCCGCAAGGTAATTGTCGCCGAGCAGAATGGCACCATCGAGATCTGGGGAGACGGGCGGCAGCAACGCAGCTTCATGTTCGTCGATGACTGCGTGGAAGGGACGCTGCGGATCATGCGCAGCGAGTATCCGCATCCGTTGAATCTCGGGCAGGACGAGATGGTTTCGATCAACGGTTTGGCCGAGCTGGCCATGTCGTTCGAGAAGAGGAACCTTGCGATCAAGCCCGTTCCGGGGCCTCTGGGCGTGCGCGGACGCAGCAGCGACAACCGATTGATCAGGAAGGTGCTCGGGTGGGCCCCACAGGTTCCTCTCGAGGATGGTCTTCGAGAGACCTATTCTTGGATCAAGTCGCAGGTGGAGTCGGCCAGGAAGCGCGGCGAGGACCTGCAGGCGAGTTCGGTGATTCCCAAGGTTGAGCATGGTGCGGGAGCGGGCAACCGTGCCGTGAGTCCGAGCTTCGGCGCCAGAGCGTGAATGAGGTATGCCGTGCAGCAGGTGACCTTCCAGAATCGCATGCTCGAGGAAGAACAGACCCACTGGCTCTTCTTCGCGCGGGGATGATCGAGCTCTCTCCCGACCAGCTGAGCCCCGAAGCTCTGCGCGGCCTCGTGGAGGAGTTCGTGAGCCGCGACGGCACGGACTACGGCGCCGTCGAGCGGAGCTTCGAGGAGAAGATCGCCCGGGTGACCGCGCAGCTCGCCTCGGGAGAGGCGCGCCTCGTCTTCGATCCGGAGACGGAAACCGCCAACATCGTGGCGGCCCGGGATCTTCCCGAGCCCTGAGTATGCCGCTGCGCGCTCATCCCCCACCCGTCTTCCGCGACACCCGGTTCTTGCCGTCCCGCTTGCTCTGAAAGAGGCAGTGGTCCGCCTCCATCAGGAGCTGCCGCTTGTCCCGGGCGTCGTCCGGGAAGGTGGCGACGCCCAGGGACGCCGTCACCCGGACGTCGAGCTCCTCGCTCAGCAGGAAGGCCGTCGAGCCGATGACGTCCCGGATCCGTTCCGCCTTGGCCAGGGCCTGGTCGCGGGCCTGCCCGGGCAGGATCACCACGTACTCGTCGCCGCCGTAGCGCACGATGCGGTCGTCGCGGTCGAGCATGCGGTGGACGGCCGCGGCGACCTCCCGGAGGACCCGGGCGCCCAGCAGGTGCCCGTGGGCATCCACCACCGCCTTGAAGCCGTCCATGTCGAAGAAGACCAGGGAGAGCGCTTCGCCCCGGGCCGTGGCGAGCGCCAGCTGGTCGTCCAGGTAGTGGTGCAGGAAGCGCGTGTTGTGGAAGCCGGTGACGTCGTCGGTCAGGCTCTGGGCTTCGAGCCGCGCATTGCTGTCCTCGAGCTCCCGGTGGTAGGCCTCGAGCATGCGCCGGTAGCGCTGCTGCTCCGCAATGTGCCGCCGGAGCTCGAGCTGCGCCATGACCTGCCGGGAGAGCGCCCGCAGCGCATCCGCCTGGGCATCGCTCAGCGTGCGCTGGACCTGGTCGATGACACAGAGTGTCCCCAGGGCTTCGCCCTTGCCGGTGACGAGCTGGGCCCCGGCGTAGAAGCGGATGTTGGGAGCGCTGGTGACGAGCGGGTTGTCCGCGAAGCGCTCGTCGGCCCGGGTGTCGGGGACGACCATGAGCTCGGACTGGAGGATCGCGTGGGCGCAGAAGGCCACGTGGCGCGGCGTCTCGGTGGCCTCCAGGCCGTGCCTCGACTTGAACCACTGGCGATCGCTGTCCACCAGGCTTACCAGGGCGATGGGCGCCTCGCAGAGCACCGAGGCCAGGTGGGTAATGTCGTCGTAGGAGGCCTCCGGCAACGTGTCGAGGATCCGATAGCTGCGCAGGGCGTCGAGGCGCGCCGCCTCGTTCTCGGGCAGGGGAGCCTTCACGATGCCTCCGTCCCGGCGGGCGTGCCGCAGCCGGGATCCCGGGTTGGCGGAGGGGTCGAGTCTATGTCGGAGCGGCGGGGTGAAATATTCAACGATGGCTGCGATCGAGCCCGGTTTGTTGCAGGCTCGCGACATCTCCCCCGGGGTCTCCATCGCTGAGGCGGTCTGCGTCGAGGACCTTGGGCCGGGCGCGGGGGCGAGCGCTGGGTCAACGTCCCACGCGCGCCAGCGGAAGGGGCCGGGGAAAGGCGCGCGAGCAGGGCAAGCCCGCCCGACCAGCTCTTCGAGACCCCGGACAGCGTGGATCTGGAGGCCGACGCCGTGTCCTCGCCCGACTACGGTATCGTGGGGCACACCGGGAACGGCCCCATGAGCAGCGCTCCCACCCTCCTCTCCGGCGGCCTGCCGGCGCGAGCCCGGCCGGAGGAGGTCGCCGCGACGCGCCGCCGGCCCTCGCCGAGCGCGCGTCTCGGGCGGCTGCGCCAGGCGCTGCTGTCTGCGCCCTACGGGCTCTGCACCCAGAAGGCGGAGCTCGTGACGCAGTACTTCCGGGAGCATGCTCCCGCCGACCCCGTGGGCGCTCGGGTCGCGCGGGGGCACTTCGCGTTGTTCCGTCGCGCGCTGGAGCGTAACCTCGGCACGGGGATCCCCCAGAAGCGCTGGCAGCTCCGCCTGGGCCGGACCCTCCAGCGCTTCCATGCGCGGCGTGAGGACGCACTGCGTCGGGAGCCCCCGGTCGTCACCTGGGCCCGCGCCCTGGCGTGGACCCTCGAGCGGGTGCCGCTGCGCATCTACGAGGACGAACTGGTGGTGGGGAATCCCTCCTCCCAGCGGATCGGCGCTCCCATCCACCCGGACTTCGGCGGGCTCCTGATGCTCCCGGAGCTGCGGCGCCTGGCGACGCGGGCGGTGAATCCCCTGGCCGCCCAGGCGGAGCCGCTGCGCCGGCTGGAGCAGGAGATCCTCCCCTACTGGTTCACGCGCTCGGTCCAGGCCCAGGCGGGCATGCTGGCCTCGGACCCGGAGCTGCCGAACCTGCTGATGGGGGGCCGCCACCTGGTGCTGACCCAGTTCGCCGGCATCTCCCACGTGACGCCGGACCACGGCAAGGTGCTGGCCCGCGGCTTCGAGGGAATCCTGGCCGACGTGGAGGCCGCGCGCGCCCGCGCAACGGACCGCGACGCGGCCGCCTTCCTCGAGGCGGCGTCGATCGCGGCGCGCGCGGCCATCGGCCTGGGCGCGCGCTGGAGCCGTCACTGTGCCGAGGCGGCCCGCGCCGAGACGTGCCCGGAGCGAGCCCGCGAGCTGCGCGAGCTGGCGGAGATCCTGGCCCAAGTGCCGGCCCGCCCGGCCCGCAGCTTTCACGAGGCCGTCCAGAGCGTCTTCCTGACCTACGCGATGCTGCACCAGGAGAGCTTCCAGCACGGGATCTCCTTCGGACGCCTGGACCAGCTCCTCGGGCCCTACTACGAGCGCGACCGGGCCGCGGGCCGCATCAGCCCCGAGCGCGCCGTGGAGCTGCTGGGCTGCTTCCTGGGCAAGGCCGCGGAGCTCCTGCCCCTCTTCAACTCCATGGCCACCGAGTACTTCAGCGGCCTCTCGTCGGCGTCGGGGATCACGCTCGGCGGCACGGACGCGGAGGGGCGCGACGCCACCCACGAGGTCTCCTTCCTGCTGCTCGAGGCCTACGACCAGATGCGGCTGCGCCAGCCGAACCTGCACCTGCGCGTGCATCCCGGCAGCGACCCGGCCCTGCTGGCCCGGGCCTGCGAGATCGTGAAGGCGGGCGGCGGGATGCCCGCCTTCTTCAACGACGCTGCGGTGGTGCCGGCCCTGGTGGAGCTCGGCGCGGCGCCCCCCGACGCCCGCGACTACAGCATCGTGGGCTGCGTGGAGTGGGGCATTCCGGGGCGGCACTTCCCGGCGGCCGGTGCCGGCTTCTTGAGCCTGCCCGCCGCCCTCGACCGGGCCCTCCACGGGGGCGCCCACGCGGACGAGGGGGGCACGCCGCGCGAGTTCGGCTCCATGGGGGAGCTCGTCGCCGCCTTCGAGGACGAGCTCGAGACCCTGGTGGCGACCGCCGTGGCGGGCAACGACGCCATCGAGACGGCGCACGCCCGCTGGCGTCCCACGCCGCTGCTCTCCCTGCTGGTGGAGGACTGCGTCGCGAACGCCCGGGACGTGACCGCGGGCGGCGCCCGCTACGACACCACGGGGCTCCAGGGCGTGGGCGTGGCCGACGTGGCCGACTCGCTGGCCGCCATCGAGCGCCTGGTCTTCCAGGAAGGGCGCGTCTCGCTGCGGACGCTCCTGGACGCCGTCGACCGGGACTTCGCAGGGGCCGAGGAGCTGCGGACCCGGGTGACCGAGCGGACCCCCAAGTTCGGCCAGGACCAGGGGCTCCCCGAGCACTGGGCGCGACACGTGGTGGAGCGCTTCTGCGCCGCGGTGCGCCGCCACCGCAACCCGCGCGGCGGACCCTACGTGCCGGGCTTCTGGACCATGACCACCCACGTGGGCTTCGGGCGACGACTCGGGGCGCTGCCGAGCGGGCGGCGCGCCGGAGCACCGCTCTCGGACGGTCTCTCGCCCGGGAACGGCTGCGACAGTGAGGGCCCGACGGCCTCCATGATGGCGGCGGCTCGCGCCGCCTCGCCCGGAGTCGGCAACGGGCTGTGTCTCAACGAGAAGCTCGACCCCTGGTACCTGCGCGGCGAGAGCGGGACCCGGCTCCTCGCCGATCTCACGCGCGGCTACTTCGCCGCCGGCGGCATGCAGGTCCAGTTCAACGTGGTGGACGCAGCCGTACTCCTCGACGCCAGGGCGCACCCGGAGCGCCACCGCGACCTGGTGGTGCGGATCTCGGGCTACAGCGCCTACTTCAACGACCTCACCGAGGAGATGAAGGACGAGATCATCGCCCGGACGCTCCACGGCCCGGCGGGGGGCGGCGGGCGGCCCGCCTGCCAGGATCCCGGAGCGGCGTCGTGACCCTGCCCCACCAGGCCATCGTCTTCGACGTGCAGCGCTTCTCGATCCACGACGGGCCGGGCATCCGCAGCGTGGTCTTCTTCAAGGGCTGCTCCCTGGCCTGCGCCTGGTGCCAGAACCCCGAGGCGAAGCAGGCGTCGCCGGAGCTCGCCTACTACGCGGAGCACTGCCTGGAGGGCTGCGTGCGCTGCCTCGGGGTGTGTCCGGAGGGGGCGATCCGCTCCGAGCGGACGGCACGCGTGGACTTCGCCCGCTGCACCGCGTGCGGGAAGTGCGTGGACGTGTGCCCCGGACGTGCCCTGCGCCAGGTGGGACGCAGCTGGGGGGCGCCCGAGCTTCTCGAGCTGCTGCTGCGCGATCGCGCCTTCTACGAGGCCTCGGGCGGGGGCCTCACCCTCTCGGGCGGGGAGCCCGTGCTGCACGCGGGCTTCCTGCGCGAGTTCCTGCCCCGGGCGAAGGCCGAGGCGTTGCACGTGGCCCTGGAGACCTGCGGGGCCTACCCCTTCGGCCTGCTGGAGCCGCTGCTGCCGTGGCTCGACCTCGTGCTCTTCGACGTGAAGGCGGCGGACCCGCTACGCCACACCCGCTTCACGGGGCAGGACAACCTCCAGATCCTGGAGAACCTGGCGGAGCTGCTGCGGCGCGGCGTTTCCCTCGAAGTGCGCATGGCGGTGATCCCCGGCTGGAACAGCGACCCGGAGAACGTGGCGGCCACGGCGCACCTGCTCCGGGACCTCGGCGTGCGCACGCTCACGCTGCTGCCCTACAACCATCTCTGGGAGGCGAAGCTGCCCCGCCTCGGGACGGGGCGCACGCCGCTCGGCATCCGCCCGCCGGAGGACGGCTTCTACGCGGAGCTCCAGGACCGGTTCGCCCGGTACGGCGTGGCGGCACGGATCTAGGGCGTGCAGATCTTCGTCACCGGGGCCGGGGGCTTCCTGGGCCGGAACCTGCTCCCCCGCCTCGCCCGCGACGGCCACGAGACCACGGCGCTGCTCCTGCCCCCGGAGTCCGAGCGGGGCCTTTCCGCCCAGCGCGTGGTGCGAGGCGACCTCACGGCGCCCGAGAGCTTCGCCTCGCTGCTGCCGGACCACGCGGCCGTCGTCCACCTGGCCGCCGCCGTGGGCTACGGGCAGCGCATGGATCACGCCCGGCGCATCAATCGCGACGGGACCCGCAACCTGGCGCGCGCCGCGGTGGCCGCCGGGGTACGTCGCTTCGTCCACCTGAGCTCGGTCTCCGTGTACGGGCGTGCCTCGGGCGTCCCGCTCGACGAGACGGCGCCCCTGCGCAAGACGGGCGATCCCTACGGCGACACGAAGATCGAGGCCGAGGAGCTCCTGCGCGCCCACGAGGCGCGCGGCGAGCTCGCCCTCACGGTGCTGCGGCCGACACCGATCTATGGCCCTGGCGACGACAAGTTCCTGCCCAAGCTGGTGGAGAATCTGCGCGCGGGACGGGCCCGGATGATCGGAAGCGGACGCCAGCGGGTGGATGCCATCCACGTGGAGGACGTGGTGGAGTGCGTGGCGCGCGTGCTCGCCGATCCGCGCGCCGGGGGGCGCACCTACAATCTGAACCATCCGGGGAATCCCAGCTGGAACGAGTTCGTCGTGTTCCTGGCCGGGGGCCTGGGCGTGCCACCGCCGCGAGGGCACGTGCCCTACCCGCTCGCCCTCCTGGCCGCCACGGCCCTGGAAGGCTGGGGCCGGCTACGGGGGCGCGAGCCGCGCCTGACGCGCTACGCGGTGCGCGTCGTAGGACGCCCGTACGACTACCGGGTGGATCGCGCTCGCACGGAGCTCGGCTTCGAGCCCCGGGTAGAGCTCCGCGAGGGCGTACGCCGCTGGCTCGAACAGGCAAGCCCGGGTCGCGGAGCGGCGTGAGCTTGCGCCGGCCCGTGCGGGGCTTGGATGGGTCGGGGATCCAAGGCCAACGCCGATGATCCGGACCCGGGTGCTTCCAGGGCCGAAGGGCGGTCCGCCGCGCGCGGGCGGCTTCGGGTATGCTGCCCGCGACCGCAAGGAGCCCTGATCGTGCCCACGGAGTTCGCCCAACAGGCGCTCGGCAACCTGCGCGACGGCAGCCTGTTCAACTGGACGGTGATCCCGACCCTCGTGCTGGTGGTCTATGTGTATTCCGTCGAGGTGGAGCGGCGCAATTGGAACGTGCTCTTCGCGGGGCTCGCCTTCTGGGGCATGGACTGGTTCAACGAGATCTGGAACGCCCTGGTCTTCCACTTCACCCAGTACGCGCCGGTCTGGGCGGCCCCGGGCGATACGGCTTTCCTGATCCTGATCGGTTTGAACATCGAGATCAGCCTGATGTTCGCCTTCCTGGGCGTGGCAGCGGCCAAGATGCTGCCCCGGGACCCCGGCCTGCGCATCTGCGGCGTCCCGAACCGCTGGTTCCTGGCCGTCACCTGGTCGATCGGCTGCGTGGTGGTGGAGCTGTTCCTGAACGCGGTGGACGCCCTCACCTGGGATTACTGGTGGTGGAGTGCGGGTTCGCCGATCCCAATCGTGATCCTGGGCTACCTGACCTTCTTCCTGGTGGCCTTCTGGGTGCACGACATGCAGTCCGTGCGGCGCAAGGCGGCCGCGGTGGGCACGATCTACGGCTTCGATGCGACGTGCCTGATCGTGTTCGGCCCGCTGCTCGGCTGGATCTAGGCCGCAAGGCCACGCGACCGACCGGGCGCTGGGCTACGCTCACCAGCCTCATGGGAACCGGCCTTCGGCTGCTGGTCTGCCTGGCGCTGCTCGCTCCCACGGGCTGCGCCGCCGTGCTCCTGGCCGGGGGCGCGGCAGCGGGAGCGGGGACGGTCGCCTACGTGCGCGGCGACCTCGAGTCCACCGAGGAGCTGACCCTCGACCAGGCCTGGTCCGCCTCCCGCGCGGCCCTGGCGGACCTGGACCTGACCGTGACCGCCACCGAGAAGGACGGGACCTCCGCATCCGTGACGGCGCGCGGCGCCGACGAGCGGCGCATCCTCGTCACCCTGCAGCGGCGCAGCGACCGGCTCACGCACCTGCGCATCCGGGTCGGAATCTTCGGCGACGAGGCCCTCTCCCACATCGTCCTGGAGAAGATCCGCCAGAAGGCCCGAACCGGCTGAGGGGCCAACCCGGGCGCTCGCGCGGGTGGCCCGGACGGGCTGGGGTCGAACCGATCGGCTGAGCGCCCTAACCGCGGCAGGCGTCGCGCCAGTCCTCGGCCCGCGAGACCCGACCGCTCACCGAGAGCGGCGAGTTCGTGATGTCGCAGACAGCGACCACGTAGGCGGTTCCCGCGCAGTCGAAAGCGAAGCGCTGGGGCGGCTCGGAGAGCAGGTAGCGGCTGCGGGCCCCGGAGCCGATGCGCAACGCGAGCTGGCCGCCGTCCACCTCGAGGCGGAGCAACAGGCGTCCCCCGAGGCGAGTCTCGAACTCACCGATGTCGCGCAACGTGAACTTCGGCGCCTCGAGCTCGGGACAGCTCTGCGCCGCCGGCTCGACGGCCTTCGCCGGCGCTTGCGACGCCGCCACGCTCGGCGGCGCAGCGCGTTTCGCGGGCGGCTGGACCGCCGCCACCCGGGGCGGGGGTTCGGGCGCGGGCCGCGTGGTCACGCGCGGCGCGGGCGCCGCCGCGACGCGCTCACGGAGCCGGGTGCGCTCCTGCTCCAGACGGACCCGAGCCGCGGCGAAGGCGCGCCGGTCCTGCTCGGCCGCCTGCTTCGCGCGCCGCAGCTGCACAACGGCCTCATCGAGCTGCCGCGCGGCGGCTTCGGCTCGGGCACCGGCATCCGCCGCTTCGGCCCGGGCCGCCGCGACGGCTTCGTCGGCGGCGGCAGCGGAGGCTGCGGCGGCCTCCGGATCGACCTCCGGAGCGGCAGACGGCGGCGCACCCAGGCGCGCCTCCAGGGCCAGCCGTTCGCGCAGCTCGGCCTCGGTCTGCCGGGCCAGGGTCAGGTCGGCGCGCAGGTCGCCGAGCTCGGAGCGCGAGCACATGTAGCCGAGCTGGCCCGCTGCCAGAAGCAGCGCCAGCGCCACGGCGAGGCCCGGCAGGAACCTGCGCACGCTCTCGTACTGGCGGCTTGTGGCAGGGATCGCAGCTTCCCCCCGCGCCTCAGCGCGCCCCGGCGGCGCGGCGTTCGCGCTTCTGCTCGTACATCAGGCGGTCGGCCTCTTCGAGCAGGTCGTCCACCGAGGCGTGGCGGACGGGGTCGTAGCGGACCACGCCCACGCTGTACGCCAGAGGATACTTGCGATCGGATGCCGCGTTGCGAGCCGCAATGTGCGCCTCGAGGCCGTGCAGGGGGCGGTCGAGATCCTTCTCGCCGGTGCCGGTCAGCAGGACGCAGAACTCGTCGCCGCCGAGGCGGGCCACCACGTCCGAGTCGCGGAAGCTGTCCAGCAGGAGGCCCGCCACCTCGCGCAGTGCCCGGTCGCCCTCGGCGTGGCCGAAGCGGTCGTTGATGGGCTTGAACCCGTCGAGATCGAAGAAGAGCAGCGTGGCGGGTCGCTTCATGCGCTTGCAGAGGGCTAGCGCCTTGTGGGACACGGCCCGGAACCCGCGCCGGTTGGAGAGCCCCGTGAGCTCGTCCACGGTGGCCAGGCGCAAGGCGGCCAGCTCCGCCTCCACCATCTGGCCGAGGTCCTGGAGCAGAACGCGGTCCTCCTCGGCGAAATCGCGCGGCTGCCGGTCGATCAGGCACAGGGTTCCGAGCTTGCTGCCGTCGTGGGCTTCGAGGGGATAGCCGGCATAGAAGCGGATGTTCGGGTCACCGCTCACCAGCGGGTTGTCGGCGAAGCGCTCGTCGCGCCGCGCATCGGCGACCACCAGCACGTCCTCACCGAGGATCGCGTGGCCGCAGAAGGAGATGTCCCGCGGCGTCTCGGTGGCCGTGAGGCCCTGCCGCGACTTGAACCACTGGCGTCGGGCATCCACCAGGCTGACCAGCGCGATGGGAACGCCGAACATGCGACGGGCCAGGCGCGTGAAGCGGTCGAAGCGCTCCTCCGGCGGCGTGTCGAGGATCTCGAGTTCCCGCAGCGCCGCGAGGCGCCTGGGTTCGTCGGGCGGATCGGCCGGGCGGATCATGGGCGGTGTCCTCGTGCCGAAGGGTGGCGGAGACCTCGTGCCCCGCGGGGCAGGTATTCCGTCCCCCGCCCCACTGCTGAATCGGAAGTGCCGACGCCCGCCTTGAGCCGGCCCTGCGGGTGTCGGAGCCCCTCGCTCGGGCAGCGCAGGAAGAGGACCCGTGGCTGGTACAATGCAACGGAGGCCGGAGCATGGTCGGCACCGGGCACTTCCTGACCGCGGTCCTCGTGGCGGCGGCCCTGGCCTGCGGGTCCTCGGAATCCCGCGCGCCCTTGGCCGGCGGCATGCCCTTCGCCCCCGTCTCCGCCGCGGACGCGGCGGCGCGCTCCGGGAGCTACGAGCTGGAGGGCGTCACGGTGCAGGCCGAGAGCGGCTTGCAGCGCGAGATCCAGGGCAACCTCCAGCTCACGGTCCGGGAGGACGGGCGCTACCAGGTCGCCTTCGAGCTCGACACGACGGCGCCGGACCTCCCGGGCAACGTGCCGGTGCAGGTGCGCGGCAGCGGCCAGGGCTTCGTGGTGGGCGGGATCCTCACGGGCACCACCGAGGAGTGGATGACCCTCGAGCCGCCGCCGGGCGGCCTCGACGCCGTGGACCTCACGGCGGAGCTGCCCGCGCGGGCGGGCCGCAAGATCGTGTCCACCAGCCAGGCGAGCTTCGACGCCCAGGGCGTGATCCGCATCGTGTTGCAGAACCAGTCCGGGCGCGGGGAGTACGAGCCCTCGGTGACGGTGCTGGCAGGGCGCCGGGCGGGGAGCCCCCCCGCGGTGGCGGCGCCGCCGCCTGCCCACGACTGACCCGGCCTACGGCTCCGGCGCGCCTCGCGCCTGCTGCTGCTGCTGCTCCTGCTGCGCCTCGGGCAGGGCAGCGTCCGATGCGCGGCTGGGCACCGGGATCTCCCGGAAGACCGGCACCTCGATGGCAGCGGTCTCCTCGTGCAGGCCCGCCACGTCCGGCGGGCCCGCCTCCTCGGTGCGGACCTCGGCGCCCAGGATCTCGCGCGCGGTGCCCCGGTAGATGCCGCGGTTCGGCGGAACGTCGTCGTAATGGCGCCCGCTGGCCACGACCACGTAGCGCTCGTCGGGCGGGCGGGCATGGGTCGGGTCGTAGCCCACCCAGCCGGGCTCGCCGGCGTGCACTTCCACCCACGCGTGGCTCTGGGCGGACCCCGCGCTGTCCGTATGCAGGTACCCGCTCACGTAGCGACACGGGATCCCGCGCAGCCGCAGCAGCGCGAGCATCACGTGGGTGAAGTCCTGGCAGACGCCCGCTCCGGTCTCGAGCAGGTGGTCCGAGGTGCTCTTCCAATCGGTCACCTCGGGCACGTAGCGAAAGCGCTGGTGGACGAAGCGGCCGATGCCCTCCACCTGGGCCCCGAGTGGCTCGCCGGCGGCGACGGGCAGCTCCCGGGCCAGGGCTTCCAGTCGCGACGAGCGGGTCACCGGACCGTCGAAGCGGACCCAGTCCAGCAGCTCCTCCAGCTGCTCCATGGGCCGGGGCGCTCGGGCCAGGGCCGTAGGCGTGAGCGCCTGGGGGTGGGTGCGCACCAGGGAGCGCACCAGAACCTCGATGCGGTCGTGGAAGTCGTGGATGCTGAAGCGATGGACGTGGTTGCCGATCCAGTCGAGATGGCGGTGCACCCGGGTCGGGGGTCCCACGGCGATCAGGAAGGAGCGCAGCGTCTGATGCGACGTCGTGCGCGGCTCGACGCGCAGATTCATGTGGCTCTGGGAGATCCAGCCGTCGTAGGCGAAGTGCAGTCGGTGCTCGACACGCAGCCACATGGCGTCAGCTCAGGAAGTACTGCCGCGCCACGGCCTCGTGGGTCTCGCCGAGGGCGGAGATCAGGCGATCCAGGAAGGGCAACGGGTCGGGCGCCGCGAGGATCTCCTGGTCTTCGTAGCGGAGGGCGGCGAGCAGCCGGCCCAGGATGCGGTCGGCGCGGCTCACCTCGGACGCCTCTGGGAGCTGGTCCAGATAGCCCTTCATGCGCGTGACCCCGCAGCGCACGGAGCGCGGCGCCACCGGGTCGAAGAGCAGGAAGTGCAGCACCCGGTCGGGCTCCAGCCCGGCGCCGTGCACGCGCCGGAAGTTCTCGAGCGAGGCCACCCCGCGCAGCAGGCTGCGCCAGCGCGCGTAGACGAGCGGAGGATCCGCCTCCTTCTCGCGCAGCGCGGGCAGCTTGGCGCGCAGCACGAGCCCCGTACGCAGGGTGCGTTCGAGCGCCTCGCCGAGCTTCATGAAGGTCCAGCCCTGGTCGCGGCTCAGGGTGTGCTCGATGGCGCCGAGGGTGGTCAGGATGGCCTGCTGCGTCTGGTTCACGATGTCGAGGGCCGCGGCCGGGTCCCGTGGCGGCCGCCGGCCGTGCCGCTCGAGCTCCCGCCAGGCCTCGTTCAGCTGCTGGAAGACCTCGCGGGTGAGCACCTCGCGGATTGCCCGCGCGTTCTCCCGGGCCATGCCGAGGGAGTGGCGCACCGAGACGAGGTTGGCGTCGTCGAGGAGCAGCGCCCCCACGTAGGGAACGCTCAGGCCCGCGGCGGGCGAGAAGTCCAGTCGCGCGCGCTCGGCCCCCGGGATCGCCGCGAGCAGCGTGTCCCACTCGGTCTGGGCCAGGGTCTCGTCGAGGCCCTCGAGCTCGACGGTGAGCTCGCTCGTCACGTGCAGCAGGCGGGTCACGTTCTCGGCCCGCTCCAGGTAACGCCCGAGCCAATAGAGGGCGTCGGCCACGCGAGCCAGCATCATCCCGCCTTCTCCTCCAGCACCCAGGTGTCCTTGCTGCCGCCGCCCTGGGATGAGTTGACCACGTAGGAGCCCTCGCGCAGCGCCACTCGGGTGAGGCCGCCGGGCAGCACGCGCACCCGGTCGCCGTACAGGATGAAGGGGCGGAGATCGATGCGACGCGGCACGAAGCGCCGCTCCAGGTAGGTGGCATGGCTCGAGAGCTCCACCAGCGGCTGGGCCACGTAGCCCTCGGGGTTCGCGCGCATGCGCTCGCGGTACTCGGCGATCTCGCGCTTGGAGGCGAAGGGGCCCATCAGCATGCCATAGCCGCCGGCGTCGCCGGTGGTCTTCACCACGAGCTCGCCCAGGTGCTCGGTCATGTACTGGAAGTCGTCGCGACGGAAGCCCACCCAGGTGGGCACCTGGCCCAGGACCGGCTCCTCGCCCAGGTAGAAGCGGATCAGATCGGGCAGGAAGGCGTAGGTGGCCTTGTCGTCCGCCACGCCGGCGCCGGGCGCGTTGGCGAGGGCCACGTTGCCGGCCCGGTAGGCGTCCACCAGACCGGGGGCGCCCAGGGTGCTGTCCTTGCGGAACGTGAGGGGGTCGAGGAAGTCGTCGTCCACGCGCCGGTAGATCACATCCACCCGGCGTCGCCCCTCGGTGGTGCGCATGAAGACGAGGTCGTCCTCCACCAGCAGGTCCCGGCCTTCCACGAGCGGGACCCCCATCTCCCGGGCCAGGAAGGAGTGCTCGAAGTAGGCCGAGTTGTGGATACCTGGGGTGAGCACCACCACCTGGGCGCCCTCACTCCAACGCGGCGCCACGAAGCGCAGCGTGTCGAGCAACATGCGCGGGTAGCCCCCCACCGGACGCACCGGGTAGACGCTGAAGAGCTCCGGGAAGGTGCGGTTCAGGACACTCCGGTTCTCGAGCACATAGGAGACGCCGCTGGGACAGCGGCAGTTGTCTTCGAGCACCAGGTAGTTGCCCTCGGCGTCGCGCACGAGGTCGGTTCCCACCACGTGGGTATACACCTGGCCGGGCGGCACGATGCCCCGCAGTGGACGTTTGTACTCCTTGCGGGAGAGCACCAGCTCCCAGGGAAGCACGCCCTCGCGGAGGCAGCGCTGGTCCGTGTAGACGTCGCGCAGGAAGAGGTTGATGGCCGTCACACGCTGCACGAGACCCACCTCGATGCGGCGCCACTCCTCGGCGGGCAGGACGCGTGGCACGAAGTCGAAGGGGAAGATGCGCTCGATGCCGCCGCGGTCTCCGTAGACGGCGAAGGTGATGCCCTGGTTGAGGAGCGAGAGGCCCTGGAGGCGCTCCCGGCGCGCCAGCTCGCGCTCGCTCAGGGACTCGAGCACCGAGACGATGCCGGCGTAGTGGGGACGGGGCGCCGTGTCGGCCCCGAAGATCTCGTCGTAGCCCGCGCGGGCGCGCTCCCAGGTCACGCTTCCCCTCGACTCCCTTGCCCGACGGCCGTGCCACCGGCGGGTAAGGAGCATAGTCGTTCCGGCCGGGAGCCTCCCGGCCCCCCGGCTTGACCTGCGTCCGGGCCGGGCGTAGACAGAAGGCGTGAGGGAGATCCTGCAGCGCCTCCTCGGTCTCGAGGAGCTGGATGCCCGGCTGGCTCGGCTCGAGGGCGAGCAGACGGAGCTGCCCCGGCGGCGGGAGGCCCTCGCCCAGCAACGCGCCGAGCGCGTGGCGGCCATGGACACGCTACAGCAGACGATTGCCGCCGATCAGCACCGGGAGCGGGAGCTCGAGCGCGCCCTGGCCGACACCGAGGCTGTCCTCACCCGGCTCGACGTCCAGCAGTACGAGGTCACCAGCAAGGCCGCCTACCAGGCCCTGCTCCACGAGATGTCGGCGGCGCGCCAGGCCAAGTCGCGCCACGAGACCGAGATCCTCGAGCTGATGGAGCGCGTAGAGGCCGGACAGCAGGAGCTGGCCCGCCTCGCGGCGCAGGCGAAGCAGGCAGAGGCGCGGGCCGAGGAGGAGCGGCGCGGCCTCGACGCCCGCGATGCCGAGCTGGCCGAGCAGTTGGGGCGCGTGCGGGAGGCCCGGGCCGAGCGGGCCGGCCAGCTGGACGGCGTCATCCTGGAGCAGTACGAGCGGGTGGCCTCCCACCGGCGCCCGGCCACCGTGGTGGTCTCCGGCAGCTCCTGCCCCGGCTGCCAGATCCGGATCCCGCCCCAGAGCGGCGTGGACCTGCGCTCCGGTCGGGTGCTGGTGACCTGCGAGTCCTGCCACCGCATCCTCGTGCACGAGTCCCTGGCTCGCCCTGCAGCCTGACTCCCCGCCGAGGCCCCGTTTGCGGCTCCGTCGCCACGATCCTCCACACCCGGCATCGGTGCGTCCTAGCGTCCGGAATCGAGGCACCCGACATCCACTCGCGTACTCCTAGTGGACCAGACGCTTTGCGCTACCCGCCACGACGAGACCGGAAGCCCGAACCTGGTAGAAGGAACCCTTCTCGAGCACCGTCTCCGCGCCGCATGTTCTCCGCGGCACCCCGAAGAATGCTACGCTGCCGATCCGTACCGCCTCGATCCGCAGGGCCGCATCGTGAGCACCCGCGAGAGCCGGGGCGGCCCCGACCAGGATCGACAGCAGCAGAACTCGTCTCACGTCACGCCACTTTCCATGTAGGCCGTGCTGTCAAGCCCCTGGCTGACGGGTCGCTTCTACAACGCTCGAGCCCTCGCCTCCCCCCCGACGGTCCGCTGCGCATCGAACCCTCGATGCCGCGTCCGCCAGAGCGATGCGAACGTCCGTCCAGCGACGGCGCCCATACGGGACCAGGCATCGGCAAGCCCCCAAGCCCGCCCCGGTGACCGCTCGAGCACGCCTCTCGTTGCCTCGGGTGTGACGAGATGGTCCGCGACCATACCGAGAACCCGCGGCGAGAAGAGCATCGAGACGTGCCCGAGGTCGGGGACGTGAATCTCCTGCTCGTGACTCGCAAAGACACGGGGAACGACCAGGTTGTCGGAGCCAGCGACCAACGAGAGAAAGCGTACGCTTGAAGCCCTCGCTCGGGAGCCATGGAGACGGGAAAGGAGAGCAGAATCGGGTCGAAGCTCGCTCCCAACGCGTGAATTGAGCCAATAGGAATTGTAGGTGCCGCGATGAGGCGTACCAAGGGTCACACACCGATCGACGCGACGCGCGCCACCCAGTTCCTGGATGTAGACCCGGGCCACGAGCCCCCCCAGGCTATGGCAAACGAGATCGATGCGGCCACCGCGCACGTGCCGCCGCAGGTACTCACGCAGCGTAAGCGCGGCTTGCTCGACCCCGGCGCTGGAACTGTAGTTGAAGGTAAGCACCTGCTCGACGCCCCGGAAACGAAGGTACGCAGCTATCGGGAATAGCGTCGACCGATTCGCGAGGTAGCCGTGGACGAGAACGACGGTCCTCTGATCCCGTCGGCGGGCCGTGCGGCGATGCGACCGTTTGATTCCGAAAGGGAACAGCGCGGCCACCGCGGCGATGCCAAGGGTCTCCTGTGCGATCAAGTGCCATGCCGGCCGTTCGGACACCCGATAGTCCTGGATCACCGCGTTTCCCCCCATTCGGAAGGACTTCTGTGGTTCCGTCCACTGGATCGGGCGCTCAGCCGCGCCCCCGGCGCTGACCGCCAACGCCACGGCCTTCGAGCCTCCGCGCCAGAACGGTACCAACCCGGATGCGCTGGAGCCCGCGATGACCACAGCAGCGTGCTGGGGCGCCTTGTCACGCGGCAGACTCGACGGACTTGGCGGTCCTCCCACGATACGGACGGTCGCCGTATCGGTCGAAATGCACGGCGTCACCCACAGGCCTGCGAGTGGTCGGACCGTAGCGCCCGAGAGGCCAGCCGATCGGGATCGCCGCTACCGGGGATACCCACAGCGGAAGCTTCAGGACTCGCCGGGCCAATGAAACGCTCCAGAGAGGCATCACGGTGAGGGAGGCCCCGAGTCCCGCGGCTCGGGCGCCGAGCAGCAGGTTCTGGACCGCGGGGAAGATGGAGCCGTAGTAGATGCCCCCGAGGAATGGAGGGAATGGCGGTCGCCATCCGCTGACGATGGGACCGTACGCGGTCCAGCGCAGGCATGCGACGATCACCACGGGAATCTCCTCGTAGTGATCCGCCTCCCAATCTACCGCCTTCATGGTGCGGAGCGTCTTCGGATCGCTCCTGGCGAAGAACTTCCAGATCCGACCGTATGTGCTCCACGCCACGCGATTCAGACGAGCGAGCCCCCTTTTCACCTCGGGATCCCGGACGACCACGAATTCAGCGTTCTGGCGATTGCCGCCCGAAGGGGCCTTGAGAGCGAGTTCGAGCAGATGTAGAACCAGAGCATCATCCACGGGGTCTGGTCTGACGCGGCGGATCGATCGCTGAGTTCGCATCGCCTCCTCGAGAGACATATCCAGTTCCATACGTACTCCTGAGCCTCGGCCTGGACGATGGGGATGGGAGCAGTCTCTGCCCGACGCACCGGGGGCCAGGCTGTGCCTCGCCCACTGACCGCCTGCGCGAAACCCCCCGAGCCCGATACCAAGACGCTACCAGACCTCACTGGACGGCAGCGCGGCGGCAGCCCCAGCGCCCTATTGCAAGGCCTTCGCACTCGAGCCCATCTCGGGACCCCGGCCAGGGCCGGGCTCGCCCAGGAATCGCTCGATGTGCCGAGCCACCTCCTGCGGGTGCTCTTCGTGGACGAGGAGTTTCGCGTTCTTCACCAAGTGGAACCCTGCCACGTTCGGGAACTGCCGGGCCATCTCTCGAGCCCTCGACTCTGGAAACGTCGGGTCGTCCGCTCCCCAAACGAAGAGTGTCGGAAGCGTCAGCTGCTGGTGCAGGTGATGGAATTCGTCGAGCCTCGAGAACTTCATGCGTCTCAAGAACTGCAGTGCACCCTCCATCCGAGCCTCGGTCCGAATCAAGGGTTCGACGAAGCGTCCCTGGAACTCACCCTCCAGGTGAGTCAGATCGTAAAAGCAGCCCCCGAAGACAAGCGACGATCTGCGAAGCGCCGGGACCCTCAGCAAGTTCCGGATCATGCCCCTCAGCCCGGGGACGTGGGCCAGAGTCTGGTACATCGGGATCCAGGGCGGCCGATGGAACGGAATCTCGGTGTTCGTCAGAACTAGGCGCGATATCCGTTCTTTGTCGATCAGAGCGAGTTCGCGAGCAATCCAACCGCCCGTGTCGTTGCCCACGAGCGCATAGGACTCGATGCCGAGCTGCAGCAGCGTTCCGCGGAGAGCCCGGGCTTGTCCTTGCGAGGAATAATCGTCAGCGGCCGTGCTGTGCGATTCTCCCAACCCGATGAGGTCCGGTGTATAGCAGGTGAAGCGATCTCGAAGTTGCAAGACCACTTTGTCCCAGGTGTGCCCCGACAAGGGGAAACCATGCAGGAGGACGACCGCGGGTCCGCTTCCACCCCGCCGGCAGTGAACCCATGCTTCCCCGACTCTGGTGATTCCATCGGTGGAGGGAAGATCGGCCCGGTTCGCCATGGTCCCGAGATACTACAGGATCGCCGACGTGCGAGATGACCTCCCCGCGTCCGAGTCCCGTCGCCAGGCACCTACCACGCTGCGATGAGGGCGTGCCGAGGTCGACAAGCCGGAGCGGCTTCTCAGCCGGCCCATCTCGCTGAGCGCCGCGCCCGCAGGCATGGCGAGATCACTGCTGAGCAACCCACTCGCGAAGCGAAGCGCCTCGGAGGGTTCCAATCGCCGACGTCTCGTGCCGAACGCCATCCCGGATCGATTCGAAAGGGCTGTAGCTCGCTGGATGTAGCGGCGGCCAGCGTGAAGCCGGTCTAGAAACGGCCGGCCACGCCGAGCTGCCCGAGGGCCGCCAAGAGTATGCCTGCCACCAGAACGCCGGCGAGACCAACGAGCGACGACCCAAGCAGTGAGCTTGACAGCGACCAACCACGGCGCCACAGAACCAAGGAACTCGCCGCAAACAGGAGAGACCAGAGGAGCCAGGGAAGCACCCACACGAGATCCTTTTCGCCCCCGCCGAGATCGAGTCGGCCGCTGGCAATCAGGTGCACCAGTACGGGCACCAGGGCGAGGGGCAGCAATGCGATGATGACTCGGGGCAGGCTTCTCATTCCACGTGAAGGATGGCTTGCGGCCCACGCTTCGAACCCTCTGAGCTTTGCGGGGCAGGGATCGCGAAGTGGACTCGGCGCCTACCTCATTCAGCGGAGGCTCCCGGACCGCGAGCATGCCTGAAGAAGGAGATGCCGAGAACGTGGCAATCCGGCGGTCCGCTTCGGCCGGTTCGTGCTCCCCCCTGTCAGGCGGCGTCCCGAACGGCGTGCGCAACCACTCCGCGAGGAGTGAGCACGGCGAGAACGATTGCTACCAGAAGTAGGGCTGCCACGTCTCCGGGCAAGTGGCCGCGTTCGGCAGGATCCACGAGCGCTTGGACCGCCATGATGCCCCCATGGACGAGGCTGGACCAAGCCGTAAACCAGATGAGACTCAGGTGTGCCTCGGGCTTGCGCGAAGCCCACAGGAGGAAGATTCCGAGCGTCGCATAGATGCCCACGATCATCTGTTCGTACTCATGCTGGCTGGGCTGCCAGGCCCAGCCCGAGGGCCAAACGATCATGAGTGGATACACCAGGAGGAAGGCGACTCCGAAGGCGATCAGCGCGATCCGGAGCATTGCCTCGCGATTGCGGACCATGGGTGACCTCCTCGCCAAGTGTCGCGACGCAGCCTGCCGGGCGGGGCTCGAGCCCGGGGCTCGGCGTCTCGGAGTCGGCCTTGGCGCAGCCCCGGGCCACTGGGGCCTTGTCAGTCAGGGGCAGCCCCCGGCACCCCGACATAGTGCTCCACCGTTGGGAACGGGTCATAGAAGGGATGGAGGAGGTCACTCCAGCGCTGGTACTCGGGCGATTGCCTGAACCCCTTCGTATGGCTCTCCAGAGAGCTCCACCAGACAAGCAGGAGGTATCGGTCACCGGCTTCGAGGCAACGCCGGAGTTCATGTCGCTGGTAACCCAGGCTAGCGGAGAGGATCTGCTGCGCCTCGAGGAAGGCCACTTCGAACGCTTCGGACTCACCCGGACGAACGTCCAGCATCGCCACTTCGAGCACCATGACCGCGACTCTAGCAGGGCTCTCCGGCTGAGAGGGCCAGACCTGCTGCCCCCGAAGGCCGCGTGCTGGCCATCGAGCATGGGAGACACGCGTGCAGCACCGGGTGCCGCCTGGCTGCGTCTCGAGGGCGCGCCCGGTGTGGCTGGGAGGCTGCTCCACGGCTCGGGCGTGCGCCTCCACGAGGCCTTGCGGCGTGCGGAGCCCGCCGGACGTTCCGCCGGGCCTCTAGCCAGGACCGAGCCCCCGGGAGTATCATGGCTTGCGGTCCCGCGTCGGGATGGCCGCCGGGGCTGCGACCAGGGAGAGCCCGGCCATGGGACTCGCCTTCGAGGACGAGAAGCCCTTCCTGGATCGCCTGCGCCAGGGCGACCCGATCGCCTACGAGAAGCTGGTGCGGAGCCAGGCGGGCCGGCTGCTGGCGGTGGCCCAGCGCATCCTGCGCTCCGAGGAGGACGCCCGGGACGCGGTGCAGGAGGCCTTCCTGCACGCCTACGAGGCCCTGGAGGGCTTCCACGGCGAGGCGCGCCTCTCCACCTGGCTGCACCGGATCGTGGTGAACGCCGCCTTGATGCGGCTTCGCTCCCGGCGCCGCCGCCGCGAGGAGCCCCTCGAGCCGCTCCTGCCTTGCTTCCGGGAGGACGGCCACCGGGCCGACCCCGGGCCGGCCTGGGCGCTCCCGCCCGAGGCGCACGTGGAGCAACGGGAGCTCATGGCCCGGGTCCGGGAGGCCCTCGACCGCCTGCCCGAGAGCTACCGTACCGTCTTGCTGCTCCGCGACATCGAAGAGCTGGATACGGAGGAGACGGCCCTGGCTCTCGGCATCAAGCCGGACGCGGTGAAGACGCGCCTGCACCGGGCGAGGCAGGCGCTGCGCAGCCTGCTCGACCCGCACCTCCGGGAAGCGCTGACATGAGCCGCACCCTTACCTGCCGCGACTTCATCGAGTTCCTGGACGCCTACCTGGAGGAGGAGCTGCCCGCGGACGAGCGGGAGGTGTTCGAGAGCCACCTGTCCATCTGCCCCTGGTGCGTGGACTACCTGGCCAGCTATCGGGAGACGATCCGGCTCGGGAAGGCCGCCTTCACGGATCCGGACGGGCCCCCGCCCGCGGACGCGCCCCCGGAGCTGGTGCGCGCCATCCTCGAGGCGCTGCCCGCCAGACGCTAGCTGCCGAGGCGCTCGGCGGTGCCATGGCGCAGGGACCCGACGCCCTACCCCTTCGCCCTTCCCAGGTCGTCGATCAGCTTGACCACGAGAGCCGTCCAGCCGGTCTGGTGGCTGGCGCCGCAGCCGCGGCCCGTCTCCCCGTGGAAGTACTCGTGAAAGAGCTGGAGCTCCCGCCAGTGCGGGTCGCGGGCCCAGCGCGGGTCTTCGCCGTGCCAGGGCCGCATGCCCGCCGCGTCCGGCAGGAAGATCCCCACCAGGCGCGAGGCGATCTCGCGCGCCACCTCCTGGAGGGTCAGCATGCGCCCGGAGCCCGTCGGACACTCCACGCGCAGGCCGTCCCGGTAGTAGTGGTGGTAGCGCTCCAGGGCCTCCACCAGCAGGTAGTTGATCGGGAACCAGATCGGGCCGCGCCAGTTCGAGTTGCCCCCGAAGATCCCGGTGGTGGACTCGCCGGGCTCGTAGTCCACCCGGTGCTCGACGCCGTCCAGATGGAACACGTAGGGGGCCCGGGCGTGGACCTTCGAGACCGAGCGGATCCCGTGGGGCGAGAGGAACTCCTCCTCGTCGAGCAGGTAGCGAAGCACCCGCACCAGGCGGTCCTCGGAGGGCACCGCCAGCAGCCGGTGCCCGTGGCGGCCCATCGTGCAGTAGGAGATGTGACGGCCGAGATCCGGTCGGTTGGCCAGGAACCACTCCATCCGGGAGCGAAAACCCTTCATGGGCTGGATGGCGGCGTCGTCCAGGAGCTCCACTGCCAGGAGCGGAATCAGGCCGACCAGCGAGCGGACGCGGAGCGGGATGTGCATGCCGTCCACGTGGAGCTGGTCGTAGTAGAAGCCGTCCGCCTCGTCCCAGAGCCCGTTGCCGCCCAGCGTGTTGATGGCGTCCACGATGGCGACGAAGTGCTCGAAGAACTTCGACGCCATGTCCTCGTAGACCGGGTCCTCCCGCGCCAGCTCGAGGGCGATCGAGAGCATGGTCCCGCAGTAGAAGGCCATCCAGGCGGTGCCGTCGGCCTGCTCCAGGTGCCCACCGGTCGGGAGCGGCTTGGAGCGGTCGAAGACGCCGATGTTGTCGAGCCCGAGGAAGCCACCCGCGAACAGGTTGTGGCCATCCGGGTCCTTGCGATTCACCCACCAGGTGAAGTTCATGATCAGCTTGTCGAACACCCGGCGCAGGAAGGCGCGGTCCCGCTTGCCCCGAGCCGCCGCGATCTTGTAGGTGCGCCAGGCCGCCCAGGCGTGCACGGGCGGGTTCACGTCCGAGAACGCGAACTCGTAGGCCGGGATCTGGCCGTTCGGGTGCAGGTACCACTCGCGCAGGAACAGCAGTAGCTGGTGCTTGGCGAAGTGCGGGTCCAGGCGCGCGAACGGGATCATGTGGAAGGCCAGGTCCCAGGCTGCGAACCAGGGGTACTCCCACTTGTCCGGCATGGAGAGCACGTCGCGGTTGTAGAGGTGCCCCCACTCGTGGTTGCGGCCGTGGCGGCGGCCCGCTGGCGGCGGCGGCTGGGCCGGGTCCCCTTCGAGCCAGTCCTGGACCACGTAGTGGTAGAACTGCTTGGTGAAGAGGAGCCCGGCGTAACCCTGGCGCGCGGTGCGCGCCGCTTCGGAGTCGAGCGTGGACGGCAGCAGGCTCGCGTACCAGGCATCCGCCTCCCGCAGCCGCGCGGCGAAGACGGCGTCGAAGTCGTCGAAGGGGCGCTCCGAGACCTCTCTCTCGGCCGCGAGCCGCAGGCGCACCGAGACGCTGGCGCCCGCTGGGATCTCCAGCCGGTAGCGCCCCACCGCCTTGGTGCCGGTGCGCGCCGGGTTCACGGCCTCGTGACGCCCCTCCACCACGTAGGCATGGAAGGCATCCTTCACGAAGGGCGTGGCGTTCGGCCAGGCGAACAGGCGCTGCGTGTTGGTCTCGTTCTCGGTGAAGAGCAGCTCGGGCGGGCTCCCGTCCGGCCCGCGCTCGAGCTGGAGCCGGAAGCGCCCGAGCTCTGCGTGCTCGGCCACCAGGGTCGCGTCGCCCGCGGCCGTGAGGCTCGGCTTGGGCGGATAGCCCTCTCCCGTGCGCCCCCAGGACCAGGTGTTGCGGAACCAGAGCGTAGGGAGGAGATCCAGACGGGCCGCCTCGGGGCCGCGGTTCGCCACGGTCACCCGGATCAAGAGGTCGTCCGGACTGGCCTTGGCGTGCTCGGCGATCACGTCGAAGTAGCGCCCGGCCTCGAAGACGCCGCTGTCCTCCAGCTCGAACTCGCGTTCGCCCTTGCTGCGCCCGCGGTTCTCGGCCACCAGCCGGCCGTAGGGGAACTCCGCCTGGGGATACTTGTAGAGGGCCTTCCCGTAGGAATGGGTGGGCATCGCGTCCAGGTAGAAGTAGTGCTCCTTCACGTCCTCGCCGTGGTTGCCCTCGGGCCCCGTCAGGCCGAACAGACGCTCCTTCAGGATCGGATCGCGCCCGTTCCAGAGTGCCAGCGCGAAGCAGAGGCGGCCCTTGTGGTCGCACAGGCCCAGCAGCCCGTCCTCGCCCCAGCGGTAGGCGCGGCTGCGGGCGTGGTCATGGGGGAAGGCGTCCCACACCTCGCCGTGCTCCGAGTAGTCCTCGCGTACGGTCGCCCACTGGCGCTCGGCCAGGTACGGGCCCCAGCGCTTCCAGTGGCGCTCGCGGCGGGCATCCTGCTCGAGGCGGGTGGCCTCGGCGAGGGCGTCGTCCACGCGGGTCGAGGGGCCTGCGGTCTTCGGGGCAGTGGCCATGTCAGCGCTCCTTCGGGATGCCCACCGGCTCCACGAGACGCAGCACGTGGCCGTCGGGGTCGCCGACGAGACATGCGCGCTCGTAGCCCAGGGCGGCATCGGGTAGGCGCACCGGCCCGGGGGAGACGAACGTCGCCCGGGCCTGGAGAAGGTGCTTGGTAGAACGCTCCACGTCGTCCACCACGAGGCCGGTGCGCCAGGTCAGCAGGTCGTTGGACCGCGCGTCGGGGGGCCGCGGACGGCCGTCGCGCGGGGTGCGGTACTCCAGGAGCTCGATGCCGGGGCCGGCGGGGGCGCGCAGGGCGGTGATGCGGAGCCGCGCGCCGAAGACCCCGTTCAAGTGCTCCTGCTCGGTGCCGTGGTTCTCGCTGGTACCAGCCACGCGCATCCCGAGCAGATCCCGGTAGAAGCGCAGGCTGGCCTCGGTGTCCGCCACGACGATGGCGGTGTGGTCGATGCCGAGAAAGAGGTCCTGGCCCGGTCGCTGCCAGCGCGGGTCGCCCTTGCCGGGCGGGTACTGGATCAGCTCCAGGGGGTGGCCGTCCGGGTCCCGGAAGTAGAAGGCGCGGATGCCAGCGGCGTCGGGATTCCAGGCGGGGAGGGTCTGGGGTCCGGACGAGAGGTGCTCGACGCGATGTTCGCGCAGCACCTGGTAGGCCCGGTCCATGTCGCGCACCACGATGGCCAAATGTTGGAACCAGCGATCGTTGCCGCGCGAGTCCGCCGGCACGGGCCGGCCCCGGGGCGCCAGGTACTCCACCAGCTCCACGGTCTCCGTGCCCAGGCGCAGACGCGCGGTCAGCAGCCGCGCCCCGAAGACGCCCTCCAGGCGCTCCACCTCCGGGCCCAGCACCTCGGCGCGCCCGAGCTCGCGAAAGCCCAGCGCCTGGGTGAAGAAGGCGACGGAGCGGTCGAGGTCCGAGACGGTGAAGCCCACCGCCTCGACGGCCCGCAGCCCGGCTGCGGGCGCCGGTGCGGCGGAGACCAGCGCCGCCAGGGCGACCAGCAGGACCGCCAGCGCGGGCCGCCGCCTCGTCTTCATGCGCCGAGCCGCTCCTGGAGGTGGGTCCCCACGCGCAGCGCGTTGGCCGCGATGGTCAGGGCCGGGTTCACGGCGCCGCTCGAGGGGAAGAAGCTCCCGTCCACTACGTAGAGGTTGTCGAGCTCGTGGGCCTTGCAGTAGACGTCCAGGACCGAGGTCGCGGGCTCGCGACCGAAGCGCACCGTCCCGCACTGGTGGGCCACCCCGGCCACGGGGATGCGGCCGCCCACGTACAGGTTGGTGGGGATCAGACGCTCCGCGTCGCAGCCCGCCTGGGCCAGCAGCGCCTTCAGCCGCGCGTGCAGGCGCCGGTGTCCTTCCAGGTTGTTGTCCCGGTAGTGGAGCTGGAGCTCGCCGTCCGGCCCGCTCACCACCCGGTTCTCCGGGTCCGGCAGGTCCTCGGAGGTGAGCCAGAACGGGATCCCGTGGCTCGCCATGAGCTCGAGGACCTTGCGCGGGGTGCCACGCGGTGCGCCCTCGCCGAGCACCTCCGGGTGGGCCTTCCCGATCATCTGGATCGACCCAAGCGGGTACGGGAAGTCGTCGGCGCCGAAGTAGAAGTCGTTCAGGGCAAAGGTCTTGTGGAACTGGGTCGGGTTCGGTTCACGGGAGAGGGCCACCAGCATGGAGTTCGTGTGGCACATGTAATAGCGGCCCACGGCGCCCGAGCCGTTGGCGAGGCCGCGAGGATGGCGTTCGTTGGCCGAACGCAGCAGCAACGCCGCCGAGTTGATGGCGCCGCACGCCACCACCACCAGGTCGGCGGCATAGGTCTCCTCGACCCCGTCGCGCTCGGCGACGACCCGCCTGACCTCTCGGCCCGAGGGGCTCGTCTCCAGGCGCAGGACCCGGGTCCTCGTATGGAGCGTCACGGTCGGATGCTCGAGGGCCGGCCGCACGCAGAGCACGTCCGCGTCCGCCTTGGCGTTCACCAGGCACGGGAAGGCGTCGCAGGTGGAGCAGCGGATGCAGCGGCTGCGCAGCGGGTTGCTCTCGTCCAGGAGGACTCCGACCGGGACGTGGAAGGGCCGCACCCCGAGCCGGACGAGATCGTCGTGGAGGCGCTGGATGCGGGGCTCGTGGCTCACCGCGGGGTGCGGGTAGGGGCGGTCCGCCCGCGGCTCGGTCGGGTCCTCGCCGCGGCTCCCGTGCACGTGATACAGGCGCTCGGCCTGGTCGTACCAGGGCGCGAAGTCGTCGTAGTCCAGGGGCCAGGCCGGGGAAACCCCGCCGTGGTGCTTGATCTCGTCGAAGTCGCGCTCTCTCAGCCGGAAGAGCGCGGCGCCGTAGAACTTGGTGTTGCCCCCCACGTTGTAGTGGGTGCCGGGCCGGAAGGCGCGCCCTTGCCCATCGTACCAGGTCTCGTCGGCGTGGTAGCGACCCAGGGTGATGGCGGCGCGGGGATCCCAGTTCTCGCGCTCCCGGGGCACGAAGTCGCCGCGCTCCAGCAACAGGATGCGCTTGCCGGAGGGAGCCAGCTTCCAGGCGAGGGTCCCACCGCCCGCCCCCGTCCCGATCACGATCACGTCGTAGCGATCCACGATCATGCCTCCTGGGCCGCGGCCCGGTAGCCGCAGCGAAAGATGCAGCGCCGGTCGTTCTGGTGGTGCAGCTTGGCGCAGCGTACGTGCGCCGCGCCGTGGCGGCGCCGCACCCACTCCGCCGCCGTCAGCATCCCGAGGGTCGGGGCGGCGAAGTAGACCCAGAGCGACGAGAAGAGCTGGGCGCCGGCCGCCGATCCGAGCGTGCGTGCCGGGTTCATGCTCATGCCCGAGAGTGGCGCCTCGAGCGTGATGTAGAGCGCCACGAGGGCGCCCACGAAGAGCCCGGTGTAGCGGGCCAGGGGCGCCCGGTTGGTGGTGACGAGCACCGTGGCCATCAGGCCGAACGAGATCGCCACCTCGGCCAGGAAGGCGACGAGCGTCCCGCGCGAGCCCGGCACGGTGGCGGCGAAGCTCACCTCGACGGCGAAGGCGCCGAGCACCACGCCCGCCGCGAGCACCCCGACCACGGCGCCCGCCAGCTGGGCGGCCACGTAGAACAGGGCGTCCGCGCCCCTCACCTTGCCGAGGCGCCAGAAGGTGAAGGTGAGCGCCGGGTTGAAGTGGGCTCCGGACTGCTTTCCCCACCGCGAGTAGACCAGGGCGATGGCGGTGCTCCCCATGGCGAGTCCCATCAGCGCGCGGCGCAGCAGCGGGTGCCCCAGGGCCTGGCGCACCGGCGACGCCGGGTGCTCGAGCAGCACCGTGAAGGAGACCGCGCTCACCATGAAGGTCGCGATGCCGCCCGCTTCGATCAGGTACTCGGGCCAGTGCCGGCGCAGCGCCTCGCCCATTCGCGCCTCCTCGGAGTCAGCGCCGCTTCGATGCCGCGGTGCGCGGAGGGGATACGCGGGGCGCCGCCAGGACGCCCTCCGTCAGGCGCAACAGCTCGCCCAGGGACCAGGCCTGGAACGGGCAGCCGCGCGGGTGGTGGGGAGGCTCTGCGTCGGCGATTTCCGAGACGTGCCCGAGGCCCGCCTCCTCGAGATGGGCGCGCAAGGGGGCCAGGAAGCGCGTGTCCGCCTCGCTCCGCGCGGCAGCGCCGTCTCCGCGCACGCGCAGCCAGGCCTCCACGAAGGGACCGAGCAGCCAGGGCCACACGGTGCCCTGGTGGTAGGCCCCGTCGCGTTCGCGCACGTCACCCTCGTAGCGAGGCGCGTAGCCCGGCTCGCCAGGGGCCAGGGAGCGCAGCCCCAGCGGCGTCCACAGGCGCGCCTCCACCGCGTCCACCAGGCGACGCGCGCGCTTGCCCTCGAGGAGCGCGAGCGGAAGCCCACCCACGGCGAAGATCTGGTTGGGGCGGAACGCCGCGTCCTCGGTGCCCGACACGTGGTCCACGTCCACCACGTCGTGGAGGCCGCCCTGGGCCTCGTTCCAGAAGCGTTCGGCGAAGGCGCCCTTGCCGCGGGTGAAGAGCTCGCGCCAGGCGGGAGAGCGATCGCGCGCCAGGTGGAGGGCATTCAGCCAGAGCGCCTGCACCTCCACGGGCTTGCCGATGCGCGGGGTCACCACCCAATCGCCCACCTTGGCGTCCATCCAGGTGAGCTGCACGCCGGGCTCGCCGGCGGCCAGCAGGCCGTCCGCGTCCACGCGGATGCCGTGGCGCGTGCCGCGCGCGTAGCCGGCGAGGATCGCGTCGGCGGCGTCCTCCAGGGTGGCGCGCTCCCGCTGCGCGGCCGGCCGGCCCGCGGCCTGCACCGCCGCCAGGTACTCGTGGACCGCCACCACGTACCAGAGCGAGGCGTCCACGGCGTTGAACTCGGGGGCTTCGCCCCGGTCCGGGAAGCGGTTCGGGAGCATCCCCTCGGAGACGCTCGCGGCCCACTCGAGCAGGATGTCGCGCGCCACGTCCAGGCGACCCGCGGCGAGCACGAGGCCGCGCAGGGCGATGAAGGTGTCGCGCCCCCAGTCCGTGAACCAGGGGTAGCCGGCCACCACGCTGCGTCCGGCTCCGCGGCGCACCAGATAGGCGTCGGCGGCCCGGTGCAGCGGCGTGGGGAAGGCGCTGCGGCGCCGCGCCTCGGCGCGACGCACGCGCGCGGCGACCTCCGCCACGCGTTCACCGGGGTCCCCGAGGGCGCTCTCGTGACCCTCCGCCGCCAGCAGCCAGAGGCCCTCCCCCGCCGCCAGGTCGAAACGCAGCGCCCCCGGCGAGGCCAGGTCCTCCACGAAGTCGAGGCCGCGCGCGCGCTCCTCGTCGTAGCGAAAGTTGCGGAACCACAGCGGCTCGTGCTGGAACGCGCCGTTGGTGCGGGCCCGGACGGCCGGCAGGTCCGCATAGCACCGCCAGGTCAGCCGCTCGCCCGTCACCTCGGTCTCGAAGCCGAACGACGGATTCTCCCGGTGCAGCGCGTGATAGTCACGCCCCGAGAGGAGAGGCCGCACCTCGAGACGGGCGGGCCCCGTGCCGGCGGTGCGCCGCCAGGCCACGACCATCGCGGCCGACTCGTGGGGAACGAAGAGCTCCTGCTCCACGCGCGTCCCGTCCGGGAAGCCGAAGGTCCAGCGCGGCCAGGGGTCGTGGCGGAAGGCTTCCACGTGACGCGCCCCGTCCGGGTACACCACGTCCGGGGTGTACGCCTGGGCGGAGAGCGGGAAGCGGCCGCCCGCCGTCTCGAGCCAGGCGTCGAAGCCGTTCACCAGCACGACCCGCCCCGTGGGCGGCGTCGTCGCCACCAGCAGGAGCGCGTGGTAGCGGCGCGTGCGCACCCCCGCCCGCGTGCCGGACGCGAAGCCGCCGAGACCGTCCGACTCCAGCCACTCTGCCGAGGAGTCCACGCCTCAGTCCTTCCCGAACTCGAGCACGTGCTTGATCCCGGTGGGGCGTCCCACCAGGAACTCGCGGTGGTCCTCCACCGGATGACGGCCGCTGATCAGGCCCGAGAGCGCATCGGACCAGTGGCGCTTGAACTCGGCCACGTGACGGATGGCGGCCTCGAAGGCATCCCGCCCGGCGTTCACGGTGCCGAACACGATCTGGTTCTTGAGCACCAGGTTTCGCATCAGCAGGTCCGTATCGAACTCGATGGGCGCCTTGCGGCCCGGCACCCCGGTGAAGATGAAGACGCTGTTGGCGCCCAGCACCTGGAGCATCTCGAAGGCGACCCGCGAGGCGCCGGCGGCCTCGTAGACCACGTCGATGGTGCCGATCTCCGCCGGAAGCTCCGCCACCGGCAGCTTCTCGGAGCTCACATAGCGGGCGCCGATCGCCTCGACGAGCTCGGACTTCGGGTTCGGGGCCGGCTCCCGGGAGTAGACGACGGTCTCGAAGTCGCTGGCGGCCAGCGCCATGGCGCCCAGCAGCCCCACGGGCCCGGCTCCCAGCACCACCGCCCGCCGGCAGTGGCCGTGGTTCTTGCCGGGCTTGTGGGGGCAGCCCCAGGGCAGGCGCTCCTGGATCAGCCACAGCTGGATCAACGCCTTCTCGGCGATGGTGAGGGGCTCGACCAGCACCGCCACCTCGCGCAGCTCGGGCGGCACGGGGTTCATGTACTTCTCGTCGTCCACGATGCGCTCGGCCATGTAGCCGTCGGCCTGCTTGATGCCGCGCTCGCGGAAGTCTCCGCTGAAGCAGAAGTCCTGGCGACCGGCGCGACAGGCGGTGCACCAGTCGTGCGGGCAGGGCCGCCGCACCATGGGGACCACCAGGTCGCCGGGGCGCACGCGCGTCACCTCGGCGCCCACATTCACCACCCGGCCCAGGGACTCGTGGCCGATCACGAGCCGGTCCGAGCCGGGCGGCGGGGTGCCGTACTCGAAGGCGCAGATCTCCCGATCCGTGCCACACACGCCCACGTCGAGGATCTGGACCTCCACGTCGGTGGGCGTGGCGATGCGCGGCGCCTTCACCTCCACGAGACGCACGGCGCGGGACTTCGGGACGACGGCGATGGCCTTCATGACTCGCTCCTCCGGGGCTCCACCCTAGCGGGCGGGCTCGGCCTTGGGGGATGCCAGACCCACCACGGCGAGGGACGCCGCGAAGAGCACGAGATCCTTGAGCAGGAATTCTCCCGCCAGGGAGAGGTTCGGGAAGCCCGCCTGGCCGAAGCTCACCCCGGGGGCCACCAGGAAGATGGCGAGGGTGCCGGTGAACAGCCCCATGCAGAGGATCCCCACCAGAGGCAGTCCGATGCCCAGCACCAGGAGCAGCGCCGCCCCCACCTCGAGCACGCCGAGCCCGTAGACCACCCCCGGGTGGGCCAGGAACCAGAAGGAGGCCTGGAGCAGCTCCACCACGGGCTCCGGGTGGGCGAACTTGAGGGCCCCGATCCAGAATAGGACCACGGCCAGACTGAAACGAAGGGCGGGCGCGGCGAGCCGCTCCGCCCAGTGAGCCAGGAACTGCATGGCGATCTCCTTTGCGGTCCGCTCCCGGGCCGAGCCGGGAGACGGGAACGTGGGCTCCGATGCCGGCGAGCGGGGGGCGGTGACGCCTGGGTGGCAGCGTACCTGCCAGGCGCGAAGCGGCATCGGAGCGGCGTCCGGGGGGGGAGCGGAGGCGCGAAGATGGCCGGACAGGTGGGATTGCGGGCGCTCCTCCACGAGGCGGTACACGGCCTCGTGGTGGGCGACCGCCCCGCCGCACGGGCCCTGGCCGGCAGCCCCCCCATCTGCTCCTGCACGGCTTCGGCACCTCGAGCCGGGTGCTGCTCCCGCTGGAGCGTCACCTGCGACGCGCGCACCGCCGGCCCGTGCTGCGCTTCGCCCTGGCCGGCGCCGCGGCGTTGCATCTCGGCGACGTGCGCGACTCCGCGCGCCGCGTGCACGACGAGCTCCAGCGTCTGGCCGGCGAGGGCGACTTCGGATGGGTGGACGTGGTGGGACACTCGCTCGGCGGACTCGTCGCCACGTACCTCCTGAAGTGCCTCGACCGGGGCGCTCGCGTGCGGCGCGTGGTGACCCTCGGGACACCCCATCGCGGCACGCCCCTGGCCCTGGCCGGGGCGCTCCTGCTCGGCGCGGTGTCGCGCGCCGTCTGGCAGATGATCCCCGGCGCGCCGCTCCTGCGCGAGCTGGCGCGGCTCCCCGTGCCACCGGGTTCGCAGCTCCTGGCCGTGGCGTCCGATGCGGACCGCGTGGTGCCGGGCTTCTTCGCGCGCCCGTACGCGACGCCGGGTCACGTGCTGGCCCGGGTGGTGGGGCTCGGCCACCTGGATCTCCTCACCGCAGCGCCGGTTCTCGCCCTCGTGGACGCGGCGCTCGCCCACCCGCAGGGGCCCGCCTGTCACCGGCTGCCCGGACCCGGAATCGAAGCGCGCACGACAGCGGAGATCGCGCGCGCGGCGTGAGTGGCTCCGACGCGGCGGTCCCGCCCCGAAAGGAGCTCCCATGCAGCGTGTACGACGGCGTGGATGGACCGGGCTCGTGGCCCTGGTCCTGTTCGGGATGGGTCTTTCGACGGCCGCCACGGGATGGGCCGCGGACGAGACCCACGTGAGTGGCCCCTTCTCCGGCGTCAAGGTGAACGGCGGGACCGTGACCCACCAGCACCAGGGCGGGCACTCGATCCTCACGCTCTCTGCGGACTTCGAGCCGCCCGGCACGCCGGACCCGCACTGGCAGGTGGTGGACTCCCAGGGGCGCACCCATCTGCTCCAGCGCCTCGACGTGAAGGGCGACCGGCTGAACCGCTCGATCCCCCTGCCGGACTACGTGCCGGACGTGGCGAAGGTGCAGATGTGGTGCGCCTTCGCGGAGACGCTTCTCGGCGAGGCGTCCTTCGCCTCGCCGGTGAAGTGAGAAGGAGACCCTCATGAAGTCCGTACGTACGTGTCTCGGCGCACTGGCACTGGTCGCCGTGGCGGGCGGCGCCTTCGGCGAGACTGCGGAGATCGCGCGAGCCCCGATCCTCACCCTGGAGCAGGCCAAGGCCGTGGCGGCAGCGGCTGCCGCCGAGGCCCGCGGCAACGGAGCGGGCGGTGCCATCGCCGTGGTCGATGCCGGCGGGCACCTCCTGTACCTCGAGCGGCTGGACGGGACCTTCCCGGCGGCGGCTCCCGTGGCCACCCACAAGGCGCAGACCGCCGCGATCTTCCGACGCGCGACCGCGGATTTCGAGACGGCGATCCGCAACGGCCGCACGTCGCTGGTGGCGGTGCCGGAGATGACGCCGCTCCAGGGCGGCGTCCCGATCCGGGTCGGCGGCACGGTGGTGGGCGCGGTGGGTGTGAGCGGCGCCGCCAGCGCCGAGCAGGACGAGGCCATCGCCAAGGTCGCAGCCCAGGCGGTCCGTTGGGGACCGCCCGGCGGAGGAGACACAGCATGTCGAAGCCCATCCGCATCGCGGCCCTCGTGGCCGGAGCCCTGGCCGCCGTGGCCCTGCGGGCCGACGCCGCGGACGTGACCTACCTGCCGAAGGGAAGCGTGGCAGCGGCTTTCGCCAGGGGCGCCCCGCTGCTGGAGAACGACTCCTACAAGGTGCATGCCAGCCGGCGTGAGGCGCCGGGCCAGTCGGAGGTGCACGTCCGGGACACGGACGTGATCTACGTGCTGGAAGGCTCGGCCACGTTCGTGACCGGTGGGAGCGTGGTGGACGGCGAGACCGTCGCTGCGGACGAGATCCGTGGCGCGGCGATCCGCAACGGCGAGACCCGCGAGCTCGCAGCCGGCGACGTGGTGGTGGTGCCGAACGGAACGCCGCACTGGTTCCAGGCCGTGCGCGGTCCCTTCCTCTACTACGTGGTGAAGGTGACGGCGTCGGGAGACGGCTCGTGAGAGCGGCACTGGGCGTGGCGCTGCTGGCCGCATGGACGGCGGCGGGCGGGGCCGGCGCGGCGCCGGCGGGTCCGCCTGAGCCGATGGGCCCGCCGGCGGCCGGGGTGGATCTCGCCACGGCCGAAGGCGTACGCCTGGTCGGGGGCGCGTGGCGCTGGTCCGACGTGCGTGTGGTGGAGGTCATGCACCGGGCCCCGGGGGCCGACGGCCAGCCCACCGGGGCCCCGGTCCGCACCTGGGACGTGTCGCCCCACGCGGGCCGCGCCGACTTCGACGACTCGGCCTGGCCGGTCATCGCGCCGGAGACCCTGGCGGCCCGCCGCTCCACGGGACGCCTGTGCTTCTCCTGGTACCGGATCCAGATCACGATTCCGGAGCGGATCGGCGCCTTCGACCCGAGCGGGGCGACGGTGGTCTTCCAGACGGCGGTGGACGACTACGCCGAGGTCTGGGTGGACGGGGAGCTGCCCCGGCGCCTGGCGCAGCGCGGCGGCTCCATGGTAGCGGGCTGGAACGCGCCGAACCGTGTGGTGATCGGACGCCACGTGCGGCCGGGCCAGCGCATCCTGATTGCCGTGTTCGGGGCGAACGGCCCGCTCTCGGATCCCCCGGCGAACTTCATCTGGATGCGGGAGGCGAAGCTCGAGTTCCACCCGAGTGGCGAGACCGGCCCCTGGGCGGTGGAGCCGGAGGAGGTGAACGTCGAGGTCGTGCGCCTGGATCCCGGTCTCGACGCCATCGTTCCCCCGAATCCCAAGGTCTTCAAGCTGGCCGAGGGCTTCCAGTTCACCGAGGGGCCCCTGTGGCTCCCGGACGAGGGCGTGCTGCTCTTCAGCGATCCCAATGCCAACCGCATCTACCGCTACGACCCGCGCGACGGTGGCGCCCTCACCGTCTTCCGGGAGCAGAGCGGCTACGACGGCGCCGACGCGGCCGAGTACGAGCAGCCGGGCTCCAACGGCCTGGCCCTCGACCCCCAGGGCCGCCTCACCATCGACGAGCACGGGCGCCATCGGGTGAGCCGCCTGGAGCGCGACGGCCGCCTGACGGTCCTGGCGGATCGCTACGACGGACGGCGTCTCAACAGCCCGAACGACCTGCTCTGGCACTCCGACGGCACCCTCTACTTTACGGATCCGCCCTTCGGCCTGCCGCGCTTCTTCGACGACCCGCGCAAGGAGCTGCCCTGGAGTGGCGTCTACGCCTGGAAGGACGGGAACCTGCGTCTCGTGTCCCGCGACCTCCAGGGTCCCAACGGGATCGCCTTCTCTCCGGACGAGCGCTTCCTCTACGTCACCAACTGGGACCCGGAGAAGAAGGTGGTGATGCGCTACCGGGTGGCGTCGGACGGTGGACTCTCGGACGGCCAGGTCTTCTTCGACATGACCGGGGCCCCCGGCGAGGAGGCCCTCGACGGCCTCGAGGTCGATCGCGCCGGCAACCTCTATGTGTCGGGCCCCGGCGGCGTGTGGGTGCTCTCGCCCGACGCGCGGCACCTGGGCACGATCCGGCCGCCGCGGCTCCCGGCCAACTTTGCCTGGGGCGACGCCGATGGGCGCAGCCTCTACCTGACGGCGCGCTCCGCCCTCTACCGCATGCCGCTCGGCATCCCGGGGGTCGGGAAGTGACGCGACGACGACGCTGGCGGGCCGCCCTCGTCCTCGGCGCGGCGTTCGGCGCGAGCAGCGCCGCCCGGGCCGGGGAGCTCTGGCGCGTGGATCCCCGCTTCGACGCCCTGGTCCCTGCCGACGCCCGGCTCGAGACGGTGGCCGAGGGCTTCACGTGGCTCGAAGGTCCCGTGTGGGACGCGCGGCGCGGAGGCCTGTTCTTCTCGGACGTGGCGCGCAACACGGTCTTTCTGTGGCGGGCGGGCGGGGGAGCGCGGCCCTTCCTCACGCCGAGCGGCTGGGCGGGGCCCGAGCCCTTCGCCGGGCGCGAGCCGGGTTCGAACGGCCTCGCCCTGGACGCCAGGGGGCGCCTGGTCCTCTGCGAGCACGGCGACCGGCGCGTGTCGCGGCTCGAGGCGGACGGAAGCCGCACGCTGCTGGCCGACCGCTACCAGGGCCGGCGCCTGAACAGCCCCAACGATCTGCTCTTCCGCGCGAACGGGGAGCTCTGGTTCACGGACCCGCCCTTCGGCCTGCCGCGCGCCTTCGAGGACCCGGCCCGGGAGCTGACCTGGAGCGGCGTCTACCGCCTACGCCCGGACGGCGAGCTGGAACTCCTGACGCGCGAGCTCTCGGCCCCGAACGGGATCGCCTTGTCCCCCGACGAGCGCACCCTCTACGTCTCGAACTCGGACCCCCGACGGCCGGTCTGGATGAGCTACCCGGTGCGCGAGGACGGCAAGCTCGGCCCGGGGCGCCTGTTCTTCGACGCCACGCCCTGGACCCGGCGCTGGCCCGGCTTCCCGGACGGCTTCGCCGTGGACGCGGCCGGCCACCTGTTTGCCGCCGGTCCGGGCGGGGTGCACGTCTTCGCGCCGGATGGGACGCACCTCGGTAGCATCCTGACCGGCGTCGCCACCTCGAACGCCGCCTTCGGGGGCGACGGCTCGGAGCTCTTCGTCACGGCGGCAACGGCCGTGCATCGCATCCGGCTCCAGACCCGGGGCGCAGGCTTCGTCCGGCCCGGGGCGCGAGCCAGGAAGGACCCGACATGACACCCGAGACCGTGGACCGTCCGCTCTACCTGCCGGTGATCCTCGGCACGACCCGCAAGGGCCGTCTCTCGGCCCACGCAGCCCACTTCGTGGCAGAGCAGCTGGGCAAGCGCTCGGGCGTCGTGACCGAGCTGATCGACCTTCTGGACCTTCGGCTCCCCTTGGACGACGCGGGGGAGGAGGCCAAGGAGGCGAGCTTCGCCGACCGCATGAACCGCTGCGACGGGCTGGTGGTGGTGGCGCCGGAGTACAACCACAGCTTCCCGGGTCTCCTGAAGCACGCCCTCGACACCTGCCTGGAGGAGTACATCCACAAGCCCGTAGGCGTGGTGGGGGTGAGCGCCGGGCCCTTCGGCGGCTCCCGCGTGATCCAGAGCTTCCTGCCCGTGGCCCGGGAGCTCGGCCTGGCCATGATCTTCACGGACGTCTACTTCGGGAGCGTGGAGCGCGTCTTCGACGCCACGGGCACCCTGCGCGAGCAGGCCTTCGTGCGACGCACCGGGGAGTTCCTGGACGAGCTGGTCTGGATGGCGACGGTGCTGCGCCACGGGCGCATGCACGTGGCGGCACCGGGGGAGGCCGCCCCGCCCCCGCCGCCCATGACGTGTCCGGAGTGCGGGGTCGCAATGAACCACCACGCCAACAAGCTCGTGCTGCCCACCAGCGCGGAAGAGGTCGCGCAGGTGGATCCGGAGCTCGGCGGAATCCCCCAGGAGGCTCACACCTGCCCGGAGTGTGGCGCCGGGGCGGCGCGCCGCCCCGATGGACGCCCAAACCACGCGCCCGGTGCTGGATCAGGCTCCTGAGGCGGCGAAGCCGTCGACGGCGAAAACCGGCACGGGCCGGGAGATGCCGCGCAGCTCCGCCGGGGGGAAGCGCCGCAGCAGGAAGCGCGGATCGAGGGTGCGCTGCAGGTCCTCGGTGAGGAGTGCATCGGTCTCGTAGCGGCGCGTCAGTCCCTGGACCCGGGCCGCCACGTTCACCGGCCCGCCCACCACGGCGAAGTCCTTGCGCTCGGGGCTGCCCACGAGCCCCGCCACCCCCACGCCCCGGTGCAGCCCGATCCCGACGGCGAGGCGGGGGAGGCCTCGGTTCTCGAGCTCGCGGTTGTACTCGTCGAGGGCGGCCCGCATGGCCAGGGCCGCGTGCACGGCGTCGTCCCCCTGCCAGGGGTTCGGCTCGAAGGCACCGAAGAGGGCCAGGATCCCGTCGCCGATCAGGGTCGAGACGTGCCCGCGGTGCGCGTCGATGGCCCGATTCATGCGCGCGAAGTAGCCGTTCAGGACCTCCACCAGGACGTGGGGCTCGAGCCGTTCGCTGAGCGCCGTGAAGCCCACGATGTCGGCGAACAGGACGGTCACCTCCTTGCGCTCGCCGCGGGTCGGAAGACCGCCCGCTGCGATGCGGTCCACCAGCTGCTCGGGAGCCACCCGGGCCAAGGAGCGTTGCAGGCGCTCCAGGCTTTCGACCGCCGCCTCCAGGCGGGCGCGCAGGCGCAGGGTCTCCCCACGCACGCGCCACCAGGCCCCGGCGAGGACGACGGCCGCGGCGCCCAGGAAGACGGCCAGCTTCATCGCAGGGCGTGGAAGGTGGCGGCGAGCCGGCACACCATGTTCGCCAGCGCCGCGACGCCGAGGAGCTCGAGGAAGCGCGGCGCGCCGAGCTGTCCACACACCTCCCGGGCCCGGCGCTGGATGGACGCCGGCCGGTACCAGATCGTCTCCCGGGCGAAGGGCACCGCCTCGCGCTCCGTGGGGTCCAGGTCCGGCGACGCCAGGTGCTCCAGGACGGGCCGCAGGGCCTGGGGCTCGAGGCCCTCCGCGGCGAGCAGGCGCGTCGCCTCCTGCTCGGAGAGCGGGCAGCCGAGACCGCGCGCCACCACCGCGAAGACCAGCCCCTTGGTCCGGCGCGGGAGGAGCGGCGAGGCCCAGGCCTCGTCGATCACCTGGCGCATGGAGCGGGCCAGGGGCAGGCCGTCGAGCTCGCGCACCAGGAAGGCGAAGGGGCCCGCCGCCTGCTCCGGAGCCAGGCGCTCCGGTCGTCCGGGACGAAAGCCCCGCCGGATGGCACGGGCCAGGAGCGGCCGCGCGACGCGCATGAACCAGCGATCCGGCAGGGCTTCGAGCCGTTGGGGCGGAAGCGCCGGGAGCGTCGAGAACCGGCACGCCGCCACGGAGTAGCCCGCCACCACGGCGACCTCCTTGACGGCGGCTTCGTCCAGGCCCGCCTGCCGCAGCGACCGGATGTCGTCCTGGGTGGGCAGGGGACTCGCCCGGGAGAACGCGCGGGCGAAGTCGAGGATCGCCCGCTCGCGGGGCGCGTGGTCCGCAGCCAGGAGGTCCTGCTCCAGACGCCGGATGCGCGACTCGGACAGGCCCAGGGAGCGCAGGATCAGTCGGTGGGCCGCGTAGCAGTAGCGGCAGGAGCTGTCCTGGCTCACCACGAGGCCGATCCGGTCGGTCAGGTCCGCGGGCAGGTGGACGAGACGGCCCCGCTCGAAATGGAAGGCCACCAGGGAGCGGCCGATCCAGGGACAGTCGGCGAAGTAGCGCGCGGCGGGCGGCACCATGCCGAACTCGGCCCGCAGCTCCCGCTCGAGCTCGGGGTTGCGCCCGGGCTGGAGGCAGCACTCCTCCCACTCGACGTCCTGCAGGGGAACGTCCTGGATCGCGGTGCCCGGCATGGCGGCCATGCGGTCCTCCCGGGATCCGATGCCCGGTGCCGAGGATACCCCGCCCGCCGCTTGACGGCGCAGGAGCGCTGCGGAGAAGATGCCCGGGCCGCGGGAGGAAGGACCTGCATGGCCTGGTGGAGCCGCGCCCAGGGAGCCCGGTCGGCGAGCGCGAGGCGCAGTCTGCGTCTGCTCGGCGCGTTGGGGCTGCTCGCCCTGGCGGCCGCGGGCTGCGAGCGTGCGGCGGACCCCGGACCCGCCCGGCCGCGTCCGGCGAGCCCCTGGCCGAGCTATGGGAACGACCCGGGCGGGCAGCGCTTCGTGCGCCTGGACGCGATCACCGCCGAGAACGTGGACCGCCTGCGGGTGGCCTGGAGCTTCCACACCGGCGACGTCTCGGACGGGCGCGGCGCGATCCCGACCGCCACCGCCTTCCAGGCGACACCCATCCTGGTGGAGGGCGTCCTCTACGTGTGCTCGCCCTTCAACCGCGTCTTCGCCTTGGACCCCGCGACGGGGGCGCTGCTGTGGCGCTTCGACCCGGAGATCGACCTCACGGGGCGCTACGGGAACCAGCTCGTGTGCCGGGGCGTCGCCCATTGGCGCGACGCGCGAGCCGCCCCGGACGCGCCCTGCGCCCGACGTCTCTTCACCACCACCGTCGACGCGCGTCTGGTGGCCGTCGACGCCGCCACGGGACTGCGCTGCCCGGATTTCGGCGCGGGAGGCGAGGTTGCGCTGGCTCCGGCGGCGGGCGAGCCGCTCTGGATCGGGGAGTACCAGTCCACCTCGTCGCCCGTGGTGGCGGGGGACCTTGTGGTGGTGGGGGCCGCGGTGAGCGACAACGTCCGCATCGACGCCCCGAGCGGCCTGGTGCGCGCCTTCGACGCGCGCAGTGGCCGCCAGGTCTGGAGCTGGGACCTGGCGCCGCCCGGCTTCGTGCCGACCCCCGGGACCACGAGCGCAGCCGGCCACGCCCTCGGCACCCCCAACGTCTGGGCACCCATGTCCGTGGACGCAGAGCGCGACCTCGTGTTCCTGCCCACGGGCAACGCCGCCAACGACTACTGGCGCGGACCGCGGGCCTCCATGAACCACTACGGAAGCTCGTTGGTCGCCCTGCGGGCCTCCACGGGCCAGGTCGTCTGGCACTTTCCTACCGTGCACGACGACCTCTGGGACTACGACGTCCCGGCGCAGCCCACCTTGACCACGCTGCGGCGCGACGGCCGGGAGATCCCCGTGGTGGTGCAGGCCACCAAGATGGGGCTGCTCTTCGTGCTGCACCGGGAGACCGGGGCACCGGTCTTTCCGGTGGAGGAGCGGCCGGTTCCACAGGGCGGCGCGCCCGGCGAGCGCCTCTCGCCGACCCAGCCCTTCCCCACCCGGCCCCCACCTCTGGTCCCCCACACCCTCACCCCGGAGCAGGCCTGGGGGCTCACGCCCTGGGACCGCGGACGCTGTCGGGAGCTGCTGCGCTCGCTGCGCTACGAGGGCATCTACACACCGCCCACGCTGCAGGGCACCCTCATGTATCCAGGCAATGCGGGAGGCTCGAACTGGGGTGGCGTCGCCGTCGATGTGGGGCGCCAGCTCCTGGTGGCCAACGTCTCCAACGTCCCCTTCGCCGTGCGGCTGGTGCCCCGGGACGAGGTGGAGGCGGAGCGCCGCGCCCATCCGGAGGACGAGCTCGGCCCGCAGCGCGGCACGCCCTACGCCATGCGGCGCTTCCCCGTGCTGTCGCCCCTGGGTCTCCCCTGCACGCCGCCGCCCTGGGGCACGCTCGCGGCGGTGGACCTGGCCCGGGGCACGATCGCCTGGCAGGTGCCCTTCGGGACGGTGCGCGACCTGGCGCCCGTGCCGATCCCCCTGCGCATGGGGGTCCCGAACCTGGGCGGACCGGTCATCACCTCCCAGGGCCTCGTCTTCATCGCCGCCGCCATGGACGATTACCTGCGCGCCTTCGACCTGGCCAGCGGCGAGGAGCTCTGGAAGGGCCGGCTGCCGGCGGGAGGCCAGGCCACGCCCATGGCCTACCAGATCGAGGGGCGTCCCTACGTGGTGATCGCCGCCGGCGGCCACGCCCGGGGGCGAACCCGCCTGGGCGATGCGCTGGTCGCCTTCACGCTCGGCGACTGACGGCGCTCAGGCCGCCCGCACCACCAGGTAGTCCTCGCGCGGGAAGTGCACCACCACCTCCCCGGCCCGCTCGGCGTGCCGACGCACGGCGATCTCGTGCACGTCCGAGGCCAGGAGCTCCCCCACCACGCTGCCGGAGCCCGGCTCCTCCGGGAAGACCGCCACCCGGTCTCCGTAGACGAGACCCTCCGGAAGGGGCGCCGGCTGGCCCGCGAAGGGGACGGGGCGGGCGTCGCCGGCGATGGCGATCGCCTCGGCGGCCTCCATCTCCTCGCGCTTGCCGTGGCCGATGCCGGACACCCGGTCCATCCAGGCGGGCAGCCGGCGCAGGGGCTCGAGCAGGGGCCGCAGCGCCGGGTGCAGACGCACCGGAAGCAGGGGATGGTAGGCGGAGAGGTCCGCCAGGCTCGGGGCCTCGCCCAGCAGGAAGCGGCGCCCGTCGGCGAGCTGCTGCTCCAGCCGATCCAGGTTGGCCTGCAGCTGCAGCCGCTTGGCGGGCACCAGCAGCTTCGCCTTGTCGAAGTCGACGCCCGGCACCATCTTGCGGCGATCCTCCAGGAAGGCCTCGTCGAAGACGCCGCCCATCCCGAGCAGGATCGTCACCACCATCATGAAGCTCGTCTCTGCCCAGCGGGAGAGACCCGGAAGGATCGCCTCCGTGCCCGGCGGGTGGAGACTCGGCTCGGGGTGCAGGCGCTCAAGGACGCGCGCGATCCCCTTGGTGTCGCAGTAGACGTCGGCACCGATCTGGAGCGTCGGCGTGCGGCGGTAGCCCCCCGTGAGCTCGGTGAGATCGGGCTTCGGCATCACGATCGGGATCAGGACCGAGTGCCAGCGCAGGTTCTTGAGTCCCATCACCAGCCGGATCTTCTCGGCGTAGGGGGACATCTCGTAGTGGTGGAGGATGAGTTCGGGCATGGTCGTCACTCCCGCATCCGGCCCCGCCCCGCGACGAGCGGGAGGTCGAGGGCCGAGAGCAGGCCCGGTCGGGCCTGGCACACGGCCGGGATCGCGTTCACGAGCCGCGTGGCCGTCAGCACCACGCCGCCCACGGCGTGGTCGCCGTACTCGTCCTCCATGTGCAGGTCGCACACGATGCGGGGCGAGCCGGAGATGACGACCCGGTAGCCGGCCCCGCGCGGCCACTCCGGGGCCAGCTCGTCGTCGAGGCGCGTCACGTGCTCGACCACCAGGCGGGGCCGGCCGCCCACGATCCCCTGCACCTCGAAGCGGAGCGCGCCAGTGGTGCCGGGCTCCACGCTGTGCGCGCCGATCCGGATGGCTCGCTCGGCGGGCCTCCGCTCGTGCACCTCGCGAATCTCGTCGAGGCTGACGCCGAGCCCCTCGGCCAGCAGGCGCAGCGTCCCGCCCCAGCCCTGGGTGAGCACTCCCGGCATGAGCAGCAGCGGCTTCGCGTCCAGGGGCTTCCCGAAGCCCATGATGTCGAACAGCACCTGGGGCTGGTCGTAGGTGGCGTAGTTGATGATCTCCAGGATGCGCACCTGGTCCCAGCCCTCGGCCAGGCCCGAGAGGACGAGGGGCAGCGTGTCGTTGGCGAAGCCCGGGTCGATGCCGGAGGTGAAGAAGGAGGTCCCGCCCTGGTGGCAGGCCTGCTCGAGCTGCGCGGTGAAATCGGGGTTCAGGGTCTTGGGATGCACCAGGCCCACCACCGAGCTCGAAACCACGTTCTTGCCGGAGGCGAGCAGGCGCGCCATGTCGGCGACGGCCTCACCGGGCCGCAGATCCGCGGTGGCCGTGTAGCAGACGCAGTCGGCGTCGCTCTCGAGCAGCGCGTCGGTGTCGTGGGTGGCGACCACGCCCACGGGCGCGAGGCCACACAGCTCGCCCGCGTCGCGCCCGGCCTTCTTCTCCGAGTGCACCCAGACCCCGGCCAGCTCGAGCTCCGGGTGGGAGAGGATGGCGCGCAGGGCGAAGTGGCCCACGTTGCCCGTGCTCCACTGGATGACGCGGTACGGCATGGGGGTCCTCCCGCAGGCCCGCTCAGGGTACCCGATCCGGCCTGGCTTCAGCCGGGCTCCCGGACCGACGATCCGGAGGCGAGGAACCAGCGGAGGCCGGAGATGGGAGCACGCGCAGCGATCCTCGCCGGCGCCGCCTGCCTGGCACTCGCCGTCTCGTCCGCCCCGGCGGCCGGTGAGGCCTGGCGCTGGACCGACGAGCGCGGCGTCGTCCACTTCACGGACAACGCCCCCAGCGTGCCGAAGCGTTACCGGGACGAGGCGGAGCGCGTGGAGCTGTCGGACCGGCCCGGGGTGGTCGGGGGTGTGGCCGCCGTGAACGAGCGGGTGCAGGAGCGCATCGTGGCCGGTGCTCAGGGTCGCTTCGCCGAGGCCGACCTGCAGGCGATCGAGGCGTGGATGGACAGCTGGGGGATGGGTTTCCTGGCCGCCGGGATCCCGTGGATGGCGGTGACCCTGGCCGCGGCGTTGCACGCCCTGATGCGCCGCCGCTTCCTGTGGGCACTCTCCAACGTGGTGCTGTGGGTGGTCTCGGTGCCCCTGTACCTGTTGCTGCGCTTCGAGCCCCGGACCCTGGGCGTGCGGCTCGTCCTGCTGGCCCTCTGGACGGCACCCTTCGTGGTGGGCGGCCTGGCGATGCACGCCGCCATGCGGAGCTTCGGCGCGTGAGCGCGCGAAGCCGCCGGGCCGGGGTGCTCCTCGCCGCGGCCGTCACCGCGGCCGGCCTCGCCTGCGGCGAGCTCTCGGACCTCTGGACGCTGCGCCAGGCCCTGGTGGAGGAGTACGGCGAGGGGAGCTTGCACCTCTCGGTGGAGGGCGGACAGCGCGAGCTGCGCATCGGCCTCGAGGATCCCGAGCGCCTGGCCCTGTCTCCCGCCGAGCAGGCGGCCCTGGCCTTCCAGGTGGCCCGCTACGCCGACGGCCGCTACGCGCGCCGCCGGGCCGTGGACCGCTACGAGGTAAGCTTCGTCGAGCAGAAGCGCTGGCTGCTGCTCTTCTCGGTGGACCGCCACACGACGTACCGCTTCGCCCCCGCGGAGCTGCGCTAGCCCGAAGTCACAGAACGCGCACGGGCCGGGCATCCGCCAGACGCGGGTCGGGCCTCCGCGCGTCGAGACGCCAGAGGCCGGCGCGGCGGGCTGCCTCGTGGGCGGCGGCGAGCTCGGCCGCCGTGAGTCGGCGATCGATCTCCGGGTGCTTGGGCCTGCCGTCCCGGGCGATCGCGCCGACCTGGTACCCCGGCCGGTACTGGCCCATCACGTTCACGTAGGTGTCCGGGGAGATCTCCCGGACCAGCCAGTCGAAGATGGCGGCGCTCTCCGCCAGCAGGCCGGGCATGACCAGGTGCCGCACCAGGACACCTCGTTTCGCCAGTCCGTCGGGCCCGAAGCGGAGCGGACCCACCTGCCGGTGCATCTCCTGGATCGCCTCGCGGGCGCGCTCCGGATAGTCCTTGGCCCGGGCGTAGCGGCGCGCCGACTCGCGGCTCCAGAACTTGAAGTCCGGCATGTAGACGTCCACGAGGCCGTCCAGGAGACGCAGGGAGCCGAGCGCGTCGTAGGCGCTCGTGTTGTAGACGATGGGCAGGCGGAAGCCGCGCGGCACGGCGGCGGCGATGGCCTCGATCACCTGGTGGACCACGTGCTCGGGAGTCACGAAGTTCACGTTGTGACAGCCCGCATCCTGGAGGGCCAGCATGGTGCCGGCGATCTCGGTGGCGGTCCTCGGGCGACCCTGGCGCTGCTGGGAGATGTCCCAGTTCTGGCAGAAGACGCAGCGCAGGTTGCAGAGGCCGAAGAAGATCGTCCCGGAGCCGCGCCAGCCCCGCAGGCAGTCCTCCTCGCCGAAGTGGGGGAAGGCGCTCGAGACCACGGCGTCGCGACCCGTGTGGCAGACGCGCGTCTCTCCGGCCAGACGGTTCACCCGGCAGTTGCGCGGGCAGGCGCGGCAATCGGCCAGCTCGCGCAGGCCCGCCTCGACCCGGGCGGCGAGCAGCGGGGCGGGCAGGCGCCGGCCGGCGGGCTCGAAGTCCTCGACGAGGAAGGGGTCCGGGAGCGCGGGCACCGGGGGAAGGTAGCGCCTGCGTCTCGGGACGAGACTGGCGAACGTTGGCACCACCCCAGCCACGACGCTTGACAAGCCCACCCGCCAACGTGCGAGAATCCTTGCCGCAACCAGAGCGGGATGGTCTCTTTCGTGGCGAGACTGTTCTCCGGCCCGCGAATCGCCTCCGTGGCCTTGGGATACGGCCGGATCGCGCTCTTGCTCTCACTCTGTTTGGCCGCGGCTGGTGCCCGCTGGTCCAATCGATTCCCGCCCCTGGTCTCGAGCAATCCCGCCCAAGGCGCCGTGAACGTTCCGCGCACGGCATTGATTCGCCTCGACTTCGAGTTCCTCCCGTCTCACCCGCTCACCTGGCTGCGTTGCGGAAATAAGAAAGTCACGACGAAAAGCTTCAGTTTGAACGGCAGGAGTCTCGTGCTCCTTCCCGAAGTCGACCTGCCTGCCGCCGCCCAATGCGTGGTCCGTTGGCTCGGGCAACCCCCCGGTCCCCAAGCTCACCGCGAGCTTGTCTTCTCCACCGCGGGGCGCGGCGCTCCCGCGCACGTCATCTACGATCGCGAGAACCCACGCGGCGTCACCCCCTTCCCGGATGACATCTGGCTTGTGCAAGACGCGCGCACGGCAACGGGCTCGCGGGTTCACCTCGAGGTACCTGCCGTTCCGGGCGAACTCGACCGCGCGCTATTCACGTCACTCGTCGGGCTGGCCAATCGCCTGGATGGATTCAGCCCCATCGCCCATCTCGTGGTCGAGTTCTCCGACCGACCCGATCCCAGCTCCCTGCCGACCACCGTGCAGGACTCTCTAGATCCGCTAGCCAGCGTGGGCCTCTTCGACCTGGATCCAGCCGGCCTGAATCATGGTGCGCGCATCCCCTTCGAAGCGAAGTTGCGGAGCGACACGATTACCGTGTTCGGTGAGGTCAGGACCTCTCACGTCATGCTGATCTTTCCGGCAGTCCCGCTAACGCCAGGAAAGAGCTATGGCCTCGTCGTAACGCGGCGAGCGGTCGCCGATCCGAGTCGCCCTTTCGATCCGTCACCGAGCTTCGCAAAGCTGCTCGGACCAGCGTCCATCGGGGAAACACCGCAGGCAACCCAGGCGCGCCACCTGACGCAAGAAGTGCTCGACGCGCTGAGCCGCCACGCCGCCGTTCCGATTGCGACGGCCCAGGTGGCCCTAGCGCTTCGCATCTCCATCCGCAGCGACGACGGCATCCCGCAGGACCTCCTAACGATCCGAAGCACCCTCATGAATGCCCCGCCCCCGACCTTCCGCATCGGGTCCGTCGTGCCCTCTTCGCTTCCCGGCGTCGGCGCCATCGTGTACGGCACGTGGAAAGCCTTCGAGTGGCGCGTCGGCCGGAACTTCGCGCGCGACGATCGGGGGCTTCCGATCCAGACCGGAACCAAAGACGTGCCCTTTGTCCTGGCGCTTCCGCATACTGCCCGCGATGCCCCAGCACCCATGGTCATCTATCAACATGGCAACCCAGGCAGCGCCGAACGAGAAGTTCCCTTCGCCGCCGGCGGCCAGCCCTCCAAGCAGGGCACGACACTAGCGCAGGAGGGTTTCGCCGTCGTTGGATTCACGGATCCGATCAATCGTGAGGTCACCCCAGGCGTCACCGACTTCGGGCTCGCGGGCTCGCTTCAGGCCCAGGCGTTGATTTTCGGACTCCTCACCTCCCAGAAGATCCCCGACTTCCACGCCATGGCGAACGCAGAGCAGCTCGACTTCCTGCGCCTGATCGGCACGTTCGGCGCTCTTGACGTGCTCCCCCTCGATGCAGCCGGCCGCCCGCTCGGGGACGGCGTTCCGGACCTCGACCTGACGGCCTCGCTCAGCTACGTGGGCATCAGCAACGGGGCGGTCCATGGCCCCGCGCTCTTGCCGTACGCTCCCGAGATTCGCGCGGCTGCGCTGGTAGCCGGCGCGGGACGCTTCGTCGAAATCCTGCTGCATCAGGCAGCCGACAGCTTCCTGACGTTCCTGCCGCTCTTCTTCTCCACCTTGAGCCCGGCCGAGATCTGGTACGGGTTCGCTCTCTTCCAAATGGGTTTCGACGGACAGGACTCCCACAACCACGCGCCCTTTCTATACCGCTACCCTCTCAACGTCGGTGACGTTAGCCGGGCGAGCATCCTGCTCACCGAGGGCATCGGCGACAGCTTCGTACCCAACAACGCCACACGATCCTTGGCTTGGGCCTTGGGCCCAATCCCCCACCTGCTGCCAATCCGCGAATCCGTTCCCATGCTCGACGTGGCGAGGTCACCTCTCATCGGAAACGTCAACGGCTCGACGAGCGCCGCATTCTACCAGTTCGTGCCAGCAGGAATTCCCGCTTTGCCTGCTACTCCTGGCTGCATGTTCCAGTTCGAGGGGCACTTCTGCCCCCAGGTGGCACCCGAGGCGCTCACGCAACGAATCCGCCTGCTCCGGTCGGCCTTGGGGGTGGGCCCTCCCGTCATCATCGACCCGCTGGAGGACTGACGAGCGCAGCACGACACCCTCTCTCAAGTGACTCCGGTTTCTTCGCACGCGATAGGGCGAAAACATCCAGCGTCCCGGAAAGACCTCGGATCAAGAGGTCGCAGTTCAGCTCGAAGTCGGCCGCCGCTCGCTCAGCACGACGGTGTGTGGTCGCATCGATCGCGATCCACGCGTCCAGCTCTCGCGTCAAGGCCTGAAGCCGAGCGGCGAGATTCGTCGTGTTCCCGATCACGCTCCAGATGTCGCGATCCACGGCGCGGATGTTTCCTACGAAGGCGTCGCCTGTAGCGATGCCAACGCCCACCGTGAGCGGAACGGACGTCGTATCGCGCGCCGTGACCAAGAACTCCGTCTCCACCAGCGACACGACCTCGCGTGCCGCGGTCACGGCCGAAGCCTCCTTGTGCGGTACCGTACGCGGAGCCCCAAACACCGCCATCAGTCCGTCGCCATGGAACTCCACTACGCTGCCCCCGTGGCGGCGGACCACCTCCGAGACGGCTTTCGTATAGCGATTGACGGTCGAGAAGATCTCTTCGATCGGATACAACTCCGCGAGACTCGTGTAGGAGCGGATGTCCACGAACAGCACCGAGACCTCGCGGGGCCCCTCCACCAGGTCTGCTTGTCGTTCGATTTCTTCTGCAACCGCGCCCGGAACATAACGCCGCAACGCGGCCTGCATGGAGCGGGCCTGCTCCAGCGTCTCACGTTGATCGAAGCCTACGAGCGTTGAGGAGGCGCGTTCGGCCACAGCCGCGAACAGGGCGCGATCCGTGGCTGTGAATACGTCGCCCGAGAGCTTGGAGCCAATGCAGACGAGTGCTGCGAGCTCCTCTCCCTGCTGGAGGGGAATCAAGACACCAGCACCGAAGGAGGCGAGGGCGGCTGCATCCGCTGGGGGGAGTGCCCGTGCGAGTTCTCGGCCATCCTTCTGGAGCAGCCCGACCGGGGTCGTTCGGCCGGCGAGCTGCGTCCACGCGGAGCTTGCCGAGAGGGCCGGCGGAATGCCGCGGCCACGCGCCGAGGCGAGGACGAACGTCTCCGTGGCCCGTACGTAGACGGCGCAGCTCTCGCACGGAACAAGAGCCTGAATGCGGTCTGCAACGAGCGACACCACTGCAGGCATGTCCGCACAGGTCGCAAGTTCGCGCAACAGCCGTTCGACGCCCTGCTCAAGGCGGTATCGCTCTGCAAAGAAGATGCGGTCCAGCCAGGGGCGGAGGCGACGATGGGCGGGCACAACGATGCCGGCGAGGATCAAGGCGATCACCAGGTGGGTCATCTCGGACTCGATGCCCAGCATCGTGCTGGCGGCCTGGCTCGCTCGCGGCATCAGGGCGAGCAGGCCCGCTACGGCGAGCACCGAGAGGAGCGTGTACGAGGCTGTGACGCTGATGGCGCGATCGATGTCGAGAAAGTTGTAGCGGACGATGGCGAGGAAACAGCAGATGGGAATGAGCATCAGAGTGATGGACATCGCGGACGCCACCCACCAGTAACGGGGGTCCACGATGCCCCAAACATCCGCAACGATCACGGGAAGAGCCCCGACCCAGAATCCGTAGAGAAACCACTTGATACGACGGCGACCGATCGGGTCCGCAAGATAGTAGCCGCGGCTCAAGACGACCAGTAGGGCGGTGCCGAAGGCGACCCAGAGCAGGGCGGTGAGTCGACCGGCAGGACGGGACGGTATGAGGATGCTCCAGCTATAGCTGAGGTAGGCGGGGGCGAGCAGGGCGAAGGACCAAGGCAATATCCTCGCCCAACCGGGGTGACGCAAACGACGCTCAGGAAGCAGTATCGCTGCGCGAAGCGCAAGGGGAGGTGCGGCCCCCAACGCGAAAGCAATCGAGCCGATCGTGGCGATGTTGCTCCAGATGGAGCCCGGTCCCCAACGCAGCCATAGAAGACTGTAGATCGTACTGGCTAGGAAGAAGGGTCGTGACACAGCGAGGCCTGGCGCGCGGAGCAGAACGAGTACACCCATGCCCGCGAAGGCCAGGCTTAGGGGCAGATAGCGCCAAGTGAATAGCCACGGTCGAAGCGAGATGCTCTGCGTGAGTTCTTGGCCCTGACGGAGGACGCCCAGCTCTACGCTAGTTGGACCGTGCTTGCCTGCTTGCTCCAGTAGGTACATCTCGAACCAGAACGGTCCGACGCCGGTGAGATCGCGTTCGCCCACGCGAACCAAGGTGTCGCCATCAAGAAGTTCTGCGAAAGCGGAGATGACAAATGGATGCTGAGCATCGAGGCGCGGATAAGCCTTGGGAGATTCGGATGCGGAGACGTAGATCGGCGCTGCGAACAGGCGATCGGTCAGGTTCCGATGGATGTGGAGCACGAAGCAGACGGACCAAACGGGGACCAGGACCCCGAGGAGGACCCGGTCGAGCGTCCGTAGACGGCTCATGGTGGACCCGCCTGGAGCGTGCGTCGCCAGAGGGTGGCTCAGTCCCACGGAGGCTGTAAAGGGCGCGGCGAGTGGCCGCCCGAGCCGCCCACTTGCGGGGGCCAGAACCGCGGATATACAGAGGGGCGACGTCGTCGGAGAAGGAGCGCAGCGCCCGGCGTCGCCCCGCTCCCCCCCCACGAGACGCTCCGGTTTGCGCCCCGGCCTGCCGACCGCCCGGGGAAGGCCGGCGCCGGACGGCGCCCGGTTACGAGCCGCCCCCGCGCCAGCGGCCGGAGGGCGTGGAGGCATCCGTGGCGGAGCCCGAAGCCCTGGCCGAGAGCAAGCCCTGGGAGTCCCTGCTCGAGCTGGCGCGCCGCGGCGACGCCACGTCCCTGCGCCAGCAGGTGGACGCGCTCCCGGAGGCGGACCGCGTGCACGCCTTCGCCCACCTGGCGCCCGAGGAGCGCGGCGAGGTGCTGGCGTTGCTCGACCCGGAGCGGGCCGCCGAGGTGGTGGCGTCGCTTCCGGAGGCCTACGCCGCCGAGGCCATGGGCGAGCTCGCGCCCCAGGCGGCGGCCGGGATCCTCGAAGAGCTCGGAAGCGACGCGCGGGCGGACCTGCTCGGCCAGCTCGAGGCCCACGAGGCCGAAGCCATCCTGGCCGAGGCGACCCCCGAGACGGCGGAGTCCGTCCGCACCCTGCTCCAGTACCCGCCGGAGAGTGCCGGCGGGCTCATGGTCACCGAGTACGTGGCCGTCCCGGAGGACGCCACCGTGCAGGAGGTGGTGTCGCACCTGCGCACCCACGTGGAGCGCTACGCGGGCTACGTGGTCCAGTACGTGTATGCCGCCGGGCCCGACGGAGCGCTGCGGGGCGTCGTGCCCCTGCGCGACCTGCTGCTGGCGCGCGGCGACCGTTCCATCGCGTCGATCCTGATCCGGGACCCGGTGTGCGTCCGCGCCGATGCGAGCCTCGACGAGCTCTTCGAGCTGTTCGATCGCCACGCCTTTCTCGGCCTCCCGGTGGTGGCGGACGGCAAGATGCTGGTCGGAATCCTGCGCCGCCAGGACGTGGACGCGGCCCGGGTGCAGCGCGCCGAGGCGAACCAGCTCAAGGCGCGCGGCATCGTGGGCGGTGAGGAGCTGCGCTCCATGCCGGTGCTCACGCGCTCGGCCCGGCGCCTCTCCTGGCTGTCCATCAACATCGTGCTGAACGTGGTGGCGGCAAGCGTGATCGCCCTCTACCAGGACACCCTGCAGGCCGTCATCGCCCTGGCGGTCTTCCTGCCCATCATCTCGGACATGAGCGGCTGCTCGGGCAACCAGGCGGTGGCGGTGAGCCTGCGCGAGCTGGCACTCGGGGTGACGCGGCCCACCGAGGCGATGCGGGTCTGGACCAAGGAGATCCTGGTGGGCTGCCTGAACGGGCTCGCCCTGGGCCTCCTGCTGGCGTCGGTGGCGGTGCTCTGGAAGGGCAACCCCACCCTCGGGTTCGTGGTGGGAGCCGCCCTGGCGCTGAACACGGTGGTGGCGGTCTCGATCGGAGGCACCGTGCCGCTCCTCATCAAGCGGCTCGGCTACGATCCGGCGCTGGCCTCGGGCCCGGTCCTCACCACCGTGACCGACATGTGCGGCTTCTTCTTCGTGCTGAGCCTCGCGACCCTGGTGCTGCCGATGCTCCGGGGCTGAAGCCGCCGCGGCACGCCGGCCTGCGATACCGTCGTGCGCCGGGAGGGCACGGGACGGGCTTGCAGGGCGGGGCCGCCATCACCGGCGTCGGGGAGACGGAGTACCTGCGCGGTGCGGAGCGCAGCGCGGTCGAGCAGATGCTCGAGGCCGCGCGGCGTGCCCTGGACGATGCGGGGCTCCCGGCCCGCGAGGTGGACGGCCTGATCCCGCCGCCCGTGTACGTGACCGCCGAGGCGCTGGCGGCGGAGCTCGGGCTGGCGGAGCTGCGCTACGCGGTGACCCTGCACATGGGCGGTGCGAGCCCCGTGGCGGCGCTGGAGACCGCCGCCATGGCTCTCGCCCACGGGGCGGCGGAGCACGTGCTGGTGGTGCTCGGCTGGAACGGCTACTCGGCGATCCGGCCGAAGCCCGGCCGGCCGCGCGAGCGCTTCGACATCCCCACCATGACGCGGACCGTGCTCGACTGGTACCTGCCCTACGGCGCCGTGGCGCCGGCCCAGTTCTATGCCTGGATCGCCACCCGCCACCAGCAGCGCTACGGGATCCGCCCGGAGGCCACCGGGGCGGTAGCGCTGGCCTGTCGCCGGCACGCCCAGACGAACCCGCGGGCCGTGATGCACGGCCGGCCCCTCGACCTCGAGCAGTACCTGGCGTCGCCGTGGATCACCACGCCGTTTCGGCTCCTCGACTGCTGTCTCGAGACCGACGGCGCCTGCGCGGTGGTGGTGAGCCGTAGCGAGCGGGCCCGGGACCTGCGCCACCCGCCGGTGGGGATCCTCGGCGCGGCCCAGGGGCGGCCGGTGCCCGCCGACGACGTGGCCGGCCGGCGCGATCTGCTCGAGATCGGGCTCCAGCACGCGGCGCCCCGCGCCTTCGCCCGGGCCGGCGTCGCTGCCCGGGATCTCGACTTCCTCCAGATCTACGACTGCTTCACCTACGTGGTACTGCTCCAGCTCGAGGCCCTCGGCCTGTGCAGGCCCGGCGAGTCCGGCGACTTCGTGGCCGGCGGCCGCATCGAGCGCGGCGGCGAGCTGCCCGTGAACACCCACGGCGGCCTGCTGTCCGAGGCCCACGTCTGGGGTCTGAACCACGTGGTGGAGGCGGTGCGCCAGCTACGCGGAAGCGCCGGGGCCGGACAGGTGCCGGATGCGGAGCTCGGCCTCGTCACCGGCTGGGGCGACTTCGGCGACGGAAGCGTCGCCATCCTGGCGCGGGACCGATGAGCGAGGCCCGGGCACAGCCGCTCCCGCAGCCCGAGGGGCTCGCCGCGGAGTTCTACGCGGAGTGCGCCCGGGGACGGCTGTGCTTCCAGCGCTGCCGCGCCTGCGACGCCTGGCGTCACCTGCCCCGCCACCGCTGCGCCCGCTGCGGGTCGCCCGACTGGCAGTGGGCGCCCTCCAGCGGACGCGGGCGCCTCCACACCTGGACCGTGACCCACCGGGCGCCCTACCCGCCCTGGGCCGCCGACGTCCCCTACGTGGTGGTGGTCGTCGAGCTCGAAGAGGGTGTGCGCCTGGTGAGTCGCCTGCGTGACTGCCCGCCCGAGCGCCTGCTGCTCGACCTCCCGGTGGAGGTGGTCTTCGAGCCGGTCTCGGAGACCCGGGCCCTGCCCACCTTCCGCCCGCGTCAGCCGGGCGCGTGAGGATCCAGGTCGTTGCCAACCCGATCGCCGGGCACGGTCGCGCCGGAGGGGCCGCGCAGCAGCTGGCGGCACGGCTCACGGCGCGGGGACACGAGGTCGAGTGCCGCCTCACCCGGCGGCGCGGTGACGCCCGCACCTGGGCCGGCGAGGCGGAGGGCCGGGCCGACTGCCTGGTGGTGGCCGGCGGCGACGGCACCCTGAACGAGGCGGTGAACGGGCTCGCGGATCCCGCCCGCACGCCGATCGCCAGCCTCCCGGTCGGGAACGCCAACAACCTGGCCCGGGAGCTCGGGATCCCGCGGCGGCTGGACGCCTTCGTGGCGCTCCTCGAGGCGCGGCCGGTGCGGCGGGTGGACCTCGGCCTGGTAGACGGCCAGCGCTTCGTCACCGTGGTGAGCGCCGGCTTCGACGCCCAGGTGACCGAGACCGTGCGCCGCCGCCGCGTCGGAACGCTCGGCTACGCAGGCTACCTCCCGGCCATCTGGCGCACCTGGCGCCACTACCAGGAGCCCGCCCTGGCGGTGCGGGTGGACGGCGGCGAGCCCCTGGCCGGAGCCCTGGTGGTGGTGAGCAACGTGCGCCACTACGGCGGGCTCTTCCGGGTGACGGAACGAGCGCGCTGCGACTCCGGACACCTGGACCTGTGTCTGCTGCGCCGGGCGCGCAGCGCCCATCTGGTGGGCGCGGTGGCGGCGGCGTTCCTGGGGCGCGTCTCCCATCTGCCCGGGGCCGTCCAGCTCACCGGGCGCCAGGTGCACATCGACGCCCGCGAGCCGGTGGCGGTGCAGGTGGACGGGGACCACTGGGGAACGACCCCGGTCGGCCTCGAGGTGCGTCCCGCCGCCCTCGCCCTGGTGGCGCCCGGCGGGGTCGAAGCCCCCGGGCCGTCGGCGCCCCCTCCGTAGCCGGAAGCGCACCTCCACGGGCCTCGTGATCCGAGGCCCGGCGAGGACGAGCACCGCCAACGCGGTGCGGGCTGCGCGATGCATGGCAAGCACTCGGCCGGGACCGGTCGAGGGAGGCTCGGCGAAGCTGGCGACCGGGCCGCAGGGGGCAAGCGCGTGAACGCGCCTTCACGCCTCGGGACCCTCGGGGAGCTCGCTCACGATGGCCACCGACGCGGAGCAGCCGAGGCGCGTGGCCCCCGCCGCCAGCAGGGCCCGGGCGGTGGCCAGGTCGCGGATGCCGCCCGCCGCCTTGACCCCGAGGCGGTCACCCACCGCCCGGTGCAGGAGCGCCACGTCGTGGACGCTGGCGCCGCCCGGCCCGAAGCCCGTCGAGGTCTTGACGAAGTCGGCTCCCGCCGAAGCTGCGATACGGGCGGCGTGGGTCTTCTCCTCGTCGGAGAGCAGACCCGTCTCCAGGATCACCTTCACGACGGTCCGCGGCTGGCGATGCGCCACGTCCACCACCGCCCGCACCTCGTCCAGGATCGCGGCGTCGTCGCCACCCCGCAGCGCTCCCACGTGGAGCACGAGATCGAGCTCGTGGGCGCCCCGGTCGAGCACCTGCTCCGCCTCGAAGGCCTTGACCGCCGCAAGCGTCGTGCCATGGGGAAAGCCGATCACGCTCGCAATGCGGGTGCGCTCTCCGGCGAGGATGCGCGCAGCGCGCGCCACCCAGACCGGCGGGACGCACACGGCCGCGAATCCGTAGCGGCGCGCCTCTTCGCAGAGCGTACGCACCTGCGCCGCCGTCGCCTCCGGGCGCAGCAGGCTGTGCTCGATGCGATGGGCCAGCTCACGACGCGTCACGACGCCTCATACGGTACCCTGTCCAGCACGCAACGGAGGAGCCGTGGGAAGACGCGATCAGGCCACGGTGGCCCTCACCCGGGGCCGCAGCCGCACGGAGAGCGTCGCCGGGGCGCTCGAGGCCATCGCCAAGGAGGTGCGCCTCGAAGGCGTGCGCCGCGTCCTGGTGAAGCCCAACTTCGTGCGCGTGGACCGCCCGCTGGCGGCGACCCACGTGGACGCGGTGCGAGCCGTACTCGACTTCCTGCGCGCCCGCTGGGACGGCCCGATCGTCGTGGCCGAGGGCGCTGGGGTCTCGCCCACCCGCGAGGGCTTCCGCCGCTACGGCTACGAGGCGTTGGTCGCCGAGTACGACGTGGAGCTCGTGGACCTGAACGCGGACGCCTCGATCCCGGTCCGGGTCTTCGACCGCCGTCTGCGTCCCTTCCCGGTGGAGCTCTCGCGCCGCGTGGCCGAGGCCGACTTCCGGGTGTCGGTGTGCCCGCCGAAGACCCACGATGCGGTGGGGGTGACCCTCGCCGTGAAGAACATCGTGATGGGGTCCCTGGTGAACCGGACCCTGGCGGGAGAGCACGGCGACCGCCTGCGGTTGGCCACCCTGGAGCGCCTGGCACCGCGCCGGATCCGGGAGTCGCGCCTGGCCGAGTGGAGCAAGGCCGCCCTGGTGGGACGCCTGACCGGCTCGAGCAAGATGGCCATGCACCAGGGCTATGCGGCCTTGAACGTGAATCTGGCACGGGTGGCGGCGCGCGCGTGGCCGCACCTGGCGGTGATCGACGGCTGGGAGGGCATGGAGGGGAGCGGCCCGGCGGATGGCGACCTCGTGCCCTGGCGGCTCGCCCTGGCCGGGACCGACGCCCTGGCGGTGGACACGCTGGCCGCCTTCCTGATGGGCTTCGACCCCGCCGAGATCGGCTACCTGCGCCACTGCCGGCGCCTCGGCCTCGGGGTGGGCGAGGTGCCGCGCATCGCGGTGGCGGGCAACCTGGCGGTGGAGGATGCGCGGCGCCCGTTCACTCGCCACCCCACCCACCACCGCCAGGCCGGCTGGTGGCTCCCCCACACGGATCGCTACCTGATCGCCCCGGGCTAGGCTGCGTCCCGGAGTGCGTGCCATACTCGCGCTCCCATGCGCAGGCTTCTCCGCGCGCTCCTGCTGCTGGGGGTCGGGCTCGCCGCCGTGATGGCGGTGCGCACGGCGCGCTTGCTCCCCACGGACGTCGCCGTGGAGCCCGTGGAGCGGATGGGGGTAGCGGCGGAGACGATGGCGGAGCGTCTCGCCGAGGCCGTCCGCATCCCGACCGTCGCGTACGAAGACGTGCAGCAGGTCGACGCGGCGGCCTTCCAGGGCTTCCAGACCTTTCTGGCCGAGACCTGGCCCGCCCTCCACCGCCGCCTCGAGCGGGAGCGCGTGGGCCGCGCTGGGCTCCTCTTTCGCTGGGCCGGCAGCAATCCGGCCCTGGCGCCGGTGGTCCTCATGGCCCACTACGACGTGGTGCCGGTCCAGCCCGGCACCGAGGACGACTGGGAGCATCCGCCCTTCGCGGGCACGGTCGCCGACGGCTGGGTGTGGGGGCGCGGTGCCCTGGACGACAAGGGGAGCCTCGTGGCGCTCTGCGAGGCGGTGGACCGTCTGGCCCGGGAGGGTTTTCGTCCCGCCCGCACCTTGTACCTGGCCTTCGGCCACGACGAGGAGGTGGGTGGCGGCGACGGGGCCCGCAGGACGGCGGAGCTGCTGGCCGCGCGCGGCGTCGCGCCGGAGCTCGTGCTGGACGAGGGGGGCGCGCTGGCGCTCCCGGGTGTCGTGCCAGGGGTCTCGCGCACCATCGCCCTCGTGGGCATCGCCGAGAAGGGCTACCTCTCGCTCGAGCTGCGCGTCACCTCCAAGGGCGGCCACTCTTCCCGTCCACCGCCCCAGAGCGGGGTCGGCATCCTGGCCAGTGCCATCCATCGCCTGGAGCGCGATCAGATGCCGCGGGGTCTGGGCGACGCGAGCCGGGGACTGCTGCTGGCGGTCGGGTCCGCTGGGGACCTACCCATGCGCGTGGCCCTGGCGAATCTGTGGCTGACGGAGCCCCTGGTGATCCGGCGCCTGGGTCGCTCCCCGCTCGGCAATGCCCTGGTGCGCACCACCACGGCGGCCACCATGTTCGAGGGCTCGCCCAAGGACAACGTGCTCCCGATCCGCGCCCGGGCGGTGGTCAACTTCCGCATCCTGCCCGGAGACACGATGGAGGGTGTGATCGCGCACGTGCGCCGCAGCATCGACGACGACCGCATCGAGGTCGCGCAGCACGGGGCCTTCGCCAGCGAGCCTTCACCGACGGCCGACACGGACTCCTGGGGCTTCGCGATCCTGTCGCGCACCATCCGCCAGATCTTCCCGGACGTGCTGGTGGCACCGAACCTGGTGCTCGGAGCCACCGACGCACGCTGGTTCGGCCCGCTCACGCAAGACGTCTACCGTTTCGCCCCCTTCCAGGCAGGCCCCGGGGACCTGGCCCGCGCCCACGGAACGAACGAACGGCTGGCGGTAGCGGACCTCCCCGGCGCCGTCGCCTTCTACGCGCAGCTGGTCCGCAACGCCACCGGGCCGCCGTCATGAGGCCGGCGGCTCGGGTTGCTGCTGCTCCCCGCGCTGGAGCACGTAGAGCTTGGCCCACTTGAGCCGCACGTAATGGGCCGCCAGGTAGGCCATCAGGAGCCCGCGCCAGCCTTCCAGGAAGCCGCCGCGCACCACGTAGAAGACCAGGAAGCGCCCCCAGGGCCGCAGCACCCAGTCGCGGCGCCGCGCGCGCTCGCCGCGACGGCGCATGCCCTCGGCCATGATCGTCGTGTAGCGGTCGATGGTGGCCAGGTGCTCCGCCAGGCTCCGGTACGGGTGGTGCAGGATCTCGCCCCGCAGGCGCCCGATCGGGCCCTCGGTCTCGACCCGGTCGTGGGGATCGTCGCCGCCCCAGCGCGCCCGGCGGCGGTCGAAGAGCCGGAGCTGGAGGTCCGGGTACCAGGTGCCGTGCCGGATCCAGCGGCCCAGGTAGCTGGAGCGGCGTGGCATGCGCCAGCCCGCGTAGGCGGGAAAGCCGGCCTCACGGAGCGCCAGGATCTCGCGGCGCAGCTCCGGCGAGATGCGTTCGTCGGCGTCCAGGGCGAGGATCCAGTCGTTCCGCGCGGCCCGGACGGCGAACTCCTTCTGGGCCACGTGGCCGGGCCAGTCGCGCTCGATCACGCGCGCGCCCCGCTCCGCCGCACGCTCACGGGTGCGGTCCGAGGAATGGGAGTCCACCACGACGATCTCGTCGCAGAAGTCCAGGGAGGCGAGGCAGTCCGCGATGCGGTCCTCCTCGTCCATGGCGACCACACAGCCCGAGAGGCCCGGCCCCGCTGCCCCGGCCGGCTCCTCGCCCGTGTCCGCCCGAGCCCGCCGTGTCTCGCTCACGCTCTCCCGAGAATGTGCCGCGCTCCCCGAGACGCGCGCGACGGGACACTAGCGAAGCAGGCCGGCCCGATCGCTGGGCACGGCCCGGCACGCCCGGGAGCCCGGGACCTCCCCACCGGCTATCGTGGTCCGCGTGGGGCGCGCGTTGGCGACGAGGTCTCCCGGAGCGAGGCGGTGACGGTCGAGTCGCCCGCCGCCACCGCCGCCCACGAGAGCGACCGCGTGCGCCGTCGCGTCACGGACAGGCCGTGGTACGACTACGCGGCCCGGCTGCTGCCCCAGGCCCGCGCCGCCGGACGCTGGATCGACCTGGGCTGCGGCCAGGGCGAGTTCCTGGAGCGGGCTACAGAGCAGGGTCTGCGTGGCCTCGGCCTGGACTACTGGCCCGCCAACGCGGCCGCCGCTGGACGCAGCCACCGCGGCGGCGTGGTGGCCAATTTGAACCAGGGCCTGCCCTTCCGCGACGCGAGCCTGGACGGCGCGACGCTGATCGAGGTGATCGAGCACATCGTGCGGGCCGAGGCCCTGGCCGCCGAGCTGGCACGGGTGATCCGACCCGGCGGCTGGCTGATCGTGACCACACCGAACGTGGTGCACTGGACCTACCGCTGGCGGGCCCTGACCGGCCACCCGCCCAAGCAGGAGGGCTACCACTTCCGCTTCTTCACCCGCGGCACGCTGCGCGGGATGCTGGAGCAGGCCGGCTTCCGGCTGCGGGCACGGGCCTCCTTCGGCAAGCAGTCGCTGCTCTCGAAGCTCGGGCGTCTGGCCGGACGGGGAGGTCGCTACAAGTGGCGCTACGGGGTGCCGCGGCCCCTCGAGTCGCTGCTCGCCCAGCACTTCGTGTGGCGCCTGGAACGCGTGACGGACGGGGGCGGCGCCTAGCAGCCCGACCCAGGACCGGGCGCGGCCGGCGCAGCGGAGGCGGCGCCCTTCTCCCGGGCGACCTCCCGCAGCAGCCGTTCGGTGTGCCGGGCGACGGCGGCGACCGGGTGTCGCTCGGCCAGGCGGCGCGCGGCCCGCGCTCCCTCGGCCAGCCGGCCCGGGTCCGCCCAGTGGAGGAGCGCCTGGACGAGGTCGGGGTCGCGGAAGTCCTCGGGCAGCAGGCTGCCCGCGCCACCGCCTCGCAGCAGCTCGCTGGCCCCGTTGCTGGAGCTGGTCACCACCGGCAATCCCGAGGCCAGCGCTTCGAGGGTGGTGTTGGCGAAGGGGTCGTAGCGGGACGGGAGCACGTAGACGTCGGCGGCCCGGTAGCAGTGCACGGTGTCGCTGCGCGGGCCGAGGAAGCACGCGCGCGCGCCGAGACCGAGCTGGCGGGCCCGGGCCTCCCAGCGGCGTCGGCTCGAGTCGGCGCCCACCACCAGCAGACGTGCCTCCGGACGCTGCGCGAGCACGCCGGGGAAGGCGTCGAGCAGCCGGTCCAGGCCCTTGCGACCGTAGCCGCTGCCGAGGAAGAGGTAGACCCGGTCCTCGGCCCGGAAGCCGCAGACGTGACGCAGGGCCTGGGCCGCCGCGTCGGCGGGGTCCGGGCGGAAGGCTGCCAGGTCCACGCCATTGCGGATCAACACGATGCGCTCGGCAGGCACGCCGTGACGCCGCTGCACGTCGCGGCCCACCATCTCCGAGTTCACGACCACCCGTCGGCAGGCGCCTGGCGCCAGGGCTCGGGCCTCGATGGCCAGGGCCAGTCGGTTCTTGAGCGCACTGGCGCGCAGGACGCGAGCCAGGGCCGAACGGCTCTCGCCGTGGGCACGCTCCAGATAGCTGGCGTGGCAGCCGCCGCCGAGCCGGATCAGGTCGTGGGTCCACGTCTTGCCGAGGCCGTAGACCAGGTCGTAGGCGCTTTCCATCACGTGGTGCTCGAGACGCCGCGCGAAGTCCCACATCCGCCATGCGCTGGACGGCGCGAAGCCTCTCAGCACCACGAAGCGCACGGCCGGGTGAGGCGCTTCCGCGTGGCTGCGGCACACGATCGTGACGGCGTGGCCCTGCTCGGCCAGGTGCACCGCGATCTGGTTCAGATGGCGCTCGGTCCCCCCGGTCCGGGCGTGGCGCATGTGCGCCAGGGCGATGCGCATCCCAGGTGTGCCCCGCTGCGATGCGGCCTCGGGTAGCATAGTCCCACGGCCGGGGCTGCCCGCTCGAGAAACGGCGACGCGGGTGCCGTTCGAGGACCCTGGGCTCAGGGAGTCAGCTCCATCAAGCCGGACAGCAGCAGGCGCACGAGATCCACCTGTCGGTGGGTTCCGGTGCGCGCGAAGACCTGCTTGAGATGCCAGCGCACGGTGTTCTCCTGCACACCGAGCCGCGTGGCGATCTCGACCAGCGAGCGGCCGCGGGCGAGCTCGACCGCCACCCGGGCCTCGGGTGGGGTGAGCCCGTACAGGCGTTGCACGCGATCCACGTCCAGGGCGGGCTCCGCCTCGGGGTCCCTCACGAAGAGCGCCGCCACCGGACAGCCGAGCCCACACGGGCCGGCTTCCGGAAGCGCGAGCGGCCGGGCCAGGAGTTGGAGGGCCCGGAGCCCCGACGGCCGGGGCAGGTTCAGCACCCGGCCCGCGTCCGGCGCGGACGGGGAGCCCCGCGCGCGGCAGGCCCGATCGAGGGCCCGGGTGGCCTCGGAGGTTGCCCCGCGCAGCCGGCCCTCGTGGGTGACGAGACCGTCGCGCTGATCGAGGATGGCTTGCGCGGTCCGGTTGGCTTCGAGCACGTCGCCCGCCTCGCCCACGAGCAGCAGGCCCACCGGAAGCGCGTCGAGCAGACTGCGCCAGGCGGCGTGCGCCAGCTCGAGGGTTTCGAGCTGGACGCCCAGACGAAGGTTCTGGGCCAGGTGCGGGAGGAGCCGCTCCGCGCACCCGAGGCAGGCGCGGGGGATCGCGTCGCGGACGGTGCCCGGCAAGGAGGTTGCCAGAAGGCCAGGCGTCGAATCGCGAGACGTCGCCTCGTCGACGACCTCGAACAGGGGATCGAGCGGGGTCTGCTTTCCCATGCCGCCTCCACCGCCGACCCGCCTCAGCCGCCGACCCGCGATAGCCCGAGTCTAGGCCCTGGCCACACGATGGAGCCACGCCTTTCGGCCGGATCCGGCCCCCTCGGGTGTGCTAGAACGCAGTGCGAGGAGATGCGAGCGTGGAATCCGCAGCCGATGGTCCCCGCCACGGCCGCACGGCCCTCGTGACCGGCGCCGCCTCCGGGATCGGGCGCGCCCTGGCAGAGGCCCTGGCCCAGGACGGGGCCCAGGTGGTGCTGGCGGACCGGCAGGTGGATCTGGCCGAGGAGGTGGCGGAAGGC
>JBFIML010000015.1:0-69536 GCA_041611735.1 Myxococcota bacterium | reverse complement strand
GTGCCTCCGCCGGAGGCGGAGGCACGGCGACGCAGCCTGCGCGTTCCCGCCCGGCTCTCGCTGCGCTTCACCAGCGGGCTCACCCCGGGCACGGGCACCACCCTGGACCTCTCCGAAGGTGGAGTGCGCTTCGAGGCGGAGCGCCCGCCTGCCCTGCGCGCGCCGCTCCAGCTCGAGATCGAGCCCGAGCGCTCCCGCTCGCCGTTGCTCCTGGCGGGCGTGGTCTGCTGGGCGCGGTCCGAGGCCGGCGCCCTGCCCCAGGTCGGGATCCGCTTCGAGAATCTGGAGCCGGACCAGGAGCGGGCTCTCGCGACCCGGATCGAGAACCTGCTCGCCCGGCTCTAGCCCCGGGGCAGGCGGGCCGAATCGCGAACGGCTAGGCTCCCCGCCCCCCGGAAGAGCGCCTGCCAGGAGGCGAGCCATGGCGCGCAGCGAGCGCACGCTCTCGATCGTGAAGCCCGATGCCGTAGCTGCCGGCGCCACTGGCGAGATCCTGCGGCGCCTGGAGCAGGCGGGTCTGCGCATCGTGGCGCTTCGGATGCTGCACCTCACCCAGGCCCAGGCGCGCGGCTTCTACGCCGTGCACAAGGCCCGGCCCTTCTACGGCTCCCTGGTCCAGTTCATGACCTCGGGCCCCGTGGTGGCCAGCGTGCTGGAGGGACCGGACGCCATCGCCGTCAACCGGCGGCTGATGGGAGCCACGGACCCCGCCCGGGCCGGAGCGGGCACGATCCGGGCGGATTTCGGGAGCGACGTGGAGCGCAACGCGGTTCACGGCTCGGACGCGCCGGCCACGGCGCAGGTCGAGATCGCCTACTTCTTCAACGCGACCGAGATCCAGGCGCCGGTGGAGGCCCTCCCGGGCGAGTGAGCCGCGGCAGGGCGCCGGACGCCCGCGACGGCTCCGGGAGCCGGGCTCTAGGCGTAGGCCCTCGCCATCAGCAGGATCAGGCCGAGATAGGTCAGCGTGAGCCAGAATTGGTGGCTGCGCAGGGCTCGGGTCACCTGCTGGAACCTCCCTGGGATACGTTTCGTTCGGAGGGGCGGAGACTTGAGGCCTAGCGGTCGAACCCCTCCGGACTGTGACACTCGTCACGTTACGGAGCTTCGAAGCCGCGCCGCCGGAGACTCAACGGCCCGTGAAGCGCGGGTCGCGTCGCTCGCGGGCAGCCGCCAGGCCCTCGACCAGATCCTCGCTCTCGTAGCAGAGCGCCTGCTGCTCGGCCTCCCGATCCAGCTGCTCCGCCAGCGAGGCTGCCTCGGTCCGCGCCAGGGCCTGCTTGGCGCCGCGCACGGCGAGCGGGGCGCAGCCCGCGATCCGGTCCGCCAGCATCAGGGCCTGGGGCAGCACCTCGTCCCGCTCGAGCGCCCGGTTGACGAGCCCCATGCGCTCCGCTTCCTGGCCGTCCACGACGCGCCCCGTGAGCAGCAGATCCGCTGCGTGGGCAGGCCCTACCAGGCGCGGCACGGTCCAGGTGGTGCCCATGCCCGGGTGGATGCCGAGCCGGACGAAGTTCAGGCCGAGGCGCGCGTCGCGGGCGGCCACGCGCAGATCGCAGGCCAGCGCCACCGCCAGGCCGGCACCCATGGCGGGGCCATGCAGCGCGGCCACGGACGGACAGGGCAGCTCTCGGACCGCCAGGAAGAGCTCGTAGAAGGCCCGCATGGCGCGCTGGTTCTCGCGCCGGGCCGTTCCGCCCGGAGCCGCCCGACCGGCCCGGGCCTTCTCCTCGATCATGCCGAGGTCGCCCCCGGCCGAGAAGGCCGAGCCGGCGCCGGTGAGCACCACGGCCCGCAGCTCCGGGTCGGCAGCAAGCTCCCGCACCCGATCCCGCAGCGCCTCGCCCATGGCCTGGGTCATGGCGTTGCGCCGCTCCGGGTCGCTCAGGGTCAGGACCGCCACCCGCCCCCGGCGCTCGAGCTCGACCAGGACTCCGCCCACGACCCGGTGCCCGCTGCGCGTCCTCAGTCGGCCGAGCGACGCAGGAAGGCCGGCAGCTCGCGATCCTCCTCGTCCCCAGTCGTCTGGCCGCTGCGCCGCAGGAAGGTGGGCACGTCCAGCTCGTCCTCGAAGGGCGATACCCAGTCCTCCGCCGGGCGCTCCGCGGGTCGCGCCGTGCTCGGGGCCACGCTGGCCGGCGGCGCCAGCCGGCGCTCCGCCGCCGTTCCGCCGTCACGCACCGCCTCGGGCTCGCGCCGCAGCAGCGTCAGGTTGCCGGGCGCCTCCTCGGACCGGTTGCGATCGCGCCCCCGCCAGGCCCGGCCGTCGTCCAGGCCGGTGGCGATCACCGTGACCCGGATCTCCCCCTCCGGCGCCTCCTCGTCGATCACCGCTCCGAAGATGATGTTGGCGTCTTCGTGAGAGGACTCCTGGATCAGGGTGGCGGCCTCGTTGACCTCGTAGAGGGTCATGTCGGGAGCGCCCGTCACGTTGATGAGCACCCCGCGGGCCCCGTCGATGGACAGGTCCTCGAGCAGTGGGCTCGAGATGGCAGCGCGCGCCGCATCCGAGGCCCGCGTATCGCCGCTCCCGATGCCCGTGCCCATCAAGGCCATCCCCATCTCGTTCATGATCGTGCGCACGTCGGCGAAGTCCAGGTTGATGAGTCCGTGCACGGTGATCAGGTCCGAGATGCCCCGTACGGCGTTGAACAGGACGTCGTCCGCCAGGCGGAAGCCGTCCCTTACCGACGTGGTCTTGCCCGCCAGGGCCAGCAGCCGGTGATTCGGGATCGTGATCAGCGTATCCACCACCCGCCGCAGCTCGTCCAGGCCCCGCTCCGCATGGCGTGCCCGCACCTGCCCCTCGAACTGGAAGGGCTTGGTCACCACCGCCACGGTCAGGGCGCCCGCCTCCCGGGCCACCTCGGCGATGACGGGCGCCGCGCCGGTGCCCGTCCCGCCGCCGAGCCCGGCGGTCACGAACACCATGTCCGTGTCCACCAGCAGGTCGCGCAGGCGGTCGCGCACCTCCAGGGCGGCGGCCCGCCCCTTCTCCGGGTTCGCGCCGCAGCCGAGCCCGCGCGTCACCTCCACCCCGAGCTGCAGCTTGAGCGGCGCGAGGTTGTACTGCAGGGCCTGGGAGTCCGTGTTGGCGGCCACGAACTCGACCCCGCCGAGGCTCGACTGGATCATGGTGTTCAGGGCATTGCCCCCGCCACCCCCCACGCCGATCACCTTGATGACGGCATCGAGGCGGGTGCGGCTCTCGAACTCGAGCAGGCCGGTTCCGCCCTCCTCGGGTCCGATCTCCAGCAGCTCGGGCGCCTCGCCCCGGCCCGGCGTGGTGCCGGACCCCTTACGTCCCGCATCGCGCGGGTTGCGGTCTTTCTGCGCCATTCCTCTCACCCCCCCATAGGCTGGCGCGAACTCGATGTAGCCCCAGTCTAAGGAAAAATCCGCGCGAGCGCGCGGGGTTTCTGCCCCTTTCTGCGACTTGCCGGCCCCCCGTTCAGTCCAGGTCCCCGTAGAACCACTCCCGCATCCGCTGGCGTACGCGCCGGAAGATCGACTCGTCCCGGATCCGGAAGCGGCTGTGGGGCCGGCCGCGGCCCTGGGAGCCCCCGTAGAGCACCAGCCCCACCCCGGTGGCGTACATGGGGCTCCGCACCACGTCCTGGAGCCCGCCCACGTGGGACGGGATGCCGAGCCGGACCGGGGTCTCGAAGATCTCCTCCGCCAGATCCGCGATGCCCTCCAGGGCCGAGCAGCCTCCCGTCAGCACCACGCCCGAGGGGATGCGCTCGTCCAGGCCCGCCTTCGCCAGCTCCTGGCGCGCCAGGGAGAGGATCTCGTCCACCCGCGGCTCGATGATCTCGCACAGGATCTTGCGGGAGACCTCCCGCGGCCGGCGGCCGCCCACGCTGGGCACGCTGATCACGTCGTCGCTGGCCAGCAGCCGGGCGCTCGCCACGCCGAACTTCTTCTTGATCCGCTCCGCCTCCTCGAAGGGCGTCCGCAGCCCCACCGCGATGTCGTTGGAGATGTGGTAGCCGCCCAGGGCCAGCACCGAGGTGTGCTGGATCGACCCGTCCCCGAAGACCGCCAGGTCGGTGGTGCCGCCGCCGATGTCGATCAGGCAGACGCCGAGCTCGCGCTCGTCCGCCGCCACCACCGCCTCGGCCGACGCGAGCGGCTCGAGCACGATGTCGATCACGTTCAGGCCCGCCTTGTTGGCGCACTTCACGATGTTCTGGGCGCTGGTCACCGCCGCGGTCACGATGTGGATCTTGGCCTCGAGGCGAACCCCGCTCATGCCGAGCGGCTCCCGGATCCCATCCTGATCGTCGATGATGAACTCCTGGGGGATCACGTGGATCACCTCGCGGTCCATGGGGATGGCGACGGCCTTGGCGGCATCGATCACCCGCCGGACGTCGTTGTCCGCCACCTCCCGATCCTTCACCGCCACGATGCCGTGGGAGTTCATGCCGCGAATGTGACCGCCTGCGATCCCCGCGTAGACCGAGGTGATCTCGCAGTCGGCCATCAGCTCCGCCTCCTCCACGGCGTGCTTGATGGACTCGACGGTGGCGTCGATGTCGACCACCACCCCCTTGCGCAGGCCGCGCGAGGGATGCGTGCCGATGCCCACCACGTCCACGCCGTTCTCGGTGCGTGCGGCCACCACGGCACAGATCTTGGTGGTGCCGATGTCCAGACCGACGATCAGGTCGTCCTTGCGAGCCATGCCTCTCACCCCCCTGGTGTGGGACCCCCGGCTTCGGCCGGGTCCCGGTTCGGACGGGAGGTGGCGTCCGCACCCTCCCGCCGCTGGTCCGTCCCGGTACGGGACGGCGAAATCCGAAGAATCGCGCGCTCGGCGAAGCGCAGGTCGATGCGCTCGGACTCCAGGAGCTCGGGCGGCCCCGCGTCGAGCAGTCGCGCCAGGCGGTCGAGCTTCTCCGGGAGGTCGCCGGGACCGAGCATCACCGGCGCCGCCACGCCGCGCAGGCGCAGGGCCGGGTAGGCGGGATCCTCGGGCGCGCCCACGGCGATCTCCCGGGCCGGCGGGAGGGTGGGCCGCGCCGCCAGGGCCCGGGCCACGCGCACGCCCGCCGCCAGGGCGTCCGAACCGGCCCCCCGGGCGGCGACGATCCGGGGCAGGGCCTCGAGGTCCGCGGGCGCAGCGGGGGCGAAGGGCGTCGCGTCCGCGTCGAGCAGCCGGGCCGCCTCCCCGGCCCCTGCCGGCACCACCGCCAGCGGCTCGCGCTCGCGCACCCCGATCAGCAGGGTGGCCGGAGGCAAGGCCAGCGCGCGCGCCTCGGTGATCCAGGCATGCTGCTCGAGGCGTGCCACGAGCCCCGCCACGTCGAGACCGGACAGCTTCGTGCCCGCCGGGAGGTCGGCGGTCGCCGCCAGCGCCTGGGGATCGACCCGGGTGCAGCCCACACAGGCCACGCGTTCGAGCCCCTCCGGCAGCCACGCGACGAGTGCAGCCAGGGCGGGACCATGCAGCGCGACCCCCGCCGCGAAGGCAGCCAGGAGCAGCGCTGCGCCGCCCGCCGCCTGCAGCCCCGGTCCGGCCAGGGGGCGGCGCGGCGCCCGCGTTCCCCGGCGGCGCCGGGATCGCCGGGCCAGCCAGGGGTGCGAGGCGGGCAGGGAGTCGCGGCCCCGCGCCTCCGGCGTGCCTCGCCCGCGGCTCGCCGGCACGAAGCTCATCGCCTGCGCCCCATCACCCGCACCTCCGTCTCGAGCCGGATGGCGGTGCGCTGGAGCACGGCGCGTCGGGCTCGCCGGATCAGGGTGAGGACATCCCGGGCCGTGGCTCCGCCCCGGTTCACGATGAAGTTCGCGTGCACGCAGGAGATCTGGGCGCCGCCCTCGCGCTCGCCCTTCAGGCCTGCCAGCTCGATGAGCCGGCCGGCGTGGTCGCCCCGGGGATTCTTGAAGACGGAGCCGCAGGACGGCACGTCCAAGGGCTGGGTGTCGCGCCGGCGCGCCAGCGTGCGGTCGATCTGCGCCTGGATCTGCTCCCGGGCCGCCGGATGCACGGCGAACAGCGCCGAGAGGATCACCGAGCCGGGCGCGAGCCCGCGCAGGGCCCGGTAGCGGAAGGCCAGCTCGGAGCGCCGGAAGTGCCGGCGCCGGGCGCCGGTCGGGGTCGCCACCTCCACCTCGAGCAGAGCGGCCTGGGTGTCGCGCTCCGGGACCCCCGCGTTCATGGCGACCCAGCCGCCCACCGTACCCGGGATGCCGGCTCCGAACTCGAGCCCGCCCAGGCCCCGCTCCAGGCAGAAGCGCACGATCTGCGCGTGGGACACCCCGGCCTCGGCGCGCACCGCTGCCGGCCGCTCCTCGAGCCGGCGCAGGCGAGCCAGGCGGATCACCACGCCCTCCACGCCCTCGTCCAGCACCAGGGTGTTGAAGCCTGCGCCCAGCACGCGCACCGGCAGGCGCGTGGCGGCGCACACGGCCAGCAGCCGCAGCAGCGCCTCGCGGCTGGCCGGCGTCGCCAGGGCGTCCGCCGGGCCACCCACCCGCAGCGAGGTGTAGCGCCGCAGGGGGACGCCGAAGCGGACGTCGTCGCCGAGAGCCTCCTCGAGCCGGCGCTGCGCAAGCGGCGGGATCACGGCTCCTCCCGGGCGAGCTGCGCCAGCAGGCGCGCACCGAGGATCGAGATGCTGCCGGCGCCGAGCGTGAGCACCAGATCGCCGGGGGCGAGGTCGGGAGCCAGGCGCTCCGGGATCTCTTCGAGATCGGGCAGGAAGCTCACGTTGCGGTGACCCCGGGCCCGGATCGCCTCGGCCAGGGCCTCGCCCTCGCAGCCCGGGATCTTCGCCTCGCCGGCGGCGTAGATCTCGGTGACGACGAGCCGGTCCGCCTCGTGGAAGGCGGTGGCGAAGTCCTCGAACAGGTCCCGGGTGCGCGTGTAGCGGTGGGGCTGGAAGACGACCACCAGCCGGCCCGCATGGTTCTGGCGTGCCGCGGCCAGGGTCGCGCGGATCTCCGCCGGGTGATGGCCGTAGTCGTCCACCACGCGCACGCCGCGGCTCTCGCCCCGGGTCTCGAAGCGGCGCTCGAGACCCGGGAAGCCGGCCAGCGCCGGCCCCGCCACCGCAAAGGGCACTTCGAGCTCGAGGGCCACCGCCAGGGTGGCCAGGGCGTTCTGCACGTTGTGCCGTCCGGGCACCGGCAGCCGGAGCCCTCCCAGGGACTCCCCCCGACGACGCACCTCGAAGCGCATGCCCCAGGCGTCCGGCACCACCTCGCTGGCCGCCAGGTCCGCCTGGGGCGAGAGGCCGTAGGTGGTGGTGCGGCGGGTCATGCGGGGTAGCAGGGCCTGGACGCGCGGATGGTCCAGGCACAACACCGAGAGGCCCCAGAACGGTACGCGGTTGGCGAAGGAGACGAACGCCTCCTCGAGCCGCTCCACCGATCCGTAGTGGTTCAGGTGCTCCGGGTCCACGTTGGTGACCACCGCGATCACCGGCGCGAGGCGCAGGAAGGACCCGTCGCTCTCGTCCGCCTCCGCCACCAGCAGCTCTCCGCGCCCGAGGCGCGCTCCGGTGCGGTCGCTCTCGGCGGCCAGCACGCGTCCGCCGATCACCGCGGTGGGGTCCAGGCCCGCCGCGTCGAGCACGTGGGCGATCATGGAGGTGGTGGTGGTCTTGCCGTGGCTGCCGGCCACGGCGATGCCGTCCTTCAGGCGCATCACCTCCGCCAGCATCTCGGCGCGCGGGATGACCGGGATCTTGCCCTGCTCGGCCTCCAGCAGCTCGGGGTTGCGGGCGGAGACGGCGGAGGAGTAGACCACCACGTCCGCTCCGCCCACGTGGGCGGCGTCGTGCCCGATGGCCACCGCCACGCCCAGACCGCGCAGGCGCGCCACGCTCGGTCCCTCGCGCAGGTCCGAGCCGGTCACCCGGTAGCCCTGGTTGTGCAGCAGCTCGGCGAGACCCGACATCCCGATGCCGCCGATGCCCACGAAGTGGATGCGCTGGATCCTGCGACGCACTCGACTCCCCGCTAGCCGTCCACCAGGCGGCGGCACTCCTCCACGATCTGCTCCGCGGCGTCACGCCGGCCGCGCTTGGCGGCCGCGCTGCCCATGGCGTGCAGCCGCCCCGGCTCGCGCGTGAGCTCCTCCAGGGCGGCTGCCAGGCTTGCGCCGTGCAGCCCGTCCGGGTCCAGCACGCGAGCCGCCCCGGCCCGCTCGAGCTCGGCCGCGTTGGCGTGCTGATGGCGGTCCGCCGCCCACGGATAGGGAACCAACAAGGCCGGCAGCCCGGCCGCCGTGATCTCGGCCACGGTCATGGCGCCGGCTCGGCACAGGGCGAGGTCGGCCCAGCGGTAGCGGGCCGGGAGGTCGGGCTCGAAGTCCACCACGCGGGCCTCGAAGCCGGCCCGGGCGTAGGCGGCCGCGACCCGCTCGCGATCGGCGGGGCCGGTCTGGTGGAAGACGGCGAAGCGGCTGGCATCGAGTCGGGGCAGCGCGTCCAGCATGGCCTCGTTCAGCTGGTGCGCCCCCTGGCTGCCGCCGAACACCAGCAGCCGGAAGGGCGGGGCGGGATCGCGGCGCTCGGGCGCCGCGGCCACGCTCTCCAGCAGCGCGCGGCGCAGGGGAACCCCGAACCCGCGCACCCGCTCCGGCCCGATCCGGCGCACGAAGTGCTCGGCTGCCGCGTCGAAGCCGACGAAGACGCGCCGGGCGAAGCGGCCCAGCGCCCGGTTGGCCCGGCCCGGCACCGCGTTCGGCTCCACCAGGACGAGGGGCGTGCGGCGCAGCACCGCGGCCACGGCGGCCGGGACACCCGCATAGCCGCCTACGGAGAGCACCAGATCGGCCCGGAAGCGGCGCAGGGCGCGCCAGGCGCCGAAGGTCGCCCAGGCGAGGGCCGGGAGCGCGAGTGCGGCGGCCAGCCGTGGGCGCCCGGCCAGCGGCCGGGCGGGAAGCGTCACCAGCTCGAAGCCGGCGGCGGGCACCAGCTTCTTCTCGAGCCCGCGTTCCCCGCCCAGGAACAGCACTGCGTCGCCGCTGCGCGCGAAGGTTTCGCCCAGGGCCAGGGCGGGCGTCACGTGGCCGCCCGTGCCGCCGCCGGCGATCGCCCAACGGTGCCCGCTCACCGGCGCCAGCTCCGGCGCCGCTTCGCGCTGGCCACCGCCCGGGGAGTGGGAGCCGCCTCCCGGCGTCCGGCGCGCAGCAGCAGCCCCAGGGCCAGGAAGCAGACCAGCAGCGAGCTGCGGCCGTAGGAGAGGAACGGCAGCGTCAAGCCCTTGGGCGGCACGAGACCCATCACCACGGCGGCGTTCAAGGCCGCGGGAACCACCAGCAGGCTCGTCATGCCGAACACCGCCAGCAGGGCGAAGCGGTCGCGCGCCCGGCCCGCGATGCGGCAGCCCGCCAGCCACAGGGCGGCGAAGGCCCCCAGTACCAGGGCGACCCCCACCAGGCCCAGCTCCTCCGCCACCACCGAGAGGACGAAGTCCGTGTGGGCCTCGGGCAGGTAGTGGAGCTTCTGGCGTCCATCGCCGAGTCCGACGCCCAGCGCGCCGCCGCGTCCGAAGGCCACGAAGGACTGGACGATCTGGAAGCCCTCGGCCTGGGACGTGCCCCAGGGATCCAGGAAGGCGCGCACTCGCGCCAGGGCGTAGGGACGCAGGGCCACGGCGGCCATCAGGACCGCCGCGGCGATGGCTCCCGGCGCCACCAGCACCCGGAGAGGCGTCCCCGCCACGAACAGCAGCGCGGCCGCCAGCACCAGCAGCAGCACCGCGTTGCCCGTGTCCGGCTGGAGCACCAGCAGCCCCGCCGGAAGCACCGCCAGCCCGAGCACGGGCGCCAGTGCCCGCGGCGAGCGGCGCGGGGCCTGGGCCAGGAGCGCCGCCATGGCCACCAGCGTGGCGAGCTTGGCCAGCTCGCCCGGCTGGAAGACGAAGCCGCCCAGATCGAACCAGCGACGGGCGTTGTTCACGCGCACGCCGACCACCAGGGTGGCGGCGAGCAGGGCGACCGCGGTCACCCACAGGGGCAGGGCGGCGCGGCGCCAGACCGGGAGCGGGACGCGCAGGGCCAGGGTAGCCACCGCGATGCCGAGACCCGTGGCGCCCAGGTGCCGCAGGAAGTGGGGGGGCAGCACGCGACCCAGGTGGAGCGGAGCGGTGGCGCTGTACACCATCACCAGGCCGACCGCCGCCAGCACCGACGCCGCCAGGAGCAGCCCTCCGTCGGGAGCGGAGTTGGCCAGGGGCTGGGCCTTCACCGAAGCCGCTCCCCGGCCGGCGCAAGCGCCAGCACGGCGGCGCGAAACGTCTCGCCGCGGTGTTCGAAGTCGCGGAACTGGTCGAAGCTCGCGCAGGCGGGCGACAGGAGCACCACGTCGCCGGGGCGCGCCAGCGCGTCCGCCCGGGTCACGGCGCTGGCCAGGTCCGGCACGCGGTGGGTCTCGACGCGTCCGGCCAGGACCGTCGCGATCCGCTCCGCCGCTTCTCCGAACACCAGCGCCGCGCGCACCCGGCCGGCGGCCGCCTCGCCCAGGGGCCCGAAGTCGAGGCCCTTGTCCCGCCCTCCCGCGAGCCACACCACCGGCCGGCGGGCGGCTTGCAGGGCGTGCCGGGCCGCCGCCGGATTGGTGGCCTTCGAGTCGTTGACCCACAGCACCCCGCGCTGCTCTGCCACCGGCTCGCGCCGGTGGGGCAGGGCGCGGAAGCCGAGCAGCGCCTGTGCGGCCTTGGCGGCATCCGCCCCGAGCGCCTGGCAGGCGGCGAGCCCCGCCAGCACGCTCTCCAGCGGGACACCGGCGTCCGGGTCGAAGCCGTCCAGGCGCAGGCGCGAAGACTCCCGCTCGTCCCGCAGCAACGCGACCCCGCAGTCCCAGCCGGCACCCCGCTCCACGGGGCCGCCCGCCCGGAACCACCAGCACCGGGCCCGGGTGCGTTCGGCGAGGCCGCGCACCACCGGATCCTCGGCGTTCAGGACCGCGGTGTCCGCGGGCTCGAGGGGTGCCAGCAGTCGCGCCTTGGCGTCCACGTAGGCCGCGAAGCTCTGGTGCCGGTCCAGGTGATCGGGGGTCACGTTGAGCACGACCGCGACCCGGGGCCGGAACGCCCGGGTGGCCTCCAGCTGGAACGAGGACACCTCGAGCACGGCCACGTCGAGGGGACGCCCCACGAGCTCGAGGGCGGGGCGCCCGATGTTGCCAGCGGCCTCGGCGCGCAGCCCCGCCGCCCGCAGCATCTCGGCCAGCAGCTGGGTGGCGGTGCTCTTGCCGTTGGTCCCCGTCACGGCGGCCACCGGCACCGCCAGCTCCCGCCAGGCCAGCTCCACGTCGCCGAGCGCCCGGTCGGCGGCCTGCGCCCAGCGGTCGCGCGGCACGCCCGGGCTCGGCACCACCAGATCGAAATCCGCCAGTTCCGGGAACGGGCATCCCAGCCGCAGCGCAACCCGGTCCGCCAGGGTGGCGAGGTCCTGCAGGGCCTGCGCGGGCCGTTCGTCGGCGGCCACCACCCGCGCACCGCGTCCGGCCAGGAAGGCTGCGGCGCTGCGTCCGCTGCGTCCCAGACCGAGCACGAGCACCCGGGTGCCGTCGTACTCCGCCATTTCAGCGCAGCTTCAGCGAGGAGAGGGCGACCAGGCCGAGGATGATCGAGACGATCCAGAAGCGGACCACGATCTGCTGCTCCGGCCAGCCCTTCTTCTCGAAGTGATGATGGATCGGCGCCATCAGGAACACGCGTCGGCCCGTCAGCCTGAACCAGGCCACCTGGATCATCACCGACAGCGCCTCGACGACGAACACCCCGCCCACCACCGCCAGCAGCACCTCCTGGCGGATCAGGACGGCGATGGTGCCGAGCGCTCCGCCCAGGGCGAGGGAGCCCACGTCGCCCATGAACAGCTGGGCGGGATAGGTGTTGAACCACAGGAAGCCGAGACCGCCACCCACCAGGGCGCCGCAGAAGATGGGGAGCTGGTCGCTCCCGGCCACGTGCTTGATGGCCAGGTAGTCCGCGATCACCACGTGGCCGGCCACGTACGAGAGCACCAGGAAGGCGCCGGCGGCGATCATGACCGGCCCGATGGCCAGGCCGTCGAGGCCGTCGGTGAGGTTCACCGCGTTGCTGGTGCCGACGATCACCAGGGCGGTCAGGGGCACGTACAGGACGCCCAGGTAGGGCGTGAAGTCCTTGAAGAAGGGAACCGAGAGCTCCTTGTCGAAGCTCGGGTCGATGTAGATGGCGAGACCCACCGCGAAGCCGATGCCGAACTGCCAGAGCAGCTTCAGGCGGGCCGACAAGCCCGCCGCGTTGTCGCGCCGCGTGACCTTGCGGTAGTCGTCGATGAAGCCGAGGGCGCCGTAGGCCACCGTCACGCCCACCACGATCCAGACCAGGCGGTTGCCGAGGTTCGACCACAGCAGGACGGAGACGAGCAGCGACAGCAGGATGAGCAGGCCGCCCATGGTGGGCGTGCCGGCCTTGCCCTGGTGGTCCGGCCCGATGGCGCGGATCGGCTGGCCCACCCGCAGGCGGGCCAGGCTCCGGATCAGCGGGGGGCCGAGCAGGAAGGTCAGGAACAGGGCCGTCAGGGTGGCCGCGGCGGTGCGGAAGGTGACGTAGCGGACCACGTTGAAGCCGCCGAACTCGGAGGCCAGCGGATACAGCAGGTGGTAGAGCACGCTACCCCTCCGCCGCCGTCAGGGCCTGCACGATGCGCTCCATGCGCATGACGCGCGATCCCTTCACCAGCACCCAGTCGTTGCCCCGCAGCACCTCGCGCACCCGGGCTGCGGTCTCCTTGTGGTCCTTGCCCACGTGGATGCGCTCGGTGTCCATGCCGGCTTCGAGCGCTCCGGCGGCAATCTCGCCCGCGTGCTCGCCCAGCACGAAGAGCAGCTCCACGCCCAGCTCCGCCGCGAGACGACCCGTCTCCCGATGGGCGGCGGCGGCCTGCACGCCGAGCTCCGCCATGTCGCCGAGCACCGCCACGCCCCGGCTGGCGCCCTTCAGCGACACCAGGCTGCGCAGGGCCACGGCCACGGACTGCGGGTTCGCATTGTAGGTGTCGTTGATCAGGATCACGTTGCGGGGCAGGGCCAGCCGTTCCATGCGACCGCCCACCGGGCGGTACTGGGCCAGGCCCGCGGCCACGTCCGACAGGGAGGTTCCGGCGGCCAGCGCCGCCGCCGCCGCCGCCAGGGCATTCGCGACCGTCGTCTCGCCGAGACCGCCCACCTCCACGGCGACGCCACCCTGCGGAGCGCACAGCTCGAACGCGAAGCCGCGGTCGCCCACGCGCGCCACGCGCTCGGCCCGCACGTGAGCCTCGGGGGTGCGTCCGAAGGTCACCACCCGGGCGCGCGTCCGTGACGCCTGGCCGAGCACGCGAGGGTCCTCGGCGTTCAGCACCGCCACACCGCCCGGCTCGAGCGCCTCGAGCAGCGCCCCCTTCTCCCGGGCGATCCCCTCCTGGGACCCGAGCAGCTCCATGTGGGCGGTCCCCACGTTCAGGAAGACCCCGACGCCGGGCCGCGCGATGGCGGCGAGCTGGGCGATGTCGCCCGGCTGGTTGGTTCCGAGCTCCACCACCACCGAGCGGTGGCGGTCCTCGCGCCGCAGCAGGCTCAAGGGAAGCCCCCACTGGTTGTTCAGGTTGCCCTCGTTCTTGAGGCACGGGGCACGCAGGCCGAGGATCGTCGCGCACATCTCCTTGGTGGTGGTCTTTCCGTTGCTGCCGGTGATCGCGACCACCGGTCCGTCGAAGCCCGCTCGATGGCCTGCTGCCAGATCGCCCAGCCCGCGCGTCGTGTTGGCCACCTCCACGAGGCCGAGGGCGCCCGGCGCGAAGCCTTCCCAGCACCCGCGCTGCACCAGGAAGGCCGCGGCGGAGCGCTCGCGCGCCCCGGCCAGATAGCGGTGGCCATCCAGCCGCGCGCCCCGGATGGCCACGAAGAGCTGTCCCGGCAGGAGGGTTCGGCTGTCGATGGAGACGCCCGCCAGCTTCGTCTGCGGGTCGCCCGCCCGCAGCGTTCCGTCGGTCCATGCCACCACGTCCGCCAGCCGCAACAGCGCGCTCACGGCCGCGCCCGGCTGGCGAGCGCCTGCCGGGCCTCGGCGCGGTCGTCGAAGGGCAGGCGCTCCCGTCCCACGATCTGGTAGTCCTCGTGCCCCTTGCCTGCGATCACGACCGTGTCCTCCCCGGTGGCGAGGGCCACGGCGCAGGCGATGGCGCGCCGCCGGTCGACCAGGACCGCATAGGAGCCGGGCGTGGCGGCCAGGTCCGCAGGCTCCATCCGGCGCAGCTTGCCAAGCCCCGCCTCCACGTCCGCCAGGATCGCGAGGGGATCCTCCGTTCGCGGGTTGTCGCTGGTGGCGATCACCCGGTCGCTCCAGCGCGCCACGGCCTCGGCCATGAGACGCCGCTTGCCCCGGTCCCGGTCGCCTCCGCAGCCGAACACCGTGACGAGCCGACCCCGGGTCAGTGGCCGCACCGCCCGCAAGAGCTTCTCCACCGCGTCGGGCGTGTGGGCATAGTCCACGAGCACGGTGGGGGAGTCCGGGATCTCCCCTCCGACGCGCTCGACGCGCCCGGGCACCTGCGGGCAGGCCGCCACGCCGCGGACGATGGCCTCGTGCCCGACCCCCAGGCAGAGCGCCGACGCCACGGCGACCACCAGGTTCTCCAGGTTGAAGTCGCCCACCAGGGGCAGCTCGACCTCCAGCCGGCCCTCGGGAACCCGCAGCCGAGCCCGCGTTCCGTCCAGGCTCGCCTGCGCCTCGTCCACTGCCACCTCGGCCGCCGCATCCGCGCGGCGCGAGACCCGCACCACGCGGGCGCCCGCCTGGCGGGCCGCGGTCCCGAAGAGCTCCGCGGCCGGGTCGTCCACGTTCACAACCGCGCCCGCGCCCGCACGCAGATAGTCGCGAAACAGCCGCAGCTTCGCGTTCCGGTAGGCCTCCATGGTGGTGTGGAAGTCCAGGTGGTCCTGGGTCACGTTGGTGAAGGCCGCCACGTCGAAGCGGCAGCCCGCGATGCGGCCGAGCTCCACGCCGTGCGAGGAGACCTCCATCACCACGCTGTCGGCACCCCGGTTGCGCATGCGGCGCAGGGTGCGCTGGAGCTCCAGGCTCTCGGGGGTGGTGTTCAGGGCGCGCTGGCGCTCCTCCCCGAAGCGGACCTCCACGGTGCCGATCAGGCCGACCCGGCGTCCTGCCGCTGCGAGGATCGACTCGATCAGATACGTGGTGCTCGTCTTGCCGTTGGTGCCCGTTACGCCCACCAGCTGGAGCTCTGCGGCCGGCTCGCCGAAGAAACGCGCCGCCAGGGGCGCCAGCGCACGCCGCGAGTCCGCCACCAGCACCGCCGGGCGGCCGTGCAGATCGAGACCCGGGGGCAGCTGCTCCACCACCAGCGCCGAGGCGCCGAGCTCGAGCGATTGCCCGAGGTGGTCGTGGCCGTCGGCGAGCGAGCCGCGCAGGGCCACGAACAGGTCGCCCGGCGCCACGCGCCGCGAGTCGATGGCGATGCCGCGGACCGGCGTGTGGTCCACTGCGTCGGGATTCACCACGTGCAGCGGCGCCTGCTCGGGCGGCAGCGCCGCCAGCAGTCCGGCGAGCCGCATCAGCTCTCGCTCCCGGCGGGCGCGAAGTGCACCCGCACCCGGGGCCGGGAGCCCGCCAGGATCGCACCGGGCTCCGGCTCCTGGGCGACGGCTTCGCCGCGCCCCTGGATCTCCACCACCAGCCGGGAGCCTGCGGTGAGGCGTCTCACTTCGGTGACCGTCATGCCCCGGAAGTCGGGCAGCAGGATGCGCCCGCCCTGCTCGGCCAGCACCCGCGGCACGGGACCCCCCGCGGAGACCGCGGGGGGAGCCGGACGGGCCGCGGGGCGGGCGGGATGCGGGGCCCGCACGGACGGGGGGCGAGGGGCCTGCGCCGGTGCCGCCCGGGCGGGGGCAACCCTCTCCGGCGCCGCTTCCGGGGGCCGCGGCGCTGCGGCCACGGCACGCGGCGGCGCGGCGGCGGGAGCCGGCCCGGCCGTACGGATCGCTTGCGCGTGCGGCTTCGTGGGAAGTCCCAGCCGGGTCAGGTGCCCGGCCGCCACCCGGGCGAACAGCGGGGCGGCCACGGAGCCGCCCGTGTGCGAGGTCCCCTTCGGTTCGTCGAGCCCCACGACCATGACGATGCGGGGGGCGTCAGACGGCGCCACTCCCGCAAACCAGGCAAGGTAGCGGTTCGGCGCGTAGGTACCCGTCTCGCGGTCGAGCTTCTGGGCGGTGCCCGTCTTGCCGGCCACGCGCACTCCGGCCAGCGCCGCGCGCCCGCCCGTGCCGTCCGGGCCCACCACCCCCTCGAGCATGGCCAGCACCTGGGCCGCCGTGCGGGCGGAGATCACGCGGCGTCCCGGTTTCACCGGGACGGGTTCCCAGCTGCCTCCCGGCCGGCGGCGCGCCGCCACCACGCGCGGTCGGACCCGCAAGCCTCCATTCGCCAGCGTGGCGGTTGCCGCAGCCAGCTGGATGGGGGTCACGTTCACCCCCTGACCGAAGGCAATCGTGGCGTGATCCAGGGGCTTCCAGTCCCGCCACGGACGCAGCAGGCCCGGGGACTCCTCCGGGAATCCGCTGCCCGTCTCGTGCCCGAAACCGAAGCGCCGCAATGCCTCGAAGTGGCGTTGGGGCCCGAGACGCTGTGCGATCTTCACGACTCCCACGTTGCTCGAGACTCGCAGGATCGACGCCACATCCAGCGCCGGGTGGGGGTGCTCGTCGCGGATCGCCTTGCCCGGCACCCGCATGCGGCCACCCTCCAGGTCGAAGACGTCCCGCGGCGCGATCACCCCGGCCTCGAGGGCACCGGCCACCACGAAGGGCTTGAGCGAGGAGCCCGGCTCGAGCGCGTCGAGGAAGACCCGCGAGCCGGTCTGCGCATAGGGCATGTTCCGGAAGCGGTTCGGGTCGAAGGCCGGCCGCTCCGCCAGGGCCAGCACGTCGCCCCGGGCCGGGTCGAGGCTCACCACGAAGCCGCCGCGCGCGCCGGTGGCCGCCACCGCGTCGGCCAGGGCGGCTTCCGCCTCGGCCTGGAAGGTCGCATCGAGGGTGAGGGCCACGTCGCCGCCGGCTGCTTCCCGGGGATCCAGCCCGGGGCCCATCAGCAGGCGGCCGTGGGCGTCGCGCTCCACCGGCACGCTGCGCGGACGGCCGCGCAGCCAGGCGTCCTCGAGCCGTTCCACCCCGCGGACCCCCTCGCCATCGATGTTGGCGAAGCCGAGCACCGAGCCTGCCAGGGTCCGGTGCGGATACACGCGACGCGGTTCGTGGAGCACGCCGATCCCGGGCCGACCCACGGCGCGCACCCGCTCGGCCCGGGCCGGCTCCACCCAACGCGCCAGGAACGCGAACGGGCGCGGCTCGGCGATGCGCTCGCGCAGGGAGCGGGTCGGGAGCTCGAGCACGGGCGCCAGGGCCGCCGCGGTGGCTCCCGGGTCCTGCACGGCCGCGGGCACCACGTAGACCGACGGCGCATCGAGGGTGAGAGCGAGCTCCGCCCCGTGCCGGTCGACGATGAGCCCCCGCTCGGCGGCCAGCGCCAGCTCGGTTCTCGTCTGGGCGGCCGCGCGCTGCCCGGCGCGCGGCTCGAGCAGCGAGAGATGGGCGGCCCGGGCCGCCAGGGCCAGGAAGGCGAGCAGGCCCAGAACCTGGATCACGCGCAGGCGGAGCTGCGAGCGGCGCAGGTCCGGTGACCTCACGGCTGCTCCCCGGACAGGCGGGGCGGCAGCTCGATGATCCGGGCCGGTGCGACGAAGCCCAGCGCCGAGGCGCGGCGGCGCAGGGCGAGCGGGTCCCGGAGCTCCCGCACCTCGGCCGTGAGCTCGCGGGCCCGCTCTGCCAGGGCCCGCTCCTCGCGCTGCGCCTCGCCCAGCCGGTAGCGCAGGTGGATCGCGTCCATGCGCAGGGCTGCCAGGGCCAGGGCGGCGGCCACGACGCCGGCCAGGGCGCCGGGCCAGGCGGCGCGCAGGCGTCGGGTGCGCTCCCGGCCGCGACGGCTCAAGCGGCCTCCGGGAGGCGTTCCGCCGCGCGCAGGCGGGCCGAGCGGGAACGCGGGTTCTGGCGTTGCTCCGCGGCGTCCGGAGTGATCGGCCGCCGGGTGAGTACGCGCAGGCGCGGGCTCCGGCCGCAGGTGCAGACCGGCTGCCGCGGCGGGCAGACGCAACCGCGCGCCTCGCGGCGGAAGAACTCCTTGACCCGGCGATCCTCCAGGGAGTGGTAGGCGATCACCGCCAGCCGCCCACCCGGAGCCAGCAGCTTCACGCCCGCCTCCAGGCCGGCGTCCAGCGCGCCGAGCTCGTCGTTCACGGCGATCCGCAGCGCCTGGAAGACCAGCGTGGCGGGATGATGGCGCCGGCCGCGGCCCACGCCGGCCTCCTGCACGACGCGCAGCAGATCGGCCGCGGTCCGCAGGGGGGCGCGTCGGCGCGCCTCCACCAGGGCGCGGGCCATCCGGGCGGCGCGCGGCAGCTCCCCATACTCCCGCAGCCAGCGCTCGAGCTCCGCAGGAGCGGCGGTCCGCAGCAGGTCGGCGGCGGTGCGCGGGAGCCGATCGTCCATGCGCATGTCGAGGGGCGTCACGGACGCCGTGTCCCCGGAGAAGCGGAAGCCGCGCTCCGGTGCGTCCAGCTGACGGGAGGACACACCGAGGTCGAGGAGCACGCCGTCCACCGCAGCCAGCGCGAGCTCCCGCTGGAGGCTCCCCAGCTCCCGGAAGGAGGCACGCACCAGCCGCACGCGGTTGCCGAAGCGTTCCAGTCGACGTGCCGCCGCTTCGAGCGCCTCTCCGTCCACGTCGAGGCCGAGCAGCCACCCGTCCGGAGAGGTGCGTTCGAGGATCGCCTCCGCATGTCCGCCGCCACCCACCGTCCCGTCCACGACTCGCGCGCCGCGACGCAGGGCGAGCTGCTCGAGAGCCTCGGCGAGCAGCGCCGGCTGGTGGCGGAAGGGCTCCGCCACGGGCGCCGTTCCCCCGGCGCCGGCCCGTCTGGGGCCGACGCCGGGAGATGCGGGGCTGCCCCGGAGCACCGCTCGAGCAGCGGCGGTTCGTGCCCCCCTTCACTCCCCGCCTGCTGCTCCGCGATGCTCCGGGGACACCCCAACCTCTCATTCGGAGGCGCTCACGCCTCCATCCCCCCCACGGAAACGCCTCTACAAGCCCAGCTTCGCGACCTGCGCGGAGATCTCGCCGAACCGCGCCCGGGTCCGCGCGAGATCCGCGTCGAATCGTGCCTTGTCCCAGATCTCGATGTGCGGGCCCACCCCCGCGATCGTCGATTCCCGCTCGAGCTTGGCGTGCTCGCGCAGGTGGGGCGGGATCAGGATGCGCCCCTGGGCATCGATCGGGCACTCCACCGCCCCGGAGACCAGGAAGCGCTGGAAGGCCTGCACCTCGGGCTGCAGGGGCGCCCCCCGGCCGAGCCTCCCCTCGATCTCGACCCAGTCCTCGAACGGGTAGAGGGCCAGGCACTCGAGCCAGTTCGTCAGGATCGGTGCCCGGTCGCTGCGTCGCTGAAGCTCCACCCTGAACCCCGCGGGGATGCTTACCCGGCCCTTCGAGTCGATCGTGTGGACGAATCGGCCTCGAAACATTGGCCAGCGCCCCGAATCCGTGGGCTGATGTGGGTTCCTGATACCACTTGATCCCACTTCATCCCACTGGATCCCCGATTTACCGACCTGCGCCGAGAAAATCAAACGAAAAGTTGGGCCCCTGGACATTTTTTCCGCGAGACGAGGCCGAGCCCCCCGCGAGCCACAAGATATTGAGCTGCCAGGGGAGGAGAGCCACCAGGATCGAGCCCGGCGCAGGATCGGCTCAGGCGGCGCCCAGGTCGGGATGGCGCTGGCCGTGGACCTCCACGACCCGGTCCAGGGCCGCGGCCAGGCCGCTGCCCGGCGGCGCGTCCGGTGCAGGCCCGAGCCCGGGCGGCTCGGGATCGAGCAGCGCATCCAGCACCGCACTCGTTCCCCCGGCCAGCCCGCCCGGCGCGTAGCCTCCTTCGAGCACCAGCGCGAGACGTCCTTCGCACAGCTCGTCCGCCAGCGCGCGCACGACGTGCGCCATCTCGCGGAAGCCCGCGTTGCTCACCTGCATGGCGCCGAGCGGGTCTTCGGCGTGCGCGTCGAACCCGCACGAGACGAGCACGACCTGCGGGCGGAAGCGTTGCGCTATGGGCACGAGCACGCGGCGCAGGACCCCCACCCACTCCGGGTCGCCGCAGCCTGCGGGCAAGGGCACGTTCACCGTGGCCCCGAGGCCGCGCCCGCGCCCGGCCTCCTTCGCCGCTCCCGTACCCGGATAGAAGGGATACTGGTGCGCGGAGAAGTAGAGCACGTCGCGATCCTCCTCGAAGACGTGCTGGGTTCCGTTGCCGTGGTGGACGTCCCAGTCCACCACGAGGATGCGCTCGACAGCGTGGCTGCGCTGCAGCGCGCGCGCCGCGATGGCCACGTTGTTGAGCAGGCAGAAGCCCATGGCGCGCACTGCCTCGGCGTGGTGACCGGGCGGACGCACCGCCGCCAGGGCGACGGGCACCCGTCCTCGGGCCACCGCGTCGGCCGCGTCCACGGCGCCGCCGGCTGCGAGGCGCGCCACGTGGAAGCTCGCGCTCCCGACGTAGGTGTCCGGGTCGAGGTGCACGGGCGCGCGGCGCACCGCCTCCTCCAGGCGCTGCAGGTGTTCGACCGGGTGGACCGTCAGGATCTCCGCATCGCTGGCAGGTCGCGCGGCGATGCGCGCCATCGGCTCGCGGCGCGTCGCGAGGGCGTGAGCCACGGCGGCCAGGCGCTCCGGCCGCTCCGGGTGGCCCGGGGGGCCCCGGTGTTGGCCGTAGCGGGGGTCCTCCACCAGCCCGAGCGTGCGCGTGACGCCCATGGCGCCGCATGGTATCTGAGGGCGGTGCCCGTCGCTGGGGACCGACGGGCGTGGCGACCCAGGGAGGGGCTCGGGAGCGTGCCGGAGACCATCGCGATCACCGGGGTGCGGACCTTCCTGGGTCAGCGCCTGGCCGAGCGTCTGGCGGCTCACGCCTCACGGCCGCGGGTGGTGGGTCTCGACGTGCGCAAGCCCTACCGACTGGAAGGCCGCGTCCGCTTCCACCGCGTGGACCTGACCGATCCCTCCGCCAGCACGCGCCTGGCGGAGCTGCTCGAGCGGGAGCGCGTCGATGCGGTGGTGCACGCCGCCTTCCGGCGCGACCCCACGCCCGACGTGGAGTACGACCACGAGCTCGAGACGATCGGGAGCCTTCACGTGCTCAACGCCTGTGCCGCGGCCAAGGTCCGGCGTCTCGTGGTGGCTTCGAGCACGATGCTCTATGGCCCCTGGCCCGACAATCCGAACTTCCTGAGCGAGTCGCACCCGTTGCGTGGTCATCCCCAGGCCCACTGCGTGCGCAACCGCATCCAGATGGAGAGCCTGCTCGAGCGCTGGCGTGTGCGGCACCCGGACACGAAGACCACGGTGCTGCGCCACGCTTGGATCATGGGGCCGAGCTACTGGAACGCCGTGGTGGCCTTCTTCGCGCGGCCCGTGGTGCCCACCCTGATCGGCCACGATCCGTTGCTCCAGTTCATCCACGAAGAAGACTGCTTGAACGCCTTCGAGGCCGCCGTGCTCCAGGAGCGACCGGGTGTGTACAACGTGGTGGCGCCCGGGGTGTTGCCGCTCTCCACGATCCTGCGTCTGGCGGGCAAGCGCATGCTGCGGCTGCCTGCCCCGCTGCTCTACCGGCTGCGCGACTTTCCGGCTCGCGCGCAGACCGGAGACCCGCCCGCGGGTTTCTACGACTACCTGCGCTACCTCTGGGTGGCCGAGGGCGAACGGGGGTGGCATGCCTTCGGAGAGCCGCACTACACCACCCGCGAGGCCTGGATCTCCTTCGTCTCGTCGCGCCGCATGCGGCGCTATCGCTGAGGACCCGTGGTGCCCGAGCCGCCCCCGACCGAGCCCGCTGCGTCCGGCGCCACGCCTGCCCAGGGCGCTGCCCCCTCGGCCTCCGCCGAGCGGGTGCTGCGCGAGGCCCTCGACGACCTGCGCAGCGAGATCGAGGCGCGTCGCCCGACGCCGGTGCTGGCGCCGCGCCCGCCCGATTGGGCCGAGTTGTACGATCGCGCCCGCCGCTGGGTCCAGGTGCTAAGCATGAGCGAGCGATCGGGCGAAGTGGACGACTTCGGACTGGACGAAGCGTCGCTGCGGCGGGCCCGTCCGCTCCTCGACTTCCTTTTCGAGCGCTGGTGGCGCGTGGAAGTGAGCGGCCTCGACGCGCTGGAGGGAGACGGGCCGCGGCTGTTCGTGGCCAACCGTTCGGGATTGCTGCCCTGGGACGGCATGATGATCGCCCACACCGTGGCGAGGCGAAGCGCGAGTGCCGAACGACCGCGCTTCATGGTGGCGGACTGGCTCGTGACGCTTCCCTTCGTGCAACCGACCCTCGCGCGCCTCGGAGGGGTCCGGGCCTGCCGCGAGAACGCCCAGCGCCTGCTGCGTTCCGGCCGCTCCGTGGTGGCGTTTCCGGAAGGAGCCAAGGGTGCCACCAAGGTCTTTCGGGAGCGCTACCGGGTGCAGCGCTTCGGGCGCGGAGGCGTGATCCGCACGGCGCTCGAGATGCGGGTGCCCGTGGTCCCGGTGGCCGTGGTGGGAGCGGAGGAGGTGCACCCGGTCCTGTTCCGGATCGAGGCGGCGGCTCGTGCCGTCGGGCTGCCCTTCCTGCCGGTGACCCCCACCTTCCCGGCCCTGGGGCCCCTCGGCGCGGTCCCGCTGCCGTCCAAGTGGTCGATCCGCTTCGGTGAGGCGGTGGCGACGGCGGAGCTGCCGCCCCGGGCGGCCGACGACGACCTGCTGGTGTGGCGGATGACCGAGGAGCTGCGCCAGCGCATCCAAGCCATGGTGGACGCGGGGCTCGAGGCCCGCGCCTCGGTGTGGGGCTAGCGGCCTGTGTCGCTCAGGGCGTGGCGCTCTTCGAGGCCGGCTCGAGGGGCTCCTCCACCGGCTCCTCCGCCTTCGCTCCCAGGGCCTCGATGGCCGCGGTCACCCGTTCCAAGTTTCGGTTCAGAGCCACCACGTCGGAGCGCCGCGGCAGGTCGAGCAGGCGGAAAACACGCTCCACGGCGCCCTGGAGCAGACGATCCAGGTCGGGGGTGGCGAAGGCGATCCAGTCGCCGCGCCGGCCGCCCGCCTCGCGCCCGCCGAGCATGCGCCGGACGTTGCGCTGGAGCTCCTCGATGCCCTCGGAGGCGTCGCCCACGCCGCGCTTGAGCGCGCTGTACAGCACGTCGCCGCCGCGTCCCAGGAGCTCCGAGAGCAGCCGCCCGGGCACGGACCGGTTCGAGCGCTCCGTGTCCACCAGGATCTGCGACAACGTGACCGACGTGATGTCCTCGCCGGTCTCGTTGTCGACGACCTGCACCTCGTCTCCGGCCTCGATCAGTTCGCCGATGCCCTTGAGGGTGATGTAGCGGCTGGTCTGCGTGTTGTAGAGCTTGCGGTTGGCGTAGCGTTTGATCAGGACCGCCATGGGGGGCACCGTCTCGAGCCGCGAGCGCGACCTTCCGCGTGCGGAGCCGGAAGTTACCACAGGAGCCCGGTCGGGTCAGCCCTCGACGGGTACGCGCTGGACGCGCGGCCCACGTCGGGCCGCGCCACGCGCGGAGTCTCCGCCCGCCCGGGCCGGTCGCACACCGAGCTCCCACAGCAGCTCGCGCAGGCCCAGGAAGGCGCGTAGCACCGCGCGGGCGTCCGCGTCGTCGCGGGCGCGCGCCTCCCAGCGGGCAATCTCCGCGTCGAGGGCCCGGGCCACGGCCTCGAGCAGGCTGGCACCGGCGCGATCGCCGTCCCCGTCCAGCGTCTCCGCGGCTGCGGTCAGCAGCTCGCGAAGCCGCCCGGGCGGACGCACCTCCCCCCCGTCGGCGCCCGCCGCGGCCGCCCGCTCCGCGGCCTCCACCAGCGCAGCCAGGGAGCGCAGCAGCTCGGACAGCGCCGCCCGAGCATGACGCTGCGCATCGGCGAGCGCCTCGGCAACGCCGGGGCGGGTCGCCTGCTCGTGGGGTGCGTCCTGGCTAGCCGCCACCCGTCGCGGCCTCCTCGCCGTCCCGGAACATCCACTCGGCCACCTCGACCAGGCCCTCCAGATCGTGGACGTCCTGGCGCAGCTCCGGCACGCGCCCCACGAATCCTCCCCGGTCGCGCATCCGGCCGGTCAGGTCCTGGGTGGCCACGGCGTCGGCGCGGACCAGGGCAGCGTAGCCGTCGGCGGCGTCGATTGCCGCGCGGGCCGCCGCCTGCGCCGGGAAGTCGGCTCCCTCCTGGCGGCCCAGCGTCTCGGCCAGGGCGTGTTGCGCGACGTCCGCTTCGGCGCCGTCGGGCAGCCGGTCCGGGGGCGGGCCCTTGCCCGGCCACAGCCGCACCCGATTGAGGATCACCCCCGCCAGCGGCACGCGGGCGGCATCGAGATGCGCCAGCAGCGCCGACGCATGCCGGACCGATTGCGCCCCCGGGGCTGCGCCCAGCACGAACGCCGCGTCGGACCCCAGCAGCCGCTCCTGCACCAGGCGGGCGCGCTGCTGGAATCCCTCGGACATGCCCTCGAAGGCGAGCAGGAACTCGGAGACATCCTCCAGGAAGCCGAAGCCGGTGATCCGCTCGATCAGCTTGAGCAGGCCGACGGCGCCACGCTGGAACACGCGAAAGCCGACGCGCCCGGCCGCAAAGGCCGGATGCACCAGCAACCGGACCAGCCGGCTGTCGAGGAACTCGAGCAGCCGGCGCGGCGCATCCAGGAAGTCCAGGGCGTGCTGGGAGGGAGGCGTGTCCACCACGATGAGCTCGAACTCCGGGTGGTCGCTCAGCTCGAAGACCTTCTCCATGGCGGAGTACTCGGCGCTTCCGGCCAGGGCATCGGAGACGTGCTGGTAGATGCGGTTGTTCAGGATGCGGTCGCGAACCTCGGGGCTCTCCGCCAATCGCGTCACCAGGTCGTCGAAGGTGCGCTTGCTGTCCAGCATGAGGGCAGACAGGTGGCCTTCGTCCGGAACCCCGAGGGCGGCCAGCCGCTCCCGGGGAATCTCGGTGGGCAGATTGCCCAGTTCGGCGACGCCCAGCGCGTCGGCGAGACGCCGGGCAGGATCGATGGTGAGGACCGCCACGCGCCGGCCGCGGCGCGCGGCCTCCAGGGCGAAGGCCGCCGCCAGGGTGGTCTTGCCCACCCCGCCGGTTCCGACCCACACCACGATGCGTCGCGATCCGATCAGGTCGGCCAGGGAAGCCGGGCTCACGCGGTGTTCCCGGGCGGGGACAGCAGTGCCCCAACCAGAAGCTCAAGGTCCGCGGGCCCGCCCACGCCCTGGAGCAGATTGGGGAGAGCCACCGCCGGGAGCCCGCTGCGCTCCTCCACCTCCCGGAGCCAGCGGGCGTTCAGCGCGTGGCGGGCGCGCAGATGACCGGCGCAGGCGGCCAGCACCCGCGGCCCCGGCAAGCCCGGCAGCTCCAGGTCTTCGGGAAGCCGTGCCAGGCGCTCGTCCAGATCGGGGACCTCGGGCGGGAAGGGCGCCGGCATGACGGCGTTGACCACGACGCGGTCCACGCACACGCCGATGTCCTTGCGCACGCGCTCGACGAGCTCCGCCGTCTCCCGCACGGGGAGCTCCTCGGCGAGGGTCACCGGCAGCAGCAGCGTCCGGTCCCGATCGCGCACCAGCGCCTCCACCCAGCCGGAGTGGCGCCGCAGGGGGCCGGCACGCACCGCACTCACCACCACCCTCGGCACGTCGAGGAAGGTGAGCCCGTGCCCCGTAGCCGGCGCATCGACCACGATCAGGTCGAAGCGCGGCGGCCCAGCGGCATCCCGCATCTGCTCCAGATGCCAGATCTTTCCGAGCGTGATCAGCTCGCGCCAGCCCGGGGAGGCATCCATGAGCTGGCGGAAGGCCTGGTTGCGCAGCAGGCGCCGCACGATGCCGCCCACCGGGAGCTGGAGCGAGAGGTACTCCGCCAGGGCCTGGTAGGGGTCGATGCGCATGGCGTCCAGGCCGGCGCGCAGACTGCGTCCCGCGTAGCCCACGGGCGGGGAGCCCGGCGCGAGCAGTGCGGGAACGTGTTCGTCGGCGCCGACCTCGGCGACCAGTACGCGGCGGCCGGCGGCCGCGCCGGCCAAGGCGAGGGTGGCGGCCACCGTGGTCTTTCCGGTGCCGCCCTTGCCGGTCACGATCACCAGGCGACGATCGAGCAGCGAGAGCGGGGGTTCGGCGGCCACGGTGGCCCTCCCGGCGGCGTGGCCCTCCGGCCTGGGGATGGAGGATGCTCCCGCGGGGGCGACTTAAGAGCCCCGACGGCGCGTCCGAAACGATCGACGGGGCAGGAAAGGCCTTGCGACCCTAGCACAGGGCGTGCCGGGTCTGTCTGGATCCCGTGCGGGGGAGAGCCGGCTTGATCGTCGCGTGCGAGCGCTGTCACACCCGCTTCCATCTCGACGACGCCCGCATCCCGAAGGGCGGCGTGCAGGTGCGCTGCTCCCGCTGCAAGCACGCCTTCCTCCTGCGGTCCTCGGCCCCGAAGGCCCCCGAGCTGCCCCCGAGACCCGTGGAGGCGGCGCCGCCGGCATCCCCGTCCACTCCCCAGCCCCCTGCTCAGCCCCGCTCCCCGGAGCCCTCCGGCGCGCCCGCCGGGCCGGAGCCCGTTCCGCCGCCGGCGGAGGATGGGGAGAGCGACTGGGAGTTCAACATGGACTTCCCGGGGGCGGACGACGCTCCCGAGGCAGCGCCTGCCCCGGCGATCCCATCCGCCGACGAAGACGACGATCCCGACGCGCTCTCCCTCGAAGACGTCGGGGATCCGGAGAGCTGGGACTTCCTGGGCGAGGAGTCCGAGGCTTCCGCGGCGGGCGCCGCCGCGACCCCGGACCCGGCGTCGGTGGAGGCCCCGGCCCCCCTCGAGGCGTGGGAAGCGCTGACGGCGGCCGAGACGGTGCGGCAGGCGCCGCCCGGGCGTCCCCGGACCGCCCGGCCGGGCTCGCCGCCTCCCGACGCAGGGCTCGGGGCGATGCTGGGGTGGGTGGCCACCGCCCTGCTGCTGGCGGTCGCCGTCCACGGGGGCCTGCGCGTGGCGGCCACGCCAGCGACTGGCCGTGGCCCCGCTGGGAGCGTGGCGGGCCTCGAGCTCGAGACGCTCCAGGGCCGCCGCGTGGAGAACGCTTCCGGCGCGCTCCTCTACGTGGTGTCCGGTGTCCTGCGCAACCCGGGACCCGGAAGCCGGGCTCCCGGTGACGTGATCGTGGTGGGGCTGCGGGGCGAGGACGGCGAGCCCCTCTCCGGCCAGGAGGCTCCCGCAGGTCGCCTCCTTCCCGAAGCACGCCTCCGCCTGGAGGAGCCCGCCCGGCTCCGGGCGGGACAGGCGCGCACGGCCCAGGCTCTGGCCCGGCAAGCCATCGCACCGGGAGAGACGCTTCCCTTCGACGCCGTCTTCGAGAGCCTTCCCGACGAGGCGGCGCGCATCGCCGTCACGACGATGCCCCTGCCGGCCGATCGCAGCCCGGGACCCGATCCCAGTCCGGATCTCGATCGCAGCCCGGCGGTCGATCGGACTGCGGCCCCCGAGACGCCCTTCGAAACCGGGGCAACCCCCCCGGCGCCGCCCGCCGGTGCAGCCGAAGCGCCCGGCGCGGCGCGAGCCGCAGCGGGCGCTACGACGGCGGCTTCCCCTCCGTCAGCTCCTCCTTCTTCGGAGTGACGTCGATCTCGTCCTTGCCCGACAGGCCCGACTTGAAGTTCTTGATCGCCTTGCCGAGACCTGCGCCGATCTCGGGCAGTCGGCGCGCCCCGAAGAGAAGCACCACGATGGCGAGCACGATCAGAAGCTCCGTGGCGCCGAGTCCGAACATGGTATGGCTCCTGGTGCGGCTCCGGGGGTCACTCCGGTCGTGACTCCTGCCGCTTGCGACCCACTGAAGAGGGTGCCGCGCCGGCCGCCGCGGGTCAACGCCCGCTCCGTTCGCGCCGGACGGGGGCTCGGTTAGAATGCGCCCGTGGCCATCTTCAAGGCCTACGATGTGCGTGGCGTCGTGCCCGACGAGCTTCGCGCTGCCGACGTGGAGCGCATCGGAGCCGCCTGCGTTCGCTTCCTCGGAGCGTCCTCGCTGGCGGTGGGCCGGGACGCGCGCGTGAGCTCTCCAGAGCTGGCCGAGGCCCTGGTCCGGGGCGTGACGGCTGCGGGAGCGGACGTGGTGGACCTCGGCCTCGCCACCACACCCATGCTCTACCTGGCCGTGGAGCACCTGGGCCTCGGCGGAGGCGTCATGGTGACCGCCTCCCACAATCCGCCGCGCTACAACGGTCTCAAGATCTGCCGCGAGCACGCGATCCCGGTGGGCGAGGCGAGTGGGCTGCGGGACATCGAGCGCTTGTCGCGGGAGCCCGTGCGGGCGGCCTCCCGCCGCGGATCCCTGCGCCCGGCCGACGTGCGCGAGGCCTACCGGGAGCATGTGCTTTCCGTGGGCGGCGGTTGCCCGGCGGTGCGGGTGGCCATCGACTGCGGCAACGGCATGGCGGCGCTGGCCCTCGACCCCGTCCTGGAAAGACTGCCCCTGGAGGTCGAACGGCTCTACTTCGAGCCGGACGGGACCTTCCCCAACCACGAGGCGGATCCGCTCAAGCCGGAGAATCTGCGCGACCTCGTGGCGGCGGTCCGGCGCCGCGGCGCCCGCTTGGGGGTCGCCTTCGACGGTGACGCCGACCGGGCGGTGTTCGTGGACGAGACGGGGGCGCCCGTCTCGTCGGATCTCATCACCGCCCTGCTGGCGGCGGCGGTCCTGCGCCGCCACCCGGGCGGTCGGGTGCTCTACGACCTGCGCTCGAGCCGCGCCACCGCCGAGGACATCGAGGCGGCCGGCGGCGTCCCGGAGATGTGCCGGGTCGGGCACTCCTTCGTGAAGGCACGCATGCGGGAGAGCGGCGCCGTCTTCGCCGGCGAGCTCTCGGGGCACTTCTACTTCCGTTTCTCCCCGACGCTGGTGGCCGACGACGGCGTCGCGGCGTTCGTGGCCCTGCTCGACGTGCTCTCGCGCGAGCAGCGCCCGCTCTCGGAGCTGGTGTCTCCGCTGCGGCGCTACGCCGCCAGCGGCGAGATCAACCGCCGCGTGGCGGACGTGCCGGGCCTGCTGGCCGCCCTCGAGGCGGAGCATGCCGACGCCGCGGAGATCTCGCACCTGGATGGGCTGCTGGTGCGCTACGACGACTGGTGGTTCAACGTGCGCCCGTCGAACACGGAGCCCGTGGTGCGCTTGAATCTGGAGGCCAAGACGGAGGCCGCCATGCGGGAGCGGCGCGACCGCATCCTGGCCCGCATGAAGGCCTTTGCCTAGGAGCCGGCGGGTTCGCGCTCCAGCTCCGCCTCGATGATCTCGACGAAATCTTCGAGCGGGCGTGCTCCGGAGAGCGCGATCCCGTTCACGAAGAACGTGGGCGTGCCCGACACGCCGGCCGTCCGTCCCGCCTGAATGTCGGACTCCACGGCGTCGCGGAAGCGCCGCTCCTCGACGCAAGTTCGGAAGGCATCCGTGTCGAGCTTGAGGTCACCCGCGTAGCGGAGCAGGTCTTCGTCCGTGAGCGACTTGGCGTTCTTGAAGACCTTCTCGTGATAGTCCCAGAAGCGCCCCTGCGCGTCGGCGCACGCCGCCGCCTCCGCTGCCGGACGCGCGCGCGGGTGGATCGAGTCGAGCGGAAAGTGGCGGTACACGAAGCGTACCTGCTCCGGATAGCGCTCCAGGATCTGCGCCACGACCGGCTCGGCGCGCTCGCAGAAGGGGCATTGATAGTCGCTGAACTCGACGATGGTGACGGGGGCGTTCTCGGGGCCCCGGGCGGGTCCGGTGGCCGCCACCGGGTTGCGCGGCGGCTCCAAATGGACCGCCACCTGGGCCTGCTCGCGCAGCTCGCCGAGGTAGGTGTCCACGGCGGAGCGCTGCTTCTGTCGCTGCAGGGACTCCTGGATGCGCGCCCGGGCGTCCTCCGGTGACGCCTCGGCGAACTGCTGCTTGTGCCGCTCGTAGAACTCCTCCACCTCCTGCGGCGTCGGCGTGCTGCGGCGCCCCACCTCTTCGTTCAGGACCGCTTCCGCGTCGGCTCCACGCCGCTTCGCCTCCTCCTCGAGCAGGCGCCGATGGATCAGCTCTTCGATCCCCCGCTTGCGCAGCTCGTAGAGCTTGGCCGGGTCGCCCTCCCGGGTCGCCTGGCGGAAGAGCTGCTCCTTGATCCACTCGTCGAGCTCCGCCACCGTGACGGGTTGGCCGCGGATCTCCGCGGCGACCGGCGAGTCGGCTGCGGCGCGCGGCGCGTCGGGCCGGGGCGCACAGGCGAACACCAGGGCGACGGCGAGCGCCGCCGGGACGAAGCGAACGGATCGGGGCATCGTGGCAGACTCCTCGGGAAGTTGGCCGGGGCGCACGGCCGGCACCGTCGCCCGCCGCGCCCGGAAGAGCGTGGTGGGCTGCGATGAAGCGCCAATATACGGGTTCCCACCAGCGGCCGCCGGTGGCGGCGCGCGCCGGGGCGGTCGCCGCCCTCGAGGCTTTCCTGCTCCCCCTGGAGGGGCTCCGGCTCCTGATGCGCGAGCGTTCCCTGTGGGGGGTGGCGGCGGTTCCGCTGGCCCTCTCGGTCCTGGCCTGCGTGGGGGCGGTGGCCGCGGTGCTCGGCCAGACGGACGCGCTGTATGGGCTCGCCACCGGCTGGATGCCCGTGCTGGTCGCCGACCGCTGGTTCGAGTGGCTGTGGGTCGCCCCCGCCCGGGCCCTGCTGGCGCTGCTGGGCTGGCTGGCGGTGGGGCTGCTCGCAGCCCTCGCGCTGGTCCTGGCCTTCGCCCTGGCGAGCCTGGCCGCGGCGCCGTTCCACGAGCTCCTGTCCCGGCGGGTGGAGGCGCTGGTGACCGGGACGGTGGCGGAAGCGGAGGCGGGGAGCCTGGCGGGGGCCTTGCGCGACGCCGGGCGCAGTGTCCTCGAGGAGCTGCGCCGGCTCGTCTTCTTCCTGTCTGCCCAGGGGGGGCTGGTTCTCGCCGGGATCCTGGTTCCTGGGGCTGCCCTGCTGGTTCCCCCGGCCGTGCTGCTGCTCACCATGCTGTTCCTCCCCCTCGACTACGCGAGCCCGCTGCTGGACCGACGTCGTCTGCTGCGCTTCAGGGACAAGCGGCGCTGGGTGCTCGGTCACGTGCCCGCCATGGTCGGCTTCGGAGCGGCCGCCCTGCTGGTGTGTCTGGTGCCCGGACTGAACCTGCTCGCCATGCCCGTGCTGGTGGTGGGCGGGACCCTGCTGGCCCTGCGTCATCCTCCGGCGAGCCCCAGCTGAGGGGCCAGGAAGGTCCACATGGCCTTGAGGGCCCGGCCCGGCAGCTCCGTGTGGGTGGCGTCGAACCAGAGCTGCCGCTTGGGCTCGCGGGCCGCGGCGAAGAGCCGCTCGGCGGCCTCCGGGGGGATGCGCGCGTCGTGCCGGGCGTTCACCAGCAGGAGCGGACGCGGAGCGAGCGCGGCCACGTGCCGGGCCGCGTCGAGGTCGTCCGGACCCAGCCCGGCGCCCGCCAGGGCGAGCGCTACGGCCCGCGGGCGTGCATCCAGGGCACAGAAGCAGGCCCCCACCAGGGCACCCAGGCTGAAGCCCGCGTACGCGACGCGCGTGGAGTCCAGGCCGGCGATGCCCTCGAGCGCGTCCAGGGCACGGCTCAGGTCCGCGACCGCCTGGCGTGCGAACTCGCGCCACAGGATCGCGTCGAACGGGCCGGGACTGCGTCCCAGGGCGGCGGACTCGAGCAGCCACCCCGTCAGCTTGGGGCTCGCCCGTTCCCCGTGCAGGGGCAGGTCGATCGTGACCACGGCGGCTCCACGGCGCACCCAGGGAAGCGCGGCGGCGTCCACATAGGGCGAGTCCTTGTGGCCTCCCGCGCCGTGCTCGAGCAGCACGAGCGGCGCCGGGCCCGAGCCCTGGGCGGGCAGCAGCAGACGCCCTGGCACCCGATCCCCCCGGCTCGTGAACTCGAAGCGGAGCCGCCGCACCGCCGTCTCCCGGGAATGGGCCTCCCGGACCCGCAGGCCCAGGGGCTCGTGGCAGGCGGGGGCGTGACGGGCGTCGGAGCCCATGCGGCGGCGAGTCTAGCGCGAGAGCAGCAGCTTCCGGGCGCGATACAAGTGGGACTTGACCGCGTCCTCGGTCTTCTCGAGCAGCCGTGCGATCTCCTGGATCGGCCGGTGCTCGAGATGGTGGAGCTGGAACAGCTGGCGTTGCTCGTCCGAGAGGTCGTCGGCCACGGCCCGCTCCAGCCGGTCGAGCCGCTCCTGATACTCGACGAACTCGAGCGGGCTCGGGTCGACGGGGGAGAGCGGACGCAGGACGCGATCCTCGCCATCCTCGTCCAGCGGTACCGTGGGGATGGTTCGCTTCTTGAAGCGGCCCGCCAGGGTGCGGCGCGTCAGGCCGAAGACCCAGGCGCCGAACGGCGCATCGCCCCGGAACGAGTGCATCGAGGCGAACAGGTTGACGAAGACCTCCTGCACGGTTTCCTCGGTGTCCGCCTGGTTGCGCATGCGGCGGGCCACGAAGTGGAACACGCGCGGGAAGTAGCGCTCGTACAATCGATCGAAAGCCCCTCCGTCGCCCTCCAGAACCGACTCGACCAGCCGTTCGTCGGTGACGGGGGTCGTGTCGGCGCCATCCGGGACCGCCGGCGTGGGTCGCGCCATCTGCCTCCCCTTCCGCAGCGCCCAGGGCATGGCCCACCCCGGGAGCGGATCCAGCCTCCCCATGTCCCTGCCGCGCTGTGGAGGGACTCCCCGATGGAAGGAGTGGCCACATCGGACCCCCAGGTGTCAAGAAATGTCACCAGATGACGAAGATTGTCATCGCTCTGAGGGTATTCCCACTCGGCGATGACGCTCAGGAGAAGCCGAGGCTCTCCGTCGCGGCGAGGCCCAGATCCGCGTCGGTCAGGCCGGTGCGGAACCCGGCCGACCCCGGGGCGTCCCCGGGCGGGGCGGCGGCCGCCGGGGGATCGGAGGCCGCCAGGCGCTCGAGCCCGACGCCACCCTGCGCCCCGTCGCGGAAGCGCACCAGCCAGATGCCGCCCGCGTCCGCCTCCCGGGCGGCCACCCGGAGCCGTCGCCCGAAGTCCGCCGCCACCAGGAGCAGTCGCGGCCGCAGCTCCGGGCGCAGCCCCAGGCCCGGCGCCAGCTTGAGCCAGTCGCCGAGCCGGGCGGCGACCCAGGCGCGCTGGGTGAGGCCGTCGGTGAGCAGCGTCGCGCCGGCTTCCCCCGGCTCGAGCAATCCCACCACCGCTCGCCCGTCGGGCTCGGCCGCCACCCAGTCGATGAGCTCCTCCTCCTCTCCGCACAGGGCCTCGGCGATGAGGCGCAGGGGAGGTCCGAGCTCCGCGAGCCCCGCTCGCAGCCGCTCGCGCAGACCCACCCGCGCCGGCGGCTGCGGGACGCGCTCAGACATCGCCAGTCTCCGCCGCATCGCCCCGCACCAGACGTGCCACGTCCGCCAGCGCGCGCGCGGCGGGGGAGCGGGGGTGGGTCAGGGCCACGGGTCGGCGCGTCACGATCGAGCGGCACAGGTGGAGGTCGTCGACCAGCAGCCCGTAGCTCAGCAGTCGGCGTCCGAGGTTCTCGTCCACGGTGGTCGCCACGCGTGAGAACGTACGCTCGGCCTCGGCGATGCTGCGGGCGCCGTAGACCGTGAAGCCGAGCCGCGCGGCTGGCTGCGCGTGGGCCACCCGCTTCATGGCGGCGTAGGCCTCCAGCAGCTCGCGGTCCTCGGGCCGCGCCAGCACGAGCAGCCAGTCGAGCCATTCGGAGTCGTCGCCGAGCCGGCGCAGCCATGCGGGTGGCAGGGCCACCACGGCGAAGGACTCTTCCGTGCCCGGCGCGGCGGCGGCGACCTCCCGCGCCGCCTTCGCCACCCCGGGCAGGTTCCCCTCCGCCGGGTGCAGCTCGAGACCGAGGGGTCCGCGTCCGGTCCCCGGCCACAGCGACTCGGAGGTCTCCGCGCGCGGCGCCACCAGCGCCACGCGGCCCCCCTGCCGGGCGAGCTCCACGGCCAGGTTCCAGACCAGGGCCGCGCGCAGCACGTCCAGCTCCCCGACCGGCACCGTCAGCGTCCGGTGGGCGTAGGCCACCTCGGGTGCGGCCGGTGCGGGAGCGAGCTCCGGCAGGAAGTAGTGCAGCACGTCGCCGAGCTGGCGCGGCACCTCCTCGGCTCGCCCTAGCGCGCGAGCAGGCCCGACGGCCGGGGCTGCGTCCCCGGCGGTCCAGGCGCTGCGGTTGCCTCGACGCTCGCCGGCAGCGCCGCCAGCTCGACGGCCAGGGCGGCGTAGTCCACCGCGCCGTTGGCGGAGGCCGCGAAGCTCACGATCGGCCGCCCGCGCCGCGCGGCCTCCCGCAGCTTGACGTTGCCCCGGATCACCGTGTCGAAGCAGAGATCGCCGAAGGTGCGTCGGATCTCGGCCAGCGTGTCGCGTGCGAAACGCGTGCGCCCGTCGTAGAGGGTCGGCAGGATGCGTACGCTGGGATCATGACCGATGCGCTCCGAGAGCAGCGTGATCGTCTCCAGCAGCTTGTGGACCCCGTGCACTGCGAAGAAGCTCGTCTCGAGCGGAACGATCACCTCCCCGGCGGCGCGCAGGGCGTTGAACGTGAGCAACCCGACGTTGGGTGGGCAGTCGATCAGCACGAAGTCGTAGCGTCCCTCCACGGTGCGGAGCGCCGCCGCCAGCCGGTCGGTGCGCGTCTCGGCCCGCTCCGCCGCGAGCTTCTGCTCGAGGGCGGCGAGGACGATCCCGGACGGCACCACGTGCAGCCGTTCGGTGACCGGCACGATCACGGCCGCGAAGCGCGCTGCTCCGTCTGCATCCGCCAGCACGTCGTACAGGTTCTCCTCGAGCTGCTCCGGATCGACGCCAAGCGCCAGGGTGGCGTGGGCCTGGGGGTCCACGTCCACCACGAGCACGCGGGCCCCGTCCGAAGCCAGGCAGCCGCCGAGATTCACCGCCGTGGTGGTCTTTCCACAGCCGCCCTTCTGATTGACGATGGTGATCACGCGCATCGCGATTCCTCCGCCCGGCCGGACCGAGGCGACGCCTCGGTCGCCCGGCCGCCCGCGCACGCCAGGGCACGGTCGCCATCCCTGCTCCGCCACCCGCAACGACACGTGCTCAACACGGTCCTTCTCTTGCCGATGCCGGCCGCGCGCCGTACTCGACGGCGCCGTCCCGACCGGCGCGAAGGGCTCGCACGCGGTCCTCGACCTCGCGCTGGAAGGCCGCGACCTCGAGGACCCACGCCTGCCCGGACACGGCCTCGAAGGCCGCGCCATGCTTCAGCACCAACACCGCGTCGCCGCTGGCCACCAGGACCAGCTCCGACAGGGGTCGCTGCACGGAAGGCAGGACCTGCTGCAGCTTGCAGATGCTTCGTCGGATCCGCTGGACCGAGACCCCGGCATCGATCAGCCGTTTCACGGTCCGCAGGGCCACCAGATCCCGGAACGAGTAGCGATGATGGCCCCCGGACGTGCGGACCGTGGGCCGGACGAGCTCGGTCTGCGCCCAGTACTGGAGCTGCCGCGGCGAGATCCCCAGGATGCGGGTGATCTCGCCGCTCCGAAACCAGAGCGCTTCGGAACAGGCGGACAGGCCTCTCCCCCCCCAACCGAGTCCGCAGCGGAACGCTAGAACGGCCCTGCGGGAGAAGTCAACCGGATTTCACGGGATCTTGTGGCGATTGGAGCCCTGGGGGCCGCTCCTGCCCCGCTTCCGGCGTCCCGGGCCGTTCGGTAGCCTGCGGGGATGGCCGTCCAGCCCGGCCGGGGTTCCCGTCCGCCCCGGGAGGAGCGCCGAGGCCGACTCCTGGTCGAGGATGGGGGAAGCCGGCGCCCGTTCATGCGGGGCATCCTGGTCCACTCGCTGATGGCGCGGGGCCTCTCCTTCGAGGAGGCCTACGAGACCGCCAACGCGGTGCGAGACCGCTTCCGCGCCCAGGGCTTGGTGCGGCGCGAGGAGCTCGCCCGGGCGGTCCGGGAGCTGCTCGGCGCCCGTCCGGGCGAGCCCGCCCTGCCCCGGCTGCCCGCCGGGATCCTCGTGACGGGCCAGGGCCGCGGCAGCCCCTTCTCCAAGGGCTTCCTCTCCCAGTCGCTGCTCGCGGCCGCCATCGACCCGAACGACGCCTTCGACGTGGCTCGGGAGATCGAGCAGGACCTGCTGCGCCGCGGCATCGACCAGATCGACCGCCACGACCTGCGCCGCCTGGCCTACGAGATCCTGAGCCGCCGCCTGGGGCCCCAGACCGGCGAACGCTACCTGGTCTGGCGCCGCTACCAGCGTCCCGAGCGTCCGGTGATCCTGCTGCTCGGGGGCACGACCGGGTCGGGCAAGACGAGCCTCGCCCTGGAGGTCGCGCACCGGCTCGGCATCCATCGGGTCATCTCCACCGACGCCATCCGCCAGATCATGCGCATCATGCTCTCGCGGGAGCTGATGCCGGCCATCCACGCCTCCTCCTACGAGGCCCACTCCGTGCTCGGCGCGGCGGCGCCGGGGCAGGAACCGGTGGTCGAGGGTTTCCTCGCCCAGGCCTCGGTGGTGTCCGTGGGCGTGCGCGCCCTCATGGACCGGTCCGTGGCCGAGAACGCGAGCCTCATCCTGGACGGCGTGTCGATCGTACCCGGGATCATCGACCTCGAGGCCTACCGAGACACCGCCCACGTGATCTTCCTGCTGGTGGCCACCCTGGACGCGGACGCCTTCCGTGGTCGTTTCGAGCAGCGCGCGCGCGGCGAGCGGCGTCCGCCCCACCGCTATCTGGAGAATCTCGACGCGGTCCTCCAGATCCAGGATCATCTGCTCGAGCTGGCCGATCTCCACCACGTCCCCATCGTGGACAACGAGTCCTTCGACCTCTCGGTGCTGTCGATCATCCGGCACGTCACCGAGACGCTGCGCAAGACGGGAGGCGTCGATGCCGCGGAGCTGCTGTAGGGGAGGGCGCTCGCGGCGCGGCCTGCTGGTGGTCCTGGCGGCGACGGCTGCGGCCTGCGCCCCCCTCACGGTGAGCCAGGAGAAGCGCCTCGGCCAGGAGTTCGAGCGCGAGGCACGCGCCCAGCTGCCCCTGCTCCACGACCGGGTGGTCGTCGGCTACGTACGCTCGATCGGGTTCGAGATCCTGCGGGCGGCGGGTCCGCAGCCCTTCGAATACGACTTCTCCGTGGTGGACGACGGCGAGATCAACGCCTTCGCCGGCCCCGCCGGCCACATCTACGTGAACACGGGCACGATCCTGAAGGCGCGCAACGTGAGCGAGCTGGCCGGGGTGATCGGTCACGAGGTCGGTCACGTGGTCCATCGCCACGTGGCGGACAACTACAACAAGCAGCGCACGGCGGGGATCGGCCAGCAACTGCTCGTGCTCGGAGCGGGCGTCCTGGCCGGGGGAGCCGCGGCGGAGGTGGCGAACCTGGGCGGTGGGCTCACGGCCATGCTGGTGCTCAACAAGTTCGGACGCGAGGCGGAGCAGGAGGCCGACACCTTCGCCCTCGCCACGCTGCCCCAGGCCGGCTACGACCCGCACGGGATGGTGAGCTTCTTCGAGACCCTGAAGGCGGAGGGCGGCTCCCGGGTCCCGACCTTCCTGTCGAGCCACCCCACCACCCAGGACCGCATCGACTCTGCCCGGCGCAACCTGGCGGCGCGACGCCTGCCGGCCGGCCTGCGCACGGACGACGGCGGACGCCTCGAGATCATCCAGCGCCGCATCCGACTGCTCGCCCCCGAGTCGGCTCCGTCCCGGCGCTGATGGCGGCCGCCGTCCGCTTGCTGCGCCGCGTGGGCGGCAACCTGGCCCGCGTGGGACGCCTGGGTGTGGCCCGGGCCATGCTTCCGAGCGCTCCCTGCTGGCTCTCGCTCCGCCTCGGCCCGCCGCTCGACGAGCTGCGTCCGCCCGCGCTTCCGTTTCAGCGCGAGGCGTCCCTGGGCCTGTTCGACGTGCTCCAGACCCTGGCGGCGGCCGCCGGGGATCCGCGCATCGCGGGCGTGCTGCTGCGCCTGGGTGGGGCGCCCCGCGGCCTGGCCCGGGTCGCCGGGCTGCGACGCGCCGTGGCTGCCGTGCGCGCCGCGGGCAAGCCCGTGGCCGCCTACGGCGAGCGCCTGGGGCTCGCCGACTACTGGATCGCCAGCGCCGCCGACCGCATCTGGCTGCCCGAGACCGGCACCCTGCAGGTGGTGGGGCTGCGCGCCGAGGGCCTCTATCTCGGGGAGGCCCTGCGCCAGCTCGCGATCGAGCCGGAGCTGCTGCAGGTCGGAACCCACAAGACCGCCGGCGAGATGTTCACCCGCTCGGAGATGTCGCGGGAGCAGCGCGAGCAGCTCGAGGGGCTGCTGGACGACCTGTACCACGAGCTGGTCGAAGCCATCGCCACCGGCCGGGGCCTCGACCCGCAGGGAGTCCGCGAGCGCATCGACCGCGGACCCTACGGCGCCCGGGACGCCCGGGAGCAGGGGCTGGTGGACGCCTGCCTCTATCCGGACCAGCTCGACGAGTCGCTCGCCACGCTCGCCCCCGCGACCGGGCGTCGCCCGCGCCGCTCCGACGCCACCGGGGTGGCCCAGGCGGAGGCGCCCCTCTACCACCGGCTGCGCGCCACGGACGCGGGCTGGCACCCGCTTCGGCGCGACCGGCCGCGCGTCGCCTACGTGGTCCTGCGCGGTCGCATCCACGACGGGTCTGCGCACCTTCCCGCCGGGGTCTCCGTGCCGGCCACTCGCGAGCTGCTGGAGCGCTTGCGGCTCGATCCGGCGGTCCACGCCCTGGTGGTGCGGATCGCGAGCCCGGGCGGGGACGCCGTGGCTTCGGACCTGCTCTGGCGCGCCCTGCACGTGGTGGCCCGGGACAAGCCGTTGGTGGTCTCCCTGGGCGACGTGGCGGCCTCGGGCGGCTACTACGCCGCCGTGGCGGGCCACGCGCTGGTGGCGGAGGCGGCGACCCTCACCGGGTCGATCGGGGTGGTGGGGGGGAAGTTCAGCGTGGCTGGCCTCTACGAACGGCTCGGCGTCGGCATCGACTTCGTCGAGCGTGGCCGGCGCGCCGGGCTGCTGTCCGCTTCGCGTCCCTTCACCAGCGAAGAGCGCGCGAGCCTGCGCCACGAGCTGCGAGCGGTCTACGACGTATTCGTGGAGCGCGTGGCCGAGGGCCGGGGCCTGTCGCGTCCCGCGGTGGAGGAGGTGGCGCAGGGGCGCGTCTGGAGCGGCCGGCGGGCGCACGCCCTGCACCTGGTGGACGAGCTCGGCGGTCCGCTGGAGGCGCTGCGGGACGCGCGCCGGCGCGCGGGCATTCCGGATGCGGAGCGCGTGATCGTGGACGTCTATCCGAGGCGGGCGCCGCTGCCGGGGCTGCGGAGCCTGGTGGGCATGGGTCTGGCCTGGATCGCCGGCGGGGAGAGCCGGTGGCGCGCCGGCTGAAGTTCGACGTTCCCGGCCCGGACTGGCGCGTCGGCGTCGAGCAGGTCCGGCGCGAGGGGTGGGAGCGGATCTTCGCTCCCGACCTCCAGGCTCCGTTGCACCTCGTCGTGGAGTTCGGCTTCGGTCGCGGCGAGTTCATGATGGAGCTGGCGCGCAAGCACCCCGAGGTTGCCTACGTGGGGGTCGAGCTCTCGCGCAAGCGGGTGCTCAAGATGGCGCGTCGGCTGGCGCGCACCCCGCTTCGCAACCTGCGCCTCCTGCACGCGCCCGGGGAGTTGGTGCTGGAGGAGCTGCTGCTTCGGGCGTCGGTGGAGGCGTTCTGGATCAACTTCCCCGATCCGTGGCCGAAGAAGCGCCACCACAAGCGACGCCTGGTGACCGGGTCCCGGGTGGGCTGCCTGGCCGAGCGGCTGCGTCCGGGCGGGGTCGTGCACGTGGCGACGGACCATGCGGGCTACGCGGAGGTCATCGACGCGGCCCTGGCGGCGGAGCTGCGCCTGGAGAACCTGCATGCCCCGGAGCCCTACCTCACCGAGGTGCCCGGGCGCACACCCACGGCCTACGAGCTCGAATGGCGGCGCGAGGGGCGCCGCCTGCGCTTCTGGGCCTACCGCCGGCGTGCCGACGGCCGCTCCGACGTGGGCTGTGTTGACACTCCGCGCCGCGACCCGTAGCGTCGCTCCCGGGCGCTGCGCCGCCATGTCCGATCCCCGACCGCATCTGAAGGACTACTCCGTGGAGGCCCTGCGCGGCCGCTTCCGGGCCGCGGGCCTGCCGCCCTACCGCGCCGACCAGGTCGCCGGGTGGCTCTATGCGCGCGGCGTGGACGATCCCCACGGCATGACGGATCTCGGCCTCGAGCTGCGCGGTCGCATCGCGCGGGAGTGGCGCACCCGTGCCCTGGAGCTCGTGGACGTCGCGGAGTCTGGGGACGGGACGCGCAAGGGGCGCCTGGTGGCGGAAGACGGCGCCGTCGTGGAGGCGGTGTGGATCCCGGAGGGCCCACGGACCACGCTTTGTCTCTCGACCCAGGTGGGTTGTCCGCTGGCCTGCTCCTTCTGCGCCACCGGCGCCATGGGGTTCCGGCGCAACCTCACTACCGCCGAGATCCTGGACCAGGTGTGCCGCATGCGCGATGTCCTGCCCGAGGGTCAGCGCCTCACCAACGTGGTGTTCATGGGCATGGGGGAGCCGCTCCTGAACCTGCGTGCCGTGGTGGAAGCGATCCGGGTGCTGCTGCATCCCCACGGCTTCGCCCTGGCGCCGCGTCGCGTGACCGTCTCCACCGCCGGCGTGGTGCCGAAGCTGAGACCCCTCCTGGAGAGCGTGCCGGTCAACCTGGCCGTCTCCCTGCACGCCAGCACGGATGCGGTGCGCGACCGGCTCGTGCCGCTCAACCGGCGCTTCCCGCTGGCCGTGCTGCTCGGCGCCCTGCGCGAGCTCGATGCGATCACGCCGCGTCGCCCCGTCTTCTTCGAGTACACGCTCATGGCGGAGGTGAACGACGCTCCCGAGGACGCGCGTCGGCTGGTGGCGCTGCTGCGCGGGATCCCGGCCAAGCTGAACGTGATCCCCATGAACCCGCATCCGGACGCCACGCAGCGTGCGCCGTCGCCGGAGGTCTGCGAGCGCTTCCTGGCCGAGGTCGCGGCGGGCGGTCTCACGGTCACGCTGCGACGGCCCCGGGGCGACGACATCGAGGCGGCCTGCGGCCAGCTCGCCGCCCGGCAGCCGGCGGTGCGATCCGTCGCCGGGGCCTGACTTCAAGCCCTGCGGGGCGTTGGCCGAAACGAACCGCGGAGAGCCCTTCCGTGCTGTACGCCATCGGGGACATCCACGGCGAGACCGGGAAGCTCGAGGAGCTGCTCGAGGAGCTGCCGATCGGGCCGCAGGACCGGCTCGTCTTCCTGGGCGACTACGTGGACCGGGGTCCGGACCCACGGGGGGCGGTGGACCGCCTGATCGCCCTGTCCCGCGAGCGGTCCTGCGTCTTCCTGATGGGCAATCACGAGTCGATGTTCCTGCACTTCCTGGGCTGGCGGGGCCCGGCCTACTTCGGGGGAGACGCCTTCCTGCTGAACGGAGGCTCCCAGACGCTGCTCTCCTACGGCTACTTCGACTCCGGGGCGGGCCGGCCCGAGGACTTCAAGCTGCCCCCGGAGCACGAGACGTTCTACCGCAACCTCCAGCTCCACCACGTGGAGGGCGACTACCTGTTCGTGCACGCGGGCCTCGATCGCTCGCTGCTCGACCACACGGACCTCGACTACGTCCTGCGCCGTTCGCGACCCGAGGATCTGCTCTGGAACCGGGCCAGCATCGACCTGCCGCACCGGCTGGGGGTGACCATCGTCTACGGCCACACTCCGAGCCCCGACTTCCAGGTGCGCTGGAATCCGCCCTTCAGCGTCGGCATCGACACGGGCGCCGTGTTCGGGGGTCCGCTCACGGCGCTTCGCGTCCCCGACGAGACCCTCTTCCAGGCGGCGGGCGGGCCGCCCGGCCTCTAGGTGGAGCGCGGCTCGACCTGGGGGATCCGCAAGCGCAGGCCGGGCCGCAGGTCCTTCGCGACCAGGTCCGGGTTGTAGTCCGCGAGCAGCCAGAGCGGCAGGCCGTAGCGCTGGCGCGAGAGCTCCCACAGGGTCTCGCCCCGGCGCAGCACGTGATCCTCGGTGCGGGCCACCCGGTGGCGGCGGAAGAACTCCTCGCGGATGGCCCGATGGTGGGCGGTGCGCTGCTTCTCGAAGTCGGCCTGGGAGGTGCGTGAGAAGTCGAGCTTCAGGCGCCGGCCGAGGGCGAGCGGGGTGCGCGGGCCGAGGCCGTTCAGCCGCCGCAGCCGGGCCGTGGGGACGCCGAGCCAGTCCGCCAGGTGTCCGAGGGTTTCCTCGGGCTGCACCAGGATCCGGTCCTCGCGCACGGCATAGCGGGAGGGGTCGAAGGGCGCGGCGCCCGGGGAGGGCTCCGGCGCGCCGGGAGGCTCGGCCACGGGGGCCTCCGCAGCGCCGTCTCCGGGCACGCTGCCGTCGGCGGCCCCGGCGTCCGGCGTGGCCCCCGGGGGGGCGGCGGGCTCGCTCGGGGTCTCGGGGCCGGGGGTCGCTGCGGCGGGACCCGGAGCAACCCGCCGGCCGGGCGCCGCCTCCTCCGCGGCCGGCTCGGCCGCAGCCGCCTGCTCGCCCGGGATCTCGGTGCGGGGCTCGGCCTCGGGAGCCTTCTCGGCGGTGACGCCCGGCGCGCGCTTCGCAGCCGCCTCCGGCACCCGCAGCTCCTGACCGGCGCGGATGCGGTCCGGCCGCGTGATGTCGTTGGCCGCCGCCAGCTCGCCCTCCGAGACCCCGAGGCGGCTCGCGATGGTCGAGAGCGCGTCGCCCGCCTGCACCCGATAGGTGCCCGCCGTGACGATCGGCGCCGGCTCCCGGCGGGCGGGAGGCACGCGGCGCGCCTCGGGCGTGCCCGGCCGCCCCGGCACGCGCAGCCGCTGTCCCACGCGGATGCGGTGGCGGTTGCGGAGGCCGTTCGTCTGCGCCAGCTCCTGCTCGCTCACGCCAAAGCGGTGCGCGATGATCGAGAGGGTATCGCCCCGCCGTACCCGGTAGTGCCGGTCCGGCTTCTGTTCGCCGAAACGCTGTTGATTCGGTAACGAAGCCAACAGGGTGGTGGCCGGCGGGCGGTCCGTCACCCGGGGCAGCCGCAGCGTGTAGCCGCGCGGAACGTGCTTCTGGCCGCTCCACACCGGTTTCTGCAAGGCCGGATTGAGCTCCTGCAACAGACCCACGTCCACCCCGAAAGCCCGGCTCAGGGCGCGGGCGCCGTAGTAGGCGTCCAGCACCACCACCTCGTGGTCCACCGGGGCCGCGCGCTCCAGGGGACCGAAGTACCGCTCGGCCGCCCGGGAGACGTCCAAGGCCGCCAGGAACTCGGCGTAGAAGTTGCGCGAGGCGAAGCCGAAGCTCCGGCTCTGGTAGCGCTCGATGATGGTCTCGATGTTGCGGGTTCCCACCTGTTGGATCGCTCGCCGCATCCCCGCCGTGCCGTGGTTGTAGGCGGTGATGGCCAGGGGCCAGGTCCCGGTCCGCTCGTAGTTGTCGCGCAGCAGGGCGGCGGCGGCCTCGGAACTCAGCCAGGGGTCGAAGCGCTCGTCCACCGCCGAGTCGATGCGCAGGTAGATCCGCCCGGTGGGGCGCGTGAACTGCCACATGCCTGCGGCCCCCGCCTTGGAGACGGCGCGCGGGTTGTAGGAGGACTCCACGTGGGGCAGGGCCGCGAGCTCCTGCGGGATGCCCTCGGCGGCGAAGACCCGGCGGATGTGTGGCTCCCAGGCGCTCGCCCGCACCAGGCCGTGCCGGAACTTGTCCGCCTGCCCGAGCTGGAAGCGCACGCGGCCGGACGCCTGGCGCAGCGTCTCCTCGGAGACCCCGTCGGGCCACAGGGCCAGGACGCGAAGCTCCTCGTGGCTCAGATTCGAGCGCCGGCCGCTGGCCAGATGGCGCAGGATTTCCTGGTAGCGCTTCTTGGCACTCTCCACGCGCTCCTCGCGGGAGCGCGGCGAGAGACCCTCCGGCAGGCGCAGCACCTCGTACACGACGTCGAGGTGGACGGAGTCGTGGATCAGGCCGCCGTCCGTGCCGACCTCGGCGAAGACGCGGGTCCAGAAGTGCACGCGCGGGTGGAGGGCGTCCGGCCGCGGGAAGCGCGCGTCCGCCGTGGCGGTGGCGTCGAGGAACACCCCGAGCAGGAGTCCGATCCCGATGGCGACCCGCGTCCGCATGAGCCCCCTGAATCGGCAGCCAGAGGCCTGAACCTGAAGCCGCGACGGAGCGGCCGCCGCCCTCCGGCTAGCGACGCCGCCCCTTCTTCCGATCCTTGCGTGCCTGCTTCCGCTTGCGCTTCGCTCGCGAGCGACGGCGGGCATCCGCCACGCGCCCCCCCGGCCCGCCACCGCTGCCCCCGGCCAGCAGGGCCTCGGGGTCGATCCCCCCCGCCCCGGCCATCCGGCCGAGCCCCGGCACCCGCCCGAGCAGGCCACCCCGGCCGCCCAGGCGCCCCAGCAGGCCGCGCATGGTGACGAAGCGCTTCACCAGGCCGTGCACTTCGCGCGGCCGCCGCCCGCTGCCGCTGGCGATGCGCCCGGCGCGGCTCTTGTCGATCAGCTCGGGGCGCGCCCGCTCGCCGGCCGTCATGGATTGGATCATGGCCTCGACCTTGACCAGCTCGCGCTCCTCCACCTGGTCCGCCAGGCCGCCCATGCCGGGCAGGCGTGCGAAGACCTCGCGCAGCGGTCCCATGCGCTGGATGGTGCGGAGCTGCTTCAGGAGGTCGTCCATGCCGAAGCGGCCCCGCAGCAGCCGCTCGGCATCCTGCTCGGCCTGCTTCTCGTCGACCACGGCCTCGAAGTCGCGCACCAGGCCGACCACGTCGCCCATGCCGAGGATCCGGGAGGCCAGCCCCTCGGGCCGGAACGGCTCGAGCCGTTCCAGGGCTTCGCCGGTGCCCAGGAACTTGATCGGGACCCCGGTCACGGCCTTCACGGCCAGCGCCGCGCCGCCGCGCGCGTCGCCGTCGATCTTGGTGAGCACGAGTCCGTCCAGGCGCAGCCGCTCCGCGAAGCCGCGGGCCACGTTCACCGCGTCGCGCCCCATCAGCGCGTCGCACACCAGCAGGGTGTTGGCCGGGGCAACCCGTGCGTTCACCTCGGTCAGCTCCTGCATGAGCGCTTCGTCGATCGCAAGGCGTCCAGCCGTGTCGTAGACCACGGCGTCGAGGCCTTCCCGGGCGGCGCGCTCGCGCGCCGCGGCGCAGATGGCGGGGGCCCCCTCGCCCTCGGCGCCCGCGTGCACCGGCACGCCGATGGACGCGCCCAGGCGCTGGAGCTGGAGGATGGCCGCCGGGCGCTGGATGTCGGCGGCCACCAGCAGCGGCCGCCGCCCCTGGCGCTGCAGGTGGAGGGCAAGCTTGCCGGCGACGGTGGTCTTGCCGACGCCCTGCAGGCCCACGAGCATCACCGAGACCGCCCCCCGCGCGTCCGGGGCCAGGGCGGGGTCCACCGGCCCCATCAGGGCCGTCAGCTCCTGCTCGCAAGCCGCCACGAAGTGCTGGCCCGGGGTGACCCGCAGGCGGCGGCCCTGGGCGTCGCGCACCCGGGTTTCCAGCTTCTCGCCGAGGGCCCGCTGCTTCACCCGGCCGAGGAAGTCCTTCACCACGGTGAAGTCCACGTCGGCCTCGAGGAGCGAGCTGCGGACGTCGCGCAGCGCCTCCTCGATGCGGTCCTCGGTGAGCTCGCGCACGCCGCGCAGCTTCTCGCTGGCGGCCTGGAAGCCCCGGGTCAGGGTCTCGAGCATCGAACTCCTCCGCGAATCCGCAAGATACGGAACACACCCGGGACTGGCCATGCGGCCCGGCCGTGTTCCGGAGGCTCGGAAGCTGGCAGCCGCGCCTGCTACCCTCGCGCCTCGCGCGAGCTGGAAGGGGACTGACGGCCCATGGCCACCCAGGTGGAAGCGCAGATCACCGGCAACGTCTGGAAGATCGAGAAGGCAGTCGGGGACGATGTCGCCGAGGGCGACGTGCTCCTGATTCTCGAGTCCATGAAGATGGAGATTCCCGTGGAGGCGCCATGCGCCGGGCGCGTGGCCGAGATCCGCGCCCAGGAGGGGGCGAGCATCGAAGAGGGGGCCGTCCTGGTCGTCCTGGAATGAGTGGCGCACACCAGGACCACAGGGCGGGCGGATCCCGGGGTAGTCTCGCATCGGTCGGGCCGGTGACGGTGGCACCCCTGCGCCGCCGTGCCCGGGAGACCGCCCTCCGACGGCTGCGGCGCGATGCGGCCCGCAATCTGTTCCTGATCGACCTGGTGCACCAGGTGGGCGGGCTGCCCCGGCGCGGCGAGCCGCGCGCGGAGGTGCTGGCGGCCAGCCGGGCCGGACGGCTGGTGGGGGTGGCCGCGGCCCGACCGTCCGTCGCCATCGAGGCCGGGGTTGGACCCGACGCCCTCGCCGCCCTGGTGGAGCGTCTCGCCCTGCTGCCCACCGGCCTGATCCGCAGCCCCGTGGAGCTGGTGGCGCCGCTGTGGGAACAACTCGCTGCGCGCGGTCGCCGGGCGCTGGTGGACCGGCCCGAGACCGCCCACCGGGTGGGGTCGGCGGAGCTGGTTCCGCAGGCCCCGTCCGGGAAGCTCGCGCTGCGCCCGGCGCGGTCGGGCGACCTGGACGCCCTGGTGGAGGCCGCCCGCGCCAGCCTGCGCGAGGAGGGCCGTCCGGATCCCTTCGAAGGCGATCCCCGGGGCTTCCGGTCCTGGGTGCAGGCGCGGATCTCGCGCGCCCTGGTGGGCGACGCGGAGGGGAAGGCCGCTTTCGTCGGCTACGCGGACGTGCAGCTGCCGGAGGGTTGGCTGCTGCAGGGGGTCTATACCTGGCCGCGCTGGCGCGGGCGGGGCCTTGCGGCGGCCGGCGTCTCGCAGCTGTGTGCGACGGCCTTCGCCCGGGGTGCGGATCACGTGCAGCTCTCGGTCGTCGACGGCAATCGGGCGGCGAACCGCCTGTACGCCAAGCTCGGCTTCCGTCCCTTCGCCGCCCTGCGCACGTTGCTCTACGCTTGAGGGGAGGAGGTGCCCGGGTGGCACTGCTCGACGGCAAGGTGGCGATCGTGACCGGCGCCGGCGGCGGCCTGGGGCGCGAGCACGCCCTGGCCCTGGCCGCGGCGGGCGCGCGGGTGGTGGTGAACGACCTGGGCGGCGCCCGCGACGGCACCGGCGCGGGCCACTCCATGGCCGACGCGGTGGTCGAAGAGATCGACGCCGCGGGCGGGGAGGCCGTGGCCAGCTACGACACGGTGTCGAGCGTCGAGGGGGGCCAGCGCATCCTCCAGACCGCCCTGGACGCCTTCGGCCAGGTGGACGTGCTGGTGAACAACGCCGGAATCCTGCGCGACAAGACCCTGGCCAAGATGGACGAGGGGCTCTGGGACACGGTGATCGCGGTTCACCTGAAGGGCACCTACTGCGTCACGCGGCCGGTCTTCAACCACCTGCGGGAGCGCGGGGCCGGCGGATCGATCGTGAACACCTCCTCCACCTCCGGGCTGGAGGGCAACTTCGGCCAGTCCAACTATGGAGCCGCCAAGGCCGGCATCGCGGGCTTCACGCGCTGCCTGGCCCTGGAGGGCCAGAAGTACCAGGTCCGGGTCAACGCCCTGGCCCCGGTGGCCCACACGCGCATGACCGCGGAGCTGCCCTTCTTCGGGGCAGAGGGTTCGAAGCAGAGCATGCACCCGCGCCTGGTCGCGCCCCTGGTGGTCTTCCTGGCCAGCGACCTGGCCCGGGACGTGACGGGGCGCATCTTCTTCGCGGGGGGCGGCCGCATTGCCGAAATGCGCATGCTGCGCACCGAGGGCGTGACCAAGCGCGACGACGACGGCCTCTGGACTCCCGAAGAGATCGCCGCCCGCATGGACGAGATCCTGGGCTGAGCAGGCGTCCGCCCTCGGGGCGTTCGTTGCCGCAGTCCGGGGCCCGTGATAAGGAATGGATCGACATGCCGGAGAGTTCCGAGCGTCCGGCACCCATTCGCGTGGCCGCCGCCGCCCTCGCCGACCCGCTGTCGGCGATGACGCCGCGCTTCAACGTCTTCTTCCGCTGGTTCGCGCGCCGCTATTTCCGCCACCTGACCCTCGACCCGGTCACGGTCACGCGCCTCCGCGAGCTCGAGCAGCGCGGTTCGGTGGTCTACGTCATGCGCTACGCGAGCCGCCTGGACTACTTCCTGTTCAACGCGCTCTTCCTGCGCCACGCCCTGCGGCTCTCCGGATTCGCCAACGGCATCCGCTTCTACTACTACCGCCCCTTGTGGGAGGCGCTGCGTCTGCGCCTGGGCCGCAGCGGTCGGGCCCCGGCGGCCCCCGGGGCCGAGACGGTCCGGGGGCTGGCGTCGGCCGGCGAGTCGCTGTTCCTGTTCCTGCGCACCGCGCGGCTGCGCTCGTGGCTGCGCGGCCGGCGTCGGGTGATGGAGACCGAGCGAGCCGACCTGGACCTCCTCGAGCAGACCGTGCACACCGCCGCCGCGGGACGCCCCGTCTTCCTGGTGCCGCTGGCCCTCTTCTGGCGCAAGGGCCCGCGCAGCCAGCGCCGCTTCCTGAACCTGGCCTACGGGGCGCCGACCCGGCCCTCGGACTTCGCCAAGGTGACGGGGTTCCTGGCCACCTACCGCGGGCTCTTCGTCAAGGTCGGCGACCCGATCGACCTGCGTGGCTTCGTGGCCGAACGGCGCACCGAGGGCGAGACCGTTCTCGCGCGCAAGGTGCGGCGCGTGATCCTCGTCTTCCTGTACCGCGAGGAGAAGGTCGTCGAGGGGCCCACCCTGCGGCCCCGCCATCTCGTGCAGGAGACCGTGCTCGACGACGCCGCCGTGCAGCGGGCCATCGCGGCACGGGCCCGGGAGCGTGGCATTTCCCCGGCCTCCGCCCGCAGCGACGCAGTCCGGGCGTTTCGCGAAGTCGCCGCCCACATGAACTCCACCCTGCTGGCGATCATGAACGGCATCGTCACGCGGATCTTCCGGCGCATGTTCGTGTCCATCGAGTCGATCGGCATCGAGAAGGTGGCGGAATACGCCAAACGCAACCCCATCGTGCTGGTGCCGAGCCACCGCTCCTATTTCGACTTCCTGATCCTCTCCTGGCTCTTCTACGCCCACCATCTGGTGCCGCCGCACATCGCGGCCCGCGAGAACATGGCCTTCGGGCCCTTCGGAGCGCTGTTCCGGCGCCTCGGGGCCTTCTATCTGCGCCGCTCCTTCGACGACCCGCTCTACAAGGAGGTGTTCCGCTCCTACGTGAGCTACCTGGTGCGCGAGGGGTTCACGCAGGAGTTCTTCATCGAGGGCGGCCGCTCGCGCACCGGACGCACGCTGACCCCGCGCCTCGGGATGCTGACCTGGAACGTGGAGGCCTTCCTGGAGGGCAGCCACCACGACCTCTTCTTGGTGCCGATCGCCATCACCTACGAACGGCTGGTGGAGGAGGGGGCCATGCTCCACGAGCTCGAAGGCGGCAGGAAGCAGGACGAGAGCGTCATCGGCCTGGTGCGGGCCCGCAAGGTGCTGAGCCGGGCCTGGGGCAGTGCCTACGTGAGCTTCGGCGAGCCGCTCTCGCTGGCCGACGCGATCGGGGAGCGACGCGCGGCGTTGGCCGCCCCGGAGGCCCACGCGGAGCGGCGCCGGGTCGTCGAGGAACTGGGCAACCGCCTGGTCGAGCGCATCAACTGGGCCACGGTGGCCAACTCCACGTCGGTGGTGGCCTGCGCGCTGCTCGGGGAGCCACGGCGCGGCCTGCTGCGTCACGATCTGGTGCGACGCATCCAGGAGGTGGTGGACCTGCTGCGCCTGCAGGACGTCAAGCTGACTCCGGCCCTGGCCCGGGACGAGGGAGAGTTCCGCGAGTCGATCGCCTTCCTGCTGCGCAGCGACCTGATCGAGTCCGCCGCAGATCCGCGCGGAGAGATCCTCTTCTTCGAGGAGGGCAAACGGCGGGCGCTCGACCTGTACCGCAACACCATCCTGCACTTCCTGGCCACGCCGAGCTTCCTGGCGCGCCGGCTGCTCCAGCGAGCCTCCCGGGAGGAGTTGCGGCAGGAGCTCGCCCACTGGACGGATCTCTTCCACGACGAGTTCTTCACGCCTCGGGCCGTCGTGCTGGCGGCCCAGTTCGACGCCTTCGTGGACTACTTCGAGCAGCTCGGCGTGGTGGAGCCGCAGGAAGGCGTGCTGGTCGCCACCGAGAAGGGGTGGCCGTACCTGCGCTTCCTCGCCGAGCAGACCCGGCCGGTCCTCGAGGCCTACTACGCCTCCTTCTCCGCCGCCCTCACCGCACCGGCTGCGGTGACCCGCCGTCGCCTCCAGAAGCAGGCGGCCGAGTGCTTCGAACGGGCGACCCTGCTCGGTGAGGTGAAGCGGCCCGAGGCGGCGAGCCTCGCCACCTTCGGCAACGCGCTCGAATGGCTGGTGCGGCGTGGCATCCTGGACCGCGAGCGCATCCCCGACGCGCGCGACGTGGTCTACGTCCACGGCGCCGCCTTCGACTCGCTGCCCGCGCTGCGCGAGCGGCTGGCGGCGGCTCTCACCCCCCGGTAGCCTCGGCGCGCCATGGATCCCAGCCAGGTGCTCGCATTCGAGAAAGCCGGTGGACTCGTCACCGCCATCGCCCAGGACGAAGCCAGTGGGGAGATCCTGATGGTGGCCCACATGAATCGCGAAGCCTTCCGGCGCACCCTCGAGACCGGCGAGGCGGTCTACTGGAGCCGCTCGCGGCAGGCTCTGTGGCACAAGGGCGAGCAGAGCGGGAACGTCCAGATCGTGAAACGGATCCTCGTCGATTGCGATGGCGACGTGGTGCTGCTGGCGGTCGAGCAACGCGGTGGCGCGGCGTGCCACATGGGCAAGCGGAGCTGCTTCTTCCGGCGTCTCGAGGAGAGCCGCTGGCAGGACGTGGGGGAGCAGGTGTTCGACCCGCGCGAGGTCTACGGCCGGTGAAGGAGAAGGGGCGCGCGCCGCGTCTCAAGCTCGGTCTTCCGAAGGGCAGCTTGCAGGACACCACCCTCAAGCTGTTCGCCCTGGCCGGCTACCAGATCCGCGCCTCCACGCGCTCCTACTACCCGTCCATCGACGATCCGGAGATCGAGTGCATCCTGATCCGCGCCCAGGAAATGGCCCGCTACGTGGAGCAGGGCGTCATGGACGCCGGCATCACCGGGGTGGATTGGGTGATCGAGAACCGGGCCAAGGTCAAGGAGCTGGCGGACCTGCGTGCGCCCTGGCCCAACTACCGGCCCGTGCGCTGGGTGCTCGCGGTGAAGGAGAGCTCGCCGTTTCGCAGCGTGCGGGACCTGGAGGGCCGGCGCATCGCCACCGAGGCGGTGGGACTCACCCAGCGCTACCTGCGCGAGCACGGCGTGCGGGCCGACGTGGAGTTCTCCTGGGGCGCAACGGAGGTGAAGCCTCCGCTGCTCGCGGACGCCATCGTGGACGTCTCGGAAACGGGCGCGAGCCTGCGCGCCAACGACCTTCGCGTCCTGGATACCGTGCTGGAGAGCACGCCTCGCCTGGTCGCGAACCGCGCCGCCCATCAGGACGCCTGGAAGCGGCGCAAGATGGAACGCATCGTGCTGCTCCTGCGCGGCGCCATTGCCGCCAGCGATCGGGTCGGCCTGATGATGAACGTGCCGCGGCAGCGACTCGACAAGATTCTCGCGCTGCTGCCGGCCCTGGCCACGCCCACCATCTCCCAGCTCGCCGACGAACGCTGGGTGGCCGTGAACACGATCGTCGAGGAGCGGATCGTGCGCGAGCTGATCCCGCAGCTCTCCGAGGGCGGTGCCCAGGGCATCGTCGAGTATCCGCTCAACAAGATCGTGGAGTGAGCGGCGGGGGAAGGCTGCGGCAGCTGGCGCGCCTGCCGCGGATCTACGGCTACCTGGCCTGGTGGGGGCTGCTGGCGCCGCGCACCCGCGAACGCGGCGAACTGGTGGTGGTGCAGGCGGTGATCCGTTCGCCCGATGGCGTGCTCCTCACGGTGCGCAGCGACCTGCGGGGCTGGGAGCTGCCCGGCGGGAACCTGCGCGCGGGGGAGGACGAGTTCGAGGCGCTGCGCCGCGAGGTTCGGGAGGAGACCGGCTTGGAGGTCGGAATCGAGCGTCGGGTGGGGGATTACGTGCGGACCGGCTTTCGCCCGCACGTGGCGCGCGTGTACGTCTGCCGGGTGCAGGGAGGACGGCTCCGCCCCAGCCGGGAGACGCCCCGCGTCCGCTGGTTCCCGCCCGACGCTCTGCCGCGCACGCTGTTCCCCTGGTACCGACGCCCTCTGGCCCAGGCCCTCGCGGGCCCGGCAGAACCGGCGCTGCACCGGGAGCACCAGGGGATGCGGGCGATCCTGGCCGGGATGTGGATCGATCTCCGCATGCGCTGGTGGGACGACGAGGCCTAGCCTGCCGCAGCACCCGGGTCCCCCCAGGACCGCGAGGGCTCCCCGCCCGCCTCCCTCACCCGGCGAGCAGCCAGGAGTAGCCCCGGCGCAGGGCTTCGCGGCCGCCGCTCTCCAGCACGTCGCCGTGGGCGACCACGACGCGGTCGAAGTCCCAGCCGAGTATGCGTTCGAGGCTCTGGCGCGCCGCACGGCGGTCCCGGATCAGCAACGGGTCCAGCCGGGTGGGGCCGAAGCGGCCGTAGCTCCGCAGCAGTCTCATGAGCAGACGCGTGGGTGCGGCCGCGCGCGGCCCGAAATGGAAGGCCAGATCGCACAGGATCAGGGTCCGGCTCGGGCGGTGCAGGAAGACGACTTCGTTCTCGTAGGGACGTCCGCGGACGAAGACCTGATCCACCTCGTCCTTCCATTCGGCAGGCGCCTCGTCGCCGAGCACTGCGACGAACACGAGGTCCGGCCGCTTGCGCTCGAGCCCGGGCGCCACCCACAGCCGGGCCTCCGGATACGCCTCGGCCACCGCGCCGGCGTGAAGGTGATGGAGCCGATTCGGGGCCACGGCGAAGCGGACGCGGCCGATCGCATCGAGTTCTCGACGCAGCGGGGGGGTCAGCGCGACCGGAGAGTGCAGCAGGAGGCTCCCGTCGGCGAGGCGGATCACGGTCATGCGGGTCCCGACCTCGAGCCCGTAGAAGCGCTGGGGGCGCTCCGCGACCCAGAGGTCCTGGGCCAGCTCGCACAACGGGGGGTCAAGCGGGTGCACGCTGCCAAACCCCCATCCGGTGGACCCGGACCGGGCGCTCCGCGGGGGACGCGGCCGGCCGGCCACGCTCCAGCGCCGTGTCGGGCGGCGACCTGGACATGCGACTGCGCACCAGCATACCCTGGAATCAACCATGAAACGCAGCAGCTTCGCCACCGCGCTCTGTGTCGGCCTCGCGTGGGCCACGCTGGGGTCGGGTCCGTGCGGGGTCTTCCCGGGCGGAGCGCTCCAGGGCGAACTCGTCACGGAAGCGGTGGAGGACTGGCGCTTCATCGGGGAGTCGAGCGCCTGCGCCATCGAGGTCAGGCCGGAGCATCCCCATTCCGTGCGGGCGAACTGCATGCAGCGTGAGGGTCGGCTGTACGTGGGGTCGATTCTGGCCCCGAGGAAGCGGTGGCCGGCGATGGTGGCCGAGGACTCCCGGGTGCGGGTCCGGATCGCTGGCAAGGTCTACGAGGGAAGGGCGGTCCGCATCACGGATCCCGCCGAGCGGATCCGGGTGCTCGGTGGGACGCCCGAAGATCCCCCGTCCCAGAGCCATTGGCTGTGGCGTCTGGACCCCCGCTGACGAGCTCGGCGCTGCCGGGGCATTCCCCCGTATCCTGGACCCGGGCTCACCCGTCATGACGGGGTGAGCGGTGGGATCGGCCGCGGGAGGTCGGGGCATGGCCGAGCTGGAGACTCCGGACGCACTGCGCGACGACCTGCGGAGGGCCTGGCACCGCTACGTCGACATGCTCGTGCCGCTGCGGCCGGCCCTCTACGGCTACTGCCGCCGCCTGGCCGGAAACGTCTGGGACGCCGAGGACCTGGTCCAGGACACGTTGCTGCGGGCCTTCGGGCACCTGGGCCTCTTCAACCACGAGATCCGCAACCCACGTGCCTATCTGCTGCGCACGGCGACGAACGTCTGGATCGACGAGCTGCGCCGCCGGGATACGCAGGCCCGCACCCCCCGGGTGCAGCCCGAGTCGGTCCCGGCAAGCGGCACCGATCCCGCGGTGGCGGGCGACGTACGCGATGCGGGATCCCGGCTCCTGCAGCGCCTCTCCCCCCAGGAGCGCGCCGCGGTGCTGCTGAAGGAGCTCTTCGACCTGAGCCTCGAGGAGATCGCCGAGCTGCTCGCCACCACCCCGGGCGCCGTGAAGGCCGCGCTGCACCGTGGCCGGGGCCGCCTGCGCGAGCCCGAGGGCGCGGCGGCTTCGCGCCGGCCGGTGCCGTCTCGGGACCTCCTGGACCGCTTCATCGAGCGGTACAACGCCAAGGACCTGAAGGGCCTGACCGCGCTGATGCTCGACGCTGGCTCGGTGGAGAACGTGGGCGAAGCGCTCCAGTGCGGCCGCCAGAGCTTCGAGCGCACCGACCGCAACATCCTCTACCGCGTGGTCCACGGCCACGACGAGTGGCCCCTGGAATTCCAACCCGACTCGCTGCGCGTCGAGCGCGGCGAGTTCGAAGGCGAGCCGATCCTGCTGTGGTTCGTCACCCGCCGGGGGCGCGAGGCCCTGGAGGTTGTGTTCCGCTTCGAGGAGCAGGACGGGCGGATCGCGCGACTGCGCACCTACGCCTTCTGCCCGGAGACCATGCGCGCGGTGGGCCAGGCCCTGGGAGTGCGCGTGCGAACCGGGCTCTACCGCGCTCCGACGCCGGCGCCCGGCGCGTACTGGCCCGCCCCGGACTCCTAGCGGCGCGTCTCGCGTAAGCCGCTCGCCTCCCACTCCTTGCTGAGCTGTCCCAGCTTGCGCGTGAACTCGTCGAGGGGCTCGTCGAAGGACAGGATGATCTCGGTGGTACGCGGGATCTCGTCGCCATTCAGCAGTCCGCGGTAGCGATTCAAGTTGGCCAGGATCGCCTCGGCGACCTTGAGCGCGCGCTTCTCCGTCTTGATCAGGGGGGACTGCAGCGTGTAGACGTTGTTGCGGCCCCACAAGCTCTCGTCACGCACGATGGCAATCTCGCGGTAGACGCCGTTGATGGGGTCGAAGTTGTACTCGCAGCGGACTTCCTTGAAGACATCGGAGTTGCCGGTATAGAACCCGCGCTCCTTCTCCACCTTGCCTAGCTGGCGACAACGCGGGCAGTAGAAGGTGTCGCCGTGGTTGAGCAGGAAGACGCCCTTGGCGTAGTCCTCGCAGTCGGTGTTCTCGCAGTATCCGACGCCCCGCTTCATGCTGGCCATCCTCGGTTTGGACCGCCTCCCGGGCCCCGTCTCGTCTCCATGGCGTCACCCGCCCTGGAGTTCCAGGTGCTCCCGGGCCCGTTGGAGCGACCTAGCAAGACGCATGCCTCTCGGCGGATGCGGGAGCGCCACCGGAGTCCGGGCGGGCGCTTCCGGTCGGTTCCTGCCGACTCCCTGCGGCGGGGCCGCATTCCCCTTGGTGTCGGCCGGGAGGGCTCACGGGCCCTCATGTGGGAAGCGCGCTTCCCATGCCCGCCTCGAGCGGCCCCGGCTGCGCAAAGCCTGGCGCAGCAAGCCGGGCTCGCCGGCGGAATATGCACCGATCCCGTGGGGGGGAGGGGTCAAGACCGCTGCCTCGATCAGAAAAATGGCAACAAACGCCGCGGCTTACAGACCCTTTGCTTATACTTGCACGTCGCGCGGATGTCAACCGGGATTTCGGCTGGTCCCCGGGGGCCGGAGGGCCCGGTGGACGGCCCGGCGCTGCCGGGCCAGGTGGAGGCCGTAGAGCAGCGGGGCCCCGACGCCGAGGGCATAGGCCGCGATCAGGTAGTCCACGCGCCCTCCCGGGCTCCCGCGCGCCGGCGGATCAATTCCTCCCGCAACCCCTCCAACTCCACCCGCCGCGCCACCAGGTGCAGCAGGGCGGCTGCGGCGGTGGCCAGGCCCAGGGCGAAGGGCCAGCCCATCCCCGCCCCCAGGCTGCCTCGCCCCAGATTCTCGGGATGGAGGGTCCGGCCCGCCGCCAGGTCGATGGCGAAGTAGTTGAGGGGAATCGTCAACACCCCCACGATCCCGTAGACCGCGGCGAAGCGGGCCGCCCGATGGCTGCTCTCCGTGAAGCCCCGCAGCAGCAGGTAGGCCAGGTACACGAACCAGAGCAGCAGGGTCAGCGTGAGGCGCAGGTCCCAGGACCACCAGCGTCCCCAGGTCCCCCGGGCCCAGATCGGGCCGGTGACGAGCACCAGGGTGCAGAACAGCACCCCCACCTCCGCCGCCGAGCGCGCCAGCCGGTCGTAGCGCTCGTCGTCGCGCCAGAGGAACAGGGCCCCGCCCAGGGCCGTCAGGAAGAAGCCCAGGTAGGCGGCGAACACCACCGGCACGTGTACGTAGAGGATCTTCTGGATCACGCCCTGCATCTGGTCCTCGGGCGCGCGCACCACGCTCCCGAGCCAGAGCAGGGCCAGCACGCCGAGCAGCAGGCCGCTCGGCACGCGAAGACGGTCCGCCAGGCCACCGGAGGGAGCTGCATTCATGGCCATCACTCGTCGAGCACGTATTCGAAGCCGACGAACGAGACTATCAGAAACACCGCGTTGGTCACGAGCAGCAGCTGGAGGGGGGCGAAGGAGACGCGTCCCTCGTCCAGAAGCTGGGCGGTGGCGTCCACGGCGCCGAGCAGGACGGGCACCAGCAGCGGCAGCAGCAGCAGCGGCAGCATCACCTCCCGGTACTGGGTGCGCACCGAAATGGCCGCGAAGAGCGTCCCGATCGAGCACAGACCCAGGGAGCCGAGGGCCACCACCCCGCTCAGGGGCACGGCCACGGCGGCCAGCCGCACGTCGAAGGCGAGGGCGAAGGCCACCGCGGTGGCCGCCTGGACCACGCCCAGCAGGATCCAGTTCGCCGCGGCCTTGCCCAGGAAGATCCAGCCGCGATCCGCCGGCACCAGCGCGAGGCCCGCGAGCGCATCGTTTTCGAGCTCCACCGCGAAGGCGCGGTTCAAGCCGAGCATGGCTGCGAACACGTAGGCCACCCAGAGCAGACCCGGCAGCGCGGGGCGGAGGCGGTCGGCGCCGGCCTCCGGGAGCGCGAAGTGGAACACGACGACCACCAGCAGGGCGAACAGCCCCATGGCGATTACGCGGTCGCGGCTGCGCCATTCCGTGACCAGATCCTTCCAGAGGATGGCCAGGAAGACGCTCATGCCGAGCCGTCCACGGCCGCCAGGTAGGCGCGCTCCAGGGTCTCGCCCACCAGCGGCGCGCCCTCCGCGGCGTGGGCGACCCGGCCTCGGGAGAGCACGAGGGCGCGGTCCGCCACGGCCGCCGCCCGGGCCAGGTCGTGGGTGGCGAGGACACAGGTGCGCCCCTCGGTGCGCAGGTTGCGGAGCTGGGCGTCCAGACGGTCCGCCGCCGGCCGGTCGAGGCCGGTGAAGGGCTCGTCGAGGAGCACCACCTGGGGGTCGTGGACCAGCCCGCGCGCGATGGCCAGACGCTGGGCCATGCCCCGCGAGAAGGAGCCGGCGGGCTGGTCCGCCACCTGCGCGAGGCCCTGGCGGGCGAGCAGCGCCTCCGCGCGGCCCGCCGGGTCGGAGACCCCGTAGAGTCGAGCCGCGAAGAGCAGGTTCTCGCGGGCGGTCAAGGCCGGGTACAGGAAGGTGGCGTGCCCGATGAAGCCGATGCGTCGCCGCGCCTCGCGACGCCCGCGGGCCACGCCCTCCAGGCGCACCCACCCGCGGGTCGGGCGGGCGAGGCCCGCGAGCAGGCGCAGCAGGGTGGTCTTGCCCGCCCCGTTCGGCCCCACCACCGCGAGCACGCACCCGCGCGGCAGATCCAGGTCCACGCCGGCGAGGGCCACCACGGGGCCGAAGCGCTTCTCGAGGCCCCGCGCCTCGATGACGGGAGCGTTCAACCGGAGGCCCCGTGCCGCTGCTCGCGAGCCGGTGCCACCGCCAGGCGTTCGCCACAGCGGGCGCAGAAACGGTCTTCGGGCCGGGGCTCGCTTCCGCAGGACGGGCAGCGCGCCGGCGTCCGCTCCGGGACCGGGGCCACTGCGTCCTGCCGTTCGTCGCGCAGGAGCGCCGCCGCCCGGGCCCGTAGCTCCCGGCGCAGGCTGGCGTAGTCCGCCTCCGAGAGCTTCCCGGTCTCGTGATCGTGCTCCAGGTCGCGGATCGCGGCGTAGACCGCCTCCCGTTCGTCCCGGGCGACGTCCTCCTCGGCGTCCAGATCCAGCTCGCCCGCAGCGCCCCGCCGCAGCGGCGCGGTCAGTACCCCGATGGCCAGGGCCGCGGCGAGCCCCACCAGCGCCAGCACCGCGGCGCGGGGCAGCCGGGGGCGCGGAGGGAGCGGCGCCAGGCTCAGCGTCACGGGCTCGTCGGGCTCGATCTGGAAGGCCTCCAGATGCAGGAAGGTGCGCTCCCCGCTGCGCACGGGCCTCCGGCGGTGCAGACGCTCCGAGCGGGCCAGCAGCCCCGTGTCCACCACGTAGACCGAGAGCAGCGGGAGGGGCCGCGTGAAGCGCCGCTCGAAGCGGACGGTGGCTGCGGACAGGGGAATCCGGTAGACGATCTGGACCTGGGAGTCGCCGGGCGGGAGCGGGCCCCGCAGCTCCACGCCGCCGTCGTCGCTCGGCAGCAGGCCGAAGTCGAAGGACCCCGTGTCGAAACGCAGGTCCTCGGCCTCGGGCGGAAGCGGCAGACGCAGCAGGTGGCCGTCCGGGGGGGCCGCCACGTGCGCATCTCCCGCCACCCGCAGCAGGTGCTCTTCGTTCACGAGCAGGACGGCGTCGTCGTACTCCAGGAAGACGCGCGTCTCGGCGAGCGAAACCGCATCCCGGTCGATGCGCACGGGCGGTAGCTCGAAGCTCAGCTGCACGCGGCTGCCCGGGGCGAGCCCGCTGCGCGAGAGCTGGCGGTAGCGGCGGCCCTGGAGAACGGTCGGGTCGTCGGCGACGAGAGCGGCGGACTCCACCTGGGGGCCCGCCTCCGGCACCCGAACGACCAGGCGCCCGGCGCCGGAGGGCAGCCGCTTCTCCACCGCGAGCCGGGCTCCGGATGCCGGGAGCCGGTACGAGAAGCCGAGCTCCTGCTCGCCCGGGTAGAGCGGTCCGTGGAAGGCCAGCTCCCGGCCCCGCCGCACCAGGCCCTCCGGCTCGATGCCCAGGGGCATGCGGAAGTCCTCGGCGCCCTCGGGAAGCTCGGCGCGGAAGGCGGCACGCCCCGGACCCCGGGCGGCTTCGGGCACGTAGATGGTGCGGGTGCCGCCGTTGCGCAGCCGGTGGACCTCGCTCACGGCCAGCCGATCGCCCACCCACTCGAAGCGCAGCTCCGTCTCCACCACCGCGAGGCTCGTGGCGTCCTGGGTGAGGGGGCTGACCCGGATCTCCACCTGGCGCTCGGTCTCGCCGGCGGCGAAGGACACGCGGTCTCCGGGGAAGGGAACCCCCTGCCAGCGCGCCCCCACCAGGTAGGCGGTGCTCGGATCGGCGGAGATGCCGGAGAAGGCGAAGCGCCCCTCGGTGTCGCTCTCGGTGCGGCGCACCCCGGGCGCACCGCGGCCCGGAAGGGCGTAGAGCACCACCTCCGCCTGGGGCGCGGGCGCTCCGCTCTCGGACACGACCACCCGCCCGCGCAAGGTGGCGGGGCCGGGGGGCACGTCGCCCGTCGGGGCGGACGGGGCCTGGGCCGCGGCGGGGCCCGCCAACGCGAGCACGAGCCACGCCAGGCGGGCGCTTTTCATCGAGCGTCGCGGCCGGGGCGCCGTTGGGGGTGTGGCCAGAGGACCAGCAGAGCCCCGAGCACGAAGGTGTAGCCGCCGATCCAGATCCAGTTCACCAGCGGGTTGCGGTGGATCTTGAGCGTGGCGGAGCCGTCGGACTCGAGGGCCGTCAGGATCACGTAGAGGTCTTCGCGCAGGGTCGACCGGATCGCGGGAATGGATGCGGGCTGCTGCTCCAGCCAGTACATGCGCTTCTCGGGCGTCAGCACCCCCAGCGGGCGGTTCCCTTCGAAGAGGGCCAGACGGGCCACGGCGCCGCCGTAGTGTTGCTGGGGGAGCGGTCGCGCCGTCAGGTACTCCAGGGTGTAGCCGTTCATGGCCAGCCGCTCGCCGGGCTTCAGGTTCTCGAGCCGTTCCTCGTTGAAGGCCGCGCCGGCGATCCCGATCAGGATGAAGACCACGCCGAGGTGCACCACGTAGCCGCCGTAGCGGCGCTGGTTCTTGCGCAGCAGGGTGGCGAGGGCGCGCAGCGCCGACTCCCCGCTGCCTCGCATGCGAGCGCGCACCGCGCGTCCGTACTCCTGGGAGATGGTGCCCACGACGAAGGCTCCCAGCGAGAAGAAGACCAGCGGATAGAGCTTGATGCCGCTCCCGAACGCCAGCAGCAGCCCCGCGGCCGTCCCCGCGCCGGCGGCCAGCGGCAGGCGGAATTGCCGACGCAGACTGGCCGGGGACGCGCGGCGCCAGGCGATCAGCGGTCCCACGCCGGTCAGGAACAGCAGCAGGACCGCCAGGGGACCGGTCATGGCGTTGAAGAAGCGAGGGCCCACGGAGATCTTGACCCCGCGCACGGCCTCGGACACCACCGGGAAGAGCGTGCCCCAGAAGACGACGACCAGGATCCCCATGAAGGCCCAGTTGTTGAGCACGAAGCTCGCTTCGCGGGAGAGGACCGATTCGAGCCGGTTCGGGCTGCGCAGGGAGTCGCGACGCATCCAGAGCACCGCGAAATAGGCCCCGGCGGCGGCCACCACCCAGCCGAGGAAGATGAAGCCGAACCACCCGGCCGCCGTGAAGGAGTGGACCGAGGAGATCACGCCGCTGCGGGTCAGGAAGGTGCCGAACAGGCACAGCGAGTAGGTGAGCCCGATCAGTACCAGGTTCCAGAGCTTCATCATGTCCCGCTTTTCCTGGATCATGACCGAATGCAGATACGCGGTGGCCGGCAGCCACGGCATGAAGGAGGCGTTTTCCACCGGGTCCCAGGCCCAGTAGCCCCCCCAGCCGAGCACCTCGTAGGCCCACCGCCCGCCCAGCAGGATGCCCACGCTCAGGAAGAACCAGGGGATGAGCGTCCAGCGACGCGTCGCCCGCAGCCAGGCCGTGCCGTGGTCGCCGCTCAGGAGCGCGCCGAAGGCAAAGGCGAAGGGGACCGAGAAGCCGGTGAAGCCGGCGTACAGCAGCACCGGATGGATGGTCATGAGCGGATGCTGGAGCAGGGGGTTCAGGCCGCTGCCGTCGGACAGGACCTCGGCGGGCGGAAGCTTCTCGAAGGGGCTCGTCACGAAGTTGAGCAGCACCAGGAAGAAGCCGGCGTTCGCGAGCAGGAGCGCCCAGACCCAGGGCAGCGAGCGCAGCGGCGAGCGGCGGTGGAACGCCGCCGCCGCCACGGCGAACAGGCACGAGATCCACAGCCACAGCAGGAGCGACCCGGCCTGGCCTCCCCACAGCGCCGCCAGCCGGTAGGGAAGCTCCATGCCGCGAGCGCTGTGCTGGGCCACGTAGCGCAGCTGGAAATCGTTGCTGGCCAGCGCGACCCACAGTGCGACGGTCGCCAGCGTGACCAGGACGAAGACCAGCACCACGGCGCGCCGCGCCACGGCGCTCCATTCGATCCGCTGGCGCCAGCCCCCGGCCACACCGGCGGCGATGCCGATGACCGCCACGAGCAGGGCCAGGCGCAGGGCGTAGTGGCCGAGATCCGACACCTAGAAGGAGGCCGCCTCCATGCGCTTCGCCTCGAACTTCGAGGGACACTTGGCGAGCACGTTGTCGGCCCGGAACAGGGCGCTGGCGCCAGCGCTCTCCAGGCGACCCTCCACCACCACCTCGGCGCCGTCCTGGAACAGGTCCGGCGTCTCCAGGCTCGAGTAGACGACGGGCAGCACCGGCTCCGCGCCCTGCCCGGCGTGGGGCGGATCGTTCTGGACCGCGAAGCGGACCTGGCGCCCCACCAAGTCGCGCTGGATCGACCCGTCCGCCACGTAGCCGTGCACGCGGACCCGCTCCCCGGGACGCCCTTCGGCCCGGAACTCCTCCAGCGTCTGGAAGTAGGTGAAGCTCCCCAGCCGCTCGAGGTTGGTGGTCGCGTACCAGCCGAGCAGGAGCGCGACGAACGCCGCGCCGATGGCGATTTGGACACCCTTGGACATGCGGGGGGTGCTCCGGAACGTCTAGGGCCGGAAGCTAGCAGCCCGCCCGTCGCATTCCAAGGCGAAGCCGGCGGAAACGGAGTCGAATCCACCACTTGACGCCTGCCGGCGTTGACATGCACAGCCCCGGCGGCTACCGCCGCCCGCATGCCGCGGGGCTTCGCGGAGCGCGTCGGACGCATCCAACCCTTCCTCGCCATGGAGGTGATGGAGCGCGCCTTCCAGCTCGAACGCGAGGGGGCGCGGGTCCTCCACCTGGAGATCGGGGAGCCCGACTTCCCGGCGCCTCCCGAAGCGGTCGAGGCCTGTGCGCAGGCCCTGCGCGGAGGTCTGACCCACTACACGGACAGCCGGGGGCTCCCGGAGCTGCGCGAGGCCATCGCCGCGGACAAGGGCGCCCGCGCGGGGACCGCGGTGGCCCCGGCCCGGGTGCTGGTCACCATGGGCACCTCGCCCGCCATGCTGCTCGTGTTCGGGCTGCTGGTGGAGCCGGGCGGCGAGGTGCTGATCCCGACCCCCCACTACCCCTGCTACCCGAACTTCGTGCGCTTCTGCGGCGGAACGCCCGTCTTCGTACCCACGCAGCCGGAGCACGGCTGGCGCATCGACGTGGCCGCCGTGCGTGCGGCCCTGACCCCCCGCACCTGCGCCCTGGTGGTGAGCTCGCCCGCCAACCCGACGGGTGCCGTCCAGGAGGCGGACACGCTGCGTGCACTGGCCGAGCTCGGGGTGCCGCTCGTCGCCGACGAGATCTATGACGGGCTCGTCTACGAGGCCCAGGCGGCGCCGTCGGCGCTGGCGGTCTCCGAGGACGCCTTCGTGCTGGACGGCTTCTCGAAACGCTACGCCATGACCGGCTTCCGGCTCGGCTACGTCATCGCCCCGAGCCGGGCGCTGCGCCCGCTCCAGGTCATGCAGCAGAACCTCTTCATCTCGGCCAACCACTTCGTGCAGCGGGCCGGGGTGGCGGCCCTGGCCCACGGCGCGGCGACGCTCGCGGCCATGCGGGCCGCCTACACCCGCCGCGCCCGGCGCCTGGTGGAAGGGCTGCGCAAGCTGGGCTTCGGCGTGCCCGGGCCGCCGCGCGGCGCCTTCTACGTCTTCGCCGACGCCCGGGGCTTCGGGCGCGACTCGCGCCGGCTCGCCGCGGACCTGCTCGAGCGGGCCCACGTGGCAGTGACCCCGGGCGTGGACTTCGGCGAGGCCGGCGAGGGCTGGCTGCGCTTCTCCCTCTCGGCGCCGGACGACCACCTGGAGGAGGCCCTGGAGCGGATGGGGCGCACCCTGCCCGCGGCGCGGTGACGGTCCGGGCCGCCGAGCTCGTGGCGAGCGCGGCGGGGCCGGAGGGGTTCCCGGCCGCGGGGCTGCCCGAGGTGGCGCTGCTGGGCCGTTCGAACGTGGGCAAGTCGAGCCTGCTCAATCGGCTCACGGGGCGGCGTCGGCTGGCGCGCACCAGCGCCACGCCGGGCAAGACACGCCTGCTCCACTTCTTCCGGGTCGAGCGCCGTAGCGGCGCGCTGCTGCTGGTGGACTTCCCGGGCTACGGCTGGGCGCGCGTCTCGCGGGCCGAGCGCGCCCAGTGGCGGCGGCTGGTGGAGGGCTACCTGGCCGGACGCAAGCCCCTGCGTGCCGCCGTGCTGCTCCAGGACGTCCGCCGCGATCTCTCGGACGACGAGTTCGATCTGCTCGCCTGGCTGGCGGAGCGCGAGATCCCGGCCCTCGTGGCCGTCACCAAGGTCGACAAGCTGAAGCGCATGGCGCGGGCAGAGCGGCTGCGCGCGCTCGCGCGTGACCTCGAGCCCCGGGGCGTTGCGATGCTGGCCACGTCGGCCCAGACCGGCGAGGGCGTGGCGGCGCTGTGGAGCGCGCTCGACGCCCTCGTCCGCGACGCTGCTTCCCACGCCAGTCGCGGGTCGCGCTCCTAGCGGAACAGGTCCAGGGCGGGGTCGCGCAGGGTCGCGCGCACGCTCCCGTCGCCTTCCGGCGCAATTCCCTCCACCCAGACCGCCGGCACGCCGGCGTCCTTCGCCATCAGCAGCCCCGCGGCGGCCGCCAGCTGATCCGCGCGGGCCAGGACGGTCACCTGGAGCGGACGCCCCTCCAGGTCCGTGCGCCCGCGCCAGTCGGCTAGCGGGGCGAGGCCGGCGCAGCCCACGGCCAGGTCGAGCTGGCCCTCCCGCCACGGGCGGCCGAAGCTGTCGGAGATCACCACGGCGAGGCGGCGGCCCCCGCCGCGCTGCTCCAGGGCTTCGCGCAGCCGCCGCGCCGAGGCGTCCGCATCCTCGGGCAGCAGCACCGCCACGTCCGCGCCGGGCGCGTTGGAGAGGTCCACCCCTGCGTTGGCGCACACGAAGCCCTGGCGCGTCTCGCAGATCAGCACTCCGTGGCCGCGTCGCACGATCCGCACCGTCTCCCGCAGTATCACCTCCACGTGGCGCGGGTCCTTGCCCGATTCCACCGCCAGGCGACGGGCCTCGGCGCTGGGCTCGACCTCCGCCAGGCGCACCACGCGCGCCTCGGCCTTCGACACCACCTTCTGGCACACGACGAGCACCCCGCCGGCGAGGCGCACCCCGGCACGGTCCGCCGCCGCCTCGAGCAGCGCCGCCAGATCGTCGCCCGCCACGACGCGCGGCATGCCGGGCAGCGGCACCAGGCGCAGCGGCGCCGGCCGCTCGCTCACCGGGACGTCCCGAAGCCGAGCTCCCGCAGCAGGGCGCGGGTGCGCGGCCCATCCCCGGGTCCGGCCAGGAAGGCGTGCAGGTCCTGCTCCGAATCCAGGTCGATGGCGAGGGAGGGCAGGGGGAGCTCCCGGCACGGGACTTGGGCGGCCCGGGCCGCCTGCCGGTGCGCGCGGGCGCTCTGCGCGCCGAAGTGGGGCCCGATGGCGTCGGGCGGAGCGCGCAGCAGGGCGGCCGTGCCTCCGTCGCTGGACGGTGCCAGCACGACGCCCCGGCCGCCGAGGCCGGCGAGCGCGTCGAGCAGGGCCTCCACGTCGGCGGCCCGCACGCCGGCCACGTCGCCGAGCACCACGAGCAGGGCGGCGGCTCGCCATGCGATCTCCCTGGCGCCGCGCTCGAGACAGGCGTTGAGTCCGGGGTCGGGCCCGAGCAGGGGCGAGGCGCCCGACCGGCGCGCCGTCTCCGCCACGGCCGGGTCCGGCGTCACCACGGCCACCGGCCCGAGGCGAGGGACCGCCCGCAGCGCCGCCACCACGTCCTCCAGCATGGCGGTGGCGAGGCGCTCCGCGGCGGGTCGTCCCAGCGCCTGGGCCAGCCGCGACTTGGCCGCCGCCAGCCGCCGGACGGGCACCAGGGCCGGGATCATCCGAGCTGGCGCGCCAGCTCGAGGGTGGCCTCGGCCAGGCGGGCCGCCGCGTCCGCATCGCGCATGATCGTGTCGACCGCCTCGGCGGCCAGGCCGAGTGCGCGCACGTCGTCCGCCTGCGCGACGTCGCGCACGTCGAGCACGAAGCCCTCGGCGACGCCCCGATAGAGCTGCGCGACTCCGCGCGCCGAGACCTCGGCGCCGATCCCGCGCAGCAGCCGATCCGCCGGCCCCTTGAGCGGGGCGCCCCCCACGATGGGGGAGATCGCCACCTTGGGCGCCCGGGCGCGCGCCAGGGCGTCGCGCACGCCCGGCACCGCCAGGATCGGTCCGATGGAGACGACCGGATTGCTCGGGCAGATCACGATGCTGCGAGCGGCCTCGATCGCCTCGCACACGCCCGGCGCGGGGCGGGCGCGTCGCGCGGCGGAGAGGTCGACCCCGCGCACCTCGTCGGGCGCGCCGTCCCGGGCCAGGTACTCCTCGAAGTGCACGTGGCGCCCGCCGTCCAGCTCGACCCGGGTCGGACAGGGGTCCTCGGACATGGGCAGCAGGCGCGCCGGTACCCGGAAGGCCCGCCGGATCTCGTCGGTCACCGCGGCGAGGCCGACGCCCTCGCGCAGACGCAAGGTCCGGTGCAGGCACGTGGCCAGATCCCGGTCCCCGAGCCGGAACCAGGTGGCATGCCCCAGGGCGGCGAGCGCATCGAGGACGGCGAAGCTGTCGCCCGCCAGGCCATAGCCCTTCTGGGGATCCACGCGGCCGGCCAGGGTGTAGGTGACGATGTCGAGGTCCGGCGAGACGTGCACGCCGTAGAAGGCGCGGTCGTCGCCCGTGTTCACCACCACCGCCACGCGCTCCGGCGCCACCACGCGCAGCAATCCGCGCAGGAAGCGCGCCGCGCCCACGCCGCCGGCCAACGCGACGACGTCGACCGGATCCCCATCGGTGCGGCTCATGGTCGCGGCGGCGAGGCGGACCCGGGCTGGCGTGCCTGCTGCTCGCGCAGCGCGCGCAGGTCGGCCTGCCGGCGCGGCAGGCGCCGTGCCACCTCCCGGAACTCGGGATCGTCGGCCAGGGCGTCGCCGGCCCGCTCCGGATCGCTGATCAGCGCCTGGAGCCGCTCCTCGTCCCGGGCGATCTCCTGCTCCAGGGCTTGGATGCGCGCCGCCAGACCGGGGTCCTCCGGAAGGGCCAGCTCCTGGGGTCCGGCCTCCGGGGGGCCTGCTTCCACCGGGCTCGGCGGGGGCGGCGCTTCGGGTGCCAGATCGCGCAGCGCCCAGGTCTCGCCGCTCGGAGCCTCACCGGGCAGCGCCTGGGGTTCGCGCTTCCGCTCCAGCTCGCGCAGCCGCCCGCGCAGGGAGCCCGGGATGCGGTCCGGGTCGGTCGTGTAGTGGGCGATCCCGTTCTCGTCCACCCACTTGTAGATCACCGGCTCGCCCGGCTCGTCGGCCTGGGCGGGCACGCCGCCGCCAGCGAACCCGACCAGAAGCGCCAGCGCGAGGTGGGCGCGACCCATGCGGGCGATTCTTGGGGAGCGCCCGGGGCCCGTCAAGCAGCCGTCGGGAGTGGCGCTGCGTGCCCGCCGGTTCGCCCGTCCGGCGCGCCGGCCGGTTCACGGCCCGGCCCCCGGACGGGCTGGCGGGAGCGGAGGCCGCCCGGGAGCCCCCCGGCGCTCCGGCACGCCCCTTGCTCCTGACGCCCCCCGTGTCGCGCCGAGCCCGGGTCCGAGTCGACGCTCTCGCTGCGTTCCTCCTGCTTCTCGCAGCGGGCGTCGCCCTCGCCGAGGGACCGGAGCCCTGGACCTGGCACCTCGTGGAGGCGCCCGTCGAGGGGAAGGCGGTGCATGCCGTCGCCGTCGACGCTTCGCGCGGGCGCCTGGCCGTGGGGGGCGCGACCGGCATCGCGTTCCGCGAGCCCGGAGGCGCCTGGCGGCGACGGCGCCTGCGCGGCCCCGTCCAGGATCTGGCCTTTGCTGCCGACGGGGCGCTCTGGGTGGCCACGGCGCAAGGCCTCTTCCGCGTGGCCGGCGAGGGCACCGTGGCCGACCGCAGCCCCGCGCCCGGCGAGCCGGCGCGCGACGTGCGGCGCGTGCTGCCGGGCGCCGCGGGCCTGGCCGTGGCCACCGGGGCCGGCGTCTTCTGGTCCGCCGACGGGGAGCGCTGGCTGCGGCCCGACGGTCGCTTCGCGAGTCTCCCCGCCCGCTCCGTGGCGCTGCAGGTGGGCCCGGCGGAGACGCGCCTGTGGAGCCTCGGCGACGAAGATCTCGTGCATGCGCGCCTCGACCGACCGGGCGCCTCGGGCGTCCTCGAGGCGCTCCCGGTCGCGGCGCGCCCCCTGGCGGATCTGGCCCTCGACTGGGGGATGGCGGTGGTGGTGGCGGCGGAGCGCGCCCTGGTCGTGCGCGAGGCGCCCGCCTCCGCCTGGACCCTGCTGCGGCCCGCGCTGCCGCCGGGGGCGCGGGTGCGTCGCCTGGCCCGCGGGGCGGGGCGCCTGTGGCTGCTCACGGATCGCGGCGTGCTCGACGCGGAGCGCGTCAGCGGTCCCTGGCGGCGCGTGGCGCCGCCGGTGGGCGACGAGGCCGCTCGCGCCCTGGCCAGCGACGGCACGCGGGTCTGGGTGGCCGGCGACGCGGGCCTGTGGGAAGGCGCGGCGCCGAGCGACGCTCGATCGCCTCGGGTCGCCCATCCCGCCCCGTGCGATCCACCGATCCGCGCCGTGCAGCGCGCGGCGCTCGCCGGGCTCGACCTCGACCCGGGCCACGTCCGGCGCCTGCGCCGGGGCGTCACGCGTCGCGGCCTGCTCCCGGTGGTCTCGTTGCGGGCCACCCGCAGCGACGAGCGCAGCTTCCGGTTCGAGCGGGACGAGGCCTTCATCTCCGGTGACCTGCGGCGCCTGTTCGATCGAGACGACGATCGCGCGCACGAAACCGAGCTGACGCTGACCTTCAGCTGGGATCTCGGCACGCTCCTCTATCACCCGGAGCAGATCGACGTGTCCCAGGAGGCGCGGCGTCTGATCGAGCTGCGCAGCGACGTGCTGGACGAGATCAACCAGCTCTACTTCCAGCGCCGGCGCGTCCTGGCGGAGCGGCGCGAGAGCGCGCCCGACTCACCGGAAGCGCTGCAGCTGGAGCTGCGCGCCCGGGAGCTGGCGGCGGGGCTGGACGGCTGGACCGACGGCTGGTTCGGGCGCGAGCTGGCCGGGTCCGAGTGTCCCTCGCCCCGCTAGGGAGGAATTCGCTCATGCTCTGGATGCGACGAGAGCCGGTCGCACTCGTCCGGTTCGCCCTGGTGGCGCTGCTGGCGCCGAGCACGGCGCCGGCCGCCGCCTGCGCCTTCCCCGTGATTTCCGAGGTGCTCTACGACGCGGTCGGCTCCGACAACGGTGTCGTCTTCGTGGAGCTGTACGGCCCAGCGGGCACCGCCCTGGACGGCCTGGTGCTCGAGGGGGTGAACGGCTCCGACGGGCGCCCCGGCCCGACCCTGCCCCTGACCGGTACGCTTCCGGGCGACGGCCTGTTCGTGGTGGCCGACGACGCGGGCGACGGGACGACCGCGGTGCCCGAGGCCGACCTGATCCTGAACTTCGATCTCCAGAACGGCCCCGACTCGCTGGTGTTGCGCAGCGACAGCAGCGTGCTGGACGCACTGGGCTACGGCGACTTCGCGGCCGGCGAGGTGTTCGCCGGCGAGGGGAGCCCCGCGCCGGACGCGCCCGCCGGCGCCAGCCTGGCCCGGCGCTTCGCGGACGTGGACACGGACGACAACGCCCGCGACTTCGTGGTGCTGGCGGAGCCCACGCCGGGCCGCGCGCCGCTCTCGACGATCCCGGAGCCCGGCACGGCGCTCCTGGTCGGGCTCGGCCTGGCGGGCCTGGCCCGCGGCGGGCGGGCGCGCCGCCCCGCCGGCGCCTGAGCCCTCGATCCCTCCGGCGACGGAAGCCTTCGGCCCCCCACCTCCGTCGCCCCGGCG
>JBFIML010000014.1:0-73920 GCA_041611735.1 Myxococcota bacterium | reverse complement strand
TGGCCCGTCCGGGGCGCGGGCTGCGGGCAGTGGCCTGGGCCGAGGATGGAACGGTGGAGGCCCTGGAGCTGGCGGACCGTCCCGAGGTGCTGGCGGTGCAGTGGCACCCGGAGCTGGACCTGGAGGAGGGGTCGCCCCAGCGCAAGCTGTTCGCGGCCCTGGTCCAGGCCGCCCGCCAGCGGGGCTGGTCCCCAAGGGGACTTATTCCCCCAGGGTAATCCATTCTCGGGCATCAGGCCTGCCAACGGACCGCCGATAGGGTCGAGGAAGGGAGGTCTCACGGCCCCATGAGGGACCCGGCGGGAGACGCCTGCGCCCTGCCCCAGGGCGGGCGGAGCCTCGCCCTCACGCTCGCCGATCCGGCAGCGTTGCGGGCGGAGTACGCGCGCAACCTCCACAAGGGGGGCGCGTTCGTGCCCACCCGCGACCGCTTCGAGATGCGCGAGATGGTGGAGGTGACGCTGCATCTCCAGTTCTGTGGCATGACGCTTCGCTATCCGGCGGAGGTCGTGTTGAGCCTGCCCGCCGACGTGGCGCCTCCGGGAGCGGAGCCGGGTGTCGCGGTCCAGCTCCTCGCCGACGTGGATGAGCTCCGCGAGCGCCTGGAGCCCTTTCTCGACGCAGCCCACGTGCGTCCGCTTCCGGCTCCCGAGCGTGATCGGGCCGCGGCCCGCCGCGTGACGCTCGGTCCGGAGTCGGACGAGCTGCTCGACCTCGGTCTGCCCGGAGATACGGATTGCGGTGAAGACCTGGATCCCGAGTTCTCCCTGCTCGAGCCCCTGGAGCTCGACACGCCCGTGGAAGAGGCGCCCCCGGCGCCCGTCGCCGCCCCCGCGCCGAACGCCCAACGAAAGCCGCAAGAGCGTCGCGACTCGCCCCGGGAGATCGCCCGCATTCTCGTGCAGGTGCGCACCGCCACGGGCATCGAGCTCGAAGCGCGCACCCGTGACTTGAGCCGCTCGGGGGTGCTGCTCACGGTGGAGGGCGCAGAGCTTCCGGTCGGCCGGCGGATGGGGCTCCGCTTCACGCACCCCGTGCGCGGTGATTCGCTCGAGGTCGAGGGCTGCGTGGTCCGTCACCTGGAAGGGGAGGGCACGGTCCCGGCGGTGGCGATCCGCTTCGAGCCGGCCCTGGGGCGCGCTGCGGAGGTGACCCGCTTCATCGAGGACCTGCAGCAGCTCGAGGAGACGCGCCGGCGCGAGGGCATCCGCGGCCCCATCGAGGAGATGGGCGTGGCGAGTCTGATCCAGATGTTCGCCTCCTGCGGACCGCGCGGCACCGTGACCCTGGCGCGCGGCACCGAGGAAGGAACCGTCGCCTTCGAGCACGGAAGGCTGGTGGCGGCGGAGCTCGGTCCGGTCACGGGGCCGAAGGCCCTGGCCCGGCTGCTCACCTGGAACGACGGGGAGTTCGAGTTCCGCAACCACGTGGATTCGCCGTCCGGGGACCAGCCGACTCCCTCCCTGGAGGCGGCCCTGCTCGACGCCCTGCGCCGCCTCGACGAGGAGAAGCGCCTGGGGCTGCCCGAGCTTGCCCTGGACGCCCGGCTCGCCGTGGACCACGAACGCCTGCGGAGCGTCGAGACGCCCTTGACCCAGGTGGAGGAGGCGGTGGTGGAGCTGGCCGCCGCGGCCTTCACCGTGCGCCGCATCCTCGACGTGATTCCCGAAGCCGATGCGGAGATCCGAGCCGCCATCACGTCCCTCAAGAAGCGCGCCGTCCTCCGCGGGCGCGACTGAGCCACGGCGCGCAGCGCCGCCCCGCGAGCGTCCCCTGCGATATGCTGCCCGCCTTTCGGGAGGGCGCGTGGGGGAGACCGCACAGGGGCTGTGGATCGACGGCGCTGCCATCCCGGCCGAGGACGGCAGCGCTGCGGACGTCTGGGAGCCCGCCACGGGTAGACGGCTGGCCCGGGTGGCCCAGGCGGCCCCCGCGGACGTGGAGCGGGCGGTGCATGCGGCCCGAGGCGCCTTCCGCCACGGCCCCTGGCCGCGGGCCAGCGCCGCGGAGCGGGGGCGTGCCCTGCGCGCCTTCGCGGACCGCGTCCGGGCCGACGCCGAGGCCCTGGCCCGGCTCGAGGCGCGCAACGTCGGCAAGCCCATTGCGGATGCCCGCTGGGAGGTGGGGACCGCCGCCGCCTGCCTCGACTACTTCGCGGGCGCGGCGGCGTGCCTGGGAGGTTCCGTGCCCCCCGTGGACGCCCGGGGGCTCGCGGTGGTGCTGCGCCAGCCCCTCGGCGTGTGCGGCCTCATCGTGCCCTGGAACTTCCCACTGCTGATCGCCTGCTGGAAGCTGGCTCCCGCCCTGGCCGCCGGCAATACGGTCGTGCTCAAGCCGGCCAGCGCCACACCGCTCACGGCCCTGCGCCTGGCGGAGCTGGCCGCCGCGGCGGGTCTCCCGAACGGCGTGGTGAACGTCCTGCCCGGACCCGGCGCCTCGGCGGGGGCGGCCCTGGCGGGCCACCCTCAGGTGGCGAAGGTCTCCTTCACGGGCGACAGCGCCAACGGGGCCGAGATCCTGCGGCTGGCCGCCCCCGACATCAAGCGGGTCTCGCTCGAGCTCGGCGGCAAGTCCGCCAACCTCGTGTTCGCGGATGCGGACCTCGAGCGCTGCGTGGAGAGTTCGCTCCTGGCGGCGTTCGGGAACGCGGGGCAGGACTGCTGCGCGCGCAGCCGGGTGCTGGTGGAGGAGCCGGTGCACGCGGCCTTCGTGGAGCGCTTCGCGGCCGCGACCCGCGCCTTGCGCGTGGGCGATCCCCTGGACGAGCGCACCCAGGTGGGCTGCCTCATCTCGCCGGCGCACCGGGAGCGCGTGCTCGGCTATCTCGAGGTGGGGCGCCGCGAGGGCGCCCGGCTCGTGTGCGGAGGCGAGGTGCCCGGGGAGGGGGAGCTCGGCCGCGGCGCCTTCCTGCGTCCGGCGCTCTTCGACCGCGTCGCGCCCGACATGCGCATCGCCCGCGAGGAGATCTTCGGCCCGGTGCTGGCGGTCCTGCCCTTTCGGGACGAGGAGGAGGCCGTGGCCCTGGCCAACGATTCGGAGTACGGCCTCTCGGGATCGCTGTGGACGCGCGACGCCAAGCGCGCCCTGCGGGTCGCCCGGGCCCTGGAGACGGGCGTGCTGTCGGTCAACTCGAGCCGCAGCGTCTATCTGGAGGCGCCCTTCGGAGGCTGGAAGCGCAGCGGCCTGGGCCGCGAGCTGGGCCCGGCGGGCCTCGAGGCCTACCTGGAGAGCAAGTCCGTGTACTTCGAGACCGAGGAGGGAGCGTGAGCGGTACGGGCGGGCGCCTGGCGGGGCGCACGGCGCTCATCACCGGCGCCGCCGGCGGGATCGGCCGGGAGGCGGCGCGCCTGTTCGCCGCCGAGGGGGCGCGGGTGGTGGTGGCGGACCAGGACCGGGCCGGGGGCGAGGCCACCGCGGCGGCGATCCGCGCCGACGGCGGCGAGGCGCTATTCGTGGCCACGGACGTGGCGCGCAGCGACGACGTGCGCGCTGCGGTGGAGACCGCCGAGCGGCGCTTCGGCGCCCTGCACGTGGTCTTCAACAACGCCGGCATCTTTCCCGCCGAGGACGGCTCGCCCGTGGACACGCCCGAGCAGGTCTTCGACCGGGTGATCGCCGTGAACCTGAAGGGGGTCTTCCTGGGCTGCAAGCACGGCATCCCGGCGCTGCTGCGCGCGGGAGGCGGGGCCATCGTGAACACCGCCTCCTTCGTGGCGGTGATGGGCGCCGCCACCTCCCAGGTGGCCTACACGGCCAGCAAGGGGGGCGTGCTGGCGCTCACCCGCGAGGTGGCGGTGGAGTATGCGCGGCGGGGCATCCGGGCCAACGCGCTCTGCCCGGGCCCCGTCAACACGCCGCTGCTGGCCGGGCTGCTGGCGGAGCCGGCGGCCCGGGCCCGCCGACTCGTGCACGTGCCCATGGGTCGCCTGGCGGAGCCCGCCGAGGTGGCGCGGGCCGCCCTGTTCCTGGCCTCCGACGAAGCGTCCTACGTGAACGGAGCCACCTTCCTGGTGGACGGCGGCATCACCGGCGCCTACGTGACTCCCGAGTGAGCCGGCCTCAGGCCGGGTGGGGCTCGCGCCGGATCAGCGTGTCTGTGGCGAAGCGAGCGTCGTCGCGCTGCGGGTGGTCGATGTTGAAGTGGAGCCCGCGGCTCTCGCTGCGCCAGGCGGCGCAGCGGATCACCAGCTCCGCCACCAGGGCCAGATTGCGCAGCTCGAGCAGGTCCGGCGTCACCCTGAAGTTCCAATAGTAGTCGGTGATCTCCTCCTGCAGGAGCTCGATGCGGTGACGGGCGCGGGCCAGCCGCTTGTCGCTGCGCACGATGCCCACGTAGTTCCACATGAAGCGGCGGATCTCGTCCCAGTTCTGGGTGATCACCACCGCCTCGTCGCTCTCGGTGGCGGCGCCCTCCTGCCAGCGGGGCACCTCGCCCCCGAGCGGCGCCACGTCCCGCAGGCGCGCGCGGCTGGCGGTGGCGGCCGCGTCCGCGAACACCAGGCTCTCCAGCAGCGAGTTGGAGGCGAGCCGGTTCGCGCCGTGCAGCCCCGTGCAAGAGACCTCACCGGCCGCGAACAGGTTCCGCAGGTCCGTCTCGGCGGCGCCGTTCGTGCGCAGCCCCCCGCAGCAGTAGTGGGCCGCCGGCACCACCGGGATGGGCTCCTTGCTGATGTCGATTCCGAAGCCGAGGCAGCGCTCGTAGATGTTCGGGAAGCGTTCGCGGACGAAGGCGGGATCCCGATGGCAGACCTCGAGGAGCACCCACTCGTCGCCGGATCGTTTGAGCTCCGTGTCGATGGCGCGCGCCACCACGTCGCGCGGAGCCAGGTCCTTCATGTCGTGGTAGCGGGCCATGAAGGCCTCGCCCGCCTGGCTGCGCAGGATGCCTCCCTCGCCCCGCACCGCCTCGGTGATGAGGAAGGACTTGGCCTGGGGGTGGAACAGGCAGGTGGGGTGGAACTGCATGAACTCCATGTTGGCGATGGTGGCGCCCGCCCGGTACGCCATGGCGATCCCGTCGCCGGAGGCCACGTCCGGGTTCGAGGTGTAGAGGTAGACCTTCCCCGCACCTCCGGTGGCAAGCAGCGTGATCGGCGCGAGGAAGCGTTCCACCCGGCCGGCCACCGCGTCGAGCACGTAGGCCCCGAGCACCCGATTGCCGCCCGGCAGCCCCACCTTGCGCGCGGTGATCAGGTCGATGGCCGCGTGGTGCTCGAAGAGGGTCACGTTGGGGTGGGCGCGGGCGCGGTCCAGGAGCGCGCGCTCGACCTCCCGTCCGGTGGCGTCCCGGTGGTGGAGGATGCGCCGGCGCGTATGACCCCCCTCGCGCCCGAGATCGAAGTCGATGGCGTCGTTGCCCCGGCCCTCGGGGCGGCGGTCGAAGCGCACCCCGAGCCCGATCAGGGCCTCGATCATGGCCGGGCCCCGCTCGATGACCCGGCGGGCCACCTCCGGGTCGCACAGACCGTCCCCCGCCCGCAGGGTGTCCTGCAGGTGGTCCTCGAAGGAGTCCTCCGCGGAGAGCACCGCGGCGATGCCCCCCTGGGCCCAGCTGGTGGCGGCGTCGTCGGCCCGGCGCTTGGTCACGAGGCCGACGCGCCCTCCGTCGGCCACCCGCAAGGCGTAGAACAGCCCGGCAATCCCGCTTCCCACCACGAGGAATTCGAACTCGTGCGGCTCCGACAAACGGGGCACTCCCCTGCGTCACGGATGGGGAAGGGCTAAGGCACGCCTTCCCGGGGGCCGATAACCCCGGGGTCGGGCCGAGTCTACCCGCGGGGCGGACCCCTGCCAACGAGTCGGTTGCCGGAACCCGGGACGCGAGGAGCCGCATGACGGTCGCCCGACGCAGCCTGGCACGCATGTTCGGCGCCCTCGTGTTCGTTGCGGCGGGAATGGCTCCTTGCCTGGCAGGCGCCGGGAACGTCTACCGCTGGGTGGACGAACGCGGCGTGGTGCACCTCACCGACGTGCCCACCGACCGGCGCTTCGAGCCCGTCCGCATCACGCCCCGTGGCCTGCAGACCCGGCCCCAGCGGCGCGATCCGAACGCCTTCGACGCCCTGATCGTCCAAGCGGCGCGGCGGCACGGTCTGCCGCCGGCCCTGGTCAAGGCCGTCGTGCACGCCGAGTCCGCCTTCGATCCCTTTGCCATCTCCCGCAAGGGGGCCGTGGGGCTGATGCAGCTCATGCCCGCCACGGCGGCCCACGTGGGCGTCCGCGATCCCTTCCGGCCCGACGAGAACCTGCTGGGCGGAAGCCTGTACCTGCGGCACATGGTGGACCGCTACCGCAACTGGATCCTCGCCCTGGCCGCCTACAACGCGGGTCCTAGGGCGGTGGATCGTCACCAGGGGGTTCCGCCCTACCAGGAGACGCGGCAGTACGTGCGGCGCGTTCTGCACTACTATCGCCTCTACTATGACGAGCTCCGGTGAGGCGGCCCCGCACCCGCGGCGGCCTCCCGTCGAACGCTTCTGGAACCTTCCCAATACCATCACGCTGCTCCGCATCGGGGTGGTGCCCGTGCTGCTGGCCTTCCCCTGGCTGCCGGGCCGATCCACCAGCCACCTGGTCGCCTGGCTCTTCATCGTGGCGGCCCTCTCGGACCTGCTGGACGGCTGGCTGGCCCGGCGCGGTCAGCAGGTGACCTCGATCGGAAAGCTCCTGGACCCCCTGGCCGACAAGCTCGTGGTGGCCACGGCGCTGATCGTGCTGCTGGTCATGGGCCGCATCCCGCGCTGGGGCCTGCTGATGGTGGTGGTGATCGTGGGACGCGAGCTGGCCGTCACGGGCCTGCGCGGCATCGCCTCGGCGGGCGGGCAGGTGGTGGCCGCCTCCTGGCTCGGCAAGGTGAAGGCCGTGAGCCAGAACGTGGCGATCGGGGCGCTGCTGTTCCCGAAGCGGGCCTTCGGCCTGCCGGCCCACGACATCGGCCTCGTCGCCCTGGTGGCCGCCACGGCACTTACCCTGTGGTCGGGATACGTCTACTTTGCCCAGTACTTCGGTGGGAGCCGGGGCTCTCCCCCGGGGGAGGGACCTGGATGAGTCGCCTGCAGGATCTCGGAGCCCGGATCGAGGCGCGCGAGGCGCACATCGGGGTGATGGGGCTCGGCTACGTGGGGCTGCCGCTCGCGGTGGAGTTCGCCAAGGCGGGCTTCCGGGTGACGGGCTTCGACCTCGACGCCGAGAAGGTGCGCGCGATCGATGAGGCGCGCTCCTACATCGAGGACGTCCCGGCGCAGGAGGTGGTGCGGGCCCGGGAGCAGGGTCGCCTGGTGGCCACCCTCGACTTCGCCGAGCTCTCGGCCACGGACGTGATCAACGTCTGCGTCCCGACGCCGCTCACCAAGTCGAAGGACCCGGACTTCTCCCATCTGGCCAAGGCCGTGGAGGAGATCCGGCGCCGGCTGCGGGCGGGCCACCTGGTGATCCTGGGCAGCACCACGTATCCCGGGACCACCCACGAGCTGTTCCGCCCCATGCTCGAGGGCACCGGCCTGCGCGTCGGCACCGACATCTCGCTGGCCTTCGCGCCCGAGCGCATCGATCCCGCCAACAAGGATTTCCCGGTGCGCCGGGTGCCCAAGGTCGTGGGCGGGGAGACGCCGCTCTGCACCGAGCTGGCGGTGAAGGTGTTCGAGAGCGTCTTCGACCGCGTCGTGCCCGTCTCCTCCAGCCACAGCGCCGAGATGGTGAAGCTGCTCGAGAACACCTTCCGCTCCATCAACATCGGGCTCGCCAACGAGGTGGCCCTCATGTGCGACCGGCTCGGCATCGACGTCTGGGAGGTGATCGACGCCGCGGCCACCAAGCCCTACGGCTTCATGAAGTTCCAGCCCGGGCCGGGCCTCGGGGGCCACTGCATCCCCGTGGATCCCACCTACCTGGCCTGGAAGATGAAGTCCCTGAACTTCCCGGCCCGCTTCATCGAGCTGGCCACCGAGATCAACGGGCACATGCCCGAGCACGTGGCCCGCAAGGCCGGCGACATCCTGAACGAGGATCGCCTGGCGGTGAACGGCGCGCGCATCCTGGTGCTCGGGGTCGCGTACAAGCGCGACGTGTCGGACATCCGCGAGTCCCCGTCCCTGGACGTGATGCGCCTGCTGCTCGCCAAGGGCGCCCGGCTCGAGTACCACGACCCCCACGTGCCGGAGCTGCTGCTGGACGGGGCGGCGCTCAAGAGCGTGGACCCGACCGACGACGTCCTGGCCGCCGCGGACCTGGTCGTGATCATCACCGACCACAGCAGCGTGGACTACGAGCGGCTGGTGGAGCACGCCCCCCGCGTCTTCGACACCCGCAACGCCACGCGTGGGCTGCGGACCGGGCGCGAGAAGATCCGCAAGCTGTAGGCAGGCTGCTCGAGGCGCGCCTCCCGCCCCGCGGGGGCCGATGCGCTCAGCGCCCCGGCGCCGCACGCCGATGAACGGGAAGGGCCTGTGCCCAGGCCCTCCCGGAGGCGGCGCATGGGGTCCGAATCCCGGCCCGACGGCTTCACGCTTCTCGAGCTGGTCCTGGCGGCCCTGGTCCTGGGCATCCTGGCCCTGGTCGTGGTGCCGCGCCTCTCGAGCACCGATCCCCACCGCCTGGACCTGGTCGCCGAGGAGGTGGCCGCGGCACTGCGCTTCGCGCGCAGCGAGGCGCTGCGCACCGCCGAGGTGCACGGCGCGCGGGTGGTTCCTCCTCCCGGACTGGTCAGCGTCTTCAAGGCGGACCTCTCGGGCGGCGGGGTCGCGGTGGGCTCCGTCCTGGCCCACCCCCTGACCGGGCAGCCGTACCGCTTCCGTCTCGACGCGTTGCCCCACGCCCGCGGCGCGGCGCTGCGCAACGCGACCGCCCCCTTCGCGTACGCGGGCCTCGGCGGCTCGCGCGCGGACGTTCTCTTCGACGCCGAGGGCCACGCGGGCTTCGTGGAGGCGGGAGGCTGGCGGCCGCTCAGCGCCGGCACGGTGCAGCTGCGCCTCGGTCGCAATCAGCGCGACGTCGTGCTCTCGCCCCTCGGTCGCGTGACGCTGCCGTGAGCCGGGGGGGGCGCCAGGACGGGCTCTCCCACGTGGAGGTCCTGCTGGCCACGCTGCTGCTGGCGGCCAGCCTGGTGCCGGCCCTGGATGCCCTGCATGCGGGCATCCAGGCTCCGGCCGTTCACGAGGGAGTCGCCGTTCAGCACCATCGGCTCCTCTCGAAGCTCGAGGAGGTGCTGACGGCGCCTCTGCTGAGCCTCGAGAGCGCGGCAGCCGCGGCAGGCGGGCCCACGGTCCCGACTTCCTTCTCCGATCCCGTGATGACCCCGAACCGGCGCCTGGTCTACCTGGCCCGCTACGACGCAGACGGGGCGGACGGCGACGCGAATCCCTTCACCGGCGGGGATGCGGGCCTGCTCTGGATCCGGGTGGTGGTCGAGGGAACGCCTCATGTCATCGAGACCCTGAGCGGTGCCGACTGAGCCCGGGGACCGGCAGCGGGCGGGCTTCACGCTGGTGGAGCTCCTGGTGGTCCTGATCGTCGGGGCGCTCCTGCTGGCAGGCCTGGCCGGCGCGGTGAGCAATGCCCTCTCGGCCGAGCGGATGGCGCGGGCGCGCAACGACCGCCTGCGCGAGGTCCGCTTCGCCATGGACCGCATGGTGACGGCGGTGGCCGGCTCGCCCCGCCTGCTGCTGCCCCTGGCTGAGGCCCCCGCCACGCCCTGGAGCGAGTCCGTGCGCGACGTGCTGGCCCTGGTGCTCGATCCGCGCCTGGATCGGGATGGCGACGGCTTCGCGGACGCGGACAACGACCGGGACGGCCGCATCGACGAGGATCCGGGCGCGGATCTGAACGCCGACGGTGCGGCGGGCATTGCCGGGATCGACGACGACGGCGACGGGCTGGTGGACGAGAGCAACAAGGAGGACGACGACGAGGACGAGGACCAGCGCGGCACCAAGGACGAGGAGGCCCTGGACGGCGCGGACGACGACGGCGACGCGTCCATCGACGAGGACCTGGGCGCGGATCTGAACGCCGACGGTGCGGCGGGCATCGCCGGGATCGACGACGACGGCGACGGGCTGGTGGACGAGAGCAGCAAGGAGGACGACGACGAGGACGAGGACCAGCGCGGCACCAAGGACGAGGACGGCTTCGAGGTGGTGCTCTTCCGCAGGCAGGGCGACCTCCTCCTGGAACGCATCCCCGTGCCCCACGCGGCGAACGGCCTCCAGTTCACCGAGCAGCCCATCGCCGCGGGGCTAACCCGCTTCGAGGCCCGCCGCCTGCCTTCCAACGTCAGCGATCGGGCTGTGCTGGTGGAGCTCGTCCTGGAGCTTCCCGACGCGGACGGTCGCCTCCTTCGCCTCGTGCGTCGGGTGCGGGTGGGAGGCGCCCTGTGAGGAGGCGCTCCCAGGGCGGCCTCCTGCTGCTGCCGGTGGTGCTGGCCGTGGCCACGGTGGCGGCCCTGGCCTGGCTGCTCTCCCGGCAGGGCGCCCTCGAGGCGCGCATGGCCGCCGGCGACCGGGAGGCGGAGGTGGCCCGCTACGTGGCGGAGGCTGGCTACCACCACGCCCGCTGGCGCCTCAAGCAGACGGGCTGCGGCGGGACGCCGGGCCTCCCGCCCACGCCCTTCGGCCCCCATGGGTACAGTGCAATCTTCACTCCCGTGGGCCCCGCCCGCATGGCCATCGCCGCCACGGGCGCGCTGGCCAGCGGGGTCACCCGCACCGTGACCCGTCAGGTGGCGGTGGCGGCCACGCCGGTGATCGCGGTGCTGCAGCCGGGCCCCGGCGAGGGCCGGGCCACCTACCTGGACGACGGCCAGACGTTCACGAACTTCGGCTCCGAGATGCGCGTTCGGGTCAGCAACAAGACCAACGCCAAGGACCACGCCCTGCTCCGCTTCGGCCTCGGGACGATCCCCGCCGCAGCGGCCGTCTCGTCCGCCGTCCTCGAGCTCAACCTGGAGGGCATCGGCTCCGCCAACAGCGGCCAGATCTTCGTTCACCGGGTCACCCGCGCCTGGGCGCAGCATCAGGCGACCTGGCTGCTGCGTGAGACCGGCGCGTCCTGGAGCACGCCGGGGGGTGACCACCGTTCCGAGGCCGTGGCGAGCGCCCCGGTGGATCACCTGGCTCCGGGATGGCGACAGTGGGACGTCACGCCCCTCGTGGCGGCCTGGCTGGCCGGGACGGTCTCCAACTACGGGATGATGCTGAAGGCCAGCCTCGGCCTGAACCACGCGGACTTCACCACCAACGAAGCCCCGGCGGCGGCGCTGCATCCCAAGCTCACCGTCACCTACAGCTGCCCCTGCGGCGTGAGCTGCGTGAGCGGCTACTACCGGGACGAGTTCCGGCAGCGGGTCTGCGATCCGGCGGTGGACTACGCGGGCAGCGACGGCCCCCTCGATTGGAGCGGCCAGCCCTGGCAGGAGGTGGAAGAGACCACGGACTCCTGCAGCGGGGCCCTGCGGATCGAGAACGACCTGGGCGGCAACCGCCTCCTGCTCCGGGGCGACAACAAGTCGATCCAGCGCGCGGCGGATCTATCGGGCTTCGATACGGCGCGTCTCAGCTTCGTCTACCGCCACGTGGAGTTCGACGGCGACGAGCACGTGAGCGTGCAGGTCTGGGACCCGGGGGGCGGCGCCTGGACCGAGGTCGGGCGCATCCAGGGGGTCGGTACGCTGCCGGCCTATCAGAGCGTCGAGTACGACATCAGCGCCTGGGCCTCCGTGGCCAGCGCGATCCGCTTCGTCGCCGTGGGCCTCACCACGAGCGGCTCGAGCATCGACGAGGTGTGGGTGGACGACGTGCAGATCGATCGCCAGGCGGTGGCCCCCCTTCCCGCGACCCTGGTGCTCGCGCCCACTGCCGATACTCGAATCCACGAGAACGATCCTTCCGCCAACTACGGGAGCGACTCCCGCCTGCGGGTCGGTCTCGACGCGGGAGAGAAGCACTACCGCTCCCTGCTGCGGTTCGACGTCTCGGGTCTCCCGGCCACGGCTACGGTCACGAAGGCGACGCTGCGGACCCACGTGGTGGGGAGCTTCGGGAGCAAGAACACCGACGCCAGCATGCACCGGGTGCTGGTGGCCTGGAACGAGACCGGCACCTGGTCGAGCCTGGGCGGTGGCGCCCACGAGCCGACGGTCCTGTCCGAGACCACGGTGCCGACGGGCACGACGGGCTGGGTGACGTGGTCGATCCCGCCCGGCCTGGTCCACGCCTGGCGCGACGGGGTTACCCCGAACCACGGCCTCCTGCTGAAGCCCACCCCCACCAGTCGCAAGAACAACCTCTTCGAGCCCGCCAGCCGCGAGCACGGCACCAGCGCCTGGCGCCCCGAGCTCGTGCTCGAGTACGTGATGCCGTGACGGGCGGACCGGACGCTAGCGGACCGGCCGGTGCAGCAGGATCTCCCGGATGTCCTCGAGCAGGAGGTTGCGCTCCAGGTCCTGCAGGGGCGCCTCGGCTGCCAGCCGCTCGAACTGCTGGCGCAGCTCGCGAAGGCGCTGCGTGGGCAGCAGGTCGAGGTGCTCCCGGCGCGTCTCCATGGCGCAGCGCAGGCGGTCGGCCTGCGGGTGGACGCAGGCCCTCGGCACGCCGGCGCCGGCGGGCCCGGCGAGCATGAGCAGGCTGCCGGCCAGCAGGAGCGCTCGGACTGCGAAGGGCATGGCGCCACCTCCGAAGGGGGAGGTGGCGGAACACGCCGCCCGCGTGGCAGGCTCGGGCGCGCGCCGTGTGGCAGCCCGTGCGCAACCGGGCTCCGGAAGCCCGCGTCGGTGGCGGGCTTGTCAGGGTGCCGGGGCGGCGGGCTTTTCGGGCCGCAACGGCTCGTGGGTGTCGAAGTACTCTTCGAGCCGGTCGCGGTCGGCCTGCAGGCCGTCGCCCACCTTCTCGGTCCGTTCCGCCGGCTGGCGCGTGAACTCCCGGGTGCGCCCGCTGGCGAGATGGGCCGTGATCAGGACGACCGTCTCGGTCATCACGTCGATCTTCTCGCGCCGCGTGAAGAGCCAGCCGAGGACCGGGATGTCCATCAGGTAGGGCACACCGTTTCGATTGTGCGTGGAGCGGTCCTTGATCAGGCCCCCGATGAAGACCTTTTCGCCGTCCTCGGTGATGAGGCGGGTCGTGACCTCGGTGGTGGTCTGGGAGGGCAAGCCGTCGTTGATGGTTCCCGTGCTCACCTCCGGGTGGACGTCCAGCACGATGCGCCCCTTCCGGTCCACCGAGGCCGTGAACTTGAGGATCACGCCGGACTCCAGGAACTCGACGCTCTCCGTGGTCACCTCGTTGATGGTGGTGGTGACCCGGAATCCGAGCCGGTCGCCGATTACCACCTCCGCCTCCTGATGCTCGAGGGCGAGAAGCCGCGGCGTGGACAGCGTGCGGACCCGGCCGAGCTCGTCCAGGGCGTCCAGGGTCACCTCGATGTTCGAGTTCACCACGTCCGCGAAGAAGCCGGGCGCGGTCTTGGAGGCGAGCCCCTTCACGCCGAAGCTCCCACCGCCGTCGTCCAGGGTGAAGGCCTTGCTCCAGTCGATGCCCCAGGTCTCGGCTTCGTCCAGGGTGATCTCCAGGATGCGAGCGTCGATCAGGATCTGCCGCGGCTCCTGGTCGATCTCCTCCAGCAGCCTCTCCACCCGTTCCAGGAAGTCCGGCTGGTCCTCCACCACCAGCAGTCGGCGGTCTCCCATCACCGTGATGTCCCCGAAGCGGGAGAGGTGCTTGCTCACGATATCGGACGCGGCCTTGGGGTCCGAGTACTGGACCTTGAAGGTGCGGATGGCGGTGTTGCCGTCTGCGGAGTCGCGACCGGCGTCTTCGCGCTTCAGGATCATGTAGCTGCCACGCCGGCGTTCGGCCACGAAGCCGGCCGCCTCCGCCACCGAGCGGATGGCGTGGTCGAGGCTCACCTCGTAGAGGTTTACGGAGACGCTGCCGGTGACCCCGGCGCCCAGCAGGATGTTCACGTGCTCGCTCCGGGAGAGCATCTGGAACACCTCGGAGAGCGGGACCTCGCGCAAGACGATCGTGAGGGGGCGACCCTGGCCCCCGGAGACACGCAGGGGCTCCGCCTGCGCGACCCCACCCGCCAGCAGCGTCAGGGTTAGCGCCAGACCGAGGGCGAGGCGCGCTGCCGGGATCACGGCGCCGCCTCCTCGTCGTCCACACGCAGCACCAGCGGACGACCGTCCCGCTCGAAGACCGCTTCGCCCTCGCGCACCTCGACCAGCCGGTAGCCGTGAGCCTCCTCCCCGAGGCCGAGGATCCATCCGCCCAGGTTGGCCAGCGACTGGGGGCCCGCCACCAGCGTCCCGGTAAGCCGCGGGAAAGCGCCGAAGCCCGGCGCGCCGGCCACTTCGCCCCCGCCGCGCCCCAGCACGGCGGGCGGGACGAAGGGGTTGAAGCGCAGCATCGGAATCGGCTCGGCGGGAAGCCCCGGGGCACCCGTTGCCGGCGCGGCATCCTCCGCCCGCCCGGGCAGGGAGAAGAGCCCCAGCGCCAGCAGCACGGCGCCGAGCTTCGTGGGTCCGCCCGTCATGACGCCCCTTCGCTCCGCGGTCGGAACGAGACCAGACGCAACTGCAACGACACGCGACCCGGCTCGCCCGTACCGCTCAAGGCGAATTCCTTCACCACCAGCGGACGCAGCTCCTGCTCCACGTCGGTGAGCCAGGCGAAGAGATCGAAGTACCCGGCCTGCACGTGCACCTGCACCGGAAGCTCGTCGAAGACGAGCACCGGCCTCGGCCCTTCCGGCGCGACGCTCACCAGCTGTACCCCGTGGCGGAGCGAGAGGCGATCGAGGCCGTTGATCACCCAGGCCTCCATGCGGTCCGGGGCCACCTGGCCGGAGGCTCCATAGAGCCGCTCGCGGACCGCCTCGACCTCCCGCTCGAGACGCTCGATGGACGCTGCGCCCACCTCGGCCACCACGCCTTCGGCAAGCAGCGCTCCGCTGCCCTGCTCCCGGAGCTCGCGGAGCTCGCGCAGGGCGGGCTGGAGCACGTAGAGGTAGCCCGTGAGCCCCAGCATCACGGCGCCTGCCGCCAGCGAGGCCAAGAGGGCCTCGGGTCGCACCTGCAGCTGCTCCAGCCAGGGGGCCGTCACGCCCTTCCCCTCACCACCACCGCCAGCTCGAACTCGACGGCCTGCGCCTCGAGATACGGGCGCACCCGCGTGTTCAGCACGCGGACGCTCTCCACCTCCGGCTGCGCCACCAGCCGGCTCACGAAGTTCGCCAGGCTCGAGTGGTCCACGGCCCGCGCGCGAATCTCCATGTGGGTGTCCATGCGCCAGGCCTTGGGTCCTTCTTCCTTCTTGCCGGCCGGCACGACCAGGAAGTAGCCGGTGGCGACGGCGTTCGGTTCCCGGTCGACGAGCGCTCCGGCGCGGCGGAACTTCCAGTCGACGAACCAGACGTTCTCGTCGAGGGCGCGATCGACGGCCTGGAGCATGCGGCGCGCTTCGACCCCGCCGCGCAGCCCCTCGAGCAGGGCGAGCTGCTTCTCGAGCTCGCTGCGCCGCTGGCGCAGACCCTCCAGGTGCGCGCGCCGCTCCTGCGCTGCGGCGGCCACCGCCTCCATGCGGGCATTCTCGCGGCTGCGTCCGTGGGTCTCCCAGGCCACGCCGGCCCGCGCCAGTCCGAGGCCGAGCCCCAGCGCGAGGTAGGCGAAGCCGATGCGCCGCAGCCACTCCCGGGAGCGCAGGCACGCCCGGTAGTCCGCCGGGATCAGGTCGATGTCATGACTCATGGCCGACCCCTCGCAGGGCCAGGCCCGCCACGATTGCCGAGGGCGCCGGCGCCGCAGAGCCCAGCTCGGCGCGACTCGGATCGAAGGCCGCGCGCGGATCCAGGATCTCGACCGGGAGCGCGAGGCGCTCCTGCAGCACGTGCTCCACCTCGGGCCAGCGCACGATGCTCCCCACCAGGTAGACGGCGTCCACGGCCCCGCCGCGCGTGCGGGAGGCGGTGTAGGCCAGGGCGTTGCGCACCGATTCGGCCACCCGGTCGAACTCGGCCTTCAGGATCTCGCGCACCGCCTGGCTGATCTCGTGGGGCGGAGGACCGCCCCCGAGGTCCGCTGGCGATACCGGCGACCGGAAGCCGTACTCCCGCAGCACCGAAACCGCCGACTCGGGGCTCATCTCGAGCGTCCGGCTCAGACGCTCGACGGCTCGCGACTCGCCGAACTCCAGCTCCCGGTAGAGGATCAGGCGCCGCCCCCAGAACACGGTGAGGTCACTACGGGTCGCGCCCCCGTTGAGGACCAGGATGTTCTCCTTCGCTTCGTCCTGGGAGAGCCGCATCACGAGGCGGCGCATGGCGACCGGCTCGATCTCGAGCGCCTCCACCTGAAGCCCGGCCGCGCGCAAGAGCTCCAGATAGCCGATCACGTTCTCGCGCTGGGCCACGGCCACCAGCGCCGACTTCTCGCTCTCGCTGGCGGTGCGGATCGGCAGGTAGTCCACCACGCACTGCGCGAGGGGCTGCGGCACCCGCTCGGCGACCAGACGCAGGATGAGCTCCGCCTCGTCGCGGTTCGACTCGAGGCCGTAGTTCACCACCATGAGCTTGACCTGGCTCGCCGGCATGGCTGTGACCGTGCGGCGCCCCCGGAAGCCCGTCTGGCGCAGGCGCGGGCCGAGCAGGCTTCGCAGGGCATCGCGGCTGGGGAGGAGCTCTCCGCCGTCGGCTCGGTCCAGGGTCAGGCAGGCCCGCACGCGCGGCTGCTGCGGCGAGCCTTCGAGCTGGAGGAGCTCGATGCGATTCCCGTCCAGGACGAGGCCGATGGGAGCGCGGCCGCCGGGGTCCAGGCGTCGACGCAGCGCGCTCCAGAGCGTGGCCGTCGTCATCGAATTTCGCCTGCCGGGAGAGACGCCGAGCGGGCGGACAAGCCGACGCGGACCACGCGGCTGCTCCCCGCCTGAGGGTCGCGCCGCGCCTTGGCCCGATACAAGGCCTGGTCGGCACGGCGATAGGCCCGCTCGAGGCTGACCGTGGCCCCGGGCGGCAGCACGACGAGACCCACGCTGATGGAGAAGGGCGGGGCGCCGGGGCCCCCGCCGGCAGCCTCCCGCACCGCCTCGACGGCCTCGGCGATGGTGGGCTCCGGATCCTCTCCCTCGGTGAGCAGGGTGAACTCGTCGCCGCCGGTCCGGACCAGGTGCCCCGTCTCCGCCACGTGCTCCCGGAAGACCTGTCCGACGAGCTGCAGCACGCGGTCGCCGTGGGCGTGCCCGCAGGTGTCGTTCAGCTGCTTGAAGTGGTCCAGGTCCAGCAGGGCGAAGTAGCCGTTGTGCTGCGCCTTGCGCAGCCGCTCCAGCAAGGCCGGGAACTCCGACTCGAGGAAGCGGCGGTTCCAGGCGCCGGTGAGCGGGTCCTCCCGGCTCAGGCGCTCGAGCTCCCGGTGCGCACTCTCCAGATCGAAGCGGGCGCGGATGTCGGCCTTACGCACGTTCGCCCCGCGCGCGACCAGCGTGAGGCTCACGGCCCCGGCGGTCAGCATGAAGACCTGGAGCGCCCACGCGGTCTGGGCATCGAAGCGCTCCGCCACGCTCCAGATGGAGGAGGAGAAGAGTCCGTAGATCAGCATGGTGACGATGGAGGCTTCCCGCAGCCCCCACGGCACCATGGGGACCACCATGTAGAGCAAAACCACCGCGCTGAAGAGGGCCGCCCCGAAGCCGCCCGCGCGGTGGGCCAGCAGGACGAAGGAGGAGCCGCTGATGACCAGCAGCGTCATGCCCAGCACGTGGAGGGTGCGGATCTCGTGGATGGCCCGGGCTGCGAAACACACGTGGATGGCCAGGGCGCCCAGGGCCGCGCTCGTGTACACGTAGGAGCGATCCAGTTCGAGCCGGGCGGAGACCAGGGCGAAGGCCGCCAGCAGGATCAGGAAGACCGCCGCCATGGCGATCAGGCCGCGGCGCGTCTCCTCGATCATGAGGCGCTCGGCGTAGGAGCTCAGGTCGTCGGCTGCGAAGCGGGTGGTGGACCAGGCGTGGAACAGGGGCCGCAACAGGCCGGCGGCCTGCGGCTGGGTCTCGGACGATGCATCCGGGGAGGAGTCAGCCGGCATGATCCCACCCGGGTCCGGCCCGCGTCGCGCGGGCTGCGCCGTCAGGGAACGCGAGCGCCCTCCGTGTCATGCCAGCCTCCTGCGGACGGCGGTCGCGCGCACAACACGTCTCGACCCCGATCAGCGATCCTGGTAGTCGGGATGGTTGGCCATGAACTGGCCGGTTTCCCAGGAGTAGATCCAGCCGCCGGTCCCCGTGGAGACGTCGAGGGGCACGGTGGTGCTATTGCTGATCACGAGGGTTTCGCTGCCCTTCACGCTGGGAAGCGATTTCTTGCGCAGGTAGGGGCCGTAGGGAAAAGCCGCGTTCTTGGTGGCGCTGACGCCCCCGGTCTCGTTGGTGTACTTGAGCATGTGGTCGAAGAAGAGCGTGGTGGCCGCGGCCTGATCGGTCACGTCGGCCCCGTTCGCCGCGTAGGCGTCGTGCTGCTGCCGGTACAGGTCGATGGCGGAGCGCATGTTCTGCAGCGTGCTGTCGACCGCCGCCTCGCGGGCGTCGCTGGTGGAGGCCGTGAACTGGGGCACCACGATCGCCGCCAGGATTGCGAGGATGATCACGACGATCAGCAGCTCGACCAGGGTGAAGCCGCGCTCGCGGCGCCGGAGGATCTCGATCTGCTTCATGGCTCCTTCCCATCCTGTTGCCGGCGGCCTGCAGGCGCCGGAGCCCCCTGCCTATCGGCCCTGGTCGGGCGCGACTTGAGCCGGTGAGTGGGCGTCCCCAGGGGGTCAGCGAACGGTCCGGGACAGCTTGAAGATGGGCAGGATCAGGGAGGCCACGATCAGCCCCACCACCGCCCCCATCACCACGAGCAGCGCCGGCTCCACGATCTTGGCCAGGGTCTGGAGCCGCTTGCGAAGCTCGCGCTCGTAGAAGTCGGCGACCCGCCCCATCACGGCGGCCAGGCTTCCGCTCTCCTCGGCGGTCCCGATCATCTGCGGCACCAGGGCCGGCAGGAACCTCTCGCTCTGGAACGCCGGGCTGACGCCGCGCCCCTCCGTGACGCTGGTTTCGAGCCGCTCCACGAAGCGCCGGAAGCGGCGGCCGGGCACGATCTCCCGGCAGGCGCGCAGGGCGTCGAGCATCGGGACGCCGTTCCCGAGCGAAAGGCTCATCACGCTCAGGAACTGCACGAGCTGGAGCTCGACCACCACGGTGCGCAGGCCGGGGGTTCCGAGCAGCACGCGCTCCGCGAACTCCGCCCCCTGCGGCCGTCTCAGCCAGGCCAGCAGGCCGGCCCCGGCGGCAGCGAGCCCGCCGAGCACGAAGGGCCACTGGTGACGCAGCAGGTCGCTCAGGGCCATGAACAGACGCGTCGTGGGCGGCAGGGCGTCCCGGATCTCCTGGAAGAGATCCGCGAACTTCGGGAACACGACCACCAGCACGAAGACCACCACGGCGGTCGAGAAGAACACCAGGAAGACCGGGTACGAGAAGGCGGCCCACAGGACCGAGCGCAGCTCCTCGCGGCGCTCGTCCATGGCGCGCAGCCGCTCGAGGACCCGGGGCAGGAAGCCGCCCCGCTCCGCGGCATCCACGAGATTTACGTAGGTGGACGGGAAGGCTCCCGGATGCCGGCCCAGGGCGCGCGCGAAGGAGAGGCCGGAGGCCACGTCGTCGGCCACGCTGCCGAAGATGCGGCGCGTCTCCGCATCCTGCGCCTGGCGGCTCAGGGTCTCCAGGCTCGCGTGCAGGGGGACGCCGGTGTCGAGCAGGAGGGCGAGGCGCTCGGTGAAGAACATGCGCTCCTTCGCGCCGAACCGGGCACGGCGCGAAGCGGCCGGGCGCCGGGCCGAGCCGGAGCGCGGCGCCGGCGCGGCGGCCGAAGGGATCTCGAGGGGCATGGCGCCCTCACGCGTTCACCACGCGCAGGACCTCCTCGAGGGTCGTCTGGCCCTGGAGGGCGCGCTCCACGCCGTCGTGCAGGAGCGTCTTCAGCTGCCTGCTCCGCATGTACTGCTCGAGCTGGTCCCGGGAGGGGTTCGCCACCACCAGGCGTTGCAGCTCGGCGTCGCTCTCCAGCAGCTCGTGGATCGCCATGCGGCCCCGGTAGCCGGAGTCGTAGCAGGCCGAGCAGCCGCGTCCCCGCTTGAGACGCATCTTCTCGCCGCGGTGGATGCCGTAGGGCTCCAGCAGCTCCGGCGGAGCCACGTAGCTGGTCTCGCACTCCGAGCAGACCCGGCGCAGCAGCCGTTGGGCCACCACACCCACCAGCGCCGACGAGAGCAGAAAGGGCTCGACACCCATGTCGAGCATCCGCGTCATTGCACCGATGCTGTCGTTGGTGTGCAGGGTGGAGAGCACCAGGTGCCCGGTGAGGGCGGCCTGCACCGCGATCTCCGCGGTCTCGCGCTCCCGGATCTCGCCCACCATGATCACGTCGGGATCCTGACGCAGCACGTGCTTCAACATCTTGGCGAAGCTGAGGCCGATCTGGTCCCGGACCTGGTTCTGGTTGATGGCATCGATCTGGTACTCGACCGGGTCTTCGATGGTGACGATGTTCCTCTCGTCGCTGGTCAGATGATTCACGGCCGCGTAGAGAGTCGTCGTCTTGCCGCTCCCGGTCGGTCCCGTGACCAGGAGCAGGCCGTAGCTGCGGCTCAAGAGGCGCTTGAAGCGCTCCTCGTTGTGGGTTGCCAGCCCGAGCTTTCCGACCTCCAGGATGGAGCGGTTCTTGTCCAGCACGCGCAGCACGATCTTCTCGCCGAAGATCCCCGGCAGGGAGCTGAAGCGGAGGTCCACCGCCCGACCCTGGGTCATTACCTGGATGCGCCCATCCTGAGGTTGGCGGCGCTCGGCGATGTCGAGGCTGGCCATCACCTTGAGGCGCGAGACCAGGGCCGAGTGCACCTCGATCGGAGGCGCCATGATCGGATACAGCACGCCGTCCACGCGCAGGCGGATGCGGGTGCGGCTGCGGGACGGCTCGATGTGGATGTCGCTGGCGCCGTCTCGCACCGCGCGCTGGATCACCCCGTTGATCAGGTTGATGACGGGGCTGCCGGAGGCGAGCTGATCGATCAACCCCTCGTCTTCGGAGCGGCTCTCCACCAGCTCGAGGTCGCCCTGGAGGTCGCCGATGTACTCGGCCAGGTCCTGCTTGCCGCTGTGGGCCTCCTCGATCGTGGTGCGGATCTCCTCCGAGCAGGCCAGGACCGGCTTCACCTTGCAGCCGGTCAGGTCCTCCACCGCATCCATGGCAGGCACCGACTGGGGATCCGGGGTGGCCAGAAGGATCACCCCGCGGACCTGGAACAGCGGTACCACCCGCAGCCGCAGCGCGACCTCGCGCTCGATCGTCGTCACCGCCGCCGGGTCGTAGACGCCCGGGCGCAGCCAGACGAAGGGCACGCCGAGCTGCTCGCTCAGAGACTGGAGCAGGTCCTTCTCGGCGAGCCAGCCCTGCTCCACCATGAGCTGGGCCATGCGCCCGCCGGTCTGGCGTTGCAGCGCCAGGGCCTTCTCGATGGTCTCCGGCGACACCAAGTCCTTCTCCAACAGGATCTCGCCGATGCGGCGCGCGGGGCGGCCGTCCAGGCGCGCGCCGGCCGCCTCCACCGCATCGCTGCGGTCGAGGATGGCGATGCGTCCCGCCAGTCCCGTGATGCGGAAGACGTCGGTCAGCACCGGGTTCAGGTGGGCCACCCGGAGCGAGCCTCCCGAGCGAGCCAGCCGGTCCTGGAGGTCGAGAAGCAGCTCGAGGGCGGCGCCACTCACCAGGGACACGCCCGCCAGGTCGAGCACCAGCTCGAACTCGCGGTCGCGCAGGCAGACCTCCACGGCGCTCTGGAGCGCCGACAGGCGCGTCTCCTCCACCAGCGGGCCGTCGGGGATCAGGTAGGTGGCGACCCCGATGCGCGAGCGCGAGATCTCAGCCATCGCCGACGAGGGTCTCTAGGCTGCCGCGCGCCGGCCACCGGGGGCCGTCGGTGCAGAGCTCCTCCAGGCGGGCCACGATCTGGGGATCGAGCTGGGTGCCCGCCGCCTCGCGGATCACGGCCATCGCCTCATCGTGGCTGCGTCCGGCGCGGTAGGAGCGCGAGCTCGTGACCGCGTCGTAGGTGTCGGCCACCGCGATGATGCGCGCTTGCAGGGGGATCGCTCGGCCGCTCAGCCCGTGTGGGTAGCCCAGTCCGTCGAAGCGCTCGTGGTGGTGGCGTGCGCCGTGCAGAGCGTCCTGGCGCAGGTACTCCACGTGCTTCAGAATCTCGTAGCTGCGCTCCGGGTGGATCTTGATGAAGTCGTACTCGTCCGCGGTGAGACGACCTGGCTTGCACAGGATCGCGTCCGGTACGCCGAGCTTGCCGACGTCGTGGAAGATGGAGCCCCAGAACAGGTCCTCGAGCTCGGGCGGCTGGAAGCCGAGCGCGCGACCGAGTTCGATGGATACGATCTGCACGCGCTCCGAGTGCCCGCGCGTGTAGGGGTCCTTCGCCTCCAGCGCCTCGATCAGGGCTCCGGCCGTCTGCTCGCCGAAGCGCTTCAGGCGACCCATCATGGACTGGTTGCGGAGCATCAGGCCGACCTGGTCGGTGACCACGCGGGCCAGGCTGCGATCGCTGTTGGAGAAATCCGGCCGTTGCGTGTGACGCAGGAGAACCAGCATGTGATCGACGGTCCCGGTGTCGCCGAGGGGGCACGCGAGCATCTTGAAGGGCATGTTGGTCAAGACGAAGGCCCGGCGGGGGTCGTCTTCGGCGTTCAGCACCAGGATCTTGCGGCTCGCCTGCACGAAGCGGAACAGGTCGCCGCGCAGGGCCACCAGCACCAGGTCGAGATTGGGGATTGGTCGGCTCAGGTTGGTGGCGTGGATGGGCAGGGTGCGCCCGACGGTGACGAAGGCGGCCACGTCCACGTCGATCAGCTCGGCGAAGCCGTCCAGGAAGCGCTGCACCGAGCGATCGCCCTCTTCGGGGACGCCCTCGCGCAGCGAGTAGAGCATGTTGAGCTCTTCGTAGCGATGGGAGAGCTCCTCGGCGAGGCCGTAGAGCTCTCCGTTGAGCCGGTGCTCTTCCGCCAGGCAGGCGGTGACGCCGCGCAGGATGTCGTCGACGGCGTCGAGGTCCGTGGCGCCGGTGGCGCGCTGGGCCGCCGGGACCAGCAGCACGAGCCAGGCGAGCGGGCCGCCGGCCGCCGGCACCGGGCGATAGAAGAGCGTCTCGGTGCCGTCCAGCTCCACGCGGCGGGTCTCGTCCTCGCTGTCCCAGCCGAAGCCGCGCTCGAAGATCCGCACGCAGGCGGCCGCCACCGCGCGAGCGTCCTCCTCGCGCGGCGCCCACAGCGGGTGCCCGTCGGCGTCGCACAGGGCCGCCGGGCAATCGCGCAACGCCCGCGGTTGGAGCAGCGGGCGATACTTGTGGAGCTTGAGCTCCTTGAGCGGGTCCCGGGTCACTCGGCATCTCTGGAGGATGTGGTTTCGAGGCGGGCGCCGACCCGGGCCACGAGCCGACGCAGGCTGACGGGCTTCTCCACGAACTCGACTGGCTCGAGACGCTTCGCCCGGTCTCGGAACTCGTTCTCCACTCGCGACGTCATCACGAACAGATGCAAGTTGGTGTGCCCGAGCTCGTGACGGGCCTTCTCGCACAGCTCGATCCCGCCCAGGCGCGGCATGGTGATGTCCGTGATCAGCACGTCGAAGGGCTGCGCTTCGAGCAGGGCGAAGGCCTCGGCGCCGTCCGAAGCCACTGCGACCTGGTGGCCGGCGCGCTCCAGCGCCATGCGCGTGACCCTCGTCACGTGCGCTTCGTCGTCCACGACGAGGATGTGGGCCATCAGACCACCTCCTGGTTGAGGGCCGGGGTCTTGGGCAGCACCAGGAGGAATGCACTGCCCTGGTCCGGTGTGCTCTCCACCTCGATCCGGCCGCCATGGCGCTCCACGATCTCCCGGGCCAGGGAGAGGCCCAGGCCGTGGCCCCCGCGGCGGCGCGCCTCCTCGCGATCGGAGCGGTAGAACTTCTCGAAGATGCGGCCGCGTTCCTCGGGCGTGATGCCGATGCCCGTGTCGCGCACCCGGATCGTGATGTGGTCTCCGGAGTCCTCCGCGGAGAGTACGACCTCGCCGGCGTCCTGGTTGTACTTGATGGCGTTGGTCAGCAGGTTGTTCACCGCGACCCGCAGCAGCTCCTTGTCCACGTGGATGGCCGGAATCTCCCGGGGCACGCACAGCTCGAAGCGCAAGCCGGCCCGGCGGCCGCCCCGCGAAGCGGCGTCGAGAGCGTCCTGGAGGAACTCCGGCAGGCGCACTCGCTGCCGCTCCAGGGAGACCGCCCCCGTCTCGAGGCGCGCGATGCTCAGCATGGTGTTGATCAGCGCGGTGAGGCGCTCCACTTCGTCCTGGATCACGTTGCACGCCTCGATGCGGAAGTCCTCGGACGCGCCGTCCTTTCCCAGCAACGTCTCGCTGTACATGGCCAGGACGTTGAGCGGGGCCTTGAGCTCGTGGGCGACGTGGGAGACGAATTCGGCCTGGCTGCGAGCCGAGAGACGCTCCGCGGTCACGTCGCGCACCAGGACCAGGGTTCCGGCCGGCTCCGGACCGCCGTTCGGGGCGACCAGGGGGTGGGCGCCCACCTGGAGCCGTTTCTCGCTGCGCTCGAGCTCCAGACGCTCGCTGCGGGCGAGGCGCGGCCCATCCCCCGCATAGAAGGCCAGGAAGGAGACCAGGGACGGGTCCGGGCACCACTCCCGCGGCGGCCGACCGCGCGCCGCCTCGGGCGCCACGCCCAGCAGCGCCTCGAGCTTGGCGTTCGCGAACGAGACTGCTCCCGTCTCGTCGAGCACGAGTGCCCCGTCCGGGAGGCCCTCGAGGACCGCCTCGAGCCGGTGGGTGCGGTAGGAGAGGACCTTCGAAGAAGCCAGGAGATCCATCTCCCGGCTCTCGAGGGCCCGCACGCGCGACTCCGCCAGGCTCACCAGCGAGTTGAAGCGCTCGGCGAACTCGGCCAGCACGCCGGTCGCCTCGATGCGCACCGGCTCGAGGTGCTCTCCCTCCAGCAGCCGCTGGATCTTCGCGTTCGCGGTGGCGAGTGGGCTCACCTCGCGACGTAGCAGGAAGTAGGAGAGGGGGGCGAGCAGGAAGATGAGCAGCGCCATGGAGGCCAGCAGGGGCACCTGGGCGAGCGCGACGAGCCAGCCGGGCTCCCGGAACCCCATGCGCAGCTCCGCGACCCGTGCGCTGCCGGCCAGCACCGGGGCGTGGAACTCGCGCAGGGCGGCTCCTCCGTCGCTCGCTTCGATGCTGCGCTCGCCGATCCAGGCGGACGGCTCGGCAGCGGGTGGGCGCGTGGGAACGATGGCGCCCGGCGCCGTGACCTCGGCGAGGATGCGGCCGCCGGGATCGACCACCGCGGCATAGGCGAAGTCCGGGTTTCCCTGGCTGTGCTTGATGAGCTGCAACGGGCCCTGGACGCCCGCTCCTCCCAGCAGCTGCTCCAGGGGAACCCGCGAGAGCAGGCGCACCAGGCTCACGCCCTGGGCCCGGGCCTGCTCACGTCGCGCGTCGCGCTGCAATCCCAGCAGCAGGCCCGCGACCGCCACGATGACGAGCAGCGCCGAGCCGATCACCATGAGGCCGAAGCGCTCGCTTGTCATCGCGTTGGCACGCACCTGCCCCCCCCCGGTGACGCTTCCGCCCCTACGGCAACTGATCGGGCGCTGCGAAAACCTCCTTGAGCCAATAGGTCCCCGTGGGGACGGACGAGCTGCTCGCCTGCGGCGCTCCGGCACACCGCGCCGCGCCCTTGACGCTCACGAGGGGCTTGCTTACATGCTGGAAGCGACGCACGAGTAGCTCAGCTGGTAGAGCATCACGTTGCCAACGTGAGGGTCGCCGGTTCGAATCCGGTCTCGTGCTCCACCGAGTCTGCGAACGGCCGAGGGTTCTCCGAAACGGAACTCTCGGCCGTTTCGCCACTGGGGCGCCGCTGCGAGCGCGACGCCCGGGAGTGGCCGCGAGGACGCAGGCGGGCTCCGCTCGCACACGGCGGCGAACGGAGCCCGCGCACGCGTTGCCTCTACTCGAGCAGGAAGCAGTTCTCCACGGCCGTGTTGTTGCCGGTCGAGGTGCGGGCGATGATCTCGAACTTGAACTCGTCGCCCAGGGCGAGGACGTCCGCGGGGACCAGGAACTCGGTCACGTCCGGGGGCAGGTCCACCGAGAACTTGACTCCCTCGCGCTCCACGAAGAACTGGTAGCGGACGATCTCCACGAGGCCGGGCTCGCCGATCTCGGGATGCGACGTCTCCACCGGCTCCCAGTCGATGAGCACGGGCTCGCTCACCACGGGCAGGTTCGGATCGTCGCATTCCTCGGCCGCCGGAACGCCGGCAACCGTGATGCCGTCCGGCGGCGCCGCCAGCACGTGGCTGAGCGTCACCTCCGCCTCCAGCTCCTCGCCGTCCCCGGTGGTCGCCTCGATCTCGTAGATCCCCTCCGGGAAGCGCCGGAAGAACCTTTCCGGCGCCAGCTCGTCGAAGCTCGGCTCGGCGCTCTCCAGGAAGAGCTGCGTCAGGCCCTGGCGCCCCAGGCGCCCGCGGGCGGTGACGACCAGCAAGGTCCGGTCCCGGCTGTCCTCGATCTCGAGCCTCTTGTAGGGGCCTCCGTCGATGGAGGCATGGATGCCCAGGTCTCCGTCCGTGTCGTTGAGTTCGAAGAAGAGCTCGGCCTCGCTCAGCTCCTGGGCGCGGGCGTCCGGGGCCGCGGCTGCGGTCGCGAGTGCGGCGAACGTCGCCGCGAGCAGGGCCCTCTGCAGGTTTGTCGGGGTCATGTCTGGATCTCCGGTTCTCGGGGCGGCCCGATGCCGTCCCTGCGCGCAACCCTGGGCGGAAAGCCCGGCGCGGGCATCGTCCACAGGGCATAGGCTCTCCGGCACCGAGCGCGGCGGGCGTGACACGAACGACCTAGGCGGATCGTTCGACTGCGGGAACGGCGGCCTCCGCGGTCTGGAACGGCCGCGGTGCCGGCCCAGGCTGCGAGCACCGCCCCGGTCCGGGGCTGGCTGAGAATCCCCCGGGGATCCAAGAATGTGGTTTTTATCACCCGTTGCTTCCTCCGTGCCGCCGATCAGGACCCACGCCGCTCCAGCGGCTGACGGCACGGCTGCGAACGGGAGGCGACCCCATGGACGGAAGCGGGCGAGACACGAACCTCGGGCTGGCCCTGGCGCTCGCGCTGGCCCTGGTCGCGGCGTCCCTGGCCCCGCTCCCGGCCCGCGCCCAGTCCGCCTGCCCCACGCCGACGGCCGAGGAGGCGGAGGTGGTGGAACGGATCAACCTGGAGCGGGCGGGCAACGGCCTCTCCCCGGTCCAGATCGACGGCCGCCTGATGGCCGCCGCCGTGCGCCACAGCGAGGACATGCGCGACGGATGCTTCCTGTCCCACACGGGCTCCGACGGCTCCACCGCTCGCAGCCGGATGCGGGACGCCGGCTACCCGGCCGGGGGCTCCGAGGCGGCGGGAGCAGGCCAGACCACCCCGGCCCAGATCGTCCAGGGATGGATGGGCTCGACCCCCCACCGCGCCATCCTGCTGAACGCCAACGCGCGTCACGTGGGGGTCGGCCACGCGGTGGGGCCCGCGCTCTGCGTGCTGCAGCCCTACGGCGTCACGGTGCAGCCCCACTGGTGGACGGCGGACTTCGGGAACGCGAGCGAGGCGCCGGTGGAGCCCGGAAGCTGCGAGGAACCCGAGCCCCCCGCCTGTGACAACGGCCTGGACGACGACGGCGACGGCTACACGGACTTCCTGGGCGACTTCAACTGCAGCTCTGCGGACGATCCCTCGGAGGCGCCGGACTGCAGCGACGGGATCGACAACGACGGGGACGGCCTCGTCGACCACCCCGACGACCCCGGCTGCGCCGCCCCGGAGCAGTGGTCCGAGAGCAACGCGCACTGCGGCCTGGGCTTCGAGCTGGCGTTGCTCCTGCCGCCCCTGGCCGCCCTCCGGGCCCGCCGCCGCCGGGCCTAGACAGGCACACGGCGCCGGCTCCAGCCCCGGTCTCCGGTTCCCGAACGCCCCCGGCCCTCCGCCGGGGGCGTTCCCTTTGATTGGCGGGCTGATCCGATTCCGGCGCTCCCGCGCACTCCCTCCCCACGCCGGCCCGCGCGGCCGGCACGAGGAGGAGACGTCGATGAGCGAGATCGAGACTGCGCTTCGGGCGGGGACCCGGGGCAACTGGAGGACGGCGGTGGTGGCGCTCGGCATCGTCCTGCTGACGGGCGGGCCGCTGAGCGCGCACGCCGCGGACAACGCCGGGGATTCGAGCGGGCCGCACCCCTGCTTCAAGCTGCTGGACACGCTGGGCGAGGCCTGCACGGACAACTACGCCGGCGGGCGGGAGTGCGAGAGCTGCCTGGACGTGGCGGTCTTCGCCTGCGAGATGTGCGAGGTGATCCTCGACGACCCCCTGGAGGGGGGAAGTTGCCGGGACTGGGCCTTCGGCTACTGCGAGGACGCCGCGGCCCCGGATGCGGACGCGGCCAGTGATCCCTTCTCCCGCCCGGGTCTGCGCGGGAAGGGCGACCGCCTGGTCACGGACCCGGTCCAGGGCGAGCCTGCACCCACGCTCACCCATCCCACGCGCTCGTTCCAGCTCGTGCGCTAGCCGGCCTTCACGGTCGGGGCAGGGCGGCTCCAGTGCGGTCGCCCTGCCCCGGTGTCGGCTCCGGGCTCTTCCCGCGGCGGCCGAAGTAGCGCCGCACTCGTGCGCGGTAGCGCGCGTAGCGGTCGCCGAAGGTCGTGGTCAGGAAGCGCTCCTCGCGCAGGATCTGGATGTGGATGTCCGCTGCGATGAGGAGCCCGGAGACCAGGAAGAACAGCGAGCCCGAGACGAGGAAGGCGCCGAGCGCGAGCAGGTCGATGGCGAAGTAGATGGGGTTCCGGGAGAGGGCGAAGACGCCCTCGGTGACCAACGCCTCGTGGCTGCCGGGATCGATACCGATGCGCCAGGAGCGACCCATCTGGCGCAGGGCCGTGAGGAGCAGCCCGAAGGCTGCCAGCGTCACGAAGGTGCCGGCCACCTCGATCGCGGCCGACCGGAACAGCCGCGGCTCGAACAGCCCGGGGGCCCAGCCCGTGCCATGGAGGGCGACCGCAGCGAACCAGAGGAACAGGGCGACCGCCGCCAGGGGTTCGAGGCGCGCCACCAAGCCATCGCCAGCCTTGCCGAGCACCACGGGAACGACTCCCCGGCGCCTCTGCGCGGCGATCTTGGTCGCCAGAGCGACGGCGAGCGCCAGCATCACGCCCACCTGGACGGCACCCGAGGCGGTCATCGGGGTGACGCTAGCGCGGAGCGCCGCAGGCCGGATCTCCAGCGGTTCACACGTCCGCGTAGTAGGGAGCCAGGCGCAGCATGAGCTCGCCGGCCTTGAGCATGGCCGCGAGCAGGGAGTCCGGGATCTCCATGCGCTGGGAGCTGTCCTCCACGTCCCGGCGCAGGGTCTGGAGGCGGCGGAAGGTGGGCGCGGTGGCCTCGCGCCCCTTGCCCGCCTTGAGCTCCTCGGCCAGGTGGTGGGCGCTGTTCTCGAACAAGCGCAACGCCTCCAGGAATTCGTAGCGCGCGCGCTGCTGGGACACCGTGGGCGGCGGCCCGGGCAGCAGCGCCTTGCGGGCCGCGGTCTCCAGCTCCATGCCCGCCTTGGCGAGCTGCTGCGCGTAGCCGGCGATGCGCTCCGGGTTCCACTTGGCCACGGGCTGGGCGAGGCCGGCCGCGGGGGCCAGCACCAGGGCCAGGGCGCCGGCCAGGGCGCCACGGTACCGGGCTCGGGCGGACATGGGTTTGGCCTCCTCTTCCCTGGAGTCCTGAGCAGTTCGCTTCTACCGCCGGAGGGGGGCGCGGGTCAAGCGGCGGGCTGGGCGGGAGCGCGTCCGCGGCGCCGCCGGAGGGCCACGAGGGGCGGCAGCAGCAGGGCCAGCTCGAAGCCGAGACCGCAGTAGCTGCCCGCCTCCAGGTTGCGCCAGGGTCGATCGACGCACTGGGGATCCGGGCTTCCCACGCCGCCCCCGTCCCAGTCCACCAGGCTATCGCCGTCGTTGTCGATGCCGTCCTGGCACTGGGGGTTCTCGAGGGCGGAGAGGGGGCCGGCGCAGCCCACGTCGTCCGGGAAGTCCGTGGCGCCGTCCTCGTCGTTGTCCCTGCCGTCATCGCAGGGCAGGGAGTCGGACCACTCCGAGCTGTCGAGGGCGTCGTCGCAGCCCAGGTCGGCGGGCCAGTCCACGAGGCCGTCGCCATCGTCGTCCAGGCCGTCGCTGCAGGCGGGCTGGGTCACCACGGCCAGGATGGCGTCCCGGTAGTGGGCGAGCTGGACCGCGTAGCTCAGGTTGCCGTAGAGGGCCGAGTCGTTCGGCTGGCCGCCGTAGGTGGCTCGCACGAAGTTGATGCCCGCCAGCTCCCAGACGCCCCCGGTCTGGATGAAGACGGCGCCCCCGGAGTCGCCGTTGGCGAACTGCGCCTCGTGCTCCGTGACCTGGGCCGGCGGCGACTGGGTGAAATCCATGGAGAAGGCGCGGGTCGTGGTACCGGAGAGCGTCACGTTGGTGGAGGCATTCTGGACGCGGTTGGTTCCCCAGCGCATGGCCTTTCCGCTGCCCCACCACCAGCCCTGCTTGCCCTGCCACGTGAGCGGGGCACCCCGGTTGCGCCCGTTCCCGGCCATGATCACGTCGGCGCCGACGGCCGGCGGGGCGCTGGCGATGGGAAGCGACGGCAGCGGCGGCTCGCCCTCGATCTTGAACACGACGAGGTCGGCCAGGATGCCCGGGCTCGTCTCGAACTGGACCTCGGAGCCCGCCACCGCGGAGTACGGGACCGCCAGGAAGTGGGTGGTGTTCGCGCCCACGTGCCGGGCGGTCGCGACCCAGCCGTTGCCCAGGTAGACGGCGCTCAGACCGCCGATCACCCCCAGGTTGGCCCAGCCCGGGTCGTCGGGAGGCGCCACCGCGTTCCCGGTGCCGTTGCCCGAGGCGATGATCACCGCCCGGGCGGGGACCCCCGCCGCCACGACGATCCCCGCCGCGAGCAGGAGACTGGCGGCGAGCCGCCCCATCCGGCCCTGTCTTGCCACGTCGCCCCTGTACGCAAGTTCCGTTCCCAGCCAGCTCGAATAAAAAGGCCCCCCGGCCGGGGGGTTGGAGGCGGTCCAGCCAGCAGGTCCCCGGCTCCGCGGAAAACTCTTTCCCATCTGAGGAAGGGTGCTTCCCACTGCCTAGCTCCGGGGCGCCTCCCGGGCCGCCAGGACCGCCGCCACCAGGTCCTCCGGCACGTCCGCCGGGATCGGATCGTCCGGGTGCCCGCAGATCGTCTGCACGAGCTCGATGGTCGTGCGGTAGGTGTCCAGATACGCGACACACGGCGGGCAGCGCTCCAGGTGGTGGTCGAAGCGCCGCCGCCCCTCGCCGCGCAGCTCCCCGTCCAGGTACGCCATCAGGAAGTCGACGAACTCGCGACAGGTCACGGCTCCTCCTCGCGGAAACGAGCGTCGAGCAGGGTGCGCAGCGCCTGGCGGGCCCGGTGGACGCGCACCTTCACGTTCGCCGGGCTGATGCCGAGGGCCTGCGCGGTTTCCGTCGTGTCGAGCCCCTCGATGTCGCGCAGCAGGAGCACGAGGCGGTGGCTCCCGGGAAGTCGTTCCAGCGCCTCGCGCACCAGGGCGCGCAGCTCGTCGCGCTCGAGCGCTGCGATGACGTCGTTGCGCCACGCGACCGCCGGGAGCGCATAGTGGCCATCGGCCAGGAACTCCGGCAGCAGCCCGTCGATGGGCTCCTCGGGCCGGCGTCGGCGCGAACGCAGCTTGAGCAGGCACGCGTTCACGACGATGCGGTGCAGCCAGGTGGAAAGCCGCGCCTGCCCCTCGAAGCGGGCCAGGCCCCGGAAGGCGGAGAGGAAGGCGTCCTGGACCGCGTCCCGGGCGTCCTCCTCCTCCGGGAGGAAGCGGCGGGCCACCGCGAGCAGGCGTCCGCCCAGAAGCCGCACCAGCTCTTCGAAGGCCTTCTCGTCGCCCGCCCGCAGACGTGCGAGGAGGTCGGCTTCGGCAGCTTCCCGGAGCGGCGCCGACGGCGACGAGCCTTCACGGGCCATGCTCCGGTAGGCTACCACGGGGTGCGCCGGGAGGATGGCGCTCCGGCGCAGGCCCGCGACGGGAGGACCCACGTGGCCAGCGCGACTTCGACGGCGCGCGCGAGCAGCGCGCGCTGGGCCTTGCTGCGCGACGCCCTGGTCTTCCAGGGCAAGCTCTTCTGCGACGGCGCGCGGGATCTCCTGCTGAGCCCCCTGGCCATCGGCGCGCTGCTCGTGGACCTGGTGGCCGGCGGCGAGCGACCGGGCCAGCGCTTCTACGCCCTGCTGCGCGCGGGCCGCCGCTCCGAGCGCTGGATCAATCTGTTCGGGGCGGCGGAGCCGAAGCCGCCGGCCGGACGCCTGGTCTCGGACTCCGGGGCGTCCGGCGTCGACGCCATGGTGACGCGCCTCGAGGAGGTCGTCGTCGACCAGTACCAGCGCGGAGGCATCACCGCCTCCGCCAAGGATGCGATCGACCGCTGGCTCGACGCGATCGAGCGGCGCCCACCGAGCCGCTAGCGGAGGGCGAAATCATCGAGCAGGCGCGCATTCGGAATGCTCCACAGGCGGTCCTCGCTCCGGAACAGCGTGGCCACCGCGCCCACCCGCTCCACGATGCCGCTGCGTCCCCCCACCTCCACGGTGCGACCGGCGTCGAGCACCTGGCGCAGGTAGTGGCCCGCCAGGATGTGCGTCACCAGCTGCCGGGCTCCCAAGGCGAAGGCGGCTCCCAGGGTCAGGGTCAGCGCCGCAGCCACCGCCGTGAGCACCGTGACCAGGATCTCGGTGTTGACGCCGAGCTGCTCGAGGGCCACGACGGTGACCACGATCACCACCCCCGTATGGGCGGCGGCGCCCAGGCGGGCCGCCTGGACGATGCCTGCGGCAGCGGCGCCGGATCCCACCAGGTTGCCCGCCAGCCGTGCCAGCAGCAGCCCCACGATCACGATCAGCCCCGCCGCGATCACGTTGGGCAGGTACGCCACCAGGCGGTCGATGGTGGCGGTAGCGGCGGTGAGCCCCAGGGTCTCCACCGCCGAGAGCAGGAAGCTCAGCATCAGCACCCAGAACAGCAGCCGCGCCAGGACGGCGGACGGCCGCCCGGCGATGCCGCCCTGGGCCAGCACCTCCGAAACGCGCAGCCGGTCCGAAGCGCGGTCGAGGCCGAGCCGGTGCAGGGCGCGACGCGCCACGGCCTCCACGGCTCGGGACACGGCCCATCCCACCGCGAGGATGACCAACGCCCCGACGAGGCTCGGAAGGAAGGCCGCGATGCGCCCGGTCAGCTCCGTGAGCGAACTCACCAGCACCTGACGCCAGGCCTCGACGTCGAAGATCTCGGACATGGGGTCCTCCCTCGTGGCCCGTCCAGAGCGAGGTCCGGGCCGCGCGCCATGCTACGCGATTGCATCGGGGCACGGGGAGCGGGATGCTTGCGAGCGCGCTGGGGCGCGCGGTGCAGGGAGGGGCCATGGAGCTGCAAGAGAGCTTGTCGACCACCCTGGTCGGACATCACCCGGAGGACGCGGCGGCCGTGCTCGAGGCCTGGCCGGTGCGCGACGCGGCGCAGCTGCTGACGGCGCTGCGCCCGGAGGCGGCGGCGGGGGTGCTGGCGCGCATGGCGCCGGCGCAGGCGGCGGCGCTGCTCGGGCGACTGGACTCCGCCCGTGCCTCCGCCCTGGTGGCGGCACTGGGACTCGATCGGGCGGCGTTCCTGGTGCGCCGCCTGGGTGCAGAGACGCGAGCCGCGCTGCTGGAGGCGCTGCCGGCAGAGCGCGCCCGGCCCCTCGGCTTGCTGCTCCGCTTCCCGCCCGGGAGCGCCGGCGGACTCATGGATCCGCAGGTGCTGGCCCTGCCCGAGGATCTGCGTGCGGAACAAGCCCTCGCCCGCCTGCGCGAGACGCCGGAGAACGCCCTCTACAACCTCTATGTGCTGGATCGCGACCAGCGTTTGGTCGGAGTGATGAACCTGCGCGAGCTGCTGCTGGCGCCGCCCGAGGCATCGCTCGGAGCGGTCATGCGTACCCCCGTCCAGCACCTGCGGGCCGACACGGAGCGCCATGCGATCGTCGCCCACGCGGGCTGGCGCGAAGTGCACTCGCTCCCGGTGGTGGACGAAGCCGGCCGCTTCCTCGGGGCGATCCGCTATCGCACGCTGCGGCGGGTCGAGGAGGAGCTACGCGGAGCCGAGACGGCGCCCGGAGCCCCCACGGCCCAGGCCCTGGGCGACCTGTTCTGGACCGGCGTGGCCGGACTGCTGGAGGCCGTGGCCGGGGCGGCAGCCGGCCCCGCCCCGGCGGCGCGGGGCTGAGCCGTGGCGAGCCCGACCCGTCGTGGCGCCCGCGATCTCGCCCGCGTGCTTCTGGATCGCTACCCGGACGAGGCGGCGCGCGTGCTCGAGGCGGCGCCCTGGGCCGAGACGGCCGAGCTGCTGGCGGGCGAGCCCCCCGAGCGGGCCGTCCGCCTGCTGCACCGGCTCACGCCCGAGACCGGCGCTGCGGTCCTCGCCCGGCTTCCGGAGCAGCCCGCCCAGGCGCTCCTGCCGGGACTGGATCCCAACCGCGCGGCGGCCCTGCTGGCGCGCCTCGCGCCCGACGCGCGCCGCCGTCTCCTCGAGCCGCTTCCCGCCGCCCTGGCCGAGGAGCTGAGCACCCTGATGGACTACCCGCCCGATACGGCCGGCGCGCTCATGGACCCGCGCGTCACCACCTTCCGGCCCGACACGGCCGCCCGGGACGTGGTCCGCCGCCTGCGACACCTGCGTCGCCGCATCCAGGACATCTTCCTGGTCGATGCGGAGGGGCATCTGGTCGGCTCGGTGCCGCTCCAGGACCTGATGCTCGCGCCGCCCGCGGCGCGGCTCCAGACCCTGGTGCGGGGGGCGCCTGCCCAGGTGCAGGCCACGTCGCCCCGCGAAGAGGTGGTGGAGGTGCTCCAGCAGCAGCGTGCCGGAAGCCTGCCGGTGGTGGACTACGCGGGCCGCGTGCTCGGCGTGCTGCGCCAGGAGGAGCTGATCGCCGCGACCCAGCAGGACGCCACCGCGGACCTGGTGACCATGGTGGGGGCCAGCAAGGAGGAGCGCGCCCTCTCGCCGCCGTGGTTCGCGGTGCGCAAGCGGCTGCCCTGGCTCCAGATCAACCTGCTCACGGCGTTCCTGGCCGCATCGGTGGTGGGGATCTTCGAGGGCACCATCGCGCGCTTCACCGCCCTCGCGGTGCTGCTGCCCGTGGTGGCGGGCCAGTCCGGCAACACCGGCGCCCAGGCCCTGGCCGTCACCATGCGCGGCCTCGCCCTGCGCGAGATCCGCGCACGTCACTGGCTGCGCGTGGCGGGCAAGGAGTTCCTGGTGGGAACCCTGAACGGCGTGGCCGTGGCCGTCACCACCTCCGTGGCCGTCTACGCCTGGAGCCGCTCCTTCGGGCTCGCGCTCGTGATCGGCGTCTCCATGGTGATCGCCATGATGATCGCCGGGATCGCGGGAGCCGCCATTCCGATCACGCTCACGACGCTGCGCCAGGACCCAGCGCAGTCCTCCTCGATCATCCTGACCACCGTGACGGACGTGGTGGGCTTCTTCAGCTTCCTGGGCATCGCCACGCTCCTGGCAGCGATGCTCTGAGGCCGGGCGGGCCGGGGGCCTGCCCAGGGACGCGCGCTTGTCCGATCCGCACGTTCTCGGCGAGTTCCTGCTGCTCATCGCCATGGCGGCGGTGGGCGTGGCCGTGTTCGAGCGCCTCGGGCTGCCCGCAATCGCCGGCTTCCTGGTGATGGGCGCCCTGGTGGGGCCCGCGGGACTCGGCTGGGTGAGCGATCCGGAGCGGGTGCGGGGGCTGGCCGAGCTCGGGGTCGTGTTCCTCCTGTTCGAGATCGGTCTCGAGCTGCCGCTCGAGCGCCTGAGACGGCTGTGGCGCCACGCGCTCCTGGCCGGGGGGCTCCAGGTGGCGGTCACCGTGGGGCTCGTGACCCTGGCCGGAAGCGCCCTGGGCCTGGGCGTGCGGGGCGCCCTGGTGATGGGCGGTCTGGTGGCCATGTCGAGCACGGCGCTGGTGATGCGCCTGCTCGCCGACCGGGGCGAGGTGGACGCGCCCCAGGGCCAGCTCGCAGTGGGGATCCTGCTGTTCCAGGACATCTGCATCGTGCCCCTCCTGCTGTCCATCCCGGTGCTGACGGCCCGGGATGCGGGCGCCGCTCGCGACGCGGCCTTCGCCGTCGCTCGTTCGGTGGTGGCGCTCGGAATCTTCTTCCTGGTGGCCCGCTTCGTGCTCCCGGCGCTGCTCGATCGGGCGGCTCGGCTGCGCTCTCGCGACCTCTTCAGTCTGCTCGCGTTCCTGATCGTGGTGGGCTCGGCTGCGATCGCCGAGTGGATCGGCCTCACGCTGGCGGTGGGGGCCTTCCTGGGGGGCCTGGTGGTGAGCGCGACGCCCTACGCCCACCAGCTCTTCGCCGAGGTGCTGCCCCTGCGCGGAGTCCTGCTCGGGCTCTTCTTCACCGCGGTCGGGATGCTCTTCGACCCGGCGGCGGCCGTGCACCACGCGGCCCCGGTGCTGGCCTACGTGACCGGCACCGTCGTGCTCAAGGCCCTGGTGGTGGCGCTCATCGTGGCGGTCGTGCTGCGCCAGGGGCTGCGTCTCGGCGTGGTGACGGGCCTCGCCCTGGCCCAGACCGGGGAGTTCTCCTTCGTGCTGGCCGCGGCCGCCGCCGCGGCCGGGCTGCTGGACGACTGGCTGATGCAGATCTTCGTGGCGGGCTCGGTGGTGACGCTGGTGGCGACCCCCTTCCTGGTGAGCGTCGCGCCCCGGCTGGCGGACTGGCTCGCCGGCGGCGCCGACCGGCTCGGGCGCGCTCCTGCCCAGCGCTCGTCCCGGATGGACCACACCGTGCTGATCGGCCTCGGTCTGGGCAATCGACAGCTGGTCCGGGTGCTGCAGGCCCTCGACATCCCCTGGGTGGCCGTGGATGCCAACGCCCTCTCGGTCCGCGAGGCCATCGCCCGGGACGAGCCGGTGATCTACGGCGATGCCACGCGTCGGCCCATCCTGGAGCGACTGGGCGTACCGCATGCGCTGCGCGTGGTGGTGGCCATCTCCGACCCGATGGCCACGCGCCGCGTGGTGCGACTCGTGCGCCAGCTCAATCCGAACGCGACGATCCTCGCCCGCACGCGCTACGTGATGGACGTGGATGCCCTCTACGACGCGGGCGCCAGCGCCGTGCTGGCCGAGGAGTTCGAGTCGGCCCTCGGTCTGTTGACCCAGACCCTGCGCAGCACGGGCATCCCGGAAGGGGCCGTGGCCCGCTTCACCGACCAGCTGCGGGAGGAGGGCTACGAGCCCATGCGCACGCCGCAGGTCCGGCTCGATCCGTGGCTGGTGGAGCTGCTCGAGCAGATCTCCACCGAGTGGGTGGAGGTTCCCGACGGACTGGCCCCGACGACGCTCGGAGAGCTCCGGGTGCGCCCCCGCACGGGCGTGAACGTGCTGGCGGTCGACCGGGGCGGCCACACCACGCCGAATCCCGAGGCCGACTTCGCCCTGCGGGCGGGTGACCGGCTGCTGGTCTTCGGGGGCAGCGGCGCCGTGGAGCAGCTCCGCGCTCTGCTGCAGGCCCAGGCCGGCTAGCTCCCCACAGGGTCGTCGAAGGGCGCGAGCGGCGGGGCATGGACGACGCGGTGGCCGCGAAGGAGATGGCGTTGCGGGGTCCGGCCGGCGCCGACTGGCGCCAGGCGTTCGGCGGGCCCCGAGTCCCCCGCTAGCGGCCCTCCTGCAGCCATCTCTCGATCAGGCCGAGCCCGAGCAGCACCAGAAGGGCCAGAGCCACCGACGTCCCGGCCAGCAGCAGGTGGCCGCCCCCGCAGGCCACCCCGATGGCGCCGGCCAGCCAGATGCTCCCCGCGGTGGTGAGGCCCTCCACGGAGCCGCGTCCCTGGACGATGGCGCCGGCCCCCAAGAAGCCGATGCCGCCCATCACGCCCTCCACGATGCGCAGGGGGTCCGCCCGCGACACGCTGGCCGCCGTGGTCACCACGCTCTCGTAGAGCTCCAGAGCCACCAGCGTGAAGCTCGCCGCGCCGAGGGACACCATCATGTGGGTGCGCAGGCCGGCGGGCTTGCGGCGCCACTCCCGCTCCCAGCCGATCAGTCCCGCGAAGACCACCGAGAGCACGAGGCGCAGCAGCACGTCGTGGCCGAAGACGAAGGGATCGAAGGATGCCTGCTCCATGCGCTGCAACCCTACCAGGAACGGGAGGCGCGCGCGCGACGCGCACGGAGCCGGAAGGCTCGTCCAGGACGAGCCGTCCGTGCCTGCCCGGCCCCCAGGGATCGGGGCCGGCGGGCTTCGGGGGGAGTCGAGCCTGCTAGGCGTCCAGGAAGCGCTCGCGGAGCTCGGGCCGCGGCGCCGGGCAGGCGTCCAGGCGCCCGAACCAGCGGAAGCGGCGGCCCGCCACGAAGTCGTAGACCCGGTCGCGCAGGGGGCGGGGCACGACCACCAGCCCGGGGAGCAGGTTCCACGGGAAGCGCAGCCCTCGCGCGATGCGCAGCGCGGCCGCGCTGCGCGTGAAGGCCCGATCGCCCTCCACGAGGACCAGGGTGTCGACGGTCTCGATCGGGAGCCCGTGGCGGCGCAGCAGGGCGATGCCCGCTTCGGACTGGAGCGACGCGAAGCGGAAGCGAGCCACGGGATCGCGTGCGATCACGAAGCGCACGGCGCCGTGGCACAGGTTGCACACCCCGTCGAACAGCACGATGGGCCGCTCCGTCACGGCGCCACCTTGAGCGCGCTGCGCTCGCGCAGCCACTCGATCGCGTCGCGGGCGTCGCCGCGCTCGGCTTCCAGATGGCGGGCCACCGCCGCGTGCAGACGCGGATCGGCCAGGAAGTGCACGCTCCAGGTGGGCTGGGCGTCGAAGCCGCGCATCTGCTTGTAGTCGCCGCCGGCGCCGGGCTCGAAGCGGGCCAGTCCCTGGCGGATGCAATGCTCGATGCCCGCGTAGTAGCAGACGTCGAAGTGCAGGTGGCGCACGGGCGCCAGAGCCCCCCAGTAGCGGCCATACAGGCACGCGCCCTTCTGCACGTTGAGGCTTCCGGCGATGGCCTCGCCACCCCGCTGGGCCATCAGCAGGCACAGGCGGTGACGGAAGCGTCGTTGCAGGAGCTCGAAGACCCGGCGGTTGAGGTACGGCCGTCCCCAGGGATTGCGATCTACGGTGGCGCGGTAGAAGCGGAACATGGGCCCGAACCAGTCGTCCGGGACGTCGGATCCGCTGCGGCACTCGATGACGACGCCCTGGGCCGCCACCTCCCGGCGCTCGCGCCGGACCTGGTTGCGCCGCTTGCTGCGCAGTCGACCCAGGTAGTCGTCGAAGCTCGCGTAGCCCGCGTTCGACCAGTGGTACTGGAAGCCGATCCGGGGCAGGTAGCCAGCCGCCTCGAAACCGTGGCGCTCGTCCTCGCGACAGAAGTTCACGTGCACGCCCGAGAGCCCGAGCCTTACGCACAGCTCGCGGAGCGCCTCGGCGAAGCGTGCGATCCAGGCGGCCCGATCCTCGCCGGGTGCGCTGAGCACGCGCGCGCCGCCGACGGGCGTGAAGGGGACGCCCACCAGGAGCTTCGGGTAGTAGTCGATGCCGGCGCGCAGGGCGGCGTCGGCCCAGGCGAAGTCGAAGACGAACTCTCCTTCGCCGTGGGCCTTCAGGTAGAGCGGACAGGCGGCCACCAGTCGGCCGGCCCGGCGGGCCACCAGCGGCCGCGCCACCCACCCGGTGGCCTCACCCACGGCGCCCGCTTCCTCCAGGGAGGCCAGCCACTCCCATTCCAGGAAGGGCGACTCGTTCCCCACCAGGGCGTTCCACTCCTCCGGGGGCAGGGTGCAGACGCCCTCCGCCAGGGCCAGGTCGCTCATCCCGATCAGTCTAGCGGCGGACCCGCCGGCACCCGTCTATGCTCTGGGCGTGAGCGGTCGACCGTCCCCGCCGTCCCGTCGGGAGGACGAGCTGGCCAGCGCGGAGCGCCAGCGGGGGGTTGCGACCCGCACCCGCCGGGCCGTGGGGCGTCCGGACCGCTTCAAGGTCGTCCTCTACAACGACGACTACACCCCGATGGAGTTCGTGGTGTCGCTGCTCGAGCGGGTCTTCGGCAAGGGCCCCGTGCAGGCGACTCAGCTCATGCTGCAGATCCATCGCAGCGGGCTCGGCGTAGCCGGCGTCTACGTGCTGGAGGTGGCCGAGACCAAGGTGGCGACGGTCCACCGCATGGCCGAGCAGCGGGGCTACCCGCTGCGAGCGGGGGCGGAGCCCGAGTGAGCCGCATTGGCCGCGAGCTGCAGCTCACCCTGCATGCCGCCTTCCGCGAGGCGGTGGAGCAGCGGCATGCCTTCCTGACCGTGGAGCATCTGCTCTACGCCCTGCTCCACGACCCTCGAGGCGCCGAGATCCTGCGCCACTGCGGTGGCGACGTGACGGCGCTCGAGGCCGCCCTGCGCCGCTTCTTCTCCGAGGAGCTCGAAGCGCTGCCCGAGGACGGCGGTCAGGCCGAGCAGACGCTGGCTTTCCACCGCGTGCTGCAGCACGCCATCCACCACGTGGAGAGCGCGGAGAAGGAGGAGGTGGAGGCGGGCGACCTGCTGGCGGCCCTCTTCCAGGAGCCGGACTCCCACGCGGTGGGGCTGCTGCGGCAACAGGGGGTCACGCGTCTCGACGTACTCAAGTACGTGTCCCACGGGATCTCCAAGCTCGGCGCGGGGGCGACGGACCCGGCGCCGCATCCGGCCGCGGCGCCCGGGGAGGAGCCGGAGGAGGAGGCGCCCGCCGATCCCCTGACCGCCTTCGCCGTGAACCTGACCGAGCGGGCCGCGCGCGGAGAGCTCGACCCCCTGATCGGGCGCGAGGCGGAGCTGGAGCGCACCGTCCACATCCTGGCCCGACGACGCAAGAACAACCCGGTGTTCGTCGGGGAGTCCGGGGTCGGCAAGACGGCCCTGGCCGAGGGGCTCGCCCTGCGCATCCACCAGGGCCACGTTCCCGAGGACCTGCGGGGCGCCGAGATCTTCGCCCTGGACCTGGGGGCGCTGCTGGCCGGCACCCGCTACCGGGGCGACTTCGAGGCGCGCTTCAAGGCCCTGATGGCCGCGGTGGGGAGCCGGCCCCGTCCCATCCTCATGATCGACGAGCTCCACACCGTGCTGGGCGCCGGGGCGGCCTCGGGCGGGACGGTGGACGCGTCCAACCTGCTCAAGCCGCTGCTGGCCGCCGGGGATCTGCGCTGCATCGGCTCCACCACCTACGCCGACTTCCGGCACTTCGAGCGTGACCGGGCCCTGGCGCGCCGCTTCCAGCGGGTCGACGTGCACGAGCCCTCGGAGGCCGAGAGCGTTCGCATCCTGCAGGGGCTGGCGACCCGCTACGAGCAGCACCACGACGTGCGCTACACGCGCGGCGCGCTACGGGCGGCCGTGGAGCTCTCCGCACGGCATCTGAACGACCGCTTCCTGCCCGACAAGGCCATCGACGTGATGGACGAAGCGGGCGCGGCCGTGCGCCTGCGCCCCGGCGAGGGGAGGGGGCGTCGGGTGGGCGTGCGCGACATGGAGGCTGTGGTGGCGCGTATCGCGCGCATCCCCCTGGCCCGGGCCTCCACCTCGGATCGCGCGCGCCTCGCGCGTCTGGAGCAGGACCTGCGCGGCGTGGTCTTCGGCCAGGACGGGGCGATCCGCAGCCTGGTGCGGGCCGTGCGCCGCGCGCGGGCCGGGCTCGGCGGCGAGCGACGTCCGGTGGGCAGCTTCCTCTTCGTGGGCCCGACCGGGGTGGGCAAGACGGAGCTCGCCCGCCAGCTGGCCGCGTGCCTGGGCGTCCCCTTCCTGCGCTTCGACATGAGCGAGTACGTGGAGAAGCACGCCGTGGCGCGGCTGATCGGCGCTCCGCCCGGCTACGTGGGCTACGACCAGGGCGGGCTGCTGGTGGAGCGGATCCGCAAGCACCCCTACGCGGTGCTGCTGCTGGACGAGATCGAGAAGGCCCACCGCGACCTGTTCGACGTGATGCTCCAGGTGATGGACCACGCCACCCTCACGGACAACCAGGGCCGCGAGGCAGACTTCCGGCACGTGACCCTGATCATGACCTCCAATGCCGGCTCCCGGGAGCAGAGCGCGGCGGCGATCGGCTTCTCGGAGGGCGCACGCGGCAGTGCGCGCAAGGAGCTCGAACGCCTGTTCAGCCCCGAATTCCGCAACCGGCTGGACGAGGTGGTGCGCTTCGGGCCGCTGGCGCCCGAGGTGATGGAGCGGGTGGTGGACAAGTTCGTGGGCGAGGTGGTGGCCCAGCTGCGCGGGAAGCGCGTCACCCTCGAGCTCGCCCCGCAGGCCCGCGCCTGGCTGGCGGAGAAGGGCTACGACCCGCTCTTCGGTGCGCGCCCCCTGGCCCGCGTGATGCGCAGCGAGCTGGAGGACCCGCTCTCCGACGCGATCTTGTTCGGTCCCCTGCTGCGGGGAGGCCACGTGCGGGTCGAGCGCGGCGACGCCGGGCTGCGCTTCACCTTCGAGCCGGCGAGCGCGGCGGCAGAGGCCTGACGGAGGCCCGCCGTGAGCGCGCCGGACGTCGAGGCGGTCCGTACCTACCTGCTCGGGCTGCAGGACCGGGTCTGTGCCGCCTTCGAGGCCCAGGACGGCGTGGCCCGCTTCGCCTCCGAGCGGCTGGAGCGCGAGCGGGGTGGCCTCGCCCGGCCCCGGGTGCTCTCGGACGGACCGGTCCTCGAGCGGGCCGCCGCCAACTTCTCCCACACCCGCGGCGCGCGCCTCCCACCCGCCGCCACGGCGCGGCGCCCCGAGCTGGCAGGGCGGCGCTTCGAGGCGGTCTCCGTGTCGGTGATCGCCCACCCGCGCAATCCCTACGCGCCCACGGCGCACATGAACGTGCGCTTCTTCCTGGCGGAGGCCCCGGATGCCACGCCCGTCTGGTGGATCGGCGGGGGCTTCGACCTGACGCCCTACTACGGCTTCGAGGAGGACGCGGTCCACTGGCACCGGACGGGCCGCGCCGCCTGCGAGCCTTTCGGCGCCGATCTCCATCCCCGCTTCAAGAAGGCGTGCGACGAGTACTTCTTCCTGCCCCACCGGGGCGAGCCGCGCGGCATCGGAGGGCTCTTCTTCGACGACTGGAGCGAGGGCGGCTTCGAGCGTTGCTTCGCCCTGCTGCGCAGCGTAGGAGACCACTACCTTCCCGCGTACCTGCCGATCCTCGAGCGCCGCAAGCACCGGCCCTGGGGCGAGCGCGAGCGGAGCTTCCAGCTCTACCGCCGTGGGCGCTACGTGGAGTTCAACCTGGTGCACGACCGGGGCACGCGTTTCGGCCTGCAGGCCGGCGGGCGCACGGAATCGATCCTCGCCTCCCTGCCCCCGCTTGCCAGCTGGCGCTACGGCTGGACGCCGGAGCCGGGCTCGCCGGAGGCCCGGCTCACCGAGGAGTTCCTGCGTCCGCGCGACTGGCTGGCCGAGGCCGGCTGCTGAGGTAGGGCCCCGCGCGCCTGCGCCCAGCGCCCGCGTCGGAAGGCGAGTGCCAGCCACACGGCGCGCGCCAGGTGGTCGAGCACCAGGGCGGCCCATACCCAGACGACGCCGAGCCCGAGGCCGTAGGCCGCCAGGAAGGCCAGCGGCACCCGCAGTCCCCAGTTGCCCAGGGTGGCGGCGAGCAGGGGAGTCATGGTGTCCCCAGCCCCGCGCAGGGCGCCGCCCAGGGTGAAGTGGATCCCGAGCAGCGGCTGGGAGCAGGCGAGCAGCAGCATGAACGGGCCGAGCTGCTCGATCACGCCCGGGTCGTCGGTGAAGACCCGCGCCAGGGGCACGCGTCCCAGCGCGTACACCAGACCGAGGCTCACGGAGACGAGCAGGGCGAAGCGGGTGGCCCGCCATCCGGCCCGCGCGGCGGCGCGCACGTCCTCGGCCCCCAGGGCATGGCCCACCAGTGTCGAAGCCGCGGCGGCGAAGCCGATGCCCGGGATCCAGGAGAAGGAGAGCACGCGCACGCCGATCGTGTACGCGGCCAGGGCGGCGCTCCCGTAGCGCCCGAGCACGGCGAAGTACGCCATCAGCGCCAGGTTGAGCACCATGCGCTCCAGGATCGCCGGCGTGGCCAGGCGCAGCACCGGCGCGAGCCCGGCGCGGGAGGGGCGCAGGTCGCGCCGGCCGAGGCCGAGCACGGCCCGGGAGGGCGAGCGCCGCGCTGCCGCCCACAGCAGCATCACGGCCACGGCCTGGGAGGCGATGGTGGCGAGCCCGGCGCCCACCAGGTCCAGGCGCGGCAGCCCCCAGAGGCCGAAGATGAGCAGCGCGTTCAGGCCGGTCTTGAGCAGCGTCACCACCGCCGCGATCCCCAGGGGCGTGCGCGTGTCCTTGGTGGCGCGGAAGCCACTCTCCAGGGTGATCGAGATCGAGAAGAGCAAGGTGGAGAGCAGGGTCAGGCGCAGGTAGGGGATGGCCAGGTCCGACACGTGGGGCTCGGCGTTCAGCAGCGCCAGGAGCGGACGCGGCGCCAGCATCACCCCCGTCGCCACGGCCGCGGCCAGACCAAAGGCGGCCAGCAGGGCGGCGCCCAGGGCCTGGCGGGCGCGCGCCGGCTGCTCGGCGCCCAGGGCCCGGGCCATGAGCGCCACGCACGAGATCCCGACCGCCATCAGCATGGCCTGGGAGAGCCAGAAGAACTGGGTCACGTAGCCGACGGCGGCCAGCGCGTCGGATCCCAGGCGCCCGAGCATGGCGATGTCGATCAGGCTCACGGCGCTGGCCATCACCTGGGACAGGATCACCGGCCAGGCGAGTGTCCAGACTTCCCGGTCCGTGCGGCGTCGCGCCCGGCGATGCCAGGCGGCGTGAGCGGCGACCGATGCCGACGGCAGGACCGGCCAGGTCTCGGGGTCCTCGGGCTCCGGGTACGGGTCGTCGGGAGGCGCCGCGGGCGGACGGGGCTCGTCGCGCGGCGTACGGGCCATGGGAGCGCCGAGCCTATCCGAGCGCCCGTTCCGACGCCAACGCAGGCGCTGCGGTGATCTGGCGTCGCTTCAGGCAGAAGCGCTGCGGATCTCGGGCGGCAGTTGGAAGACCACGCCCTCGTCCACGCGCGGCTGGGCCTCCACCACGGTGTCGGCGCCGCCGAGGGCGCAGAGGCGCTCCACCACCTCCTGCACCAGGATCTCGGGCGCCGAAGCCCCGGCCGTGACGCCCACGCAGGCCGCATCCGCCAGCCAGGCCGCGTCGATCTCCCCGGCGTGCTGGATCAGGTGGGCATCCACGCCCGCTTTGGCGGCGATCTCCACCAGGCGGTTGCTGTTGGAGGATTCCGGAGCGCCGACCACCAGCACCAGGTCCGCCTCCCGAACCAGCGCCCTCACCGCGTTCTGGCGGTTCTGCGTGGCGTAGCAGATGTCGTCCTTGCGGGGCAGCACGATGGCCGGGAAGCGGCGCCGCAGCGCCTCGACGATCTCCCTTGTGTCGTCCATGGAGAGGGTCGTCTGGGTGAGACAGGCCAGCCGCTCGGGGTCGCGGACCGCCAGGCGCTCCACGTCGTCCACGCTCTCCACGAGATGCATGCGCTCCGGCGCGTGGCCCATGGTGCCCTCCACCTCCACGTGTCCCGCATGCCCGACCAGGACCAGCTCGTGGTCGTCCCGCGCGAAGCGCAGCGCCTCCACGTGCACTTTGGTGACGAGCGGGCAGGTGGCGTCGATGATGCGCAGGCCGCGCCGCTCCGCTGCGCTCTTCACCGCCGGCGAGACCCCGTGGGCGCTGAAGATCAGCAGCGACCCCGGGGGCGCCTGCTCCGGGTCGTCCACGAAGACGGCCCCCTGGGCGCGCAATCCCTCCACCACGTGACGGTTGTGCACGATCTCGTGCCGGACGTAGACCGGCGGCCCGAAGCGCTCCAGGGCCAGCTCCACGATCTCGATGGCTCGGTCCACGCCGGCGCAGAAGCCGCGCGGATTGGCGAGCACGACCCTCATGCGATCCAGGGTAGCGGGGTGCGCTGCGCCGGGCAGCGTGCAGGCGCCGTGGGGTAGACTGTGGCGGCGAGGGAGGGCGCCATGCACGAGCTCGAGTCCTTTCGCAGCGAGGCGCGCGCCTGGCTGCGCCAGCACGCGCCCGCGAGCCTGCTCGGCCAGGGCGGCTCCGAGCTGGAGGGCACCTGGGGCGGGCGCAAGGCCGGCTGGCCGGATCCCGACCGCAAGCGCTGGCTCGAGGTCATGGCGGAGCGCGGCTGGACCGCCCCCACCTGGCCGCAGGAGTACGGGGGAGGCGGACTCGAGCCCGACCGCGCCCGGGTGCTGCGCCAGGAGATGGCGGCCCTGGGCCTGCCCGCTCCGCTGATCGGCTTCGGGCTCACCATGATCGGCCCGGTCCTGCTGCGCTACGGCAGCGAGGCGCAGAGACGCGAACACCTGCCCCGCATCGTGCGCGGGGAGATCCGCTGGTGCCAGGGCTACTCGGAGCCCGATGCCGGCTCCGACCTGGCGTCGCTGAAGACCCGGGCCGTACGCGACGGCGACCACTTCGTGGTGACAGGCCAGAAGGTCTGGACCTCCTATGCCGACCTCTCGGACTGGATGTTCCTGCTGGTGCGCACGGATCCCGAGGCGCGCAAGCAGGCCGGGATCACCTTCCTGCTCATGGACATGGAGAGCCCCGGCGTGGAGGTGAAGCCGATCCTCCTGATCAGCGGGGCCTCTCCCTTCTGCGAGACCTTCCTGCACGAGGTGCGCGTGCCGGTCGCCAACGTGGTGGGCGAGATCCACGGCGGCTGGACCATCGCGAAGGCCCTGCTGACCTACGAGCGCAGCATGATCGCCGAGGCCTTCGGGTCGGGGGCCATGGGGACCCGGAGCTCCCTGGTGGACTGGGCGCGCCGTTACCTGGAGGGGCTGGACGGGTGCATCGGCGACGCGCTGATCCGCGACCGGGTGGCCCGCACCGAGATGGACACGCGCTCGCTGATGCTCACCATCCAGCGCGCGCGCGATGCGGCCCGGGCCGGTCAGGCGCCGGGCCCCGAGAGCTCGATCCTCAAGATCTACGGCACGGAGCTGAACCAGCGCCGCTACGAGCTGCTGGTGGACATCGCCGGACCCCAGGCCCTGGGCTGGCAGGGCGAGGGCTTCTCGGACGAGGAGCTCGCGCTGACGCGCGAGTGGCTGCGCTCGCGCGGCAACAGCATCGAGGGCGGCACCAGCGAGATCCAGCTCAACATCATCGCCAAACGCGTGCTCGGGCTTCCGGACTGAGGAGGTGGCTTTGCAGCTCGTCGCGACCGAAGACCAGGAGCTTCTCGCCAAGACCGCCGCGGACTTCGCAGCCCAGCACTCCCCGGCGTCGCGGGTGCGACGGCTCCGCGACACGAACGACCCGGTGGGCTTCTCCCGCGAGCTCTGGCAGCGCATGGCGGAGCTCGGCTGGGTCGGGATCCTGCTGCCCGAGGACTACGGCGGCGCCGGCCTCGGACTGGCGGACCTGGCCGTGGTGCTGGAGGCCCTGGGCCGCAACCTGGCGCCGGAGCCCTTCCTCTCCAGCGTGCTGCTCGGCGGCGAGGCGCTGCGCCTGGGCGGGAGCGAGCTGATGCGCAAGCAGTGGCTGCGCGAGCTGGCCGCGGGCGGGCGACTGCTCACCCTGGCCTGGCAGGAGCCCCACGCCCGCTACGACCGGCACTCCGTGGCGACCCGGGCCGAGGCGGCCGAGGGCGGCTGGCAGCTCACCGGCGACAAGATCCAGGTGCCGGACGCCGCCGTGGCGGACGGCATCCTGGTGAGCGCGCGCACCTACGGGCCGGAGCGCGACCCGGACGGGATCACGCTCTTCCTGGTCTCCAAGGCGGCTCCCGGGCTCGCCGTGACGGCGCAGCAGCGGATCGACGGGCGCGGCGCGGCGCTCGTCCACCTGGACCACGTCTGGGTGGGTCCCCAGGACGTGGTCGGCGAGCTGAACCGCGCCGGCGACCTCCTGGAGGCGGTGCTGGACCGCGCCTGCGCCGGGCTGTGCGCCGAGATGCTCGGCGCCATGAGCGAGGCCTTCGAGCGCACGCTGGCCTACCTGAAGGCGCGGGTGCAGTTCGGGAGGCCGATCGGCTCCTTCCAGGCGCTCAAACACCGCGCCGCCCGCCTGTTCATCGAGATCGAGCTGGCCCGCTCCGCGGTGATGGCGGCCACGCGGGCCGCCGACGCCGGGAGCGAGGAGTTCCCGAAGCTCGTCTCGCTGGCGAAAGCGCGCTGCTCCGACGCCTTCTTGCAGGTGGCGAACGAGGCGATCCAGATGCACGGCGGCATCGGCGTCACCGACGAGCACGAGATCGGCTTCTATCTGAAGCGCGCGCGCGCCGCCGAGATGACGTTCGGCGACGCGGCCTGGCACCGCGACCGCTGGGCGCGGCTCTCGGACTACTAGCGGAGCGGGCGGAGCTTGGAGCTGACCCGCACGGAGAGGTTGCTGCGCGCCTGTCGCGGCGAGCCGGTGGACCGCCCGCCGGTCTGGCTCATGCGCCAGGCGGGGCGCTACCTGCCCGAGTACCGGCGCCTGCGCGAGGGGGTGCCATTCCTGGACTCCTGCCGGGACGTGGACGGGGCGGTCGAGATCTCACTCCAGCCCCTGCGGCGGGTGGGGACCGAGGCGGTGATCCTGTTCTCGGACATCTTCGTGCCCGTGGTGGGCATGGGCGTCGAGGTGGAGTTCCGGCCCGGGCCGGTGGTGACGCACCCGATCCGGGGCCGCGCCGACGTGGAGGCCCTGGATGTCGGGGACCCGCGCGAGTCGGTGCCCTACGTGTTCGAGATCCTGCGCCGGCTGCGGCGCGAGCTCGCCCCGGCCCAGGTGCCGCTGATCGGCTTCTCGGGGGCTCCCTTCACCCTGGCCGCCTACCTGGTGGAGGGGCAGGGCTCCAAGGACTTCGCGCGCTTCAAGGCCACCCTGTACCGGGAGCCGGCGCTGGTGCGAGCGTTGCTCGAGCGCCTGACGGAGCTCGTGGTGCGCTACCTGGATGCCCAGATCGAGGCGGGCGCCCAGGTGGTGCAGCTCTTCGACACCTGGGCGGGGCTGTTGGGCCCCGCCGAGTACCGGGAGTGGGTGCTGCCCACGCACCGGGAGATCGCCGCCAAGCTCGACCGCACCCGCGCACCCCTCATCCTCTACGTGAAGAACGGGGCGCACGTGGTGGATGCCATGGGGGAAGCCGGGGCGGACGTGCTGTCGCTCGACTGGCGCGTGGACCTCGCCGAGGCGGCGCGGCGCACCGGGCGGCGCGCGAGCCTCCAGGGCAACCTCGACCCGTGCGCCCTGGCGGCGCCCCGGGAGCACATCTTCGCCCTGGTGCGAGGCCTCGCCGAGGCGGCCCGTCCGGCCCGCGGCCACGTGCTGAACCTCGGCCACGGCTGCCTGCCCGACACGCCGGTCGAGGGCGTGCGCGCCTTCACGGACGCCGCCCGCGCCCTGGGGCGATGACGGAGCCCGAGCTCGACGCGGTGGTGGTGGGCGGCGGCGCGGCGGGGCTCACGGCGGCGGCGGCACTGGCTGCGGCGGGGCGCGCGGTGCGGCTGCTCGAGGCGACGCCCCGGGTGGGCGGCGCGGTCTGGACCGAGCGGATCCGCGACCACCGGGTCGAGCGCGGCCCCAACACGCTGCGGGTCGGGCCCCGGGCGGCGGCGGTCCTGCGCCGGCTCGGTCTCGACGCGCTGCTGCTCGAGGCGCAGCCCGCCAGCCGGCTGCGCTTCCTGCTGCGCCAGGGACGGCTCGTGCCGGTTCCCCTGGGCCCCGCTGCCTTGCTGGGCACGCCGCTCCTCTCGGCACGCGGAAAGCTGCGCCTGCTGGTCGAGCCCTTCGTCCGGCGCGGCGACCCCGCCGGCGAGAGCGTGGCGGAGTTCGTGACCCGGCGCCTGGGCCCCGAGGCCACCGACGCCCTGGTGGGGCCGTTCCTGACCGGCGTCTACGCCGGCGACGAAGCCCAGCTCGGAGCCGAAGCGGTGTTTCCCTCCCTGGTGGAGGCGGAGCGCAGCCACGGCTCGATCGTGCGCGGCCTCGCCGCCCGGGCTCTGGTCCGGCGCGGGCCGCGGGGGCTGCGCGGGACCTGGTCCGCGCGCGCCGGGCTGGGCGAGCTCACCGGGCGCCTGGCCCGGGACCTGGCCGGCCAGATCTCCCTCGAGACCCGGGCCGCCGCCATCGCGCGCGACCCGGCCGGCTTCCGCGTCGCGTGCCAGGACGGAGGGACGGAGCTGCGCACGCGGTCCGTGGTGGTGGCGACGCCGGCGCGGGAGGCGGCGGACCTGGTGCGGGGGCTCGACGCGGAGGCGGCCAGGGCCCTGGCGGCCATTTCGTACGCTCCGGTGGCGAGCGTTTCCCTCTCCCTGGACCCGGCCGAGGTGCGCTCCCGCATCGAGGGCTTCGGGTTCCTGGTGCCGAGGGGCGAAGGTCGCGAGCTGCTCGGCTGCCTCTTCCTGAGCCAGCTCTTCCCGGACCGCGCCCCGCCCGGTCGGGAGCTCCTGACCGCGCTGCTCGGGGGAACGCGCAGCCCGGCGGCCCTGGAGCTCTCGGACGAGGAGCTGTTCCGCGTCTGCGTTGCCGAGCTCGATCGGGTGCTGGGGCTGCGCGCGGCGCCCCGCTGCCTGGCCGTGACGCGCTGGCGGGAGGCCGTTCCCCAGCCGGATCGCCAGCACCCGCGCCGGGTGGCCGAAGTGCGCCGCCGGCTGGCTGCGCACCCGGGCCTCGAGCTGGCCGGCGCGCACCTGGACGGCGTGGCCCTGGGCGACGCCATGGCCTCCGGGGGAGCGGCTGCGGAGCGCCTGCTGCGGCCATGCTGACGTGCCTCGACCACGTGGTGATCGCCGTGCGCGACCTGGACGCTGCCGCGGCCACCTGCGGGAGCCTGCTCGGGCGCCGCCCCTCCTGGTGCGGCACCCATCCGGAGCTCGGCACCCGCAACGCGCTCTTCCGGCTGGGCAACGCCTACGTGGAGCTGCTCGCTCCCGGATCGGGCGGGCCCTTGTCGGACGATCTGGCCGAGCAGCTGGCTCGCGCCGGAGACGGGCTCGCGGCCATCGCCTTCGGGACCGACGACGCGGCCGCCTGCGCGCGCACCCTGCGCGAGCGCGGTGTGCCGGCGCCGGATCCCCTGGAAGGGCGCGGCGTGGCCTCGGGCTCCGCGGCCGAGCGGCGCTGGCGCGTGCTCCCGCTTCCCGGCGCGGCCACCCGCGGTGCGGGCATCCTCGCCGTCGAGCACCGCAGCCCGGCCGACGCCCTGCCGGCGGCGGAGCCCGTCGGCGACGCGCAGGCAGCGGTGGCGGCCATCGATCACGTGGTGGTGGCGACCGGCGATCCGGAGGCGGCGAAGCGCCTGTACGGAGAGACCCTCGGCCTGCGCCTGGCTCTCGACCGCCGCTTCGACGCCTGGGGCGTGCGGCTGCTCTTCTTCCGCGTGGGAGGCGTGACCGTGGAGCTGGCGGCGCGCCTGGATGGGGAGGGCGAGCCGCCGGAGCGGGACCGGCTGTGGGGGATCAGCTACCGCACGCCGGACGTGGCCGCCGCCCGGGAGCGGCTGGCGGCGGCGGGCTTCGACGTCTCCGAGGTGCGTGCCGGCCGGCGACCGGACACGCGCGTCTGCACCGTGCGCGGCGAGCCCCTGGGCGTGGCGACGCTCCTGCTCGGACCGGACCCGAGCTAGCGCGAAGGCGCTGCGGCCCGCACCCGCTCCGCCAGGGCGGCGACCCAGGTCGGGTGCGCGTTGAGCGACGGAACGAGCAGCAGCTCCTCGCCGCCGAGGCCCTCCCACTGCTCACGGGCCCGCAGCCCGATCTCTTCCAGCGTCTCCAGGCAGTCCGCCACGAAGGCCGGACAGACGACCGCGAGCCGGCGCACGCCGCGGCGGGCCAGCTCGGGCAACACCCGGTCCGTGAAGGGCTCGAGCCAGCCGCGCCCGAGGCGCGACTGGAAGGAGACCGACCAGGCGCCCGGGGCGAGGGCGAGGGCGGAGGCCAGCTCCCGGGCGCTGGCGAAGCAGTGGGCGCGGTAGCAGAAGCGGTTGGGGGGACCGAGCGCGTCGCAGCAGCCCGGCGAGGCCAGGCAATGAGCGCCGGTCGGATCGCTCTTGCGGACCTGCCGCTCGGGCAGACCGTGGAAGCTCAGGAGCACGTGGTCCGGCCGGAAGCGCGCCAGGGGCTCGCGGGCCACGGCGACCCAGGCCGCCACGAAGCCCGGTGCGTCGTAGAAGGGCTGCGCCACGTGGAGCGGCGGCACGTTCCAGCGCCTGCCCGCCGCCCGGTAGACCGCCTCGAGCGCCGACCCGCTGCTCGAGGAGGCGTACTGGGGAAAGAGCGGCACCACCACGATGTCCTCCACGTCGGCCGCGGCGAGCCGCTCGAGGGCGGCATCGATGCGCGGCTCGCCGTAGCGCATGGCCAGCTCCACCGCCCAGCCCTCCCCGAGCGTCTTGCCCAGGGCATCGCGCAGGGCGCGGCCGTGCACCAGGAGGGGCGAGCCGTCGGCGGTCCAGATGGTCCGATACGCCGAGGCGGAGCGGAGGGAGCGGAAGGGCAGGATGACTGCGTAGAGCAGCAGCAGGCGCAACGCCGCCGGGAGATCCAGCACGCGCGGGTCGCCCAGGAACTCGCGCAGGTAGCGGGCCACGTCGGCGACCGCCGGCGAGGCCGGCGTGCCCAGGTTGACCAGCAGGGCGCCGCGGCGGCGGGCGGTCGTCACGGCCGCCGCCGCGCCCAACCCCCCAGGGCCAGGGAGAGGACGAGGTAGTAGACCGGGAAGGCCAGCGAGATCTGCGCCAGACGCCAGGGCCGCGTCCACTCGGGAAACGCCACCACCACCACCAGCGCGACGAACCAGACCAGGCCGAGCCCGAGGGTGCTGCGGCGCAACCTGGTCATCTTGCTCGGATACAGGTACTTGAGGGGCACGAACACCAGGACTGAGAAGCCCATCACCACCGCCGTGGTGACGGCCGGGGTCGCCTGGAGCGCCCAGGCGTAGAGGGCCACCAGGTTCCAGTAGGACGGGAAACCCAGGAAGAAGTCGTCGTCGGTCTTGGCCTCACGCTGGGAGAAGCCGTAGGCGCTGGCCAGGACCGGAAGCGCCACCCACGCCGGATGCCACAGCGCCTGGGCTTCCAGCAGGAAGAGCGTCGGTACGATCACGTAGTTCAGGAAGTCGACCAGGTCGTCGAGTCGCCGGCCGTCGATCCCGGGCAGCACCCGCTCGACGCGAGCGGCGCGGGCGAGGCTGCCATCCGCGCTATCGATGACCAGGGCCACGAGCATCCAGAGCGCGGCCCGCTGCAGGTCGCCGGCGCCCACGGCCGCCAGGGCCGCCACCGCAACCAGGGCGCCGCTGGCCGTGAGGGCATGCACCGCCCAGGCCCGCACGCGCGCTCCCGGCGTGGCGGCCGGCTCCGAAGCGGGAGCCGAAGGGCGCGTCGGCCCCGTCGCGGCCACGATCCGCCGCTCGCTCGCCGGGTGGGTCATGGGTCGCGCTCCCCCGCGGGCAAACGATACCAGACGCGCTAGCTTCCTCCCGGAGGGGAGTGCACATGGCGTTCCCGGAGCGCGGCTCCGGCCCCGTGGAGTTCCTGCGCCAGGGCCAGGACAGCTTCCTGACCACGCGCGTCGACACGGTCATGAACTGGGGCCGCAAGTATTCGATGTTCCTGTATCCGTTCGTGACCGCCTGCTGCGGCATGGAGTTCATGTCCGTGGCGGGGCCCCGCTACGACCTGGACCGCTTCGGGTGCGCCCTGCCGCGCTTCTCGCCGCGGCAGTCGGACCTGCTCATGGTGGTGGGCACCATCAGCCACCGGCAGGCCCCCATCCTGAAGAAGGTCTACGACCAGATGGCGGAGCCCAAGTGGGTGATTGCCTTCGGGGCCTGCACCTGCTCGGGCGGTCCCTACAACAATTACGCCACGGTGCAGGGCATCGACACGATCGTGCCCGTGGACGTCTACATCCCCGGCTGCCCGCCGCGTCCGGAGGCGGTGCTGGAGGGCTTGATCAAGCTCCAGACCCGCGTCCAGCACGAGAAGGTGCCGGCCGACGGCCGGCACCGCGACACCGAGGAGCTGTCCCTGCCGGTGGTCGAGAAGCCGGTCGCCTAGGCCGACCGCGTCGGACGGGGCCGCCGTCCGGCTGAAAGGCCGTCGCGGACGCGGTAGGCTCGACCCCCGGATCAAGGGGTCGCCATCGCGCTCCGATGCGAGGCGGTGGGGGAGGGGGCCCGCTGAGCGCTGCGCAGCGTTTCGATCTCGTCGTGGTGGGCGCCGGGCCCGGAGGCTACGTGGCGGCCATCCGCGGCGCGCAGCTGGGCCTGCGCGTGGCGGTGGTGGAGCAGGAGCGGCCCGGCGGCGTCTGCCTCAACTGGGGCTGCATCCCCTCGAAATCGCTCCTCACCGGTGCGGAGCTGGTGGAGGCCCTACGGGGCCAGGCCGCCGCCTTCGGCATCGGAACCAGCGGCCTCACCCTCGACTACGGCAAGGCTATCGACACCAGCCGGCGCGCCTCGGATCGACTCTGCAAGGGCGTCGAGTCCCTGTTGAAGAAGAACCGCATCACCCTCGTGCCGGGCCGGGGACGGCTGGCCGGGCCCCACGCGGTGGCCGTGGAAGGGGCAGAGCCTGCCACCCTCGAGGCTTCCCACGTGCTGCTCGCCACGGGCTCCGCCGAGTGGGTCCCGCCGGGGGTGCACGTGGACGGCCAGCGGGTGCTGACCTCGCGCGAGGCGCTGGAATCGCGAGTGGTGCCCGAGCGCCTGGTGGTGGTGGGGGCCGGCGCCGTGGGCTGCGAGTTCGCCTACGTGTACGCCATGTACGGCTCCCAGGTGACCGTGGTCGAGATGGCCGACCAGGTGCTCCCCGGCGCGGATGCCGACGTGGCCGAAGCGCTCCAGCGCGAGTACCGGCGCAAGAAGATCGAGGTGCGCCGTGGTACGCGCTTCGAGGAGCTCAAGGTGGTGGACGGCGGGGTGCGCGTGGCGGTGCGGTCCGCCGACGGCGACGCGGAGCTCGAGGCGGACCAGGTGCTGCTCGCCATCGGACGGCGTCCCCTCTCGGCGGAGCTCGGACTCGAGGAGGCGGGGGTCGAGGTGGACCGCAAGGGCTTCGTCCGCACCGACGCGCGTCTGCGCACGAGCGTGCCCTCGATCTCGGCCATCGGCGACCTGATCGGCGCGCCGCTGCTGGCCCACAAGGCCAGCGAAGAGGGCATCGCGGCGGTGGAATGGCTGGTGGGGACGCAACGACCCGCCCTCGACCATCGCAAGATCCCGGCCTGCATCTACTGCCAGCCCCAGGTGGCCTGGATCGGCCGCACCGAGGAAGAGGCGCGCGAGGAGTTCGGCGAGGTCAAGGTGGGCCGCTTCCCCTTCACGGCTTCGGGCAAGGGCGTGGCCGCCGGCCACACGGCCGGTTTTGCCAAGATCGTGGCGGAGCCCCGTCACGGCGAGATCGTCGGAGCGCACGTGGTGGGCTTCGGCGCCACCGAGCTGGTGGCGGAGCTCTCGCTCGCCATGACGCTCGAGGCCACCACGGGCGAGATCGCCGCCACCAGCCATGCCCATCCGACGCTCTCGGAGGCGATCCTGGAGGCGGCGCTGGCCGCGGAAGGTCGCGGCATCAACTTCTGAGACGGGGGTTCTGCGGATGTCGCTTTCGGTGAAGCTGCCGGCGCTCGGCGAGAGCGTGGTGGAGGGAACGGTGGCCCGCTGGCTCGTGAAGGAGGGTGACCGGATCGAGCGCGACCAGCCGCTGGTGGAGATCACCACCGAAAAGGTGGACACCGAGATCCCGGCCCCCGAGGCGGGGGTGATCGAGAAGATCCTCGTCCCGGAGGGCGAGACCGTGGAGGTGGGCACCGAGCTGGTCCGGATCGCAAGCGCCGGCGCCGCAGGCGCCGGCGCGCGCCGCGCGCCGCAGGCGAGCGAAGTCACCGGGGAGGCCGGCGCCGCAGGCGCCGGCGCGCGCCGCGCGCCGCAGGCGAGCGAAGTCCCGGCGGCGGAGCCCGCCGCGGCCGCTTCGGACGTGCGCGCCACGCCCGTGGCACGCCTCGCCGCGGCCGAGACCGGCGTGGACTTGCACGACGTGGAAGGCACCGGCGCAGGCGGACGGGTCACCAAGGGAGACGTGCGGCGCCACGCGGCCCGCGGCGAGGCGCCGCCGCCCGCACAGACGCGTCCGGCGGCCACGGCCCCCGGCCGGCCCGCCTATCTCACCTACCAGCTCCAGACCGGGGACCGCGTGATCCCCATGTCGCCCCTGCGCAAGCTCGTGGCGCAGCACATGGTGCTCTCGAAGCAGGTGAGCCCGCACGTGGGCACCGTGGCGGAGATCGACATGGGCGGGATCGTGCGCGTCCGCGAGGTCCACAAGCGTGCCTTCCGCGAGCAGCACGGGTTCAACCTGACGTATCTGCCCTTCGTGGTGCACGCCACCGTGCGCGCCCTGCGCGAGTTTCCGCGCCTCAACGCCTCGGTGGTGGAGGACTCCATCGTAGAGAAGAAGGACGTCCACATCGGCATCGCCGTGGAGACGGAGAAGGGCCTGGTGGTGCCGGTCGTGCGCCACGCGGACCGGCTCTCGCTCACCGGCCTGTCGGAGACCATCGAAGACCTCTCGAACCGCGCGCGCAGCAAGCAGCTTTCGCTCGACGAGCTGAAGGGGGGGACCTTCACGGTCTCCAATCCCGGGCGGCAGGGCAACCTGTACGGCTTCGCGATCATCAACCAGCCGCAGGTGGGGATCCTGCGCATGGGAGAGATGGTGAAGCGGCCCGTGGTGCGGACGGTGGAGGGGGAGGACGCCATCGTGGTCCGGCCCATGATGCACCTGGCGCTCTCCTACGACCACCGCGCCGTGGACGGAGCCCCGGCGAACGCCTTCCTGTTCCGGGTGCGGGAGCTGCTCGAGGAGGCGGAGTTCGACCTGTGAGGATTCGAGCCCGCAGGGAGCGCGGACTGGCGCCGAAGGATCTGGCCGTCGAATGGCTCGGCACGCTGCCGTATGCCGAGGCGCTGGAGGTCCAGGCCAAGCGCCTGGAGGCGCGCCGCGCCGGCGCCGCGGGGGACGTGCTGCTGCTCCTCGAACATCCACCCGTGGTCACCCTGGGGCGCCGGGGGCGGCGCGAGAACATCCGGCTCGGCCCCGCCGAGCTGGCGGCGCGCGGAATCGGGGTGCACGAGGTGGCGCGGGGCGGCGACGTCACCTACCACGCGCCGGGCCAGCTGGTGGGCTATCCGATCGTCGACCTGGCGGCCCGCGGCAAGCCCGACGTGGTGGCGTTCCTGCGCGAGATCGAAGCGGCCCTCGTCGCGGCGCTCGGCGGGCTGGGGGTGCGGGCCGAAGTGCGACCGGGCTACACGGGGGTCTTCGTGGCCGGGGCAGGCCGGCGCGGCGAGCGCCCCCGCAAGATCGCCAGCATCGGTGTGGGCGTGCGGGGCTGGGTGACCTGTCACGGCTTCGCCCTGAACGTGACCCTGGACCCGCGGGCCTTCGACGTGATCGTGCCCTGCGGGCTGCACGAGGTGTCGATGACCTCGCTGGCGCGCGAGCTCGGGTTGGCGGCGCCCGCGGATCTGGATCTCCGGGCCCGGGAGGCGGTGGCCCAGGCATTCCGGGACCGCCTCGGCAGCGGCGGAGGGAGCGCATGACGCCGGAACGACGCGCGCGGGCGCGGGGCCGGCCGGGCCAGCGCGGCTCGCGGCCGGACTGGCTGCGGGTGCGCCTGCGCACCACGCCGGAGTTCGAGGCCGTACGACGCACGCTGGAGGAGCAGAAGCTCCACACCGTGTGCTACTCGGCGGCCTGCCCGAATCTCGGCGAGTGCTGGGCGCGCGGCACGGCCACCTTCATGATCGGGGGCAATCGCTGCACGCGCCGCTGCGGCTTCTGCGACGTGACCACCGGGCGTCCCGAGGCCCTCGACCCCTTCGAGCCCGCACGGGTGGCGGAGGCGGTGCGGCGCCTGGGGCTGCGCTTCGCGGTCATCACCTGCGTGGCCCGGGACGACCTCCCGGACGGGGGCGCCGGGCAGATGGCGGCCACCGTGCGCGCCATCCGGCGACGCTGCCCGGAGACCGGCGTGGAGGTGCTGATCGCCGACTACAAGGGCGACGAGACGGCACTCCGCCGCGTGCTCGAGGCGGCCCCGGACGTCCTGAACCACAACCTGGAGACCGTCGAACGGCTCCAGCGCCAGGTGCGGCCGGCGGCAGCCTATGCCCGCTCGCTCGCCGTGCTGCGCCGGGCCGGAGAGCTGCGTCCGGACATCCCCACCAAGAGCGGCATCATGCTCGGCCTCGGCGAGACGCAGGCGGAGATGGAGGCCGCGCTGGGCGACCTGCGCGGAGCCGGCGTCTCGCTCCTCACGCTGGGTCAGTACGTGCGCCCCTCCGCGGCCCACCTGCCCGTGAAGCGCTGGGTGCCGCCCGCCGAGTTCGACGACTGGGCGGAGCGCGCCCGCGCCCTCGGCTTCGCGGACGTGGCCGCCGGACCGCTGGTGCGCAGCTCCTACCACGCGGAGACGCTCGCCGGTCGGCTCGCCTGAGCCGAACCCGTCCGCTACGCTCCGCAACCATGGCGGTCCGCGTGGTCACGGTCCGGCGCCGCGACAAGCTCGGCTGGCTGGAGCGCACCTACGTGCCGATGATCGTGAAGGGGCTCGCCGTCACGAGCCGGCACTTCTTCCGCAATCTCTGGGGCTTCATCCGCGGCCGCAGCACCGCCTTCGTGGTCCAGTATCCGGAGGAGCGCGTCGACTATCCGGATGCCTTTCGGGGCATGCCGGTCCTGGTGCAGCTCGACAACGGCCAGCCCAAGTGCGTGGCGTGCGGGCTGTGCGAGTTCGCGTGTCCGACCGACTGCATCTCCATCGTTCCGGGCGAGCTTCCCGGGCATGGCATCGAGCGCTACCCCGAAGTCTTCGACATCGACATGTCGCGCTGCATGTTCTGTGGACTCTGCGAGGAGGCCTGCCCGGAGGAGGCGATCGTGATGAGCCGCGAGGTGGAGATCTCGACCTACGACCGCGCCTCCATGATGTTCCGCAAGGAGCAGCTGCTGGTGCCGGACAACCTCCTCAAGCGGCGGCTCGAGTTCCTGCGCGCCGAGTACGATCGCGAGCACGCGCCCGTGGACGGGCAGGCTCCCTGATGGACGACTTCGGGTCCCCGGCCCTGCGCCGCCTGCTCGACGCCCACCAGGACGCCGTGGAAGAGACGCACGCCCACCGCGGCGACGCCACGGCTCGGGTGGCCCCGGAGCGGCTGGTCGACGTGATGCGCTTCCTGCGCGACGGGCCGGAGCTCCGCTTCGAGATGCTGATGGATCTCACCGCCGTGGACTACCTGGGCCAGGAGCCCCGTTTCGAGGTGGTCTACCACCTCTACTCGTTGAGCGGAAATCAGCGGCTGCGCGTGAAGGCGCGGGTCCCCGAGGAGCCGGGCGAGATCGCCTCCGTCGTGGACGTCTGGGCCGCCGCCAACTGGATGGAGCGCGAGGTGTGGGACCTGTACGGGATCCGCTTCCGCGGGCATCCGGACCTCCGCCGCATCCTGCTCTACGAGGAGTTTCAGGGCCACCCCTTGCGCAAGGACTACCCGAAGGAGAAGCGGCAGCCGCTGCTGGGGCCGAGGAACTGACCGTCATGGCGCCGGAGCCCCATTCATTGATGGAGCGGCGGCCCGAGGGCCCCGAGCAGGACCTGCGCCGGGATCTGCACGCCGAGCACCAGATCCTGAACATGGGGCCGTCCCACCCTGCCACGCACGGGACGGTGAAGTTCTTGATCGAGCTGGACGGGGAGACGATCGTCAACCTGGACGTCCAAGTCGGCTACCTGCACCGCGCCTTCGAGAAGGAGTGCGAGAGCGGAACCTGGTACCAGGCGATTCCCTACACGGATCGCCTCAACTACAACTCCGCCATCCTGTGCAACCTCGCCTACTGCATGGCCGTGGAGAAGCTGATCGGGATCCAGACCCCGGAGCGCTGCCAGTGGCTGCGGGTGCTGGCGGCGGAGCTCTCGCGCCTCGGCGACCACCTCACCCGCTGCGGCGCGGCCTGCCTGGAGCTCCAGGCCATGACCCCGTTCCTGTACGGCATCGAGGCCCGCGAGCTGTGCTGGGATCTCCAGGAGATCCTGTGCGGGGCGCGCGTCACGTCCAACTACGTACGGATCGGGGGCACCAAGCACGACATGCCGCCCGGCTTCCCGGCGGCGTTCCGGGAACACGTGGGGCGCATCCGCCAGCTGCTGCGCGACTTCGACGACGTGGTGACCAGCAACCGCATCTTCGTGGACCGCCTGAAGGGAACCGGCACGATCTCCCGGGAGGACTGCCTGCGTTTCGCGTTGACGGGGCCCCTGCTGCGCGCCGCCGGCGTCCCGCTCGACCTGCGCAAGGACCAGCCCTACCTCGTGTACGATCAGGTCGACTTCGACGTTCCGATCGGCGAGGTGGGCGACAACTACGACCGCTACCTGGTGTGCGTGGAGGAGATGCACCAGAGCCTCCGCATCGCCGACCAGTGCGTGGCCCGGCTCGAGGCGCTGGGCCCGGGTCCCGTCAACGTGGACGACCCGCGCGTGCGTTGGCCCGCCAAGAATCACGTGTTCAACCGCATGGAGGAGCTGATCCAGCAGTTCAAGGTGGTGACCGAGGGGCCCGAGGTGCCCGCGGGCGAGGCCTACTTCGCCGTCGAGTCCGCCAACGGGGAGCTCGGTTTCTACCTGGTCTCCGACGGGACCGCGGTGCCCTGGAAGGTGCGTTGCCGCCCGCCGAGCTTCATCAACGTCCAGCCCCTGCCGCTCATGGTGCGCGGATCGCTGCTGGCCGACATCATTCCGACCTTCGACCTCATCAACATGATCGGGGGCGAGTGTGACCGCTGAGGCGCCCTCGGCTCCGGCACCGCCTTCGCGCCAGCAGCTCTGGGGGCAGCTGGGAGCGCCCACGGACCAGGTCGGGAGCGTCAATGACCCGCGAGTCCGCGAGGAGTACGGCGTGCGCTGGAACGAGAAGTGGATCTACCGACGCCCGGGCAGTCAGGAGATCGAGCGCGTCGTGTTGTGGAACCGCTACGACTTCGTGGGCGTGTTCCGCGTCCGGCCCGACGGGTCGGCGGAGTCCGAAGCCCTGCGGCAGGCTTGAGCGCGCCGGCCGGGCCGCCGCCGCTGCGTCCCCTCGGACTGGTCCTCCACCGCGACGGTCACTTCACCCACGAGGGCATCCCGCTGCGCAACGCGCGCCTGCGCGCGCTCTTCGACCGCTCGGTGCGCTACCTGCCCGAGGAGGGACGCTACGTGGTCCAGGTGGGCCGCTTCCGGGGGCAGGTGGAGGTGGAGGAGGCGGGCTTCTTCGTGCGCGACTTCGATCCCGAGCGGGGCACGATCCGCCTCTCGGACCGCAGCGAAGAGCGGCTCGAACCGGCCTCCCTGCGCACGTCCCCGTACGACGGGGCGTTGCTGTGCAGCGTGAAACACGACCTCGTGGCCCAAGGCTTGCCGGCGCGCTTCACCCGCACGGCCCAGGCCGAGCTGCTGCAGGCGGTGGAGGAGACGGCGGAGGGGCCCGCCCTGCGGCTGGCCGGCCGCCGGGTCCGGCTGGACCTCTAGCCCCCCTCGCTGGAGCCGGCCGCCTGGGGCTTGGAGCGGTAGACCCGGACCTCGACGCGCTCCACGGTGACGAGGCCCCCGTGCACCAGCGGATCGAGCTCGGGCAGGAAGGCGTCGATCTTGTCCGCCGCGTCCACGATCTCCACCACGATCGGCAGGTCGTCGGACAGGCGAAGGATGCGTGCGGTGTGGATGCGGCTCGAGCCCCCGAAGCCTTGGATGCCGCGCAGCACCGTGGCGCCGGCCAGGCCCGCGCGGCGCGCCCGCTCCACGATGGCCTCGAAGCAGGGGCGCCCTTCGTGGCGGTCGCTCTCTCCGATGAAGATGCGCAGCAGCTTTCCGTCGCGCGGTACCGTCAAGCGAGCATCCTCCCGAGCACGAGGCCCGCAGCTACCGCGGCGAGACCGCCCAGTACGCTACCCAGGGCGTTGCCGATCACGAAGCGCCACTCCGAGGCTTCGATCAAATGCCAGGTCTCGAGCCCGAAGGTCGAGAAGGTGGTGAACCCGCCGAGGACGCCCACCAGCAGGAAGAGGCGCCCGGAAGGGCCGATCACGGAGCGCTCCTGCAGCAGCGGCACCAGCAGGCCGATGGCGAAGCACCCGACCAGGTTGACGGCCAGCGTGCCCCATGGAAACGCGGCGCCGGCGCGGCTCTGCACCCAGCCGGCCAGGGCGAAGCGCAGCACCGTTCCGATGCCGCCTCCGAGCAGCAGCCATCCCCATCGCACGGCGCGACCGTAGCACCGCTCGATTGACGTCGCGTCGGGTGCGCGGTACTCGTTGCTTCTGCGGGGCCCGGTGGGTGAATGGCTTAGCCAGCGGACTGCAAATCCGTTTATGCCGGTTCGATTCCGGCCCGGGCCTCCCCCTGGCGGCGCGTGGGCTGCGGCCCCTGCTCCTGCTGGCGCTGCTGGCGTGCGGCGCACCCTCGACCGGGACAGTGGTGACCTTCCCCGGCAGCGCGCTCGGGGCCGAAGGGGAGTTGCTGCAACGGCAGGTGGAGCGCTTCACGGCGGTGTACCCGGAGATCCGGGTCGAGCTGCGCCGTACCCCGGATGCAGCGGATCAGCGCCACCAGCTCTACGTCCAGTGGCTGAACGCCCGGGCCCCGGATCCGGACGTGCTGCAGCTCGACGTGATCTGGACCGCGGAGTTCGCGGCCGCCGCCTGGATCCGTCGCCTGGAGGCGCCGGCTCCGGACCTGGCCGACTTCTTCGCGGCCCCCCTGGCCGCGGCCCGTTGGCGCAATCACCTCTATGCCATGCCGTGGTTCGTGGACGTGGGCATGCTCTACTGGCGCACGGACCTGCTGGAGGCGCCGCCCCGGGACTTCGCAGAGCTCGAGCGCGCGGCGCGTGCCGCACGGGTGCGCGGCGACGTCACCTGGGGGCTGGTCCTGCCGGCCGCCCGCTACGAGGGGCTCGTCACCGTCTTCCTGGAGTTCCTGACCGGCTTCGGGGGTGGCATCCTGGACGATTCCGGGCGCGTGGTGGTGGACCGGCCCCCGGCCGTGCGCGCTCTCGCCACCCTGCGCGACGCCATCCGCGGCTCGGGAATCGTGCCCGCCGACGCCCTCGGCTGGCAGGAGGAGCAGACGCGCTTCGCCTTCCAGAACGGACGCGCGCTCTTCATGCGCAACTGGCCCTACGCGTGGGCGCTGCTCCAGGATCCCGAGCGGTCGGCGGTGGCGGGCCGCGTCGGCGTGGCGCCCATGCCGGCGGGAGAGGCGGGCCGGGCCGCGGGCGCCCTGGGCGGCCAGTTGCTCGCGGTGAACGCGGCGAGCGACGTGCCGGAGGCGGCGCAGCGCCTGGTCGAGTTCCTGACCCGGCCCGAGCAGATGCTCGAGCGGGCGCGAGTGCTCGGTCAGCACCCGCCGCGGCGCTCCCTCTACACCGACGCGGCCCTGCAGGGAGCGCTGGGCATATCCGCGGCGCGGGCCCGGGAGCTGCTCGAGCGCGCGGTTCCGCGACCCGCGACCCCGCTCTACACCGAGCTCTCGGAGGCCTTGCAGGTGCACCTGCACCGGGCACTCAGCGGCCAGGAGGAGCCCGCCGCCGCGCTGGCCGCCGCCGCCGGCGAGATGCGGCGTCTGCTGGCGCGCGCCGGCCTCGGCGACGGCGCGTGAGGCAGGCCGCACGCAGCGAGGTCCGGCTCGCCGCGCTGCTGGTGGGACCGGCCCTGGCGTGCGTCCTGGCGCTCGCGGTGCTGCCGATCGCCTGGACCGTGTGGGAGTCGCTGCACCGCCACGACCTCCGGCTCCCGTGGCTCGGGCGGCCGTTCGTGGGGCTCGCCAACTACGGCGAGGCCCTGGGCGATCCCCGCTTCTGGAGTGCGCTCGCCCACACGCTCTTCTTCACGGCGACGAGCGTCGCGCTCGAGCTCGGGCTCGGCCTCGCCCTGGCGCTGGCCCTGCATCGCCGCTTCCGCGGCCGCGACGCCCTGCGCACGCTGGCCGTGCTGCCCTGGGCGATCCCCACCGTGGTGGCGGCTCTCCTGTGGCGCTTCCTGTTCGAAGGGCCCGCCTCGCCCGCCAACGCCGTCCTGCTGCGCCTCGGGGGGGAGCCCCTGGCGTGGCTCGCCCACCCGATCTGGGCGTGGGTTCCGATCCTGGCGGCGGACGTGTGGAAGACCACGCCCTTCGTGGCGCTGCTGCTCCTGGCGGGCCTCCAGGGCATCGGCGACGAGCTCTACGAGGCGGCGCGGGTGGACGGGGCGGGGCCGTGGCGGAGCTTCTGCCACGTGACGCTGCCGCTGCTGCGCCCGGTGCTGCTGGTGGCGCTCGTCTTCCGCTTCCTCGATGCCTTCCGGGTCTTCGATCTCGTGTATGTCCTGACCGGGGGCGGCCCCGGGACGGCCACGGAGCCCCTGGCCCTCTACATCTTCGGGGCGCTCCTGCAGAAGCTCCGCTTCGGCTACGGTGCGGCGCTCTCGGTCATCGCCTTCGGAGTCGGCTTCGCCCTGGCGCTGCTCTACGTGCGCCTGCTCGGGGCGCGGCCCGCCGGGGCACAGCGGTGAGGCGGGGGGCCGGACGAGCGGCGGCCGCTGCCGGGACGGCGCTGCTCGCGGCGGGGCTCGCGCTTCCCCTCTACCTGGTGCTGGTGGCCTCGGTCACTCCGGAAGCGGACCTCTTCGAGGGGATGGCGTGGCTGCCGCCCGATCCCACCGCGGAGCACTACCGGGCGCTCTTCACGGAACGCGACTTCTGGCTCCCGCTGCGCAACTCCCTGGTGGTGGCGGCCGCGACCACGCTGCTCTGCGTGGGGCTCGGGGCCGCCTGCGCCTGGGCGCTGGCGCGGCTCCGCTTCCGGGGACGTGGCCTCCTGCTGGCCGGGCTCCTGGTGGTCGGCCTGTTTCCGCAGATCTCCCTGGTGGCGCCGCTCTACCTGCTGCTGCGCGCCCTCGGCTGGATCGACAGCTACCCGGGGCTCGTGCTTCCCTACCTGACCTTCGCCATGCCGCTGGCCGTCTGGCTCCTGGTGGGCGTATTCCGCGAGCTGCCCCTCGAGCTGGAGGAGGCGGCCTGGATCGACGGGGCCAGCCGCCTGCGCGCCTTCCGCGAGGTGGTGCTGCCGCTCGCCGCTCCCGCCCTGGCCAGCACCGCGATCCTGACCTTCCTGTACTGCTGGAACGAGTTCCTGTTCGCGCTCTCCTTCACCCTGGGGCCGGAGCGGCAGACGGTGCCGGTGGCGGTGGCGCTGTTCCGGGGTGAGTACCGGATTCCCTGGGGCCAGATCCTGGCCGCGTCGGTGGTCGCCACCGCGCCGGTGGCCGTGCTGGTGCTGGCGTTCCAGCGGCGCATCGTGCGCGGCCTCACCACCGGAGCGGTGAAGGGCTGAAGGTGGCGGAGCTCCGGCTCGACGCCCTGCACAAGATCCACCCGAACGGCGTCGTGGCGCTGCGAGGTCTCGACCTGGCCGTCCACCACGGGGAGCTGGTGGTCCTGGTCGGGCCCTCGGGCTGCGGCAAGACCACGGTGCTGCGGCTCGTGGCGGGCCTCGAGGAGCCGACCCGTGGCCGGGTGTGGATCGAGGGCCGCGACGTGACGGCGCTGCCGCCCCAGGAGCGGGACGTGGCGATGGTCTTCCAGAGCTACGCGCTCTACCCCCACAAGAGCGTGCGCGACAACCTGGCCTTCGGACTGCGCATGCGGCGGCTGGCGCGCGAGGACATCGCGCGCCGCGTGGAGGGCGTGGCGGCGACCCTGGGCCTGGCGGAGCTGCTCGAGCGCCGGCCGGCCCAGCTCTCCGGAGGGCAACGCCAACGCGTGGCGCTCGGCCGAGCCATGGTGCGCGAGCCGAAGGCCTTCCTGCTCGACGAGCCGCTCTCGAACCTGGATGCCCGGCTGCGTGCGGAGACGCGCGCGGAACTCGGCCGCCTGCATCGCCGCCTGGCGGCCACCATGCTCTACGTGACCCACGACCAGGAGGAGGCCATGACGCTGGCGGACCGCCTGGTCGTCCTGCGCGATGGCGCCGTCCAGCAGGTGGGCGCGCCGCTCGCGGTCCACGACCGGCCGGCCAACGCCTTCGTGGCCGCCTTCCTCGGGGCGCCCGCCATGAACCTGCTGCCGGGAGAGCGCGAGGGGTCCGGAGGCCTCGTGCGAGGGCGGGGCTTTCGCGTGCAGCCGGCGCCGCAGCAAGCCCCGCGCACGCTGTGGGTGGGCGTGCGCCCCGTGCACGTGGCCCTGGGCCCGCCCGGCTCCGGCGAGGCCGACGCCCGCATCGAGCTGGTGGAGCCTCTGGGCAGCAGCGTGCTCGTGCACGTGCGTCTGGCCGGCGAGGGGGAGACGGTGCGCGTCCTGCTCGGCGCCGGGGCGCGTCTGCCGCGGCTGGGCGAGGCCGTGGGTCTGCGTCTTCCCGTCCAGTGCCTGCACTGGTTCGACGCCCGGGATGGACGCCGCATCGGCCCGTAGTCCGGCCCGTCAGCGCACCTCGGGCGGGTCGAAGGGAAGACGCGGCGGTTGCTCGATGCCCTCGTCGCGCAGGCGCAGGGCCAGGTCCAGACGCGCTGCGGCCTGGATCAATCCCAGGTGGCTGAAGGCCTGGGGAAAGTTCCCGAGCGGGCGCCCGTCGCCCGGGTCGATCTCCTCGGCCAGGAGCCCCACGTGGTTCGCCGCCCTCACGTGGTGGTGGAAGACGTCCATGGCCTCGTCCAGGCGCCCATCCAGGGCCAGGGCCTCCGCCAGCCAGAAGCCGCACAGGACGAAGGCGCCCTCGCGCGACCCGATTCCATCGGCGGTGCGGTAGCGGCGCAGGAAGGGTCCGTCTGCCAGCTCCTTGCGCACCCGCTCCCGGGTCTTGCGCACGCGCGGGTCCGCGGCGGGCAGGAAGCCGTAGGTCGGAAACAGCAGCAGGGTCGCGTCCACCTCCTGCCCGCCGTACTCGCCCACGAAGGTGCCGCTGGACGCATCGAAGCCGCGCTCCAGGATCTCGCGCCGCAAACTCTGGAGCGCCCGGCACCAGCGCGACTCCGACCGGTCGCCGCCGAACAGCGGGGCGATGCGCAGGGCCCGGTCCACCGCCACCCAGGTCATGAGCTTCGAGTGGACGTGGTGTCGGGGCTCCGTGCGCGGCTCCCAGATGCCATGGTCCGCTTGCCCGGCCCGCGCGATGGCCTGGTCCACCAGACGCCGCACGTGCCGCCACAGGCGCAGGGAGAGCGTCTCGCCCGAACGTTCGTAGAGATAGGCGGCATCGAGCAGGGCGCCGGTGATGTCGAGCTGATCTTGGTCGCGGGCAGCGTTTCCCACGCGGATGGGAGCGTGGCCCCGGTGACCGACCAGGTGCTCCAGGATGGCTTCGTCCGGGACCCGCTCCCCATCCACGGCCACCATGAGGTCCAGGTGGCCGCTGCGGTCCACCGTGTCCCGGACGAAATGGAAGAAGCCGCGTGCCTCCTCCCGGTAGCCGATCAGGGTCATGGCCCGGATGGCCAGCGCGCTGTCGCGGGTCCAGGAGTAGCGGTAGTCCCAGTTGCGATCGCCGTTCGGGCCGACGGGCAGGCTGGTGGTGGGCGCTGCGACCACGGCTCCCGTAGGTGCGTACTGGAGCAGCTTCAGGGTCAGCGCCGAACGCAGCACGTCGTGCCGCCAGGGGCCGTCGTAGCGCAGCCGGGCAGCCCAGGAGCGCCAGAAGCGCCGGGTCGTGCGCAGGTGCTCGAAGGGACGATGGGCGGCGATCGGTTCCGGGCGCGGGGATCCGAAGGAGAGGATCACCCAGATGCGTTGGCCGGCACGGGCCGGAAAGCGCGCCTGCACGCCTCCTGCGGCCCGGGGCTCCAGGCCGACGCCGTCGCTCACCGACAAGGTGAGGCGTTGGCCGTCCTCGCCGACGGCCACCGCCCCGTTCCGGGTCACCTCCACCCGGGTGGCGGCGCGGCCGTAGTCGAAGCGGGGATCGAAGACGAGTTCCAGGGGCAGCTGTCCTTCCCGCACCTCCACCAGGCGATGCAACTCGTGGAAGGTGCTGCGCGGGTCGTCCGTCCACGGCATGAAGTCGGTGAGTACGGCGCTGCCGTGCCCGGGAGCGCGGAACAACGTCTGCAGCACGCAGGTCTGGCTGTCGTAGGCCTGGAGGCTCTCGAACGCCCTGAGGGCCGGAGCGACCCGCAGGCAGCCACCCTGCCGCGGGTCGAGCAGCGCCGCGAACACGCTCGGGGCGTCGAAGCGGGGCAGGCACAGCCAGTCGACCGAGCCGTCCACACCGATCAGGGCCGCGCTGTAGCCATCCCCCACGAGGCCGTGGCGACCGAGCGAGGTCGCGGCGGCGTCCACCACGAAGGCCCGCGCGATCCGCTCCGCCGCCGTGTAGAGGTCCATGAGGGCGCGCCACCTCGCTGCGGCGGGACGCGCAGGGCCGGACCGCCGCCCTCTTCCCGTATCGGAGGCGAGGCAGAGGGCCTGAAGGCGAGGCTCAGGCGGCGCCCCGGCCCGAGGCGAGGGGGGAGGCGCCTTCCGCGTCCCCGAGCAGCCGGCGGCCCTGGCGGTCGAAGATCCGGAAGCGGGCCAGGCCGCGTCGCTGCAGGAAGAACTGCAACGAGACCCCGAGACACCCGAGGCCGTAGCGCAGGGAGCGGCGGAAATTGATGGAGGAGGCCTCGGCAAAGTAGCGGGCCGGGCAGCTCAGCTCGCCGATCTCGAAGCCCGCCGCCAGCACCTGCGCCAGCATCTGGTTGTCGAACACGAAATCGTCGGAGTTCTCCAGGAGCGGCAGCTCCTGGAGAACTTGTCGCGAGAAGGCGCGGTAGCCGGTGTGGAATTCGGAGAGCTTCGAGCCGCACAGGGTGTTCTGGGCAGCGGTCAGGAAGCGGTTGGCCACGTACTTGTAGAGCGGCATCCCGCCGCGTCGAGCCCGGCCGCCGAGGATGCGCGATCCCAGCACGACGTCGAAGGGGCCGTCGATGATCATGGTGACCATCGGGGCGATCAGGCGCGGCGGATACTGGTAGTCGGGGTGCAGCATCACCACGACGTCGGCCCCGCGCCGCAAGGCCTCGGCGTAGCAGGTCTTCTGGTTGCCGCCGTAGCCCCGATTCTCCTGGTGCACCAGGGTGGGGAGACCGAGCCGCCGGGAGACCTCCACCGTGGCGTCGTGGCTCGCGTCGTCGGTGAGGACCACGTCGTCCACGAGATCGTGGGGGATCTCGCTCCAGGTCTGCTCGAGCGTGAGCTCCGCGTTGTAGGCGGGCATCACGACGACGATTTTCTTTCCGTGGAACACGTGGAGCCGTTATCCTCGATCGGGCGCGCTCGTCCCGGGCGCGCGAGCCCGGGTGGCGGAACGGGAAGACGCGGGCGACTTAAAATCGCCTGGCCATGAGCCGTGCAGGTTCGAGTCCTGCCCCGGGCACCCGCGCCGCGGCGAGAACCGGCGTCACGACGGGCTCGTGCGCCGTCGCACCAGGGCGCGCACCTCGTCGGCCGCGAGAAGCTCCTCGAGCGCCGCCCGGTCGAGCAGCGTCGTGCGCTGATAGGCCAGCTCGGGGACCTCGAGCTCCAGCCGGAAGATCTCGCGAGGGTTCGTGAACACGCGGCGAATGCGGACCCCGCCACCCTCCAGGATCTCGCTGCGCAGCGACTCGAGGATGCGGCGCATGCGCCGGGCGCTGCGCGCCTCCGGGTCCATGTAGGCCTCGAAGGCGCGGTTGCGGCTCGTGATCTTGTAGGTCCCGGGCGCACGCATCGTCGCCGGAGCATACCCGGAACCCGCGATGGGCTTCAAGGCGCCGCCTCCCGGTGGCGGCTTCGGAGCCCGGCTCAGGTCCCTTGAGGGGAGCTCGAGGCGAGGAACTGCTCCAGACGGACGAGCTGATCGAGGGATCCGCCCAGGAATTCGATGCCCAGGCCGCTGCACGCTTCCGGTCCAGCGCCGGGTGTGCGGCACCACGCCACCCGTCCGACGGCCTCGAAGCCGCGGCCCCCCGGCAGCTCGAGTTCGAGCAGCACGCGCCGCCCGGGGGCGAGCGGGTCCCGGGTGGTGACCAGCAGTCCCCCGCGCGAGAGGTTGCTGCAGGTGTCGCGCGAGGTTCGAAAGCTGGGTCGGCCCGTGGTCGGGTCGGGCTCGGGATCGATGGTGGAGATCCGGATCGGCACCTGGACCGACAAGCGACGGTAGCGACGTCGATGGCTCGCGGCGTCGGGCATGGTCTCCCCTCCCGACGTCCGCATTCGGCCGCACGGGCCGGCAGCTTGAGCGCAGCCGCCGCCGCAAGCTCCCGCCCGGGTGGGCATCCGCCCGCGCCCCGGCGGGCCGCAAACGAATCCCCCGCCCGGGGCGACTTCGCCTCAAGGCGGCGCCAGCTCGCGTCGAAGGAGAGGCTACCCGGAAGTTCTGGGCAGGGAGAGGGGATGGGCGAGGTCGGGCAACCCGAAAGGCACGGCCAGGAGCTCGCGCTGCCGCCCGAGCTGCGCCGGCAGCTCGGCCTCGAGCCCCACGAGCCGGTGCGCCTGCTCCAGCGCGGGGCACGCACCGTGCTGCTCGAGCGGCTGGGCGCCGTGGACGGGATCTCCCTGCCGCAGGATCGGGACCTGGTCCTGAGCTGCGATGTGCTCGCCTTCCCGCTGGCCGACGTGCTCGGACTGGTCCACGCCGCCCGCAAGTCGGGTTTCCTCTTCTTCAGCCAGGAGGATCACGCCAAGGCCGTCTACCTGCACGAAGGCGAGGTGGTCTTCGCCACCTCCAACCAGCGCGTGGACCGCATCGGGTCGTGCCTGGTCCGGGGCGGGGTCATCACCCTGGAGCAGCTTCGGGAGGCGGAGCGCCATTTCTCGCCGCCGGAGCGTTTCGGCAAGGTGCTGGTGGAGAGAGGCTTCCTGACGCCCCGGGAGCTGTGGAACGGCGTCAAGTACCAGGTCGAGGAGATCGTGCGGTCGCTCTTCTCGTACACCTCCGGAAGGGTCTACTTCTGGGAGGGCGAGGTGCAGCCCGACAACGTGGTGCGTCTGGCGCTCCCCACCCAACGCCTGGTGGCCGAAGGGCTCCAGCGCCGCGACGAGCTGCTCCGCTACCTGGCGGTACTCGAGGACGCTCGCACGCGGGTCGAGCCGGTGCCCGGTCGCGACGCGAGCCTGGCCGGCCCCGAGCGCCGGCTCTTCGAAGCGCTGGGCGCGGAGCCGAGCTTCCCGGCGGCGTGCCGCCGCCTGGGCCTCGATCCACTGTCCGGCGCCCGCACGCTGCAGCTCCTGCGGCTCGTCGGCGCCGTGCGCGTGCAGCGCGACAGCGACCCGGCGAACAGCGTCGGCGAGGCGGAGCTGCGCGACCACGACGAGGAGCAGGTGCGGGAGTGCGTGGGCGGCCACCTCAAGCTGATCGGGGAGCTGGCGGTGCCGCTGGTGGCACTGGAGGGCCCCGGGCCGGTCCGCGAGCGCCTGGAGCGGGTGATCGGCGAGCTCGCCGAGCGGCATCCGGCGCTGCTGGATGGGGTGACGCTCGGCCCTGCGGGCACCCTCGATCCCGAGGAGATCACGCGCCGGGCGCTGCGGCTGCCCGAGCGGCGCGACGCCCAGGTGCGCTTGGCGCTGGGCGAGCTGCTCGCCTATCTGGAGTTCGAGCTCAAGAACCATCCCCGGATCAGCCAGCCGGAAGGCTTCCTCGACGGCATCGACGAGCTGCGCGCTAGACTGCCCCTCTGACGCGGTTCCTGGCGCTGGCGGCCCGGGGCGCCGTCGCGCTTGCAGGGCGCCGCGCGGTCGGAGGGCAGGGCGACTGGGGACGGCCATGCACGGCGCTGCGCCGCGGGACCGGCTGGCGGTCGCCCTGGACGTGGCCGACCTCGCGCGGGCGCGAGCCCTGCTGGACGCCCTCGCGGGCAGCGTCGGTTGGTTCAAGATCGGTGCCGAGCTCTTCACGGCGGCCGGGCCCCAGGCGCTCCGGGCGGCACGCCGCCACGGACGCGTCTTCCTCGACACGAAGCTGCACGACATCCCGAACAGCGTGGCCGCTGCGGTGCGGGCGGCCACCCGCCACGGGGTCGACCTGCTCACCGTGCACGCGGCCGGGGGTCTCGACATGCTCAAGGCGGCGCGGGAGGCGGCGGACGACGCCGCGTCGGCCCTGGGGAGTCCGCCGCCCCGGTTGCTGGGGGTCACGGTCCTGACCAGCTTCTCCGAGCCGCTGCTGCGGGAGGTGGGGATGGCGGGCCCCCTGTCGGCCCAGGTGGAACGCCTGGGGGAGCTGGCCCGGCGCGCAGGACTGGACGGCCTCGTCACCTCGCCGCACGAGGTGGCATCGGCGCGCAGGCGCTTCGGTGAGGAGCTCCTGCTGGTCGTACCCGGCGTGCGAGCTCCCGGAAGCCCGAGCGACGACCAGGCCCGCAGCGCGGGGCCCGGCGAGGCGATCCGAGCCGGGGCCGACCTGCTCGTGGTCGGTCGCCCCATCGTGAGGTCGGCCTCCCCCCGGGCGGAGGCCCAACGCTTCGTGGAGGCGATCGGCAAGGCCCTCGATGCTCCGTGAGCGGGCCCAGGGGCGCCGCCCGTCGGCGGAGCGCGAGGTGCTGGCCGGAGTCCATCCCGTCCGCGAGGCGCTGCGCGCCGGACGGCGGCACATCCACCGCCTGCTCCTGCTGGCCGGAGCCCGTCGGCGGCCCGCGCTCGAGGCCCTGCTCGAGCTCGCCCGGGCGAAGAGGGTTGCAACGCAGGAGGTTTCCGCCCCGGAGTTCGAACGGCTGGCACCCGCGGGAACCCGGACCCAGGGGGTTCTGCTGGAGGTCGGTCCCCTGCCGCGGGTGCCTCTCGAGGACCTGCTGGGCGGTCCGGCTCCCCGCTGGCTGGTCGCCGTCGACGGGGTCGAGGATCCCCAGAACCTGGGTGCGGTGGCCCGCGTGGCGGAAGCGGCGGGTGTGCGAGGCCTCCTGCTTCCCGCGCGTCGCGCGGCACCCCTGGGTGCGACGGCGGCTCGGGCCAGCGCGGGGGCTCTCGAGCTGCTTCCTGTGTGTATCGTGGTGAATCTCGCTCGATCCCTGGGGGAGCTCAAGGGGCAGGGATTCTGGGTGCTCGGCACGGACGCGGCCCAGGGCGAGGACCTGTTCGCAGCGCCGGAGCGCCTCTTCCAGGGGGACCTGGTGCTGGCGCTCGGAGCCGAGGGACGCGGGCTGCGCCCCGGGGTCCGCAGCGCCACGGACGCCCTGCTGCGAATTCCCCTGGTGGGGAGCGTGGAATCCCTCAACGTGGCCGCCGCGGCCGCCGTGGTCCTCTTCGAGTGGCGGAGGCGGCTGGCCGCTCGCTCCTAGGGGCCCTATCCCTGCGTCCTCGGTCGGCTTTGGGCGTTGCCGGCGGGCGCTCCCGGTCCTATAGTTCTGGGCGGGTCGCGGGCGCAGGCTGGCGTAGCTCAACAGGTAGAGCGGCGGATTTGTAATCCGCAGGTTACGGGTTCGAGTCCCATCGCCAGCTCCAGAGGCGAGCGGTCTGGCGGGTCGCGAGCCGCATCGGTCGTTTTCGGACAACCCCGAGCAGAAGCCGCAAGCGGTCGCGTGGAGGCGACCGAGCCGGCGGGAGGGGCGGGGCTGTCTTACGCGCTTTTCGTGGGCAGGGGCGGAGAGGTACCGAAGCGGTCAAACGGGGCAGACTGTAAATCTGCTGGCTTTCGCCTTCGGAGGTTCGAATCCTCCCCTCTCCACCTGGGGGTCGGGTTCCAACAAATCGTTTCGAAGCCGCCGGGCGCGGCGCTAGCGGG
>JBFIML010000013.1:0-76187 GCA_041611735.1 Myxococcota bacterium | reverse complement strand
TGCTACGAGCGCCGCATCCCCACCCGCTGCCTGCCCCGCGGCCCCATCCACCGGGCCGTCTACGCCCGCTAGCCCGAGCCATCCCCCCGGATCGGGCCCCGGCCGGCCCCCCCCAGGCGCAATCTTCGAACCACAAGCTAGAGCATGCGGATGCGGGGAGAGGAGGCGCGCGCCAGCATCCCGTCCCGGTCCACCCCGTCATCCGGGTGCACCGCGTACCCGAACGCAAGCCCCACCCGCACGGGCTCGTTCAGCGCGTCGTCCTTGGCGATATCGTCCGCCACGGCTCGCGCCAGCTTCGCCACGGCCTCCTCGGGCGCCGCTCCCGGCTCCGGCATCAGGACCGTGAACTCCCCTTCGCCGGTGCGCGCCAGCACATCGAAGTCCCGGAGCTGGGTGCGCAGGGCATCCGCGATCCGGAACACGACGCGCTCCGCGCGGATGGGATCGGCCGCCCGGCGGATCTCTTCCAGGTTCTCCAGGCGGCAGGTGACCAGGGCCAGACCGTGGAGGCGCTCCGCGGCCCGGGCGATCTCCTCGTCGATCCGGCGGCCGAGATAGGCGGTGGTGGGAAGCCCGGTCTCTTCGTCGAAGCTGCGGTGACGGGAGGCCTGGGAGCGGAAGCGGGAGTTCTCCACGGCCCGCTCCACATAGGATGCGAAGCGCACGAACATCCGGAAGTCGTCGTCGACGAAGGTGGTGGCGGCGAAGCGGTCACTGGTGACCTTCTCGTACACGGCCAGGATGCCGATGATGCGGTCCTTGTTCAGCAGGGGGGCCGCCATGAAGGAGCGGATGTGCAGGTTGTCGTCGGCCCAGCGGGAGTCCTGGCGGGCGTCGCGCACCAGCATGGGGCCGCGTCGCTTGATCACGTCGACGGAAACCTGCTTGTCGAGTCGGAACAGGCGCTCCTGCAGACGGCCGTCGGCGGAGCCAAAGTACGAGCGTACCACGTACCGGCGCGTGGCCTCGTCCTGGAGACGCAGCACGGCATGATCGGCTTCCAGCACCATGCCGGCGGATGACGTAGCGAGACGCGCCACGTCGCCTACGTCGTGGCTCGAGATCATGCGGATTCCGGCTTCGTTGAGGGCCCCCTCCTTGGTGGCGTGGGTCGTAATGCGAGACTCGCGTTCCGCCTGAGCGATCCCGTCTGCGGTGGCCGCCGCGATCTCGAGCAGGCCCTCTTCGGCGGCGGGGCCGCGCGGGGCCCGCTCGCCGGATTGGACGGCCAGCAGGCCGACCAGCGTATCGTCCGCCAGCAGGGGCAGCGCCGCGTAGGCCACGCGTCCATCCGGCTCGCGCAGGAAGAGCGGACGTCGCTGGCGGGCGGCGCGCCCGTCGAGACCCTGTCCCAGCCGGACCCGGTACTCCCCGCCCAGGCCGCCGCCCTCCAGAGAGGTGGCCGCCAGGCGCAGCTCCTCCGCCTCGGGGTCGAACAGGTACACGGAGACCACCCCCGACCCCACTCGCCCGGCGAGCCAGTCGCATAGACCCCCGATGCGATCGTGCAGCGGCGTGCGACCGGCCAGGATGTTGCGTACCTCGCGCACCGCTTCGTAGCGGGCGGCCTGGCCCCGCAGCAACTCGTGCTCCTGGGCCCGCGCGATGATCTGGGCGTCGAGACGACCGAGCTGTTCGGCGAAGGCCAGGTCGTCGTCCGAGAAGACGTCCGGCCGCGTGGTGTGGTGCAGGTTCAACACGCCGAGCAGGCGCTGTTCGTGGAGCAGCGGCACGCAGAGTGCCGACTCCACGTCGAGCCGTTCGCGAACGATCTGGAAGGCCTCGCGATCCGCCTTTCCGCGCAGGCGCAGCGGGCGTCCGTCCGCCGCTACGCGTCCCACGATTCCCTCACCCACGCGGACCCGGATCTTCGGCCAGAGCTCCGACTCGATGCCGATGGCCACGCGGACGGTCAGCTCCTCGCTCTCGGGGTCGAGCAGCATGAGCGAGCCGCGGTCCGCGCCCGTCACGCCGATGGCGATCTCCAGCATGCGGGAGAAGAGCTCGTCGGCGTCCACGGTGAGCTCCACGGACTCCACCACCTCGTGGAGGGCCTGCAGGAGCTCCGCCTTGCGGTCGCGGGCCGAGACGCCGTAACCCCACAGCAGCCGGGCCGTCAGGGGGGCGACCACCTGTACGCCGCGCCGCAAGAGGTCGGGGAAGCGGCTGGCGAAGGAAGGCTGCAACCCGGCGTCCACCACGGCGTAGAGGTCCGGGTCGCGGCGCAGGGTCTCCGGATCGTCGGTGAGGGCACGCTCCAGGGTGGCGACGCTCTCCAGGTCGAGGCTGGCGACCCGGTGGCGCAGGGCCTCGGCGTTGGGATCGTAGACGGCGACGATCTCCACCGCGGGGTTGGCCTGGAGCAGGGGGACGAGCTGCAGGGCCTCGTCGCTGCCTCCATAGAGGGCGATGCGCCGTCTCATCCCTCCGCCTCCTCCAGGTCCGGATCCAGGGCGAGGCGCAGGTGCAGGCGGGTCTCGTGACCCTCGGCGTCGGCCAGGACCAGCGGGATCTCCAGGGTCCGCGCATCCACGACCCGCGCCTGGCCCGCATCGAGCAGCCGCCAGCCGTGCCCGGCGAGGACGGGCGCCTCCTGGCTGGAGGGCTCGGGGTCCCACTCCCGGGCGGGCTCGCGCATCGCTTCGGGAAGCCGCGGGGCTTGCGCCGCTTCCCCGATGTGGTCGGGCTCGGCTTCGAGCCGCGCCTGCGCCGAATCGGCGGCGGGCTCCGGCGCCTCCGCCTGGGGCCGCTCGTGCTCCGTCGGCTCCGGCGTCGGCGAGGTGGGTTGCATCGCCTCCGTCTCGCGCAGGGCCCGGATCACCCGCTTCGAGATCGTGGTCAGGGTCTGGATCACCCCCGTTCCCTCGCGCGCCACCGCCTCGAACGCGGTGACCCCGTGCAGGTCGAGCTTCCGGTGCAGCTCCTCGAGCGCATAGGGGTCGGAAACGTCGCGCTTGTTGTACTGGAGCACGAGCGGAACCCCTTCCAGGGCACGACCGTAGGCGGCGAGGGCGCCGCGCAGCTCGTCGAAGCTGGCGAGATTGGCATCGATCTGTTCGCGCCGGGCATCGATCACGAAGACGACCCCGGCGGTGCGGTCCAGCAGCGCCTTGCGGGTGGGTGCGTGCTCCGGGGACCCCGGCACCGCGATGGCCTGGATCCGGGTGCGAACGCCGCCGATCTCGCCCAGCTTGATCGGCAGCACTTCGTAGGTCACGGTGGGATCGAGCGGCGTCGGCACATGCTGCATCTCGCCCCGGTGGTCGCGCCGGAGCCGACCGTGGATGGCCTGCAGGTTCGAGGTCTTGCCGGAGCCCTCGATGCCCCAGTAGAGGATGCGGGCGTCTACCTCGTGCTGATCCGGATGAATCTCCGCCATCAGAGCTTCCCCTTCTTGGTCAGGATGCGCCGGGCGTGCGCGGACACCGCCGACGGCACGTCCTTGCTGCGCATGATGCTTCTCAACTCGCGGTCCTGCAGGTAGTTCAGGAACTTCATGGCGGTGGGCTGGGGGCACCTCGGGTTGGTGGCCAATCCGAGCTTCACCTGGTAGTTGCGGGTCCAGTCGCGGTTGGCGGCCACCAGGCGCAGGACCTCGTCGCTCACGTTGCGTGACTTGGCCAGGGCGATCACCTCGAGCTCGGTGATCTTCGGGCTGCGGATCGCCGCCGTCGCTACGATCTTGTTGCGGTCGCGCACCAGGATGCCGCGCGCCTCCTTGTTGCCCATGCGCGCGAGCTTGATCTTCTGGAAGACGGACATTTCCTGGATGGCCGCATGGAGGTTGGCGCGCAGCTCGTCGCTGAGCTCCGCACCGTCGTCCACCAGCTCGCGGGCGAAGCCCGAGACGTCGTCGCCCAGCACGGCGCGCAGGGCGGCCTGGGCCTCGGCATCCGTGAGCTCCTCGGGCGGGGGCGGGAAGTCCTCCTCCGGCTCCTCGTGCACCTCCGCCATGGGCCTGTCGAGGCCCAGGAAGGACAGGATGCGGTCGATGGCGGCGCGCCCGGTGAGGGGATTCGCGCCGAGGGCCTCCACGATGTCCGGGCAACGCAGCAGACGCTGCTGGTTGTTGGCCACGATGTCGACGACCCGCTTGTGGGGCAGCGTGGCCAGGAAGGTGGAGGTGGCGTCGTCGGCGGCTGGGTTCAGGGCCAGGCGCTCCATGCGATCCGCATGGTCCTTCCAGGCGTGGCCCAGCCAGGAGAGCAGGGCGGGATGGGCCGGTCCCGAGAGAACCTCGTTGCGTACGCCCTCGGGCAGGTTCTCGAGGCTCTGGCGGGCCCGGTCCTTGATCTCCGCGTCCGGGTCGCGGGTGAGCACGAACAGGACCGTGGCGAGTTCGATCGGGGGCAGGGGCAGGACGCCCCGCGAGGCCAGCTGCCGCACCTGCAGCGGGGCGTCGCGCCGCGCGTAGCGCTCGGCCTCGGGCGAGAGCGTGATGCGGATCTTGGCTCGTTCGGACACCGCGCGGCTGCTCCCCTCTCGGCCCCCAGCAGGCCCCGCGTCCCGGCCGTCGCACCCGCGGGGCAGAGCCGCGCGGGCTAGGACCCCGCCTTCTCGGAGCCCCTCGCTCCGGCGACGACCCGCTCGCGAACCTGCGCCGGGACCTCGTCGTAGTGCGAGAACTCCATGTGAAAAACGCCCTTGCCTCCGGTCAGGCTGGTCAGGACGCTCGCATACTCGAGCATTTCGGCCATCGGGACCTGCGCCTTGATGACCTGCCCCGAGCCCCGGGCCTCGGTCGTCTGGACCCGGCCCCGGCGGCTCGAGATGTCCCCCATCACGTCTCCCACGTTCTCGTCCGGGGTGACGACCTCCACGTCCATGACGGGCTCGAGCAGGGTGGGTCGGGCCTGCTCCATGGCTGCCTTGAAGCCCATGCTGCCCGCCAGCTTGAAGGCCATCTCGTTGGAGTCCACCGAGTGGAACTTTCCATCGATGCAGCGCACCCGGAAGTCCACCACCGGGTAGCCCGCCAGGGGGCCCTGCTGGGCGGCCTCCACGACCCCCTTCTCCACCGCCGGGATCAGGTTGCGGGGGATCGCCCCGCCGACGATCTCGTCCAGGAACTCGAAGCCTCCCCCGCGGGGAAGCGGCTCCACCGTCACGTAGCAGACCCCGAACATGCCCCGGCCGCCCGTCTGCTTCTTGAGCTTTCCCTCCACGTGCTCCACGCGGCGCGTGATGGTCTCCCGGTAGGGGACCTTCGGCGTCGTGAGCTCCACCTCCAGGTTGGCGCGTCCCCGCAGGCGCTCGACCGAGGTCCGGATGTGCAGCTCTCCCATGCCCGTGAGCAGGAACTCCCCTGTCTGCTCGTCGCGCTGCAGATGCAGGGTCGGATCCTCCTCCACCAGGCGGCCCAGGGCCGTGAAGACCTTGTCCTCGTCGCCCTTGGCCTTGGCCCGGATCGCGTACGAGAGCACGCCCTGCGGAATCGGGATGTCCGGCAGGCGCACCCCTCCCTTCTCCGCCGTGAGGGCGTTGCCGGTGTGCACGTCCTTCAGCTTGGCCACGGCGACCACGTCGCCGGGGCCGGCCTCCGGCACCTCCACGTGCTCCCCCCCGCGCAGCACGAAGAGCTTTCCGAGTCGCTGCCTGGCTCCCGTGCTGGCGTCGAGGACCCCCTGGTCCGCTCGCACGGTGCCCGAGGCCACCCGGAACACGGACAGGGTCCCGGCATAGCGATCGATGGAGGTCTTGAACACCCGCGCGGCGAAGGGGCCCGCCGGGTCCGCGGTCACCTGCGTCTCGGCCCCGGAGGCGAGATCCGTGGCCGACCAGGGCGCACGATCGGCGGGCGAGGGCAGCAGGTCCGACACCGCCCGCAGCAGCAGCTCCGCTCCCAGGCCCTGGGTAGCGACGCCCCCCAGGACCGGGAGCAGCTCGCCCTCGCGCACTGCGCGCAGCAGGCCCGCGGCGACCTCCTCGTCGGAGAGCGCGCCTTCCTCCAGATACTTCTCGAGCAGGCCGTCGTCGCACTCGGCCACCGCCTCCTGAAGCGCCCGACGGGCCGCCTCCACCTCCTCCGCGGCGTCGCCCGGCACCTCCCCCGCTCCCTCGGGGCCGTGGAAGCGACGAGTCACCAGATCCACCACGCCCCGCAGCGTGGCCCCGGCGCCGAGCGGATGCACGAGCGCCACCGGCTTCGCCCCCATCTTGGCCAGCGACTCCAGCGCGGCCGCGAAGTCCGCGCGGTCCCGGTCCAGCCCGTTGGCGAAGGCGAGCAGCGGAAGGCGCAGCTCGCGCGCCGTCCGCCACATGCGCTCCGTGCCGACCTTCGCCCTGTCCACCGCGGAGACCACGAGCACCGCCGCATCCAGGGCGTGCAGGACGATCTGCCCCTGGGGCAGGAAATTCGGGTCGCCCGGCGTGTCCACGAGCGTCAGGTGCCGTCCGGACCAGTCGAAGGCATACACCTTGGGTGCCAGACTCGTGGTGCGACCCGCCTCCTCGGGCAGGTGGTTCAGCACCGAGCTGCCCTCGTCCACGCGCCCCAGACTCGACGTGGCCTGGGCCCGGAACAACAGCGCCTCGCCGAGCGACGTCTTGCCGTCCCCGGCGTGACCGATCAGGGCGAAGTTCCGGGTGTCGCGCACGTCGACGTTCTGCATGCCTACCTCTCCTTGCGCGGCAGCGGGCCGCGTTCGTTCTTCTCGAAGAGCAGCCGCAGCCCCTCCAGGGTGAGGAAGGGTTCCACACGCTCGATCGTCCGGCTCTCGGCGGCGACGCGCTGGGCCAGGCCGCCGGTGGCCACCACGCGGGCCTCGGCGCCGAGCTCCGTGCGCAGGCGCTCGACCATGCCGTCCACCATGGAGGCGTAGCCATACAGGAGACCCGACTGCAGCGCCTGCGTCGTCGTGCGGCCGATCACGGCCTTGGGGCGCGTGAGCTCCACCCGGTGCAGCATGGCCGCCCGCGAGAACAGCGCCTCCATGGCGATGTGGATGCCCGGAAAGATGGCGCCGCCCAGGTATTCACCGGCCGCCGAGACGCAGTCGAAGGTGGTGGCGGTCCCGAAGTCCACCGCGATGAGCGGGGCTCCCACCAGCGCCAGGGCGGCCACGCTGTTCACGATGCGGTCGGCGCCGACCTCATGGGGGTTCTCGTAGCGCACGGGCATGCCGGTGCGGATGCCGGGCCCGACCACGAGGGGCGCGCGGTCGAACAGCTTGCTGCACACCCGCTCCCAGATCGGCAGCAGGGGAGGCACGACGCTCGAGATGATCACGTGGCTGATACGCTGCACCGCCGGGCCGTTGGGTTCGAAGAGCGCGCGTACGGTGATGGCGAGCTCGTCGGAGGTCTGCTCGCGATGGGTGCCGAGCCGCCAGTGGTGGCTCAGTTGGACCGCCTCGCCCTGGTACTCGAAGATGCCCAGCGAGACGTTGGTGTTGCCGATGTCCACGGCCAGCAGGACCGTGTCGCTCACCCGGGTACCTCCTGGCGGGAGAGGGTCACGTCTGCAGCCAGCACGCGCCGGGGCGCGCCGCCGCGGGGTCGGACCCGGAGCGCTCCGTCGGAATCGATCCCGAGTGCCACGGCGTCGAAGCGCCCCCCGCCCGGCTCGCTCACGGAGACCGGGCGTCCCGCCATGCGGAAGCGCGCCTCGAAGCGGGGACGCACCGCCGCGAATCCTCCTTCGGCGTGGCGTTCGAGCACCTCTTCGAGGGTACCGTAAAGACGGCAGGCGAAGGCCACCCGGTCCAGCAGGCGCCCGCTGTGGCTCGCGACGCTGGTGGCGGAGGCGCGGAACGCGGGCGGGAGCGCGCTGCGTGCCACGTTCAGGTTCACCCCGATCCCAAGCACCAGGAACGCCACGCGGGTGGCCTCGGCGCCGAGCTCCATCAGGATCCCGGCAGTCTTGAGCCCGCCGAGCAGAACGTCGTTTGGCCACTTGATCTCGACCGCCTCGGGATCGTCCAGCTCCGCCGCGACCGCCTCGGCCACGGCGACCGCGGCGGTCAGGATCAGGGTCGGCGCCTCGGCGGTGGACAGCTCGGGCCGCAGCACCACCGACGTGTAGAGGTTCACCCCGGCAGGCGAGAAGAAGGCGCGCCCGAGGCGGCCGCGGCCGGCCGTCTGACCCTCGGCCACCACCGTGGTGCCGGCGGCCGCGTCGCGGCGAGCCAGCTCCAGGGCGACCCGGTTGGTGGAATCCACGGATTCGTACCAGTGCAGGGAACGCGCCAGCCAGGAGGTGGCGAGCCGGGCTTCGACCTCCTCGGGGTACAAGCGATCCGGGATGGCCGCGAGCCGGTAGCCGCCGCCCGGCGTGCCGTCGATCCGGTAGCCGCGTGCGCGCAGGGCGCGCACGTGTTTCCAGACCTGGGCGCGGCTCACGCCGAGGGCCGACGACAACGCGGCTCCCGAGAGCGATCGCTCGCGTTCGCGCCGCAGCGCCGCGAGGACGTGCGCCGCGCCCCGGCTCAGGTGCCCGTCGGGAATCCTTCCAGCTCCAGCGCCACGTCCGCGGCGGGCGCCGAATGGGTCAGGGCTCCGATCGAGACGCGGTGCACGCCGGTGGCCGCGATCTCCCGCACCCGCTCCAGGGTGACGCCGCCGCTCGCCTCGAGCAGCACGCGCTCTCCGAAGCGCTCTACGAAGCGCTGCAGCTCTGCGGGCGAGCGATTGTCGAGCAACAGGGCGTCGGCGCCGGCCGCGACGGCCGCCTCGGCTTCCGGCTCCGACTCCACCTCCACCTGCAGGCGCAGGTGGGTCGGCGCCCCCGCTCGCGCCGCCTTCACCGCAGCCGCCACGCCCCCCGCGGTGGCCAGGTGGTTGTCCTTGAGCAGTAGGCCGTCGTAGAGGCCCATGCGATGGTTCCCGGCGCCCCCCACGGCGGTTGCGTACTTGTCGAGGACCCGCCAGCCGGGCAGCGTCTTGCGGGTGTCGACGACGCGGGTACCGCTGCCGGCCACCGCCTCCACGAAGCGGTGCGTGAAGGTCGCCACACCGCACAGCCGCGCCAGGAAGTTGAGCGCGGTGCGCTCGGCGGCCAGGATCGAGCGCACGCAGCCCGTTACGCGCAGGAGCACGGCGCCGTCCGAGACCTGTTCTCCCTCCTCGACCTGGGCCTGCACGGCCAGGTGCGGATCCACGGCCTCGAACACCGCCCACGCCACCGGGAGGCCGCAGGTCACCAGGGGCTGGCGGGCCTCGATGCGGGCCTGGCCCCGAGCGGCGGCCGGCACCACCAGGGGGGTCGTGACGTCGCCGGGTCCCAGGTCCTCGGCCAGGGCGAGCTCGACCAGGGGCCGCCAGGCGGAAGGCGGGGGCAGGGGCGGGCGGGGCCTCAAGCGGTCGCTCCGAGCGCGTGCCGCAGCCGGGCGAGCCGCTCGCGCACGCCCTCGGCTTCCGCTGCCAGACGCCCGTGCTTCTCGCGCTCGGCGTTCACGATCTCGGCCCGGGCGCGCGCCAGGAACTGGTCGTTGGCGAGCTTCCCGGCCACGAAGGCGAGGTCCTTCTCGAGCCTGCCGAGCGTCTTCTCGAGCCGCCGCACCTCGTCCGCCAGGAAGGCCGGATCGTCCAAGGCCACCTGCACCACGAAGCCTCCCGCCTGGGCCACGGCGGCGCTGGCGCCGGGCGGGGCGTCGGCCAGCTGCGGAGTCTCCACCTGGGCCAGCGCGCAAAGGGCCGGCCCGTGCCGCTCCACGAAGCCACGCGCCGTCGTGGGAAGCGTCACCCGCACGCGGACGCCGGCGGGCAGGCCGAGCTCGCCGCGTACGCGCCGGATGCAGGCGATCACCTCGACGAGCTCGTCCATCTCGCGAATCTCCGGCTCGGGCAGGGCCGCTCCGGGAGCGGGGTAGCCCCGCTCCATCAGGAAGCGTCCGTTGCCCCCGGGCAGCGCCTGGAAGATCTCCTCGGTGACGAAGGGCATCAGGGGATGCAGGGCGGCCAGGGCTCCGGCCAACGCGTCCTGGAGCGTGCTCTGGGTGGCCTGCCGCGCCGCGGGGTCGTCGCCCTGCAGGGCGAGCTTGGCCAGCTCGATGTACCAGTCGCAGAGCTCCCCCCAGACGAAGTGGTAGAGAACCGCTGCCGCGTCGTTGAAGCGGTAGGCATCGAGGGCCGCGTGGGTCTCGGCCAGGGCCCGGTCCAGACGATGCAGGATCCAGCGGTCGTAGAGGCTCCCGGGCTGCCCTTCCCTGGGCTGGGGCTCGCCGCGCGCGCCCCGGCCTTGCGCCGCGCTGGCGCCCGGAATCCCGGCGTCCAGGTTCAGGAGCGCGAAGCGGGCCGCGTTCCAGAGCTTGGTGACGAAGGCCCGTCCGCCCTCCAGCTGCGACTCCCCGAGCTTGATGTCGCGTCCCTGGGCGGAGAGCGAGACCAGCGTGTAGCGCAGGGCATCGGTGCCGTGGGCGGACATGACCTCGATGGGATCGATCACGTTGCCGCGCGATTTCGACATCTTCTTCCCCTCCGCGTCGCGGATCAGAGGGTGGATGTAGACGTCGCGGAACGGCACGTCGCCCATGAAATGCAGGCCCATCATCATCATGCGCGCCACCCAGAAGAAGATGATGTCATGGCCCGTGGAGAGCACCGCGGTGGGGTAGAACAGCTCGAGCTCGGGGGTGGCGTCGGGCCAGCCGAAGGTGGAGAACGGCCACAGGGCGCTGGAGAACCAGGTGTCGAGCACGTCCTCGTCTTGAGCAAGGTCCCCAGCACCGCAGTGCTCGCACTGCGAGGGATCCTGGGTGGCCACGGTCCAGTCCCCGCAGCCTCCGCAGCGCCAGGCTGGAATGCGATGGCCCCACCAGAGCTGTCGCGAGATCACCCAGGGCCGGATGTTCTCGAGCCAGTGGAAGTACGTCTTCTCCCACTGGCGCGGGTGGAAGCGGGTGCGCTCCTCGCGCACCACCTGCATCGCCGGACCCGCCAAGGGCTCCATGTGCAGGAACCACTGCTCCGAGACCAGGGGCTCCACCACCGTGTCGCATCGGTCGCAGTGCGGCACCTCGTGCGGATGCTCGCGGGAGCCCACCAGCAGGCCGGCGGCCTCCAGATCCGCCACCACCCGCACGCGGGCCTCGGCCACCGGGAGCCCGGCATAGGGGCCCGCGTTCTCGTTCAGGCGCCCGTCCGGATGCAGGATGTTCACCATCGGCAGGCCGAGCCGGCGGCCGCACTCGAAGTCGTTCGGGTCGTGTCCCGGGGTCACCTTGACCGCGCCGGAGCCGAATTCCCGGTCGACGAAGGAGTCGGCCACCAGCGGGATCTCCCGCCCCAGGAGCGGCAGTCGCAGGCTCCGCCCCACCCAGCGGGCATGGCGTTCGTCGTCCGGGTGCACGGCGACGGCCGTGTCGCCGAGCAGGGTCTCCGGCCGGGTGGTGGCGATCTCCAGCGCCCCGTCGCCGTCCACGAAGGGATAGCGGATGACGTAGAGTCGCCCCGACACCGGCCGGTGCGGTGCTTCCAGATCCGAGAGCACCGTGCTGCAGCGCGGGCACCAGTTGACCAGGAAGGCATCCCGGTAGATCAGGCCTTCCCGGTGCAGCCGCACGAACACCTCGCGCACGGCCCGAGACAGCCCGCTGTCCATGGTGAAGCGCTCGCGCTGCCAGTCGCAGGAGCAGCCCAGAGCCTTGAGCTGCGTGACGATGCGGGCGCCCGAGCGCGCCTTCCACTCCCACACCCGGGCCACGAAGGCCTCGCGGCCGAGCTCCTGGCGCGTGCCTCCCTCCCGGGCCAGCTCGCGCTCCACCACGACCTGGGTGGCGATGCCGGCGTGGTCGGTGCCGGGCATCCAGCACACGTTGTAGCCCTGGAGCCGCTTGTGGCGGGCCAGCACGTCCTGGAGGGTGTTGTTGAGAGCGTGGCCCAGATGGAGCGATCCCGTCACGTTGGGCGGCGGGATCACCAGGGACCAGGGCGGCCGGGGGTCCTCGACGGAGGCGTGGAAGAGACCGCGCTCGAGCCACGCCGCGTACCAGCGCGACTCCACCGGCCTCGGATCGAAGCGAGTGGGAAGCTGGGGGGTGCGCGCGCTCAAGAGAGCGCGAGTCTACCCGCGGGGCAGGGGGGGCGCTAGGCGCCCGAGTCCTCGTTCTGCAGGCGCTGGATCTCCTCGCGGATCAGCGATTCCGCCACCTGCGGGATGACCTCCCACGCCACCGCCTCGACCCGCTCCACGACCTCGCGCACGATGCGCTCCGACAGGTCTCCGAAGGCCTCCCAAGCCACCTTCTCGATGCTCTCGTGCATCCGCTGGCGAAGCTCGCCGGGGGGCGTCGGCGCGCCGGGCGCGTGGACCGGAGCTGCGCGCTCGGGATCCGCCACGATGGAGGGCTCCGGCGCGAGCGCCCCATGCCCGGTCTCCTCGAGCTCCGCGACGGGCTCGAGCTCCGTCATGGCCGTCTCCGACTCCGGGATCGCTGCCTCGTCCGCGCGGCGCGAGGCCGGCGGACCGAAGGGTGCCGGTTCCGCGAGGGGCACGTCGGCGAAGGAAGGCTCTGGCGTCGGCCGGCCTTCGGCGGGCTGGGCAGGAGCCGGGGCGGGGGGCCGCGCGGGGGTCCGGACGCCGTAGGGCCGGGCGGTGGGCGTGTCGTAATCCGACGGGGTGGCGCCCAGGTCGGAAGAGGAGACTTCGTGGGCGCGGGCCGCCTCCGGGTCCAGCACCGCCTCCGCTCCGAGCTCCTCGGACCCGAGCTGGGCCAGGGGATCTTCGGCGCCGCGATCCGAGGTCTGCTCGGGCTGCATGAAATCGAGGCTGAACGGTCCTCCGCCGGTCACGTCACCCCAGGAGTTCGACTCCGGCCCGCTCCGCGGCGTCTCGACCGGAGTCGGCGGCGGCGCGGGCACGCGCTCCCGGGAGCCAGGCGCGGCCTCGAGAGGCGGCTCCATCCCCCAGGTGGTGAAGTCCGTCTCGCCGGGACCGGGCTGCCAGTCCGCGGCCGGGGGGGGCGGGGGGGGCACCGAGCGGGCTTCGGAGATCGGTCCGCCTGCCAGGTCGTCCTCCACCGCAGCCTCGAGCTCCAGGGGCTCCGGGTCCTCGTCGAGCTCCAGCGCGGCCTCCGGCGGTAGGGGGGGAGGCGCAGCGGCCTCGCCGGCGGTCGGCATGGACGGCGACAGGTCGTCCTCGAAGAAATCGTAGGCCTGGGATGCGCCGGGGGGCCCCACGGGCTGCGGGCGCCCGGCGGGCGCCGAGGCCGCCGCGGCGCTCTTCGCGAACAGGGCGTTCACCTGATCCACCAGCGCCTGGGCCTCGAAGGGCTTGGTGATGTGCCCGTCGGCCCCGGCCCGGCTCGCCCGCTCCTCGTCGAAGGGCTCGAAGGTGCCCGTCAGCAATAGCACCGGCACGTGAGCGAGCTGCGGGTCCCGCTTGATCGCCTCGCAGACCTCATAGCCGCTCTTGCCGGGCATCACCACGTCGGCCAGGACCACGTCCGGACGGGTCTCCCGTGCGCGGCGGATCGCATCGTCGCCGTTGTCGACGGTGAGCAGGACCACGTCTTCGTTGGCGAAGCTGATTCCGACGACCTTCTGGATCGTCACGCTGTCGTCAGCGAGGAGCAGCGTTCTGGGCATGATTCCCCCACCCGATGCCGAACGGCCAGGGCGCTCGCCGATCGACGCCCTCCGCGCCTATTATCGACGGCGCGGCCCCGGGAATTGAATGCTTTTTCGCCGCCCGGCGCCGCGGTGGAGCGACCCCCGGGGTGGGCTCCCCGCAACGGCAGCGCCTCGAGGCCCGTCCGTCAAGTGGCGGGCTGGAGACTCCGATGAAACCGTGGCGGTCCGGGCCGGGAGGCGGGGGCTTGCGTGCCCGGCCTGCGGAGCGCGAGAGGGGGCTTTTCGTTGATCCTGCGGGCGACGGCCGGATCAGACGTCGGGCGGCGGCGCTCCACCAACGAGGACCGCTACGCCCTGGCCCCCGAGTTCGGCCTGTTCCTGGTGGCCGACGGCATGGGAGGCCACACGGCCGGCCAGCTGGCCAGCCGGCTGGCCGCGGAGGAGGCCCTGCGGGCCGTGAGCACCCTGGCGGGTGCCTCCGCGAGCCTCGCCGAGAAGCTCCGCTACGCCGTGGCCGCCGCCAACCGCCAGATCTTCCAGACCGCCCACGACCACGCGGAGCTCGCCGGCATGGGAACCACGCTCGTGGCCCTGCTGCTGGACGAGGGGCGGGCGGCGCTGGCCCACGTGGGGGACAGCCGGGCCTACCTGCAGCGTGGGGGGCGGCTGCGGCAGCTCACGGACGATCACTCCATCGTGGCGGAGCTGGTGCGCCGCCGCGAGATCAGCCCGGATGCAGCCCGGGAGCACCCGCACCGCCACGTGCTCACCCGGGCCCTCGGCGTGCGGCCCAACGCGGAGCCGGACCTGGCGGAGCTCACCCTGGCTCCCGACGACGTCTTCGTGCTCTGCTCCGACGGCCTCACCAACCACGTGCGCGACGAGGAGATCGCCGCGGCGCTGGCCGGGGAGGGGGATCTCCAGACGGCCGCGGACGGACTGATCGCCCTCGCCAACGAGCGCGGCGGCGAGGACAACATCACGGTCGTCCTGGTGCGCTGCGAGAAGACGGACTGATCCGGCGAAACGCCGGGGTTTTTCGGCAGCCTGCCAGGCAGGCCGCGCGGGGCGCGGGGCTCCCGGCCTGGGGACTCCGCTCGGCTGCGGGCTGGGTGGACTTCGCTCGCCTGCGGCTGGTTGGACTTCGCTCGCCTGCGGCTCGCTGCGCGCTCCGCTTGCGGCTGCGCGCTCCGCTTGCGGGCTGCGCTTGCTACCGCTCCAGCAGGGCCTTCAGCTTGGCACGCAGCCGCAGCACCGCCTTCGTGTGGATCTGGCACACGCGCGACTCCGTGATGCCCAGGATCGACCCGATCTCCTTCATGTTCAGGTCCTCGTGGTAGTAGAAGGAGATCACCAGCCGCTCCTTCTCGGGCAGGCTCGCGATCGTGTCGCCGATCAGGCGCTTGGTCTCGGAGAGCTTGAGGGCGGAGAACGGGTTCTCGGAGTGCACGTCCTCCACGATGTCCGCGTAGCCGCCGGTGCGCTCTCCGTCGGGCCCGGTGCCCCGCAGCTCCTCCAGGTTCACCAGGGAGACGCCGCGGACCTGGTTGAGCAGCTCGTGGAACTTCTCGATCTGCAGCCCCAGGGAGTCGGCCACCTCCTCCTCCGTGGCCGAGCGCCCGAGGCGCTGCTCCACCTCGCCGTAGGCCCGCTCCAGCCGGCGACCCTTCTGGCGCACGCTGCGCGGCACCCAGTCCAGCGAGCGCAGCTGGTCGAGGATCGCTCCCTTGATGCGGAACTCGGCGTAGGTCTTGAACTTGCAGTTCTTCTCCGGATCGTACTTCTCGATCGCGTCCATCAGGCCGATCACGCCGGTGTTGTGCAGGTCGTCGAGATCGATGTGGGAAGGCAGACGGACGGCAATGCGGTTCACGATGTAGCGGATCAGGGGGGCGTGCTCGAGCACGATCTGCTCCTTGAGCGACGCGGGAATCTCCGAGTATCTCTCCTTGGCATCGCGGAGCATCTGCTCCATGCAGTCCTCCTCCTGGACGGTTGACGAGCGACGCATCCGCAGCTTCGTGCCGCTCCCGAGCGCACCGGGTTGCGCGCAGGCTGCGCAGCAAAGCACGGCGCGTGCCAAGTTCGGGTTCGAAACGGGCCGCGCGGTCCGGGAGCGCGCAGGCGGACGGCGGCCGGCGCCTCCCCAGCGGCGCAACCCCGGGTGCCGGTTCCGCTTTCCCGCTTCCGGGCGGCGTGGCCGGAGTGCAGGCTCTTGCGCAGGTCGAGTGCCGCCCGGGGCGGCGGGCCCAATCAGCCGCCGGCGAAAGCGTCAGGAATCCGACGACCGCCGCCGGCGGGGGTTACGAAATCGTCGCCCGGGCGCCTGGCGGGCCGAAGCCTAGGACGACGGGGGCTCGAGCTTCTTCTTCTTGATCTTCTCGATCAGGGTGGTGCGGTTCAGACCCAGCAGGCGGGCGGCGCGGTTCTTGTTCCAGTGGGTCTGCTCCAGGGCCTGGAGGATCAGGTCGGTCTCGATGCGTTCCACCACCTCGTTGAAGGAGAGACCGTCGGCCGGCACCCGCGGCGCCCGCAGCGGCTCCGCCACCTCGTTCTCGCGCAGGCTGGCGGGCAGGTCGTCCAGCTCGATGGCCCCCTCCCGCTTCAGGATCACCAGCCGTTCGGTCAGGTTCTCCAGCTCCCGCACGTTGCCCGGCCAGTCGTAGCGGAAGAGCCGCTCCATGGCGTCCGGCGTGAAGCCTTCCACCTTCTTTCCCTTCTCCTGGTTCAAGGCGTCGAGAAAATGGCGGGCGAGCAGCGGGATGTCGTCCCCCCGCTCGCGCAGGGGCGGCACCTCGATCGGGATCACGTTGAGCCGGTAGTAGAGGTCCTCCCGGAAGCGACGCTCCTCGATGGCACGCTCCAGGTCCTGGTTGGTGGCGGCCAGGACCCGCACGTCCACCTTGAGGGTCTTCGAGGAGCCCACCGGCTCGAAGGTACGGTCCTGCAGCACGCGCAGCAGCTTCACCTGGAGGTTGGGGCTCATGTCCCCGATCTCGTCCAGGAAGATGGTGCCGCCGTCGGCCAGGGAGAAGCGGCCCTGGCGATGCTGCACGGCGTTCGTGAAGGCGCCTCGCACGTGGCCGAAGAGCTCCGACTCGAGCAGCTCCTCGGGAATGGCGCCGCAGTTCACGGTGACGAACATGCCGTCGGCCCGGGGACTGTTGTAGTGGATGGCGCGGGCCACCAGCTCCTTGCCGGTGCCACTCTCCCCGGTGATCAACACCGTGCTGTCCGTGTCCGCCACCTTCTCCACCACCTCGAGCACGGCGCGCAGGGCCGGGCTGTCGCCCACGATGCTCTCGAAGCGGTGGCGGGAGCGGAGCTGCTTCTGCAGCAGACGGTTCTCGGCGCGCAGCCGGCGGTGCTCGATGGCCTTCTCCACCAGTCGCCGCACCACGTCCAGGTTGCCCTGGTCGAAGGGCTTCTCCAGGTACCAGAAGGCCCCGGCCCGCAGGGCGTCCACGGACTGGGCGGCCCCCCCGTAGCCCGTGATGACGATGCAGGGCAGGTCCGGGTCCACGTCGTGGATCTGACGCACCAGCTCCAGGCCGCTGAGCCCCGGCATGCGCACATCGCACAGGACCAGGTCCAGGGGCTGGCCCGAAAGCAGCGCCAGGGCCTCGCCGGCGTCGCGGGCCAGGGTCACCTGGTGGCCGGCGCGCACGAGGATGCGCTCGAGGGCGCGCCGATACAGCTCCTCGTCGTCGACGACGAGCACGTGGGGCCGGGACAGCGGGATACCTCCGCGACTACGGAGGGGGGGCAACCCAAGTGTACGCAGCGGGCGAGCGCGCTTCAACCCCGGGCCTCAAGCGTCCCGAAAGCGGGACCGATAGGCCGGGCATGACGACCGAGTGCGCGCTGCCGTCGGCGCACGGCCGGGGCGTGCGGGCCGAGGAGGCCCCGGGCCTCGTCCTCGTGGTGGACGACGAGCCGCTCCTGCTGCGTGCCCTCTCCCGGATCCTGGGGGCCGATGGCCACCGGGTCCTGCAGGCCGCGGGTCCCCGGGAGCTGGAGCAGGCGCTGGCGGAAGCGCCTCCCGACGTGGTGCTCCTCGACCTGTTCCTGGGCTCCGCCAGCGGCCTCGAGTGGCTCGATCGCCTGAAGCGCGAGCACTCCGAGCTCGAGGTGATCGTGATGACCGGGCATGCGAGCGTCGAGAGCGCAGTCGGCTGCATGCGGCGCGGCGCCTTCGACTATCTGGCCAAGCCCTTCGAGGACGTGCACCGCGTGCGTACCACGGTGCGCAAGGCCCTGGAACGCCGGCGGCTGGTGAGTCGCAACCGGGAGCTCGAGGAGGAACTCCGCGGGCGTGCCACGCTGCCGGAGCTGGTCGGGACCTCTCCCCGCATGCGCGCCCTGGTGCGGATGATCGGGAGCCTGCGTCACAACGAGAGCCAGGTGCTCGTCCTCGGCGAGAGCGGTACGGGCAAGGAGCTGGTGGCGCGGGCCATCCACGCCACGAGCCGGCGCGCCGGAGGGCCCTTCGTGCCCGTCGATTGCGGCGCGCTGCCCGAGTCGATCATCGAGAGCGAGCTGTTCGGGAACCAGCGCGGTGCCTTCACCGGCGCCGTCGGGGCCCCGGGGCTGTTCCGCATGGCGGAGGGCGGCACGCTGTTCCTGGACGAGGTGGGCGAGATCCCGGTGGCGGTCCAGGCCAAGCTCCTCCGGGCGCTCCAGCACAAGGAGGTGCGCCCGGTCGGGGCGGCCGAGCCCGTCCCCGTGGACCTCCGCGTGGTCTCGGCCACTCACCGCGACCTGGCCGCCATGGTGGAGGACGGGGCCTTCCGCATGGACCTCTTCTACCGCCTCAACGTGGTGCGCCTGGAGCTTCCGACTCTGCGTGAACGAAGAGAGGACATCCCCTTGCTCGTGCACCATTTTCTGGCTCGCCACCGGCGCGCGGGTTCGCCCGTGGAGGGGATCGACGACGACGCCCTCGCCCTGCTCGTGGAGCACGACTGGCCGGGGAACGTGCGAGAGCTCGAGAACGTGCTCGAGTCGGCCCTGGCCCTGGCGCGCGGCCCGCGGCTGCGTGCGGCGGCCCTTCCCCTGGCCCGCCGCGCCTCCCCGCGTCGGGACGGAGCCGCCGCGGCGCTGCCGCTCTCCCTGGAGGCCTACGAGCGCAGCGTCCTGGAGCGGGCCCTGCGCGAGAGCGGCCAGAACGCCACGCAGGCCGCGCGCCGGCTCGGGATCGGACGCAGCACCTTCTACCGCAAGCTCGGGCGCCACGGCATCCCCGCGCCGCGGGGAGGGGTTGGTCGCGACGGGTCCATCGGGTAGCCTGCGCTGTTCCCCCCACCACGTCCGAGCCGGAAGCACGCCATGAGCGAGCCGTCCAGCCCCGCGCGCCGCGTCGCTGCACGCCCCGCCGCCGGGGTCGCGGGGGCCTCCCCGGCCCGCAACGCAGGGACCCTGGGAAGGCACGCCGAGGCCATCCTGCGCAACCTGAACACCGCGCTCCTCGTGGTGGACACGGGCGGTCAGGTGAGCGGGGCCAACCCGCCGGCCGCGGCCATCCTCGGCGAGGCCGTCGAGGGGCTGCCGGGCCGCGTGGTGTGGGACTGGTTTCCGGACACGCCACGCGACGAGCTCCCCTTCGCCCGCAGCCTGCGCGAGGGAGCCCGCGTGTGCGGCGCCGAGCTGACGCTCACCCGCCGCGACGGCCAGCGCGTCCCCATCGGAGTGAGCTCCGGGCCGCTGCTCGAAGCGGACGGCTCGCCGCTCGGGGCCGTCGCCACCTTCCAGGACCTCTCCGGGATCCGACGTCTGCAGCGCCAGGTGCTCCACGCGGAGAAGATGGCGTCCATCGGCCGGCTCGCGGCGGGCGTTGCCCACGAGATCAACAACCCGATGGGCTTCATCCACGCCAACCTCTTCCAGCTCGAGGAGTACCTGGCGGACCTGCGTCGGCTGTGGGAGGCGGTGGCGGAGCTCCGCCAGGCGGCCGGCGCCAGCGTCGACGCGAGGCTGCGGGATGCCCGGGGCCGCCTGGACGCCCTGGCCCGCCAGGTCGATGCGGACTTCCTGCTGGGCGACGCCGCCAAGGCGGTACGCGAATCCCTGGAGGGCGCCGAGCGGATCCGCCACATCGTCCAGGACCTGCGCGTCTTCGCCGACCCGCACGAGGGTGAGCCGGTGCCCGCCGACCTGAATCGGGTCCTGGACGCCACGGCCCGCATCGTGTGGCCGACCCTCAAGCACACGGTGGTGCTGCGCAAGGAGTACGGGGAGCTGCCCCTGGTGCGCTGTCGCCCCACCCAGCTCCAACAGGTGTTCATGAACCTGCTGGTGAATGCCCACCAGGCCATCCAGGAACGCCTGCGCACGGAGGCGGGCCAGGGAGAGATCGTCCTGCGCACGGAGCCCGTGCCCGAAGGCGTGCGCGTCGCAGTGAGCGACGACGGGATCGGGCTGCCGCCCGGACCGGGGGAACGGGTCTTCGAGCCCTTCTTCACCACCCGCCCGGCGGGCGAGGGGCCCGGCCTCGGCCTCTCGGCGGCCTACGACGTGGTGCGCCGGCATGGAGGCACCCTGCGTGCCGAAGGCCGGCCGGGCGGCGGCTGCACCTTCGAGGTCCGGCTTCCCTGCGAGGGCGGGCCGCCCCCGGACCCGGGGCCTTGACCCCGGTTGCGACGATCCTGCTCGTAGACGACGAGGAGCGCATTCTGGACGCCCTCGAGCGGACGCTGCGCCGCGAGGGCTACCGCATCCTCACCGCGACCAGCGGGACCGACGCCCTGCGCTTGCTCGAGGGGGGAACGGTGGACGCCATCCTCTCCGACCACAAGATGCCGGGACAGAGCGGCCTCGATCTCCTGGCCCAGGCGGCCGCCCGCTGTCCCCAGGCGGTCCGCATCCTGGTGAGCGGCTGGCCGGAGGAGGTGGCCCCGGAGCGCATGCGGGCCCTGGGCATCCGCGCCCTGGTCGCCAAGCCCTGGGACGCCCACGCCCTGCGCGCCACGCTGCGGGAGGCGCTCGAAACGCGCTGAGCCGCCCTCAGCCGTCGCGCGGCAGGCGACTCAGGTACTCGAGATCGGTCTTCTGGGTGTTCTTGGCGCCGACGGCGAGCACGCGGAAGCGGCGCTGGCGGCCGCGCGTGTAGTAGATGCGTCCCTTGCCGGCGAAGCCGAGCTCGAAGATCGACAGATGCGGCGGCAAGCCTCCCACCTTGCGGCGTACCGCGGCGGTCTCGGTGTCGTCGGAGAGACGTTTCAGGCTCTCCTCGGCCTTGAGCTTCATGGTCTCGTCCCGCAGCGCTACCAGGTCGCGGACGACCCGGTCGTCGATCTCCAGATTCTTGTAGAGCGTGCGCAGCCGCCGCTCGAGCTGCTCCTCCTCCTTGCCCGCGCGCGCGGTCGGCTGGGCCTTGGTGGCGCGGCGCAGGCGCTGCTCCAGGGAGCGGATTGCTTCGTCCTTGCCGGTCAGGTCGCGGGTGGCCTCGTCCAGCAGCTCCTCAAGGGCCTGGCGCTCCTCGTCCAGCGTCTGCGCCCGTCCCGCCCGGGCTGCCAGCTCCTGCTCGCGGCGCCCGACCGCGTCGAGCTCCTCCTGGAGCCGGGCCCGCTCCGCGCGCAGGGTCCGGATCTCCTCGGAGCCGTCCGTGGTGGCCTGCTGGGTCTCGAGCCGGTGCTGCACGTCGGCGAGCTCGCGTTCGATGCGGGCCGCTCGCGCAGCGGCGGCTTCGCGCTCTGCCACGGCGGCCGCTAGCTGCTCCTCTTCACGGCGCGCGAGGCGTCGGTTGTAGGCGAACAGCGAGACTACGAGCAGGGCCGCGTAGGAGACCAGAATCGCGTTGGCCAGTAGCGAGTTGTGGGGCACCGAGACGCTGACGTCGGCGGTCGCCGGCAGCAGCCGCTCCGCCTCCGCCGCCGCCGCGAGCGGATCGGGGGGTGGGGGGGGCGGCGGCAGCGCCCGCCCCAGGTAGAGCGGGGTGATCCCGTCGGCGCCGATCACGATGGCGGTGACCCGCACGCCGCCGATCCGTACCCACGCGGAGCCCCGGACCGCCCGGTCGAGACGCGTCCGCATGCGTTCGAGCACCCGAGCGTCCACGTCCTCCACGCGGACCGCCTCGGCCACGGCCTGGCGGTAGTGGTCCTGCAGCAGCTGCTCGACTCCCTTGACGGTGAAGACGTACAGCAGCAGGAAGGCGAAGAGGGCCGCGTAGGTGACCCGGAAGGCCGCCAGGCGGTCCAGCGTACTCGCGCCTCGGGGGGCGCCTCGCGGAAAGAACTTTCCCTCCGACGGAAGAGCTTTGCTCATGAATCGAGGAGGATAATGCTCCCTGCCCCCCTCCCCATCCCCCCCGCGGACGTAGTGTTCCTACGCGCCGGAGCGGGTCGGCCCCGGCCCGGAGCGAGCTGAGCACGAAACTTGCAAGGGATCCTCCTGCGGGCTTCGAGCGCGACGGGGAGGAGGGGATGCAGGAGCGCCGAGGGCGATCCCGAGCCTCGTTCGAAGGCTGGGTGGAGATCACCACTCGAGGGCGCAGGAAGCTGGCCTCGGGCCGCGACCTCTCCGCCGGGGGCATGAGCGTGAGCATGACTTCGCCGCTGCCCCCGACGCGGACGCCGGTCACCAGCGAGTTCGCCCTGCCCGGCATCTCCCTGCCGCTGGCCCTGGAGGCGGTGGTCGCGTGGAGCGATCCGCAGCGCGGCCTGGTGGGTCTGTGCTTCGACGGAGTGGACACCGGCCTCATCGAGCTGATCGAGGGCTACCTGGAGGGCCGGCTCTAGGAGCCTGAGCGCGCCGCACCGGGCTCGGGCTACCGTCGGCGCCCGTGCGCGTCGTCGATCTCGACCGCGACATGAGCGACGTGATCCCGACCGGGACCACGCGCGACAGCCAGTACCTGTTCGACCGCATGACCGAGGTGACGCTGGGCCTGGCGCGCGCAGCAGCGGGACGCCGCATCCTCGACGTGGCCAGCGGCTTCGGCCAGGACGCCCTGGCCCTGGCCCGCCGCGGCGCCTGGGTGGTGGGGGTCGAGCCCTCGCAGCGCATGACCGCGTGGTCGCGGCTGCGCAGCGCCGAGCCGGTCGCGGCGGGGCCGGTCTGGGTGCGGGGCTGGTCCGACGCGCTCCCCTTCGCGGATCGCTGCTTCGATGCGACCCTGTGCAAGGGAGCCCTCGACCACTTCGACCGCCCGGAGCGAGCCATCGCCGAGATGGCCCGCGTCACCCGCTCGGATGGCCACGTGGTGCTCGCCATCGCCAACTTCGACTCGCTGGCCTGCCGGGCATCCCGCGCGCTGGATGCAGCCGGCGAGCGCCGGCTGGGGCGGCCGGTGCGGCGCGGACGCCGGCACTACGACGTGCCCGCCGACCACTTCACTCGCTACGAGCTCGGCCTGATGCGGGAGCAGGCGGGACGCCACTTGGAGCTGGCCGCGATGGAGGGCGTCTCCCTGGGCTGGGGACTGCCGGGGTGGTCGCGGCTGATGGAGCGCCTGCCGGGGCCGGTGGCGCACGCTGCGCTTCAGACGCTGGGGCGACTGGCGCGCTGGTTGCCCGACTGGGCCGACGTGGTGGTGCTCGCCGGTCGGCCCCGTCGTTCCGCCAGCACCTCCTCGTAAACCGCCACGGTGCGAGCGGCCACGCGCGGCCACGCGTAGAGGGCCTCCACGCGCTCGCGTCCCCGCGCGCCCAGACGTCGCCGCGTCTCTGGCTGCTCCAGCAGGGTCGCGATCGCCTTGGCCAGCTGCTCCGGGTCGCCCGGCTGCGCCAGCAGCCCGCCCCCCGTGGCCTGCAGCAGCTCCGGGAGCGCCCCCGCAGCGCTCGCTACCACGGGTGTGCCGCAGGCCATGGCCTCGGCGGCCGGCAGCCCGAAGCCTTCGTAGCGCGAGGGAACCACCACCAGCGTGGCGCGGCGGTAGAGCTCCAGCAGCCGCTCCGTCGCGACGCGCCCGGTGAAGTGCACGCGTTCCAGCACGCCGAGCGCGCCGGCCCGCAGGCGGGCCGGGTTGAGCGGGTGGTCCTCGTCCACCAGCGTGAGGTGGACGGGTCGCGGCAGGCGCGCCAGGGCCTCCACCACCAGCGGGACCCCCTTGTTCGGGTCCGAGGCGCGACCCACGCAGAGCAGCTCCGCCTCGGCCCGTGGGAGGCGCGGGTCGGGACGGAACAGCTCCGTGTCGAGGCCGTTGCCCAGCATGCGCAGGCGCGCCGGCGCGACCCGGAAGTCCCGGGCGATGGTGCGGGCGCTGGCCTCGGAGGAGGTGATCACGCGGTCGAGCCGGCGCGCCACCCGGGCCTGCATCCCCACCGGGTAGAACTCCGCGGTCCCCAGGGCCTCGCGCAGGGTGCGATCGCGGGCAAAGGACGCCCGGCGGTCCACCGAGAGCGGATGGTGCACGGTGGCCACCACGGGCAGGCCGAGGGCCTGCACGCCGAGCAACCCCCAGCCGAGACACTGCACGTCGTGCACCAGGTCCCAGCGTCGGCCGTGCCGCAGGGAGCGGGCCAGGGAGCGGAAGGCGCGCACGCTGAAGGCGAAGGGCTCCGGCAGGAACCCGATCCGGCTGGCGGCGAGCTCGTAGAAGCGCAGCGGCTGGAAGACGCCCAGCGGCCGGGAGCGGGGCAGCAGCGCCGAGCGATCCCGGGCGAACCACTTGCCCCAGAACTGGTCGTTGGGGAGCGCAGTCACCGAGTCCGCGAAGGGCATGGGATCCGGATGGGGCGGCCCCACCCACACGTCCACCCGGTGTCCCAGGCGGGCCAGCTCGCGGGCCAGGAACCACAGGTAGATCCCCTGGCCGCCGCAGCGCATGTTGCCCCGATAGGAGACGAAGGCGATGCGCAGCGGAGGCCCGCTCACGCGGCACTCGACGCCGGCTCGCGGCGGGCGTAGAGGACGAGGCTCTTCGGGAACACGCGGTCGAGCACGCGCTCGACCCGTTGCAGCAGTCGCGAGGTGGTGGCCCGGATCAGGAACGTCCGGTAGGCCCGCACCAGCGGGTGTTCCTCGGCCCGCGCCAGCCCCACCGCGGAGCGCAGCACCCAGTAGGGCGTGTGGAGGGCGTGAGCGAAGCCCACGTCCCGCGGGCGCAGGCCCGCGGCGGCCAGGGCTGCGGCCAGCTCCCGGGGACGGAAGATGCGGATGTGGCCGCCGGAAGATTCGAAGTAGTCGTCGCCCAGGCGCAGGTAGAGCTGCTCGCTGGTGGCGGTGGGAACGGTCACCGCCACGCTGCCGCCCGGCCGCGTCACCCGCGCCAGCTCCCGCGCCGCCGCCCGGTAGTCGTGGACGTGCTCCATCACCTCGGAGCAGATGACCCGGTCGAAGCAGGCATCGGGGAAGGGCAGGCGGAAGGCGTCGCCGCGCAGCAGGATGCCGAAGCCGTCCAGCTCGCGGGCGCGGGCGCGCAGGGCCCGTGCCGAGCGCCCGAGCGCCTCGGCGTCCAGGTCGAGCCCCACCACCCGCGCACCCCGTTCGAGGGCGCCGAAGCAGTGCCGGCCTTCGCCGCAGCCCACGTCGAGCAGGCGGTCGCCCGGGCGGACCTCAAGCCGCCGGAGATCGACGGTGAGCAGCACGCAGCGTCTCCTCGAACACGTCCACCAGCTGTGCGGCGGCGTCGCGCCAGCGGAACAGGCGCAGCACCCGAGAGCGGGCCGCCCGGCCCATGCGGGCGAGGCGCGCCGGGTCGGCCAGCACGTCGCGGATCGCCTGCGCCAGGGCGGCCGGGTCGCGGGGCGCCACCAGGCGGCCCGCCTCCCCGTCGCTGCCCACGACCTCCGGCAGCGCACCGGCGGCGTGGGCCACCACCGGCAGCCCGCAGGCCATGGCCTCGCTGGCCGGGAAGCCGAAGCCCTCGAAGAAGGACGGCACCACCGCCACACGCGCGGTCGAGTACTCGGCGACCAGCTCCGGCAGGGTCAGCATGCGGCGCAGCAGGACCACGCGTCCCTCCAGACCGAAGCGGCGCACCAGCCGCGGCACGAGCCCGTCCTCGGGAATGCGCCCGTCGACGATCTTGAGCGTCACCGGGGCGGGCAGTCGGGCCAGGGCTTCGAGCAGCACCCCGATGCCCTTCTTGCGGTCCTCGGTGCGGCCCACGAAGAGCAGGTCCGTCTCGATGCGTCGGCCGGGCACCGGGCGGAAGAGCTCCGCGTCGGTGCCGTTGTACACCACGCGAATCTCCTTCTCCGGGATGCCGAAGTAGCGTTGGATCTCCGCGCGCGAAGCCTCGCTCACGGTCACGATGCGGTCGAGGCGGGGGGCCACGCGCTGCTGCATGAAGAGCGGGAAGTAGAGCGTCCGCTTGAGCTTGGCCTCGAGGTGCGGATCGATGGCGAAGTCGGCCTCGCGATCGATGTGGAGCGGGTGGTGGATCACGGACACCACCGGGACGCCGGTGGCCCGCAATCCCAGCAGGGCCCAGGAGAGGCTCTGGTTGTCGAACACCACGTCGAAACGATGCCGCTCCTGGAGGCGCTTCCAGCGCAGCAGCAGCCGCAGGCCGAAGGTCTGCATCTCCGGGAAGACGCCGAAGCGCGAGACGCCGAGCTCCCACAGGTTCACGGGCCACAGCAGCGACAAGGGATTCGGACGCCGCGCCCACGCCGGATGGCGCACGCCGAAGACGTTCTGGTTCGGGATCACGTGCAGCGGAATGCCCGGAGCCAGCTCGGGCAGCGGCGGTCCCGCGATCACGTGCACGTCGTGGCCCGCGCGCTGCCACTCGCGGGCGAGTCGGGCGGCGTAGATCCCCTGGCCGCCGCAGTACATGTTCCCCCGGTAGGTGAGGAGCGCGATCCGCACCGCTCTCGCTACCGGTTCGCGTCCGCGGCGGGCTCGCTCTCGGCGTCCGCATCGGGCCCGGCGAGGCCCTCGGGCTCCACCCGGATGGTGGCGATGGTCCAGCCCACCCAGAAGGTCAGTCCGAGTGCGAAGAAGACGGCGAGGGCCACCGGGACGGCCAGCGCCCAGTAGCTGCCCCGGGCCAGGCCGAGCAGGAAGAGCGCGCCGGCGGCCACCGCCGCCAGGCAGATCAGCCCCCCCTGCGCGCGCGAGGAGTCGGTCATCGGCTCGGGCCCCTCTCCCGTCTCCCATGCGCCCGGAGGACGGTCCGCCATGGCCGTTGGGAAGCGAACTCAATCCCTGGTCGAACCAGGTGGGCTCCGTGTCGCCGCGTCCCTTCGTCCCGCCAGGCGGGCGCTCGGTCGACGGCCAGGAACGGATCCCGATCACGTCTCACCGGGTTGAGCGATCGGCTCCCCTGACGCACCGGGCAGACCGACGGCATTATTCGGAGCTTGAAGCGACCTGTCAACGAAACCTCGGCCCGGATCTCCCTGGGGGGAGACGGGTCGCACCCGCCAGGAGCCGGCATGCGCGTGATCGGACTGATGTCTGGCACCTCCGCCGACGGCGTCGACGCGGCACTCGTCGAGTGGCCCGACGACGCCGCGCTGCGTCCGTTCCTCCTGCTCGCCTTCCAGGCACTCCCTTTCGAGCCGGAGCTGCAGGCGCGCATCCACCGCCTGGCGGCGGGACGCGTTCCGGCCGGGGACACGCTTCGCGAGCTCGCCTCGTTGGACGTGGAACTCGGCGAGCGATTCGCCGCCGCGGCCCGCGCGGTGGCCCGGGCCGCGGGAGTCCCGCTCGCCCGGGTGGCGGGCGTGGCCTCCCACGGGCAGACCGTGGCCCACCACCCGGAGGCCCACGCCACGCTGCAGATCGGGGATCCCTCGCTCGTCGCCGAGCGTACCGGCTGCACCACGGTGGCCGACTTCCGCCCCCGCGATCTCGCCGCCGGAGGGGAGGGCGCGCCGCTCGCCCCCTACTTCCATTGGGCGGCCTTGGCGGAGTCGGCCGAGGCGCGCCTCGCCGTGAACCTGGGCGGCATCGCCAACGTGACCTGGCTGCCCCGCGGCGGCCGGCCCGAGGAGGTGGTGGCCTTCGACGTGGGGCCCGCCAACGCGCTGGTGGACGGGGTGGTCCGGACGCTGACCGACGGTCGCGAAGGCATGGACCGCGACGGCGTGCGAGCGCGCCGCGGGCGCATCGACCGCGGCCTGCTGGCGCGCCTGCTGGACGACGACTTCCTGCGGCGTCCGCCTCCCAAGTCCACGGGCCGCGAGCGCTACGGCCTCGCCCAGGCGGAGGCGCTCGTCGAGGAGTGCCGGCGCGCAGGGCGCGCGCCCGACGACCTGGTGGCGACCCTGGTAGCCTTCACGGCGGAGGCGGTGGCCGACGCCACCCGGCGCTTCCTCGCCCCCGAGGCGGCTCCCGACCGGGTGCTGGTGGGCGGCGGCGGCGCCGAGAACCCGGCGCTGCTCGGGGCCCTGCGCCGCGCCCTGCCGGAGTCGGTGGTGGAGCCCTTCGACGCGGCCGGGGTTCCGGCGCGGGCGGCGGAGGCCATGGCCTTCTCGCTGCTCGGTCGCAACGCCCTGCTGGGCCTCCCCAACCACCTGCCGCGCTGCACGGGCGCCCGCCACGCCACGGTGCTGGGCGAGATCGTGCCGGCGGGGCCCGGTCGGAGCCCCGCAGCGCGTTCCTAGACGCGCACCACCATCCCGTCGTCGGCCGTCTCGAGCTCGAGCCGACCCCGACGCTCGGCCATGCCCCGCCCCAGGTGGGTCAGGACGATGCGTCCGCAGCGGAACTCGCCCATCCGCGGCAGGAGCTTTTCATAGGTCAGGTGGTAGTCGAAGGTGAAGTCGAAGAAGGTGCACTCGCTGATCAGGAGGTCCGCGCCGCGGGTACGATCCGGTAGCTCGTCGAACCAGCCCGTGTCGCCGGTGTAGATGATCGTGCGGGGGCCTGCCCGCACCACGAGCCCGTGGGGCTGGGAGTCCTGCTGGTGGTGGGCCGCGAAGGCGTCGAAGCCGACCGGGCCGAGCCCGATCTCCTGCCCCGGCTGCAGCTCGACGAAGCGCAGCGGGAACGACCACTCCCGGTCCTCGATGGCGTGGCCCAGGGCGGCGGCCGCCGCCCGCACCCGTGCCTCCACCTGCGGTGGGCCCGCCACCACCAGCGGCTTGCGGCGGCGGTCCTCGTAGTGGGCAGCCAGCAGGAGCAGGGGGATGCCCCCGAAGTGGTCGGCGTGGAAGTGGGAGACCACGATCGCCTCGATCTCGTCGCGCGCGATGCCGAGGGCCTGCAGGCCCGTCCCGGTGGTGGCCCCGCAATCCAGCAGCACCGCCCCGCCCCCATGGCGCACCAAGATGGCGGCCTGACGGCGGCCGCCCGTTCCAAACGCGTCGCTGGTCCCCACGAACGTCACTTCCGTCATGCCCCCGGCTCCCCCTCCGCACAGGGATGGAACGCTCCACCCGCGAAGACCCCGTCCCGCGCGTGGAGCCCATCCGGCACCTGCTCCCCGTCCCACACCACGGCCCGCTGGAGCTGCACGCCCGCACCGAGCTTGGCACCCGCTCCGATCACCAGGTCCGCCTCGAAGCGCACCCCTCGCGCCCGGCCGCGGGCGTCCACGTCCAGATAGGAGAGGGCGGGGGGGCGCAGATTGACGCCCAGGTACTCGGCCCGCGTGCCGACCGGTTCCCAGACGCAGCGCTCGGGATCGAGCACGATGCCCCGGACGTCATCGGCGCCCGCCCGCAGCCGCGGGGCCAGCCAGTCGTCCAGATCCACGAAGACGTCGCGGTCCGGCAGCGTCTCGAGCGCCCTGGCGGCCACCAGTCGCACGCTCGGATACAGGCCCCGCTGCACCTCTCCTCCCAGGTCCAGCCGCCGGGCAATGCGGCGGACCCGACCCGCCCCGTCCAGCCCGATCGTACCGAATCGAGCCGCCCGATGGTCGTCCCGAAGCACCAGGGTCACCGCGTCTCCGCGCTCCCGGTGCCTCGCCAGCGCGGGGCCCAGCTCCAGATCCAGGAGCATGTCGCCGGCCACGATCAGGGATGGATCGCTTGCGGCCAGGAACTCGCGGGCGCGACGGATCGCTCCCCCGGTGCCGAGCGGCTCCGGCTCCGGCGAGAATCGCACCGCCAATCCCCGCGGACGCTCCTGCTCCACGGCCTCGCGGATCGCCTCGGGCAGGTGGAAGAGGTTCACCACCACCTCCCGGACCCCCTCCCGATGGAGCCACGCCAGCGTGCAGGCCACCAGGGGCACCCCGCGCACGGGCAGGGCCGCCTTGGGAAGCAGGTGGGTCAGGGGCCGCAGGCGGCTGCCGAGGCCGGCCGCCTGGATCATGGCCCGCACGGGCGGACACTCCGGATGCCCCGGACACCCCTCATGCGAAGAACAGGTGGCAGGCCGCGGTGGCCATGGCGAAGCCGGCCAGGTCGCCCGCCAGGCAGGCGGGCAAGGCGTGGCGGGCGTCGCGGATGCGAGCGGCCCCCAGATAGAGGGCGAGCACGTAGAAGGTGGTCTCGGTGGAGCCCTGCAGGCTGCTCACCAGCAGGCCCACGAAGGAGTCGGGCCCCTGGACGGTCAGGATCTCGCTCATCACTCCGAAGGCGCCGGAGCCCGAGAGCGGCCGCAAGAGCGCCATGGGCAGGGCCTCGGCCGGGACGCCCAGCGGTCCGGTCACCGGATCGAGCATCCGGATCAGGAAGTCCAGGGCGCCGGAAGCCCGGAACATGGCCACCGCCACCAGGATCACCACCAGGAACGGGACGATGCGCACCGCCACCTCGAGCCCTTCCTTGGCACCCTCCACCGCGACCTCGTAGGCCCGCACTCGGCCTCGCAGACCCACCAGCAGGAGCGCGGCGATGAGCAGGGGGAGCAGCCAGGTGGAGAGCAGGTCCTTGGTGACCTCACCGGCCGGGCTCGTCTCCAGGGCGCGCGTCACCTGGAGCGCCAGGGCCACCCCGAGGGCAGTCACGCTGCCCCAGACCAGCAGCCGGCGGGTGGGCCCCGGAGGCGGCGGCGGGGGCGGGAGCTCGATCTGCGGGTCGCTCCCCTCGGTCGGCTGCGCCGGGGTTCGGGACGCCGTCCCGGCATCCGGCAGGCGGAAGCGGGGCAGGCGGCGCAGCAAGAGGGCCGTCGTCACCGCCATCAGCGTGGAGGCGGTGGTGGCCATGAGCGTGGGAGCGATGATGGAGGCCGGCTGCGTGGAGCCGGCCGCCGCCCGCACCGCGATGGTGCCGAGCGGCAGGAGCGCGACGCTGGAGGCGTTGATGGCCAGGAAGAGCACCATCGAGTCGCTGGCCACGCCGGGCCGGGTGTTCAGCCGTTCCATCTCCACCATCGCCTTCAATCCGAAGGGTGTGGCCGCATTCCCGAGCCCCAGCACGTTGGAGGCCAGGTTCATGATCATGGCGCCCATGGCCGGATGCTCCGGGGGGACGTCCGGGAACAGCCGTCGCAGCAGCGGGGCCAGGGCGCGCGCCACGGCGTAGAGCAGGCCGCCGTCCTGGGCCACGCGCATGAGCCCCAGGAACAGCGCCATCACCCCGACCAGGCCGATCACCAGGTCCACGGCCTGGCGGGCGCCCTCGAGAGCAGCCTGGGAGACCGCCTCCATGCGCCCCGTGTAGGCGGCGCACAGGATCGAGACGAGCACGAGGGCCAGCCAGATGCCGTTGAGCACGCACGGCTCCGCGGGGGGCGGACGCGGATTGCTCGGGCGCAGGCTCCCGGATAAGTTGAGACGCGTCAAGCGATTGCACCCACCCGGGGCGGGCCGATGGCTCACGAGGAGGCACCGGCTCGCCGACGGAGCAGACATGCGCGGAGCGTTGCGTCTGGCATGCGGGCTGGCGGTCGCCCTGGCGATGGCGCCGGCGGCGGGTGCTGAGAGCGAGCGCAGCGCGCTCGCCGAGCGCCTCGATGCGGCGCTCGGCGCGGCGCCGTTGCGGGGTGCGCGGCTGGGCGCCCTGGTCGTGCAGCGCGCCGACGGGGGCGTCCTCTACCAGCTGGCCCCGGGCCGTCCCCTGGTTCCGGCCTCCAATCAGAAGGTCCTCACGGCCCTGGCGGCCCTCGACGCCTTCGGCCCGACCCACCGCTTCGTGACGCGGGTCCACGCCGACGCGCCGCCCGACCCCCGGGGCGCCGTCGACACCCTCTACGTGCGCGGTGGGGGCGACCCGGCCCTGAACTCCGAGGACTGGTGGCGGCTCGCCGCCGACCTGCGGCGGGCGGGGCTGCGCCGCGTGCGCGGAGACCTGGTGCTCGACGACTCCCTCTTCGATCGCGAGCGCTGGAACCCGGCCTGGGGGCCGGTGGGCGCGCGCGCCTACCACGCGCCGGTGGGCGCGCTGGTGGCCAACTACGGCGCCTTCGCGGTGGAGGTGCGTCCGGCGGCGTCCCGGGAGCAGGGCGTGGCCGTGAGCCTGGATCCCCCGATTCCCTGGTTCCAGCTGGTGAACCGCGCGGCCACGGGCGCTCCCGGCCAGCGTCGCAGCCTGCTAGTGGAGCGGGCTGCGCGTCCGGGCGGCGAGCGGGTGACCGTTTCGGGGACGGCGCCCGCGGGGGGCGACCCCAAGGTCTTCTACCGCAGCGTGACCGAGCCGGCGGCCTATGCCGGCGGCGTGCTGCGCTGGCAGCTCGAGGCCAACGGGATTCCCGTGGAGGGCGAGCTGCGCCTCGGCCCCACGCCGGCGACGGCCCCGGAGCTGCTCGCCTTCCCGGGGCGCCCGCTGGCCGAGATCGTGCGGCTGTTCCTGAAGTACAGCAACAACATGGTGGCCGAGGCGCTGGTGAAGGGTCTGGGGGCCCACGAGGCCGGGGAGCCCGGCACCTGGGCCAACGGCATGACCGCGCTGCGTGCGCGTCTCGAGGGGCTGGGCCTCGACCTCTCGCAGGCCACCCTCGTGGACGGCTCGGGCCTGGCCCGGGAGAACCGGCTCACCCCGAGGCTGCTGGTCGAGACCCTGCGCCTCGGCGCCGACTCCTTCGGGTTCGGGCCGGAGCTGGTGGCGGCGCTGCCCATCGCTGCGGGGGACGGGACCCTGGAGCGCCGGGCGGCGGAAGCCGCCGGCGTGGTGCGTGCCAAGACCGGGCTCCTGGACGGGGTGACGGCGCTCTCCGGCTACGCGCGCACCCAGCAGGGCCGGGAGGTCGTCTTCTCTGTGCTCGTGAACGGCTACCGGGGCAGCGACGAGCAGGCCATGCGCTCCATGGACGAGTTCCTGCGCGTGCTCGTGACCTCGGACCCCCTCGGGCCGGGCGGGCGCGCCGCACGGCGGGCCGACTAGGAGCCTGGCCCAAGACTGGCGTGGGAAGGGCCGGGCGCCGAGACGCGCCGCTGCCGAGGCGCGCGACCGAGCCATAGCGGCGCTACGGTGCAGGCAGCGCAACGCGGGCAGCGGCGATGGATCGGCGTCCGGACGGGTGCCCAGTCTTGGGTCAGGCTCCTAGGACGCGCGCGCCCCGCGTCGGGTCCTGGGCTCAGGAGCGACCGAGGGGAGAGAGGCCCAGGGAGGCGATCACGTCGAGGTTGTTGGCCACCGCTGCCGCCGTCCAGGCGGACACGGTGAGCAGGAAGAGCTGCTTCACGATCCGGGGCAGCAGGGGGGTGCGGGCCACGAAGACGAGCGCGGCCAGGGTGACCGCGCCGTCCAGCAGGAGTCCCGGCACGAGCCCCATGTGGTCGAACAGGGCTGCGGCGATGGGATTCGCCTCGGTCACTTCGAAGCCGGGGACCGGCGTCTGCAGGCACAGATAGGTGGTCCAGTGGTCGGCGGCGGTGAGCACGAGCAGCGCGAGCGTGAGGAACGCGAGCATCGGGGGGACGGGCCTCCTCGGCGCGTGGACCCGCCGTGGCGGGCGACGCCTCGCCTCGCAAGATCCGTGCCCCGGAAACCCGTGCGCCTGGATGGGGACGCAGCCCGGTCACTTGCGGCCGGAGCTGCCTGGGCCCGGGGGGAGGACCGCGCCCCACGCCGCCCGGGTCATGGGTAGCGACTTTCCCTCTTTGGGAGGCGGGCTGCCGTCGGCGGCCGCGTCAGCGCGGCCGGTGCATGCGCCCCTTGCCGAGCAGCAGCCAGTCCAGCGAGACGTTCTCCCGCACCGCGAGACGGATCAGGAAATCCATGTGCGGCGTGGTGCCGTTCTCGTAGCGGTTTACGTTCTGCTGGAACACGCCGATGTCGCGCGCGAACCGTCGCTGGGAGCGTTCGCCGCGCACCTGGGCCAGGCGCTCGGGAAGCTTGCGCTTGAGACGATCGATCCCGGGTGACGACATGGGCCCCCCTCCCCCTCGGGCCGCGCGGGTCTCGTGGCCCCCGCCGCGGCGCGGTTCCGATCGGGCCGCGGCCGATCGGGATCGAACTTCTAGCAGACTTGCGTTGGTGGCTCCGGTCTCGTCCCGGGGCGATGCCGTCGGGACACAGCGGCTTGCGCGGCGCACGCAGTGTACGAACCGAGGCAACCGACTGCAAGCCGAATCACGCACGCAACAGGACGCTGGGGTTGGTGGCGGCCTCGCCTGCACGAAGCGCGTGCAGGCGTCCTGCTTCGACGGCGACGAAAAGGACGTGCACCGCTGCGCGTGACGGGTGGACGCTTGCGCGGCCGACAGCTCCGCTCCCCCGGGGCGCGGGGTGTGCGTCCGAGCTCCGACCGGGTGCGCGAGGCGCTGTTCGCACGCGTGGGGTCGCTCGCGGAGGTAGCGGTGCTGGATCTGTTCGCCGGGACCGGAGCGCTCGGCATCGAGGCGCTCTCGCGGGGGGCGGAGCGGGCGATCTTCGTGGAACGGAGCGCCGCAGTGGTCGCGGTGCTGCGGGCCAATCTCGCGGCCCTTGGCCTGGAGGCCGCGAGCCAGGTGGTGCGGGCCGACGCGGCGACGGCGGTCCGGCGCCTGGCGCGCCGCGGGGAGCGCTTCGATCTCGTCTTCCTGGATCCGCCCTATGCTTCCCCGGAAGCGGGCCGGACCCTGCGGGCGCTGGCTTCCTCGGGCATCCTGCGCCAGGGCTCCCGGGTGGTCCTGGAGACCTCGCGCCACGCCGAGCTCGAGGAGGTTCCCGGCCTGGTGCGGTTGGACGAGCGCGGCTACGGGGACACGCGGGTCATCCGGTTCGCCCCCGCGGGTTCGGATTCGGAGGAAGGAGGATCGAGCCAGCCATGAGTGCCCCGCGCAAGAAGGGTACCGTCGCCGTCTTTCCGGCGAGTTTCGACCCCATCACGAACGGGCACCTGGACCTGGTCCAGCGGGCCCGCCGGGTCTTCGACGACCTGGTGGTGGCGGTGGCCACGAACGTCGCCAAGGAGAGCGGCACCTTCACCCTCGAGGAGCGCATGGAGATCCTCGAGGCAATCCTCGGCGGCGAGCCGGGCATCCGCATCACGAGCTTCGACGGGCTGCTGGTCGACTACGCGCGTAGCATCGGGGCCCGGGTCGTGATCCGGGGTCTGCGGGCCGTCTCGGACTTCGAGTACGAGTTCGAGATGGCCCTGATGAACCGCCACCTCTACCCGGAGGTGGAGACCCTGTTCATGATGACGAGCCAGAAGTACTTCTACGTGAGCTCCTCGCGGCTCAAGGAGCTGGTGCGCTTCGGGGCCAATGTGGAGGAGTGGGTGCCTCCGATCGTGGCGAAGAAGCTCACCGAGAAGCTTCGGGGGCGCTAGGCGCTTGCGTCGGCGAGGGGCGGGCGGGGCGGCGCGCCCCGGCGCAGAGGGCGCGCCGATCCGCTTCGGCACGAGCGGCTGGCGGGGCATCCTGGCCGACGAGATCACCCTCCCGCGCGTGCGGGCGGCCGCCCGCGCCGTGGCGACCTGGCTGGGCGCCGGCCCGGCCCGGCCCCGGGTGATCGTGGCCCACGACACCCGTTTCCTCGGCGAGCACCTGGCGCGCACCGCGGCGGGTGTGCTGGCCGCGGCCGGCGCGCGGGCGCTCCTCGCGCGCGGAGCCGTGCCGACCCCGGTGGCGGCCCATGCGGTGCGCCGACGTCGCGCCGCGGCGGGCCTGGTCTTCACGGCCAGCCACAACCAGCCCGAATACCAGGGCATGAAGGTGGTGGCGTCCTGGGGCGGGGCCGCCACGCCGGAGCAGACTCGGGAGCTGGAGCGGCTCGCCGCCATCGCCCTGGCGGGCCCGCGGCCTCCGCAGGTGCCGGTGCCGGGGGCCGGCGTGGATCTGGTGACGCCCTACCTGGAATGGGTGCTCGACTTCGTCGACCGCAGGCCGTTCCGGGCCTGCCGACCCGCGGTCGCCTACGACGCCCTGCACGGCGCGGGGGCCGGGGTGCTGGACGAGGCGTTGCGACGCCTGGGCGTTCCCGTCCAGGTGCTCCGCGCCGCGCCGGACCCGCGCTTCGGAGGGGGCGCGCCGGACCCCGTGACGACCCGCCTGGCGGAGCTGCGCCGTCTGGTGCGCACCCGGAGCGGGCCGCGCCTGGGTCTGGCCACGGACGGAGATGCGGACCGCTTCGCCGTGATCGATGCCGACGGCCGGCCGCTCTCCGAGGCCGAGGCCCTGGCGCTACTCGTGGACCATCTGGCCCGCACCGGACGCATCCGACGCGGGGTGGCGGTCTCGGTCGCCACCGGCTCGCTGGTGGAGTGCGTGGCGGCGGACCACGGCCTCCCGGTCCAGCGTTTCCCCATCGGCTTCAAGCACCTTTCGCGAGCGTTGCGAGACGGGGAGGCCGACGTGGCCGGGGAGGAGAGCGGGGGCTTCGCCCTCGACGCGGCGGGACGGGACAAGGATGGGATCCTGGCCGGTTGCCTGCTGACGGAGCTCGCTGCGACGCTGCGGGCGCCCTTGCGCGTGCGGCTGCGCGAGCTCGAGCGCCGGCACGGGCGGCGCCGCTGCGGGCGGGCGGCGGTCTCCTCCAGCGAGCGCGTGACCGAGCGCCTGGCGCGCCTGCTCGCCCGTCCCCCCGCGCGCCTGGACGGCGCTCGGGTGCGCAGCGTCGAGCGGGTGGACGGGTTGCGGCTCGGGCTCGACGACGGCTTCGTGATGTGGCGCGCCTCGGGCACCGAGCCCGTGACCCGCGTGTACGCGGAAGCGCCCGGTACACGGGCGCTGGCGCGTCGGCTGGCCGTCGGCTGCCGGCTGCTCGGGTCACGGCGCCGCGTGGACGATTCCCCGGGTTCCGGCTAGCCTCGCTCAAGATCCTCGTTTTTCAAGGGATTCGGGCATGTCGCAGCGCCGCCTGCTGATCGCCGTGTGCGGCGGGATCGCGGGCTACAAGATCCCGGAGCTGGTGCGCGAACTGCGCCGGCGGGGCCACGGGGTGCGTTGCGCCCTGACCCCGGCGGCCGGCCACTTCGTGTCCCCCCTGGTGCTCCAGACGCTCTCCGGGGAGTCGGTGCGCACCGACCTGTTCGATCCCGAGCAGGAGGGCCGCATCGACCACGTGGCCCTGGCCGACTGGGCGGACGCCGTGGTGGTGGCACCCGCCACCGCCCACGTACTGGCCCGCATGGCCCATGGGCTCGCCGACGACCTGGTCACCACGCTGCTGCTCGCCACCCGGGCCCCGATCCTGGTGGCGCCGGCCATGAACGTGAACATGTGGCAGCACCCCGCCACCCGCGCCAACGTGGCGATCCTGCGCGAGCGGGGTATCCGCTTCCTGGGTCCGGAGAGCGGCTTCCTGGCCTGCGGGTGGGAAGGGGAAGGGCGCATGGCGGAGCCCGTGGCCGTCGCCGAGGCGGTGGAGCTCCTGCTGGCGCCCCGCACCCTGGCCGGAGAGGTGGTGCTGGTGACCGCGGGCGGGACCCGGGAGCCCGTGGACCCGGTGCGCGTGCTGGCCAACCGCTCCTCGGGCCGGATGGGCTTCGCCGTGGCCGCGGAGGCAGCCCGGCGCGGCGCGGAGGTGGTGCTGGTGGCGGCGCCGACGGCTCTCGAGACGCCGGCGGGGGTGCGACGCGTGGACGTGGAGACCGCCCTCGAGATGCGCGACGCGGTCCATGCCGAGCTCGCGCGCGCGACCATCGTGGTGATGGCGGCGGCGGTGGCGGACTTCCGCCCCGCCACGCCCGCGGGCCGCAAGATCCGCAAGGAGGAGCTCGGCCCGGAGGGTGGCCTCACCCTGGAGCTGGCTCGCAACCCGGACATCCTCGCCGAGGTGGGCGCCGTCAAGGGGGATCGCCTGGTGGTGGGCTTCGCCGCGGAGAGCCACGACGTGATCGCCTCGGCGCGCCGCAAGCTCGCCCGCAAGGGCTGCGATCTGATGCTGGCGAACGACATCTCCCGGGCCGGCTCCGGGTTCGACGTGGACACCAACGCGGTCTTCCTGGTCTGGCCCGGCGGGGACGTGGAGGAGCTGCCACTGCTGCCCAAGCGCGAGGTGGCGGCGCGGCTGCTGGACCGGGTCCAGAAGCTGCGGGAGGACCGCGCATGAGCGGACCGCGGTGGCTGGCGCTGGCCGCGGGCGTGCTGGCGGCGGCGCTGGCGGCGCTGCCCTCCGCCGCAGTGGCCGCCCGCCTGAACGTGGTGGTCATTTCCGGGACCATCAATCCCGCCTCCTCGGACTTCCTGCAGAAGGCCATCGTCCAGAGCGAGACCGAGGCCGCGGCCGCCCTGATCGTCGAGCTCGATACGCCGGGGGGGCTCGTCGCCTCCACCAAGGACATCATTCAGGCGATCCTGAACGCGCGGGTGCCGGTGGTGGTGTACGTGGCGCCGCGCGGCGCCTGGGCCGGCTCGGCGGGGACCTTCATCACCCTGGCGGGCCACGTGGCGGCCATGGCGCCAGGCACCAGCATCGGGGCGGCGCATCCGGTCGGGATCGGAGGGGGAGCGCCGGGCGGCGAAGAGGACGAGAAGTCGCGCGATTTCGCGGCCGAGAAGGCCGAGAACCTGCTGGCGGCCTTCATCGAATCGATCGCCAAGGAGCGCAAGCGCAACGTCGAGTGGGCCGTCAAGGCGGTGCGCGAATCGGTTGCGATCGCTCCGGACGAGGCCCTGCGTCTGAACGTGATCGACCTGGTGGCGGAGAACCGGGCCGAGCTGCTCGAGAAGCTGGAGGGACGCAGCGTGCGGGTGGCCGGCGAGGAGCGCACCCTGTCCCTGGCCGGCGCCGTGGAGCACCGCATCGAGATGCCGGCGCTCACGCGCCTGCTGCACGTGCTGGCGAGCCCGGACGTGGCGGTGCTGCTGATCATGGCCGGGCTGCTCGGCCTCTACATCGAGTTCAACCAGCCCGGGCTGATCGTGCCCGGCCTGGTCGGCGCCGCCTGCCTGATCCTCGCGATGATCGCCCTGCAACTGCTGCCGTTCTCCTGGCTGGGCCTTCTGCTGCTGCTGGCGGGGATCGCGCTGCTGGCGGCCGAGGTGTTCGTCACGTCCTACGGATTGCTGTTCGCCCTGGGCATCGGGCTGGTCCTGGTGGGCGGCTCCATGCTCTTTCGGCTACCCGAGGTGAGCGACCTGACGGTCTCGTTCTGGACCGTGCTGGTGCCGGCGGTGGCGGCGCTCGGCCTGTTCGCGGCCCTGGTGGTGTTCGCCGTGGGGCGCAGCCTGGGGCGCCGACAGACCGCCGGCGTCGGCGAGCTGTTGGGCCTGGTGGGCCGCGCCACCACCGCGGTTTCGCCGGAGGGAAGAGTCTTCGTGCGGGGCGAGTACTGGACGGCCCGGGCGGACGAGTCGATCCCGCCGGGCGAGCGGGTCGAGGTGACGGGCGTGGAAGGGCTGCGCCTGCGCGTGCGGCGGGCTCCGCCGGAGCGCTGACCGCAGGAGGGAGAGAGAGATGCTGCCGATTCCGTTCATCTTCGTCGGCTTGCTCATCGCGCTCGTGCTGGCCGGCATCCGGATCCTGCAGGAATACGAGCGCGGCGTGGTCTTCCGGCTGGGGCGCTACAACGGGGTCAAGGAGGCGGGCTTCCGCTGGATCATTCCGGTGGTGGATCGGCTGGTCAAGATCAGCCTGCGCGAGATCGTGATGGACGTCCCCTCCCAGGAGGTCATCACCCGGGACAACGTCTCGGTCAAGGTGAACGCGGTGCTCTACTTCCGCGTCCTCCACCCGGAGAAGGCGGTGATCCAGGTGGAGAACTACCTGTACGGAACCTCGCAGCTCGCCCAGACCACTCTGCGCAGCGTGTGCGGCCAGGCGGAGCTCGACGAGCTGCTGGCCGAACGCGAGGCCGTGAACCGCAAGTTGCAGGAGATCATCGATCTGCAGACCGAGCCCTGGGGCGTCAAGGTGCGGGCCGTGGAGGTGAAGCAGATCGACCTTCCGCCCGACATGCAACGGGCCATGGCGCGCCAGGCCGAGGCGGAGCGCGAGAAGCGCTCCAAGATCATCCATGCGGAGGGCGAGTTCGAGGCGTCGCAGCGTCTCGCGGAGGCTGCGAAGATCCTGGCCTCGGAGCCCTCGGCGCTCCAGCTGCGCTACCTGCAGACGCTGGCGGAGATCTCCACGGAGAACGCGAGCACGGTGATCTTTCCCCTGCCGCTCGACGTGCTGCGGCCGTTCTACGAGCGCGGCAAGGCTGCGGAAGAGTCGACCCCGACCCGGTCGGGACTCTAGATGGCTCGACGCGCTCGAGCCGAGGGGGATGCGCCGTCCCAGCGCGGTGGCGCCGCCCAGACGGCGGCAAGCCTGGGCCTGCTGCTGCTCGTGCTCGGGGTCCTGGGTGCCTGGGGCTGGCTCGGCGTCTACCAGCTCCAGCCCGGACAGGCGGCGGTCATCCTGCGCCTGGGCCAGTACGTCCGCACCGAGGTCGATCCCGGCCTCAAGTGGCACCTGCCGCCGCCCGTGGAGCGGCACGACGTGGTCACCGTGGCGGCCATCGAGCGTGAGGAGTTCGGCTATCGCGCGGGAGCGGGTCCGGATCCCAGCGCTCCGGAGCTGCTCGAAGCGGCCATGCAGACCAGCGACAACGCCATCGTGCACTTGAGCTTCGTGGTGCAGTACCGCATCAAGGACGCCTTCGCCTCCCGCTATCGGGTGGCCTCGCCCCAGCTCACCCTGCGCGACGCAGCCCAGGCTGCGGTGCGCGAGGTGGTCGGGCGCACCACCATCGACGGCGTGCTCTCGGAGAAGCGGGGAGAGGTGGAGGCGGAAGCTGAGACGGTGCTCCAGGACGTGCTGGATCGCTACGAGTCGGGTCTCGTGGTCCTGGCCGTGCAGCTCCAGGACGTGCAGCCGCCCCGGGAGGTGCGCGACGCCTTCGACGACGTGATCGCCGCCATCCAGGACCGCAGCCGCGCCATGAACGAGGCCCAGGGCTACGCCAACGAGGTGCTGCCGAAGGCGCGGGCCGAGGCCATCGAGCTCAGCGAGTCGGCGCGCGGCTACCGGGAGGCCCTGGTGGCCGAAGCCCAGGGAGAGGCGAACCGCTTCCAGGCCCTGGCTGGGGAGTACCAACGCGCGCCGGACGTGGTGCGAACGCGGCTCTACCTGGAGACCATGGAGCAGGTGCTGCCCTCGGTGCGGCTGGTGGTGATCGAGCCCGGCAGCGGCGTGCTGCCCCACTTTCCCCTGCTGGGTGGCGAGTCGAAGGGGGGCGAGCGATGAGGCGTCTCGTGCTGGCCCTGCTGGTGCTCGGGGTGGCGGCTGGGGTGCTGGTCTGGGGGGGCGAGGCCGGGGTCGGTCCGGTCGTCATCACCCGAGAGGGCGAGCAGAAGCTCGTGCTGCTGTTCGGAAAGCCCACCGCGGTGCGCACCGAGCCGGGCTTCTCGCTGCGCTGGCCGCTGGTGACCGACGTGCGCACCTTCGACGGCCGGCTGCTCTACCTGAACACGGAGCCGCTTCCCATCCAGACCCGGGACGAGGAGCGGCTCGTGGTGGACAACTACGTGGTCTGGCGCATCGAGGACCCGCTGGTCTTCCACGCCGCCTTCCCGGGCGGGCGGGACCAGGCGGAGCTCCAGATCGACCGCGTGGTGCGGGCGGACGTCCGCAACCTGATCGGCCAGCGAACGCTCTCGGAGGTCGTGACCGGCGCGCGGCTGGAGATCATGCAAGCCATCACCAGCGAGAGCAACCAGGAGATGGTGGCTTTCGGGGTCGAGGTTCGCGACGTGCGCATCAACCGCACCGAGCTGCCGACCGGGACGGAGCAGAACGTCTATGCGCGCATGCGAGCCGATCGCCAGCGCCTGGCCCGCAAGTACCGCGCCGAGGGCGACGAGGAGGGGCGGCGCATCCGGGCCGAGGCGGACCGCGGGGCTCGGGTGCTGGTGGCGGAAGCCCGTCGCGAGGCGGAAACGCTGCGCGGCGAGGGGGACGCCGAGGCCGCCCGCATCTACGCGGCCGCGCACGGTCAGGCTCCCGAGTTCTACGGCTTCGTGCGGCGCCTGGAGGCGTATCGCAAGAGCATCGGGAAGCAGACTACCCTCGTCCTGCCGTCGAGCAGCGACTTCTTCCGGCTGTTCAGCGCGCCGGGGGGGGGCCGGCCCTAGCGCGGGACGCGGAGCAGCCGCCACAGGCCGAGGGCCGCGAAGGCGGCGAAGATGAGCCAGGGCGTGGCGACCGGGGAGGCGAGGCCCTGGCGCGCGAACTCGGCCCCGGACTGCCGCGCCAGGTAGAAGAGGAACAGGAGGACGACGCCTTGGAGGGCGGGTCGCGCCAGGCTGCGAGTCTGCTCCACGCGGAGCCCGAGCGGGACGGCCAGCAGCGCGAACAAGAAGGCGCTGAGCGGATCCGTCAGGCGCTCGTGCAGGAGTGCGCGGGCGCGCACCAGGCTGAGGCCCTCCGCGGAGCCCGACTCCAGGAAGTCGCGCAGGTCGCGAAGCGAGAGGTCTTCCACGTCCGCCTGCAGGAGGGTCAGCGTGGGCTCTTCGGACAGCGCGAGCTGGGTTTCGGGCAGACGCTCGAAGCGCACGGGCTGCGCCGGTTGCTCGGGGTCGAAGCGTCGTACGCTCGCGTCCAGGAGTCGCCAGTCGCCCGATTCGGCGATCTCGGCGCGGGCCGCGTGGATGCTGCGCACCAGCCTTCCGCGGGGATCCAGCTCGAAGACCGCGACCCCCCGCAGCGTGCGAGCCTCGGGGTCCGCGTCCTGTACGTTGTAGACGAAGCGGCCGCGGTGGTACCAGAAGGAGCCGCGCCGGAAGGTCAGCTGGCCCCGGTCGCTTCCGTCGAGCTGGCGGCGGGTCTGGACCGAGCTCACCACCAGGGTCTCGTTCAGGATTCCGGCCAGCCCGGAGACGACGCCGGCCGCGAGCAGGAGGGGCAGGACCACGCGCAGGGGCGAGATCCCGCCTGCCTTCATGGCGATGATCTCGGCGCGGCGAGCCGCCATGCCCAGCGACACGAAGGCCGCGGCGAAGGCGGTGGCCGGGATGAGGATCATGAGATGCAGGGCCGGCACGCGGAGGGCCATGGACCAGAGCGCCTCGCGCACCCCGCCCGCCTCGCCCATCAGATCGTCCAGCTCCAGGAGCGTGTCCACGACGCTGACGGCGAGGATCAAGAGCACGAAAACCACGGCGAAGTGGATCAGGAAGCGCCGCAGCAGGTAGCGCTGCAGGATCGTCATGGCGGGGGAGTCTAGCCTTGCGGGTGCTCGCCGGTAGCGCCGCGCTGGAGAAGCCGCCCCTGCGACCGGTGCTCACCATCGGCAATTTCGATGGGTTGCACCTGGGCCACCTCGCCATCGTGCGGACCGTCGTGGCCCGGGCTCGGGCCCTGGGCGGACAGGCGGTCGTGTACACCTTCGAGCCGCATCCCCGCAAGGTGCTGCAGCCGGAGCGGGCCCCGGGCCTGCTCACGACCGTGGAGCAGAAGCTCGAGCTCCTCGTGGAGCAGGGGGTCGATCTGGTGATCCTCGAGCACTTCTCCCGAGAGTTCGCGCGCACGCCCCCGGAGCGCTTCGTGCGCGACCACGTCCACGCCCGGATCCGGCCGCTGGAGGTCTACGTGGGCTACGACTTCCACTTCGGGCGCGACCGGGAAGGATCGATGCGCCTGCTCACCGAGATGGGACCGCGACTCGGTTTCGCGGTCACCATCGTCCCGGAGGTCACGATCGGAGAGCGGGACGTCAATTCGACGCGCATCCGCAGCCTGCTGGCGGAAGGCGAGGTGTCGGAGGCGGCCCGCCTGCTGGGCCGCGCCTACACGGTGCGCGGCCGTGTGGTGCCCGGCGCGCGCCGCGGCCGGTCGCTCGGCTTCCCCACCGCGAACCTCGAGCTCGAGAACGAGATCCTGCCGGCCTCCGGCGTCTACGCCACGCGGGTGCGGCTGCTGGAGCCGGCAGCCGGCCCGTTCGGCTCCGTGACCAACGTCGGCCGGCGTCCCACCTTCGCCGAGCAAGACGCGTTGGTGGCGGAGTCGCACCTGTTCGATTTCGAGGCAGACCTCTACGGCCGTCGCATCGAGCTGGCCTTCTTGGCGCGCCTGCGCGAGGAGCGCCGTTTCCCGAGCGTCGAGGCGCTGCAGGCGCAGATCGGGCGGGACGTGGCCGAGGCCCGTCGCCGCCTGGAGGAGGCGTGAGCGGCGCATCCGGGAGGGGACGACCCTGGTGGCGGGATGCTCGCTTCTGGGTGGGGGGCGCCGTCACTGCGCTCACCTTGTGGCTCGCCCTGCGCGGCGTCTCCTTCACGGAGGTCGGGCGCGAGATGCGGCGCGCGAACCTGCTGCTGCTGGTCGGCGTCTCGGTGCCGCTGCACCTGCTCATGATCTGGCTGCGGGCGCTGCGCTGGCGGCACCTGACGGACGCGGTCCAACCCATCTCCCACGGTCCCCTGTTCCGGGCCACCGCGGTCGGCTTCATGGCCAACAACATCTTTCCCCTGCGCATCGGGGAGTTCGTGCGGGCCTGGTACCTGGCGCGGGAGACCGGGGCGCGGGCGGCGTCGCTGTTCGGCACCGTGGTGCTCGAGCGCGTGCTGGACGCCATGGTGGTCCTGGGCCTCGCGCTGCTGCTGTTCGGGGTCCGGGGAGGGCCGGGCGCGGGGCAGGCGGGCCTGGCGGTGGGGGTGCCGCTGGCGCTGGCGGCGGCGATCCCGGTGGGGGCCGTGGCCCTGCTGCGGGCGGCCCCGGACCGCACCATCCGTCTGGCCGGGAGGGTGCTCGGCCTGGTGCTGCCGCTGCGGGTGACCGCGAACGTGGAGGCGCTCCTCCACCGCATCGCAGAAGGGTTGGGCTCGCTCCAGGGCGGCCGCCACCTGATCTGGGTGGGGCTCCACTCGGTCCTGATCTGGCTGGTGATCTCCCCCATCCCCTTTGCGGTGGGGCTGCTGGCCCTCGGGGTCGACCTGGGCAGCCTCGAGCGCATGGTGGCGGCCTCGTACGTCACCCTGGTGGCGGTCGGAATCGCCGTGGCGGTCCCCTCCGCGCCCGGCTTCTTCGGGCCCTACCACTACGCCTGCCGGGAGGCCCTGACCCGCTTCGGGGTCTCCCCCGAGCTGGCGGTGGCGGTCGGGACCCTGGTCCACGTGGTCTTCTGGGTGACGGTGACGCTCGCGGGCCTGGCCGTGCTCCGGGTGCGCCACACGGGGCTCGAGGAGCTCTCGGACGCCGCGGCCGCAGACCCCAGTAAAGATCCCAACCCCCGCCGCCGATAACCCTGCGGGATCGACAGGTTTCGCCTACCCGCAGGCGGACCGCCAACCGACCGCGCGGCCCCGGCTTTCGGGCCGCCGGGCGGCTCGGGCCGCCCGCGGCGCGCCGCGGCGTGGAGAGGGAGTGCGGTGAACGAGCGCATCGGCGAGCTGCTGGTCAAGGAGAATCTGCTCAGCGCGGAGCAGCTGCGCCAGGCGCGCGACCAGGCGCGCAGCAAGGGCCAGCGCCTGGGCGCCCAGATCACCAAGCTCGGCTACCTCGAAGAGACCGAGCTCACCGAGTTCGTCGCCAAGCAGTACGGGGTTCCGACCATCGACCTCGACGAGTTCGAGATCGACCCCGATGTGATCAAGCTGGTCCCGGAGGAAGTGGCCCTCAAGCACACCGTGATCCCGGTCAACCGCGCCGGATCCACGCTCGTGCTGGCCACCTCGGATCCCTCCAACATCTTCGCCATCGACGACATCAAGTTCCTGACCGGGTACAACATCGAAGTGGTGGTGGCCTCCGAGGACTCCATCAAGCGGGCCATCGACCGCTACTACGACCAGTCCTCCAGCCTCGCCTCCGTGATGTCCGACTTCGACGTGGACGACCTCGAGGTCGTCCAGGACGACGACGACGTGGACGTGAGCGAGCTGGCCCGGGAGTCCGAGGACGCCCCGGTCGTCAAGCTCGTGAACCTGATCCTGACCGACGCGGTGAAGCGGACGGCCTCGGACATCCACATCGAGCCCTACGAGCGGGAATTCCGCGTTCGTTACCGCATCGACGGCGCCCTCTACGAGGTGATGAAGCCGCCCCTCAAGCTCCGCAACGCCATCACGTCGCGCGTCAAGATCATGGCCGAGCTCGACATCGCCGAGCGGCGGCTCCCGCAGGACGGGCGCATCAAGCTCAAGATGGGCCGTGGCCGCGAGATGGACTTCCGCGTCTCCACCCTGCCCACCCTCTTCGGCGAGAAGGTGGTGCTGCGCCTGTTGGACAAGTCGAACCTCCAGCTCGACATGACCAAGCTGGGCTTCGAGGCCCCGCAGCTCTCCGTCTTCAAGGATTGCATTCATCGGCCCTACGGGATGGTGCTGGTGACCGGGCCTACGGGTTCGGGGAAGACGACGACCCTGTATTCCGCCCTGAGCGAGCTCAACAAGACCACCGAGAACATCTCCACCGCCGAGGATCCGGTCGAGTTCAATCTCTCCGGCATCAACCAGGTGCAGATGCACGAGGACATCGGCCTCAACTTCGCCGCGTCCCTGCGCTCCTTCCTGCGTCAGGACCCGGACATCATCATGGTCGGCGAGATCCGCGATTTCGAGACCGCGGAGATTGCGGTGAAGGCCGCGCTCACCGGCCACCTGGTGCTCTCGACGCTCCATACCAACGACGCCCCTTCGACGGTCAACCGGCTGCTCAACATGGGCATCGAGCCCTTCCTGGTGGCCTCCTCCGTCAACTGCATCGTGGCTCAGCGCCTTGCGCGCCGCGTCTGCGAGGACTGCAAGGAGCGGGATCCGGACGTGACCGTGGAGGCGCTGGTGGAGGCCGGCCTCAGCAAGGAGGAGGCCACGGCGCTCACGACGGTGCGGGGGCGGGGCTGCCGCACCTGCTCGGACACCGGCTTCAAGGGCCGCATCGCAGTCTACGAAGTGATGGAGCTCAACGACGAACTCAAGGAGTTCGTCCTGAACGGAGCCTCCGCCCTCGAACTCAAACGGGAGGCGAGTCGACTGGGCATGACGACCCTGCGCCGCAGCGTCCTGAACAAGCTCCAAGAGGGCATCACCACGCTGGGCGAAGTCCTGCGCGTCTCGGCGGCGGACCACTAGGAGCGGAGCAAGCATGGCCAACCTTCACCAGCTCTTGAAGTCGATGATCGAGAAGGGGGCGAGCGACCTGCACGTCACCACCAACAGTCCGCCCCAGTTCCGGGTGGACGGCAAGCTCATGCCCATGCAGATGGCGCCGCTCGGGCCGCCGGAGACCAAGCAGCTCTGCTACTCGATCTTGACCGACGCCCAGAAGCACAAGTTCGAGGAGAACAGCGAGCTCGACCTGTCGTTCGGCGTGCGTGGTCTGTCGCGCTTCCGGGCCAACATCTTCATGCAGCGGGGTGCGGTGGCCGGGGCCTTCCGGGCCATCCCCTACAAGATCATGAGCCTGGACGAACTGGGGCTTCCCAAGGTGGTCTCGGAACTCACCAAGAAGCCGCGCGGGCTGATCCTGGTCACGGGCCCCACCGGGTCCGGAAAGTCCACCACGCTCGCCAGCATGATCGACCGCATCAACAGCGAGCGCAAGGAGCACATCGTCACGATCGAGGACCCGATCGAGTACCTCCACCCGCACAAGGCGTGTCTGGTCAACCAGCGCGAGGTGGGCGCGGACACCAAGAACTTCGCCACCGCCCTGAAGTACATCCTGCGCCAGGATCCGGACGTGGTCCTGGTGGGCGAGCTGCGGGATCTGGAGACCATCGAGGCGGCCCTCACGGTCTCGGAGACCGGGCACCTGTGCCTCGCGACGCTGCACACCAATTCGGCGGTGCAGACCATCAACCGCATCGTGGACGTGTTTCCGCCCTACCAGCAGGGTCAGGTCCGAGCGCAGCTCTCCTTCGTGCTGGAGGGCGTCCTGTGCCAGACCTTGATCCCGCGGGCCAACGGGCCCGGGCGTGCCATGGCGGTGGAGCTCATGGTCCCGAACGCGGCGATCCGCAACCTGATCCGCGAGGACAAGATCCATCAGATGTACTCGCAGATGCAGGTGGGGCAGGACAAGTTCGGCATGCAGACGCTGAACCAGTCCCTGGCCAGCCTCTATCAGCGAAAGATGATCTCGCTGGACGATGCGCACGCCCGGAGCCCCGATCTCGACGAGCTGCGCAGCCTGATCGGGGGCGGGAGCGCGCCGCCCGCGATGCGGCGGACTGGCCGGATGCGATGAGGAGCGGAGGAGGCGCGAGCCCTTCTGCCAACCGATGAGGGAGTGAGGCATGCCCGTCTACGCCTGGGAAGGCCGTACCCGCCAGGGATCGATCAAGAAGGGGGTCATGGAGGCCGTCAGCGAGGCCGCCGTGATGGCGCAGCTGCGAACCCAGATGATCGTGCCCATGGCGGTGAAGACCAAGCCGAAGGATCTGCTGGAGGGCATCACGCTCTTCCAGGGCAGGATCGCGACGCGAGACCTGGTGACGTTCACTCGCCAGTTCGCGACGATGATCGACGCGGGCCTGCCGCTCGTCCAATGCCTGGAGATCCTGGCGGATCAGCAGCCGAAGAAGGTGTTCCAGAACGTGCTGAACCGGGTCAAGGCGGACGTGGAGCAGGGATCCACCTTCGCGGACGCCCTGGGCAAGCATCCCAAGGCCTTCGACGAGCTGTACGTGAACCTGGTCGCGGCCGGCGAGGTGGGCGGCATCCTGGACACGATCCTGAACCGCCTCGGCACGTATCTGGAGAAGGCCGACGCTCTCCGGCGCAAGGTGAAGAGCGCGATGGTCTACCCGATCGCGGTGGTCGTGGTCTCGATCGCGGTGATCACCCTGCTGCTGGTGAAGGTGATCCCGGTCTTCGAGAAGATGTTCCGCGACTTCGGCGGTGTGCTGCCGGGCCCGACCCAGATGGTGATCGGCATCAGCCACTTCCTGCAGGCCCACATCGTGTCGTTCCTCGTGGTGAGCGTGCTGGCCTGGGTGGCCTTCTCCCAGGCCCGCAAGCGGCTGCCGCGCTTCCGTTTCCGGACCGATGCCATCGCCCTGCGACTGCCGATCTTCGGGCCGCTGCTCAAGAAGGTCGCGGTGGCCCGCTTCAGCCGCACTTTCGGCACCATGCTCGCCAGCGGCGTCCCGATCCTCGATGCCCTCGAGATCTGCGCCAGGACGGCCGGCAACAAGGTGATCGAGGCCGGTCTCCGGGACACCCGGACCGGCATCTCGGAGGGCAAGACGATCGCCGAGCCGCTCTCCGCGGCGAAGGTGTTCCCGGGCATGGTGGTCCAGATGATCACCGTGGGTGAGCAGACCGGGGCCATGGACGCCATGCTCGGCAAGATCGCCGACTTCTACGAGGACGAGGTGGATCAGGCGGTGGCCGCACTCACCTCGCTGCTGGAGCCGCTGCTCATGGTGTTCCTGGGCGGCACGATCGGCGCGATCCTGATCGCCATGTACCTGCCGATCTTCAAGATCGCAGAGACGGTGGGCTAGGCCCCGAGGCCGGCGTGCCCGAGGCGGCCCGCTCGCGCGCTGGCTCCGGGCGCCCGCTGCCGCGCGTGCGCCGCCGGCTTGCGCAGCTGCTGGCCGCGCGTCTGGTGCTGGCGGCGGTGGTCCTGGCGGCGGCGCTGACGCTGATCGGGGTGGGGGACGAGGGCGAGGGCAGCGCCGAGCCGGGGCTCTACGCGACGGTCGCCGCGGCGTTCCTCGCCTCGGCGCTGTTCGCGGCGCTGCTCGCCGCGACGCGGGGCGGCGGCCGGCTCGGTGCGGCCCAGCTCGCCGCGGACGTGGGGCTGGTCACTGCACTGGTCCACTTCTCCGGGGGCAGCGAGTCGATCTTCGCCTTCCTGTACCTGCCCATCACGGTCTACGCGGCGCTTCTGTTCGGACGCCCCGGGGCCTACGGGGGCTCGACGCTCTCGGCGCTGGCCTTCGGGGCGCTGCTCCTCGCCCGGCACCACGGCTGGCTGACGACCCACGGTGCGCCGGCGCCGCCGGGTCCGGTGCAGCTGCTCCTGTGGGGCTCCAACGCCGGGGCGCTGCTGCTGGTGGCGCTGCTCGCCAGCATGCTGGCCCGGGAGCTGGATCGGGCCGGTCGGGCGCTGCACGAGCGGACCCGGGACCTACGCAGCCTGCGCTGGCTGCACGAGCGCACCGTGGAGAGCCTGACCAGCGGGCTGGTCACCGTGGACACGTTCGGTCGCATCACCTCCTTCAATCCGGAAGCCGTCCGCATCACCGGCTGGGCGAGCGCCGAGGCGCTGGGGCGCCCCCTGGAGCGGGTGATCCCCGGGGCGCTCGACAGCGTCTGTGCCACGCTCGACGCCCGCGACAGACACGGCCGTCTGCGTACGCGCCTGCGCGTGCGCCGGCAGAGCGGGGAGGAGCAGCACCTGGGCCTCTCGGGCTCCGTGCTGCGCCACGAGGACGGCACCCCGAGCGGGCACGTGGTGATCTTCCAGGACGTGACCCGCGTCGTGGAGATGGAGCGTGAGCTTCGGCGCCGGGAGCGTCTTGCCGTGGCGGGTCGCCTGGCGGCGAGCCTGGCCCACGAGATCCGCAATCCCCTGGCCGCCATTTCCGGCTCGCTCCAGATCCTGCGGCACGAGGCCGAGCAGGGCCGGCCGGACCCGGAAGCGCCGCGCCTCATGGGGATCGTGCTCCGGGAGACGGAGCGCCTGGACGCCCTCATCACCGACTTCCTCGCCTACGCGCGGCCCGGCCCCGCCCGCCCCCGCGCGGTGCAGGTCGCGCAGCCCGTGGAGGACGTGCGCCGCATGCTCGAGTCGACGTGCCCGCCCGAGGTCTCGGTGCGGGTCGACGTGCCCTCGGACCTGGTGGTGCGCGCCGATGCCTCCCAGCTGCGCCAGTTGCTCTGGAACCTGGTTCGCAATGCCCTGGAGGCGATGCCGAAGGGCGGCGAGCTGCGCCTGGCGGCCCGTCCCTGTCCGGCTCAAGAGGCGTCCGAGGCCGGCCGAAACGGGGCCGGAGAGGGGTCCGCCTGGGCCGAGATCGAGGTGGCCGATACCGGCGTGGGGATCGCCGAGGAGGCGATCGACCGCATCTTCGAGCCCTTCTTCACCAGCAAGCCGGAGGGCACCGGTCTCGGCCTCGCCACCGTCCACCGCATCGTCGAGGACAACTTGGGCCAGCTCAGCGTCGAGAGCAGCGTCGGTCGCGGCACCACCTTTCGGGTCCGGCTTCCCCGGGTGGGGCATCCCCAGTGAGCGCCCGGGCCCGCATCCTGGTCGTGGACGACGAGCGAAGCATGCAGGAGTTCCTCGAGATCCTGCTGCGACGCGAGGGGTACGAGGTCACCGCGGTGGGCAGCGTGGATGCGGCCCTGCTGGCCCTGGACGCCGACGACTACGAGCTGGTCGTGACGGACATCCAGATGCCCGGCCGCTCGGGGCTCGATCTGCTGCGGGCCGCCCGCGAGATCTCGCCGGACACGATCGTCATCATGATCACCGCCTTCGCCAGCACCGAGACGGCCATCGCCGCCATGAAGGAGGGCGCCTACGATTACCTGACCAAGCCGTTCCAGGTGGACGAGATCCGGCTCGTGGTGGAGAAGGCACTCGAGAAGAAGCTCCTTTCCAGCGAGAACCGCCGCCTGCGCCACGAGCTGCGCCGCCGCCGACCACGCAACCTGATCGGTAACAGCGTGGCCATGCAACGCGTCTACGAGCTGATCGGCCAGGTCTCCAATACGAAGACGAACGTCCTGATCCTGGGAGAGAGTGGCACCGGCAAGGAGCTGGTGGCGCGAGCCGTCCATGCGGAGAGCGACCGCAGCCAGGCGCCCTTCGTGGCGATCAACTGTGCGGCGATTCCGGAGAACCTGCTCGAGTCGGAGCTGTTCGGCCACGTGAAGGGCGCATTCACCGGAGCGGTCCAGAACAAGGCCGGCCTGTTCGAGAGCGCCGATCGCGGCACCCTGTTCCTCGACGAGGTGGCCGAGCTGCCGCCCCCGCTCCAGGTCAAGCTGCTGCGCGCCATCCAGGAGAAGAACATCCGGCGGGTGGGGGACTCTCGCGACCGCCAAGTGGACACGCGCATCCTGGCGGCGACCAACCGACGCCTGGAGGAGGAGGTGGCCGCCGGCCGCTTCCGCGAGGACCTGTACTACCGGCTGAACGTGATCCAGATCGCCCTGCCTTCCCTGCGCGAGCGGATCGAGGACCTTCCGTTGCTGGTGCAGCACTTCGTGGAACGCTACGCGGTGGAGCTCGGCAAGCCGGTACGCGGCCTGACCGACGCGGCCATGCAGTGCCTGGCCGGCTACCGGTTCCCGGGCAACGTGCGGGAGCTCGAGAACGTGGTGGAGCGGGCCGTGGCGCTCTCCCGGGACGAGTGGATCGACGTGGAGGCCCTGCCGCCGAGCGTGTTGCGGACGCCGGAGGAGCACGAGTCGCCCCACATTCCGGCCGAGGGCGTGGACCTCGACGCTATGGTGGCCCGCTACGAGGGGGGCCTCCTGCTGGAGGCGTTACGCCGCTCCCAGGGGGTCAAGAAGCGCGCCGCGCAGCTGCTCAACATCTCCTTCCGTTCCTTCCGCTACCGCCTGGAGAAGCTCGGCCTCGACGAGCCCTCGCGGTCCGACTAGACGCGAGCGTGCGGCGCAGCGGCCTGCAGGCCGAGGTGATCCTGAGCCTGGCCCTGGTCATGCTGGCGGCCACGGCGGTGCTCGCCGGAGTGCTGCTCCGCCACGGGGAGGCTCGCCTGCGCGACGTCCTGGGGCGGGCGCTGCTGGCCGAGGCGCTCCAGGCGCCCCAGCCGGAGCCCATGCTGCTCCCCGGGACGCGCTGGTGGCGCCTGCGGGCCGACGGCTCCGTGGAGCCGGCCGGCGCGGACCCGGACAGCCTCGATGCCAGGACCCGCGCCCTGGCGTCGAGCGTGCGCGAGCGGCGCATGCCGCTGCTGCAACCCGGTGCCCCCTGGGAGGAGATTCGCTTCGGGGCTCCCGCGGAGCCCGACGGCGTGGTGGCAGTGGCGCGGCTGCCGCGCTCTGCCTCCCTGCGCCTGCGCGCGGCGCCCCTCGGCGCGGCGGCCATCGTGCTGCTGGTGGACGTGGCGATCTTCACGGCCTTCGGGGTCTCGCTGCTGCGACGTCGCGTGGTACTCCCGCTCCGCCGCCTGGCCGAAGCGGCCGGGGCCGTGGCCGATGGGGAGCTCGCGAACCGGGTGCCGGTGGAGGGGCCTCGCGAGGCGGCGGAGGTGGCCACCGCGTTCAACCAGATGACCGCGGCTCTCGAGCGACGCACCGGGGCGCTCGAGAAGGTGGTGGCGGAGCTGCGCGAGGCGAACCGCAGCCTCCGCCATGCCCGGGCCGGCCTGGCCCGTGCGGAGCGCCTGGCTGCCGTGGGCCGGCTCGCCGCGGGAGTCGCCCACGAGGTGGGCAACCCGGTGGCCGCACAGCTCGCCTTCCTCGATCTGGCGCGCCGCGATCCGGCCTGCGCGCCGGAAACGCGTGAGCACCTGGCCCGGGCCGCCCAGCAGGGGGAGCGCGTGCGGCGCATCCTGCGCCAGCTGCTCGAGTTCTCCCGGCCTCCGCGCCGCGCCGCCGCCGTGGCCCTGGATCTTCGCGCCCTGGCCGAGGAGACCGTGGCGCTGGTCGAAGCCCAGCGCCGCTACGGGAAGGTGCGCTTCCAGGTCCGCCAGGAAGGCGCCCTCCCGAGCGTGCGCGGGGACCCGGGCGCGGTGTCCCAGATCCTGCTCAACCTGGCGCTGAACGCCGCCGATGCGGTGCGCGACGCCGACGACCCGCGGGTGGAGATCCGGGTGCGCCCGGCGGTCCTGGACGTGCGGGATGGAGAGGGCGCGGAGGCGGCGGCGGGCCGGCGGGTCCCGGACGCCGTGGAGTGCCTGGTGGCCGACCACGGCTGTGGCATCCCGGAGGAGGATCGCGAGCGCATCTTCGACCCCTTCTTCACCAGCAAGGCGCCCGGGGAGGGCACCGGCCTGGGCCTGGCCACCTCCCAGCGCCTGGCCGAGGAGCTCGGAGGCCGGCTCGAGCTGGCGCCGCCCCCGGCCGGGGCGCGCACCGCCTTCGCCCTGCGGCTGCCCGCCGTCCTCCCGACGCCCGCCCAGGCGCGGCCCTAGGGGAGCCCCGCAGCCGCCTGCGGACCCCGCAGCGCACTGCGCAGCGACGGAGTCGGCGCATCCATCGAATCCTCAAGCGAAACGGGGACTTGGCCGAAAACGGATCACTGGCACACGGCTTGCTGTCCAGGCCGGCGGGCGAGGCGCCCGGGGAGGTTCCGATGCGTGCGGCTCGGGGACGAGCGGGCTTCAGCATGATCGAGCTCATGGTCGCGGTGGCGATCATCGGGGTGCTCTCGGCCCTGACCGTGCCGCGCTTCCAGCGCTGGCAGCGCGACCTGCGCGTGCGGGCCGCCACCCGCTCCATGGCCGATCTGATGCAGCTCGCGCGCGCCGAGGCGATCCGCACCCGCGTCAATCACCCGGTGTTCTTCTGGCTCGATCCGGCGGGCAATCCGCTGCTGGACGGCGCCGGCAACCGGCTCGCCGCCCTGATGGTGCAGGACACCAACGGCAACGGACTGGCCGATCCCGGCGAGAACCGGGTGACGGTGCTGGCGGACCCGACCGGGACGCTCAACTGGGGCAGCACCCAGGCCGCCGTCACGGGCCCCCCGGCCACGGACCCCGATCCCCTCGGGCTCTGCTGCGGCGCCGGCTTCGGCGGCTTCACCTTCGTGGATCCCGCCAACAACCCGGCCCAGTGGGTCGTCTTCCTGCCGGACGGCATCCCGCGCGCCTTCTCCGTGGCGCCCTTCGTCACGGCCGGGGTCGGCTCCGGGGCCGGCGGCGTGTACGTGACCAACACCAACCGGGACTACGCGGTGGTGCTCTCTCCGCTGGGAGCCACCCGCGTCCACCCGTTCGACGCGACCCAGGGGGCTTCGGGCCAATGGCTGAACTGACCACCGTCCTGCTTCGCCGTCGGCCTCGCGGCGACGGCTTCACCCTGATCGAGATCATGATCGCCCTGGCGGTGCTCGCCTTCGGGCTGCTCTCGCTCGCCGCGCTCCAGATCCAGGCCCTGCGCGACGGCTCCATGGGACAACACGTGAGCGACGCGAGCCGTCTCGCCCGGGCCCAGATGGAGCAGATCCAGCGCATGCCCTGGGCGACCGTCAATGCGGCAGCCGGTGCGGGCTGGCAGGTGCCGCCCTGGGTGCCGGGCGGTCAGATCACCGTGCAGCCCCAGGTCCCCGCCGGCGCCCCGGTGGCCGGGCAGACCTACAACGTGGCCTGGCGCGTCGCCGCCACCGCCGATCCGAACCTGCTCAACGTGGACGTGGAGGTGACGTGGACGGAGGTCAACCGCCCCAACGCGAAGCCGACACGGACGAGCCTGCCCACCGTGACGCTCTCGAGCGCACGCTTCAACTGGTAGCCGCCATGCGTCGCACGGCAGGATTCACCCTCGTCGAGCTCCTGATCGTGGTCGGGATCCTCGGCCTCGTCGTGGCCGGGTTGCTGGGCACCTTCACCACCCAGCAGCGCACCTACGCCATCGTGGACCAGACCGTGGAGGCGCAGCAGACCGTCCGCATCGTGGCGGACCTGATCGAGCGGGACCTGCGCCTGGCCGGGTACCTGGTGCCCGAGGCGGCGGCGGTGTGCGGCTGGGACCGCACCAACGGGCCCGACACGCTGTTCGTCAGCAACACGGACGTGCTGCGCACCGTGGACCAGCTCCCGGTGGACGAGGCGGCCGGCAACCTGGGCGCCCCGGTGAGCGGCGTGGGGCCGGGCTGGGTCCATGGGGCCGCCATCACCCTGAGCCGCAACTGGCTCGACGTGGCCGCGGACGGACCGGACTTCGCCGCCAACGCGGGCGTGATCGTGCTGGACCGCAACGATCCCGACGCCCGGGTGGCCTGCGGCGTGGTCACGGCCCTGGCGGGCAACACCCTCAGCGTGGACTGGAACGGCACCCAGATCGGACCCGTGGGCGCCAACCCCGACGTGGTGGCCATCCCGGCCCACGTCTACCAGGTCAATGCCCCGGGCGGCGCCACCCCGCAGCTGCAGCGCGACGGGATGGCCCTGGCGCAGGACATCGAGGACCTCCAGGTCGCCTACTTCTTCGACGACGACGACGACCGCAATCTGGGCCCCGACGAGATGTACGGCGACGGCGTGGACGCCGCCGGTGGCGTCGACACCGCCACCTACGACCCGTCCCTGGCCAACGGCCAGAACCTGCGCGAGGTGCGCTTCAACCTGGTGGCGGTGAGCCGGGACCCGGATCCCCGCCAGGAGTACGTGCAGGGGCTGCCCCAGGCCTTCGAGAACCGCGCGCTCGGAGCTGCGGTTCCAGACCGCTTCCACCGCCGGACCCACACCGCCACGGTGCGGGTCCGCAACGTGGGGAACAGCTGATGGACCCGTCCGCGCCGCTACGCACCCGGGGCCGCGAGGGCTCCGCGCTCTTCGTGACCGTGATGATGCTCGTCCTGATGGCCTTCATCGGCTTCGCCGCCCTGGAGACGGTCACCGCCGACCGTCAGGTGGCGGGCTACCAGACCCGGGCCCGGGTGGCCCTGGATGCCGGCGAGGCGGGAGTGTCCACCGCCCTGGCCTCGCTCCTCAACGACCTGGACAGCATCCACGCCCTGGAGGGCGCAGCGGCCCTCGATGCCTACAACCCGCCCTTCCCGGCGGGCGCCACCGCCGTGGGCGAGGCGGGCTCCTGGCCCTACGGCCAGCCGAGCTTCGGCCGGGACCCGGCCGTGGCGGACGCCATCGACTACCTGGGTAGCGGTGCCAACTGCGACTTCATCACGGCCCTCGAGGACAAGGTGGTCTGGAGGAAGTCGCTCTGGCAGATCCGCGTCCAGGGCACCACCCCCGACAATCTCGCGCGGCCGATCCAGGCCACGGCCAGCGTGTGTCGTCCGTACACCGGGAGCTGACCGTCGTGGCCCCGGCGATGGCTCCCCGACTCCGAATCCGGAGGTTCCTGCCATGACCCGCCTTCACCTGCCCGGGGTCATCGCCCTCCTGGGCCTGTCCCTCCTCGCGCCCGGTGCGACTCCGCGCGCCGACGACACGGAGCTCTTCTCCAACGTGGTGGCGCCGAACGTGGTGTTCCTGGCCGACAACTCCGGCTCCATGGAGCACGTGGTCTGGCACGAGAGCTTCGATCCGACGCTCGTGCCGAGCTGCACCTACTGGAACGACGGCTGGACCTACTACGTCGACCCGGGCTCCAGCGGGTTCAGCGGGCCCAACGACACCCTCTTTCCGCCCATGACCCACGCGATCCCGGCGCCGGTTCCGGCGGGCTGCGTCTCGACCGCGCGGGAGGTGTTCCACGACCCGGAGATCTTCGTGAACGGCGATCGCACCCGCTGGGACGGCCGCTACCTGAACTGGCTGTACAGTCCCGCCTCCAACCCCGTGTATCCCACCATCGTGGCCATGAACAACGGCACCTTCTCGGCCTGCCTGGGCGGCGGGAGCTACCACCGCTACCGGCGCTCCCGGGCCTCGGCCATGCGTCACATCCTGCGCGACGTGATCTGCCAGGTGAACGCCGCCGGCGACGTGCGCTTCGGTTTGGCCCAGTTCCGGGAGGGTGGCGACCCCAATGGCGGCTACGTGGTGGTGCCGGCTGACGACTACACGCCGGCCCAGGACCTGGCCCTGAACACCGCCATCCAGAACCTCGACCCGGACACCTGGACGCCGCTCGGGGAGACGCTCTTCCAGGTCTACACCTACTTCATGGACCGCGACGACGGGGACCGCCCCAAGGGCAAGGACGCCAGCACGCGCTTCCCCAAGTACCAGTACCGCACGACGTTGAACGGGCCCCAGAGCAACTCGGGGCCCCCCACCGTGCCGGACACCCCGGTCCTCTACGACTGCCAGAAGCACTTCGTCATCGTCATCACCGACGGGGAGCCGACCCGGGACGACTTCGACGAGGAATCCCCGACCAGCACCGCCAAGGGCTTCAAGGATTTCAAGAACAAGCTGATCGGCGACTACAACCTGGACGGCGAGACCGAGGAGGGCAATCCGCCCTGGCCGTCGGAGGGGGCTGGCTACCTCGACGACATCGCCAAGTTCATGCACGAAAACGACTTCATGCCCAACCGCAGCGGTTTCCAGAACCTGGACATCTACACGGTCGGCTTCACCACCTCGGGGACGGCAAACGCCCTGCTGGCCAAGACCGCGGCGGTGGGAGGCGGGCTCTTCTTCACCAGCAACAACGCCGAGGAGCTGACCCAGGCCATCATCGACTCCATCCGGGACATCATCGACAAGGTGCAGTCCTTCACCGCGGTGTCGGTGCCCGCCAGCCGCACCACGGCGGAGAACAACTTCTACTTCACCAACTTCCGGCCCAAGAACAGCTCGCCCTTCTGGGAGGGGCACCTGGTCAACTTCGACATCGAGGCGGACGGCGAGGTGCGCGACAAGAACGGGCTGTGTGTCTTCGCGGGCGACCCGACCCCCTGCGACGGGGGAGACCTGAAGCCCCTGGACCTGCTGGTGCCCATCTGGGACGCCCAGGACAAGATGCCGAGCGCCGGAAGTCGCAAGCTCTACGTCTCGAAGACGGGGGTGGCCCAGGGCAGCCGCCCGCCGGTCTTCGACCGGGTGGGCCTCGACGAGGTGGACCTCGTCCTCACGGCCGGCGACCTGCCGCCGTACGTGCCCCTGGGCAGCACGGCGTCCAACGCCGGAGAGCTGGCCGACGAGGTGGTGCAGTACGGGCGCGGCTGCGAGTTCGGCTCGGATCCCTGCGTGGACCGGAGCATCCGGCTGGCGGACATCTTCCACTCGAACCCGCTCGTGATCGGGCCTCCCAACGCGGCCATCAACGACAGCTCGTACCTGAGCTTCGCCCAGACCTGGGCCACGCGGACCAAGATGGTGTACGCGGGCTCGAACGGCGGCTTCCTGCATGGCTTCGTGGGCGAGGTGTGGGACACGACCCTCTCGCCGGCCCGCTACAACCGGGAGCACGCGGAGGCCGGCAAGGAGCGCATGGGCTTCATGCCGTATCCGGTGCGCAAACGGGTGAAGAACCTGCCGCTTCCGGCCACGGCCCACTGGTATGGGGTGGACGGGGCCGCCCAGGCGGCGGATGCCTGGCTGCCCTCCACGAGCACGGACTGGGACAAGTCCGCCGGCGAGTGGCGCACGGTGCTGGTGGGAGGGCTGCGCCAGGGCGGCAACGCCTACTTCGCGCTGGACGTGACCGATCCCGACACGGCCTCGACCTTCCCGAAGTACCTCTGGGAGTTCCCCTGTGAGAATCCCGGCGACGCCTTGTGCAACGCCTGGCGTCCGTATTTCGGGGAGACCTGGGCCGAGCCGGTGATCACGCGGGTGAAGGTGCGCGTGGGAGGGAGCTACGACCCGTCCGGCAAGCCCTTCGAGCGCTGGGTGGCCATCGTGACCGGGGGCTACGACCCGAGCGGCGATCCGAATACGCCGTCCTACCTGGCCAACGCTACGGCGGGTCGGGCGGTCTTCATGATCGATCTGGCCACGGGACGGGTGCTGGCCGCCAAGCGCTTCGATCCGGCGGCGCCGGCCGGGGACCCGCAGCGGGACCTGAAGTACGCGATTCCCTCCTCGGTTTCCGCCTTCGACCTCAATTCCGACGGCTTCGTCGACGTGGTCTACGTGGGAGACCTGGGCGGGAACCTGTGGAAGTGGGTGGTCCGCGACGTGGGCGACCACTCGCCCGGCGAGACCCACGATGTCGCGCAGCCGGGCTGGCCCTTCCTTAAGGTCTTCCGGGCGCCGGAGCACACCACCGGTGGCCAGACCTACTACAAGAGCCTGTTCTTCCCCCCCACGGGAGCGCTGATCCACGGCACGCTATGGCTCGCGCTGGGGACCGGAGAGCGCGCCAACCTGAGCTTCCCGGGAGTGACCACGACCAACCAGGAGAACAACCGCTTCTACGTCATGAAGGATGCGGATCCCCTGGAGCTGGACGCGACTCCGACCACGCTGGTGGGGGATGCCGCGACCTTCAACGATCTCACCGGCAACACCCTGGGATGCGCGGCCCAGACCTCGCAGAACGGATTCTTCATCCGCCTGCGCGACGGGGAGAAGATGGTGCAGAAGGCGACCATCTTCGCCGGCTTCGTGCTGGCGCCCACCTACGTTCCCGACAGCTCGGGCGATCCGTGCGTGACCGGGGGCGATGCCTTCCTGTACGGCTTCGACCTCTTCTGCGGTCGCGGGCTGTTCGAGCCCGGCAGCGGTCCCACGGATCCGGAAGCCGACCGTCGTGTGAGCATCGGTGTGGGGCTCCCCAGTGCGCCCCGCGTCTCGGTGGGGCAGCTCTCCGGCGCCGCCGGGGGCGGTGGGGGCGGCGGTGGAGGTGGCTGCGGCACGCCGCCGTGCCCGCCCTGCGAGAACCGCGTGATCGTGGTGACGAGCGACGGGGAAATGCAGCAGGTGTGTGCTCCGGACCTGGGAACCCGGCTGATCCAGCTCGAGAGCTGGCGAGATCGGTAGAAGGAGGCGAGTCATGCGAGGCATCCGGGCAGGTGCGGTCCTGGCCCTGGCGGCCGCTCTCGGTCTGGCGGGGGCGGTGTCGGCGGGCGAGCTCGTGGAAGGCGCGGGTCTGCTCACTGCCAAGGACGTGGTCGCCCGCACCGTGACCATCGACAAGCGCCTGCACCACGTGACCGAGCGCACCGTGATCACCGACCTGGACGGCGCGCGGATCGGGCTGCAGGACGTGCGGGTGCAGGATCCCTGGGGAGGGGATTTCCAGTACGTCTGGGAGGCGGTGGATCGGGGCGGGCGGCTCGAGCTCGAGCGGCTGCGCCTGGAGGAGGCGCCGCGCTAGGCGGCGCACGGGAGGGACCATGCGAGGAGGGGAGCTCCACCGGATCGCCGCGGCGATGTTGGCGGCGACGGCGCTCGCCGCCTGTGGGGGCGAGGAGCCGACTCGAACGCCGTCGGGCCCGCCCATGTCCGCGCGGCCCGCGGGCGGCAAGGACCGGGTCAACCAGGCCCCGGTGATCGAGACGCTGGAGCTGCGGCCGGCCCGGCCCCGCGCCGCCGAGCCGGTGCGCGCGGTGGTCCGGGCCCAGGATCCGGACCACGACCCGGTGCATCTCGAGTTCCGCTGGGAGCACAACGGACGGCCGGTGGAAGCCAGCGGGCCGGAGTTCCCGGGCAACCGCTCCCGCCGCGGCGACGCGGTGCGGGTCACGGTCGTCGCCGGAGACGGAGAGGCCAAGGGGGAGCCGCGCAGCGCCGAGGTGCGGATCGGCAACCAGGGGCCCGCGCTGCGCTCGGTGGTCCTGCGGCCCCGGCTGAACGTCGTGGCGGGAATCCCGATCTCGGCAGGGGTCGAGGCCGACGATCCCGACGGCGACCATCTGCGCTTCGACTACGTCTGGTACGTGAACGATCGCGAGGCCGCTCGAGGCCAGGCAACCTTCTCCACGGCGGGCCTGCGGCGCGGCGACAGCGTGTTCGTGGAGGTCGTGGTGAGCGACGGGTCCGAGGACAGCCGGCCCGTACGCAGCGCACCGCTCGAGCTCACCAACGCGGCGCCGGTGATCCGCTCCGCACCCCAGGGCATCGGGCCGGGAGGCGGCTTCCGCTACGCCGTGCAGGCCGAGGACCCGGACGGGGACCGACCGCTCCGCTTCCGGCTGCTGGAGGGCCCCCGAGGCATGGCCCTGGATCCCGCCACCGGCGTGCTGGTCTGGCAGCCCGCCTCGCACCAGACGGGTCGCCACACGGTCGAGCTCGCCGTGGAGGATCCCCACGGTGGGGGCACCGCCCAGCGCTTCGAGCTGGTGGTCCAGGCCCCCGAGCCGACGACCGCCGCCCCGCCGGCCGCCCTGCGCGACTGAGCCTCGAACCGGGTCTACGCAGCAGGTTGCGCGGCGCGCAAGGCGCTGCGCAGCCGGGCCCCCGGCCCGGCCCGGCGCCGGCAGGAAAAGCTCAATGATCCCGGCTGGGTTGCCGATCGGGACAGCACGGCACGGGTCTTGCTCGAGGGAGCCAGGACGGCGCACGACGGCCGTCCGGGGGAGGTGAGGCATGGGGGCAGAGAGGGCCGGGCGCAGCGGGCAGGGCGGCTTCACGCTGGTGGAGCTGCTCGTCGCGGTGGCGGTGCTCGGCATCGTGATGGTGCTCGTCACCCAGACCTTCACGACCCAGCAGCGCACCTACGTGGTCGTCGACCAGCTGTCGGAGGTCCGGCAGAACAGCCGCGCCATCGCCGATCTCCTGGAGCGCGACCTCCGCCATGCGGGGCTCATGGTGTCGGAGGCGGCGGCGGTCTGCGGCATCGACCAGGACGGCGGCCCCGACCGCCTGTTCGTGAGCGACGCGGATGCCGTCGATCCCGGCGACGACAAGGGTCTCGACTTCGGCGCCCGCCTCCCGGTGGCGACCGCCAACGTGGTGACCGGCGTCCAGACCCTGAACGTCGATTCGCTGGTCATCGAGCCCAACCCGACCTGGCGTCCCGCCTACGACACGGATGGCGACGGGGTCGCCGACAGCGACTTCCGGGTGAACGGCGGCGTGATCGTCGTCGACCTGGGCGACCCCGGGCGCGGGGCGGCCTGCGGGACGGTGGTGGGGATCCCGAGCGCCACCAGCCTGCAGGTGAACATCGTGAGCGGCCCCCTGGCACCGGCCGGCGGCGCCCCCCAGCTCGTGGCCGTGCCGGCTCACGACTACCGGGTCGACGCCCAGCGGCAGCTGCTGCGCGACGGCCTGGTCTTCGCCCAGGACGTGGACGACCTCCAGCTCGCCTGGTTCTACGACGCCAACGGGAACGGGGCCATCGATCCCGGCGAGTACCGCGGGGACAACGTGGGGCCCGACTACGTGGCGGCCGGGGCCGACGGGCGCGAGCTACGCGAGGTGCGTTTCAACCTGGCGCTGCGCACCCGGGACCCGGATCCGCGGCAGGAGTATAGCCAGGGTCTGTTCCAGAACACGGAGAACCGCGATCCCGTGGTGGGCGCCGACGGCTTCCGCCGCCGCGTGCACACGGCCACGGTCCAGCTGCGCAATCTGGGCAACCGGGGGACCACCCTGTGAGAATCCAGACCCGACGAATCGAGGGCTCGGCCCTGCTGGCCACGGTCATGATGCTGGTGCTGATCGGCGCCGTCGGCTTCGCAGCCCTGGAGACCGTGACGCGTGAGCGCCAGGTGGCCGGCTACCAGATGCGCGAACGGATGGCCTTCTACGCCGCCGAGGCGGGGGTGGCCGAGGCGCTCGGAAACCTGGCCCGCACCGGCACGCCCACCGTCACCAACGGCCAGTCGGTGGGGGACCCGGGCAGCTTTCCCTACGGCCGGCCCAGCTACCAGCCCGATCCCACGGCCGCCGACCCGCTGGACGATCTGGGCGGAAGCCCCATCGAGGGCTTCGAGATGAACGTGGGCCAGGACGCGAGCCCGACCTTCCAGCTGCACTACTGGCGGGTGCGGGTCCAGGGGCAGGAGCCCGCCGGGTCCACGGCGCGACTGGAGGTGCTCGCCGCCCGCCTCGAGTGAGCGCGGCGAGAGCGAATCGATCACCGGAGGGGATGGGGAGATCTGACCGTGAAGCAAACGCATCGGGCGCTCCTGGGACTCGCTCTGGGTGTCGGCCTCGGGCTGCCGGTCCCGGCCGGGTCCAATCCGGACACCGACCTCTTCCTGTTCACCGCCTCGGTGCCGCCCAACGTGCTGCTCTTCATCGACAACTCGCGCTCCATGAAGGAGATCGAGTGGCACCCGGCCTTCGATCCCAGCCAGAGCTACACCGCGCTCTGCAACAAGTGGAACGACGACACCGTCTACGAGATCACCAGTCAGAAGACGGAGACCCACTGTGGGAAGGCGCGCACGATCTGGCGGCCCGAGAACCCCACGCTCTGGACCGGCCGCTACCTGAACTGGTACTTCAGCTCGGCCGCGGACCCCTACTACAACGAGATCAAGACCGCCAAGTCCATCCCCAAGGGCTGCAACCCCGCCGGCGGGGCCAACCAGCTCCGGGACAAGTACCGGCGCACCCGGGCCCAGGCGGCCAAGCTGGTGCTCCTGGACGTGATCTGCGAGGCCGAGTCCAAGGGCGTGAGCTTCGGCCTGGCCGAGTTCCGCCAGCCGGCGGACGCGGGCAACGTGGATCCGAACGGCGGCTTCGTGACGGTCCCCGTGGACAAGCCCACCCCGAGGCACGCCTCGAACCTGGAGGCCGCGGTCGGGAACTCCTCCGGCTCCGGCGCGTCGCCGCTCGGCGAGTCGCTCTTCCAGTCGTACACCTACTTCATGAGCCGCGACCCGGCCAACCTGCCCTTCGGCCAGGATGGCGTCACCCGCTTCCCCAAGTACCAGTACAAGTCCGGAGCCAACGGCGCCCAGACGGCCAGCCCCCCCGGCAGCCCCATGGAGTTCGTGTGCCAGAAGAACTTCGTGGTCATGGTGACCGATGGCAGCCCCACCCGGGACGACTTCGACGCGGACCCGGCCAGTACCGCGGTGGGCTTCCCGGTCTTCACCAGCCTGATCGGGGACTACAACCCGGGCGCCGGCGACGAGCCCGAGGTGCCCGGTGACGTCGAGGAGAGCGCCTGGTACCTGGACGACATCGCCCGCTTCATGGCCAACAACGACTGCCGACCCGACATGACGGGCGACCAGACCATCGACGTCTACACCATCGGCTTCGGCACCGACGAAGGGGCCGACGACGTCCTGCGCCGGGCCGCGGACGTGGGCAACGGGCTCTACTACCATGCCCAGGACGGCGACCAGCTCTCCACGGCCCTGCTGGCGGCGCTGAACGACATCATCGAGAAGGCCCAGTCCTTCGCCAACGTGACGGTGCCGTCCACCCGCACCGCCGACGGCGGCGACTTCTACGCGAGCTTCTTCATCCCGTCGGGGCGGCAAGCCTTCTGGGAGGGGCACCTGACCGCCTGGCGCCTGGACGCCCAGGGCGCCGTGCGCGACTCGGGGGGCAACTGCGCGCTCATCGACCCGGACCCCGGGGAGTGCAACTCCGGCCCCTTCAAGGCCGAGGCGGTGCCCTTCTGGGACGCGGCCTCCAAGGTGCCGGCGCCGGACCTGCGCAAGCTCCACACGTCCAAGCTCTTGGCCGGGACCCCCACCCGGGTGGCCTTCGACGCCGCCCTGGCGCCGGCCGACCTGGGCATCGTCCCCTTCACGAGCCCCGGGACCAACGATCCGAGCCCGAACTCCGGCCTCTATCCCCTCAAGGGCAGCACGGCCCTGAATGCCGCGGGGCTGGCCAAGGAGGTCGTCGCCTACGGACGGGGCTGCGAGCTCGGGACCGGCGTGCCCGGTACGGACGTGAGCGTGCCCCAGGCCTGCATGGTGCGGGACCGGCTGCTGGGGGACATCTTCCACTCGAGCCCCATCGTCGTGACCCGGCCCAAGGCCCTGATCCCGGAGCCGAGCTACTTCGACTTCAAGACCTTGCACGCCAACCGCAAGCGGGTCATCTACGCCGGCGCCAACGACGGCTTCCTGCACGCCTTCGACGCCGGCACGTGGGACGCCCTGGCGGTGCCGCCGGACTACACCGCGGGCACCGGGGCGGAGCTGTTCGCCTTCATGCCCTGGCAGGCGCGCCGCAACATCCGGCGCCTGCCCATCGACGACCCGCTCGCCCGCCAGCTCTACGTGGACGGACAGCTCCAGGTGGCGGACGCATGGTTCCATCCGACCCCGACCACCGGGAGCCTGCCCGCGGACAAGAGCGCCAGCGACTGGCACACGGTGCTGGTGGGCGGCCTGCGCCAGGGCGGGAGCCAGTACTTCGCGCTCGACGTGACCCAGCCCACGCTGGGGAGCGCGCCCGTTTATCTGTGGGAGTTCCCCCGGGAGGACGACCCGAACAACGTCGCCAACCCGAACTCGTTCCTCCCCTACATGGGAGAGACCTGGGGCCAGGCCATCCTGACCCGGGTGCGGGTGCGGGTGGGGGCCGACGACAACGGAGGCAAGGGCTACGAGCGCTGGGTGGCCATCGTGACGGGGGGCTACCACGCCAGCGGCGACCCCAACGACAGCCTGAACTACGCCGCCAACGCCCGGGCCGGGCGCTCCCTCTTCGTGCTCGACTTGAAGACGGGCAAGGTGCTTGCACAGAAGCGCTTCGACCCGGCGGCCCCCATTGGCGATGCGCAGCGCGACATGCGCTACGCGATCCCGTCCACGCCCGCGGTCTTCGACCTGGACTTCGACGGCTTCGCCGACGTGGTCTACGTGGGCGACCTGGGCGGAAACCTGTGGAAGTGGGTCATCAAGCCCGTGGGCGAGGACCGCGTGAACGACGCCTCCGGCGCTCTCACCCAGCCGAGCTGGAGCTTCCGCCGCGTCTTCCAGGCGCCCTCCGGCACCGTGGACGGCAAGACCTACTACAAGAGCTTCTTCTTCCCGCCGGCCGGCACCAAGTTGAACGGCAAGGTGTGGCTGGCCTTCGGGAGCGGGGAGCGGCGCGACATCCAGTTCCTGGGCAAGCCGAGCAGCCCGGTGGAGAACAACCGCTTCTACGTGATGACGGACCTGGACCCCCTCGAGCTGGCGGCCGCGCCCCTGGCGACGGTGACGGAGCCCGACCTCCAGGACCTGACCGCCAGCCCCGGTGGCGCTGTCCTCTCGGGCCGCGGCTACTACTTCCGGGCCGCCGACGGCGAGAAGTTCGTGACGAACGTCGAGATCTTCGCGGGCTTCGTGATCGCCGCCTCCTTCACGCCCATCGACGATCCGCAGCCGTGCACGGCGAAGGGGAACTCGAACCTCTACGTGTTCAAGCTAGCCAGCGGTGCGGGTCACTTCGAGGACGGCGTCGGGAACTCGATCCGGGGCATCTCGATCGGGGCCGGCATGCCCACGGACCCGCAGGTCTCCGTGGGCGTCGGGAGCGGCGCGACCACCCGCATCTACGTGGGCAAGAGCGGGGCGGAGATCGAGAGCCCGGACGACGACATTCCCGAGCCGGGCGACATCCGCCTGCTCTACTGGCGCGAGCGCTTCTAGGAAGCGGAGGTGACGAGCATGGCAACGAGATCCCGATCCTGGCTGGTGACCCTGGGGCTCGCCGCCGCGCTGGTCCTGGGCGGAGCCGCCGGAGCCCAGGACACGCCCCTGCGCGGGGCCGGACTGGTGCAGACCAAGGACCTGGAAGCCCGGACCCTCGTGGTGAACGGCACGACCTATCGGGTGACGGAGCAGACCGCCCTGGAGGGCATCGACGGCGGTTTCGTCACGCTGGAAGACCTCCGCGCCGCCGGAGCGGACCAGGCGATCCTGGATCCCCGCGAGGTGGACGGCGTCTGGTTCGAGGCCGTGAACGTGGGGGGCCAGCTCGTGCTCGAGCGGCTGCGGGTGCTCCGGAGCCTGCCCCGTTGAGCGGAGCCGGGGAGGCGGTGCGCCGGCGCCCGCCCACGGGAGGGGTGCGGCTGTGGCTCTGGCTGGCGGTGGCCCTGGCCGCAAGCCTCGCTTGCGGGCCGGCCTCGCAGACGAGGGACGCCGGGCGGGAGCAGGCAGCCGCCCCGCTCGGGCCACCCAACGCCCCCCCCGAGCTGCGGGGCGTGCGCCTGGAGCCCTACCGGCCGCTGCCCGGCGAGCGCGTGCGCGTGGTGCTCCAGGCCAGCGATCCGGACGGGGATCCGGTCCGCATCGGCTATCGCTGGGAGGTGGGCGGTCGTCGCCTGGCGGACGACGGGCCCGAGCTCCAGGTGCCGGCGCTGCCGCGAGGCACGCTCATCGAAGTGGTCGTCACCGCTGCGGACGAACGCGCCGAGAGCGAGCCGGTGCGCGCCACGGTGCAGGTGGGCAATCGGGCTCCCCAGCTGCGGGCCGTCTCCCTGGAGCCCGCCACGGAGGTGACGCCGGGCAGCTCGGTGCTGGTCGTCCCCGACGCGGAGGATCCGGACGGAGACCCGCTGCGCTACCGCTACGTGTGGACCGTGAACGGTCGCCGCGTGGACGCCGGGAGGGCCACCTTCTCGACCGCGGGCCTCCAGCGCGGCGACGAGGTGCGGGTCCGGGTGGTGGCCGACGACGGCGAGGACGAGAGCCCGGGCCTGGAGAGCGCCCCGGTCCGGGTGGCCAACCGCCCGCCCCGCATCGCGTCGCAGCCCGGGGGCGTCGCGTCCGACGGGGTCTTCCGCTACCGCATCGAGGCCAGCGACCCGGATGGCGACCGTCGCCTGCGCTACCGCCTGGTGGCGGGACCCCAGGGCATGGAGCTGGACTCCGTGCTCGGCGAGGTCAGCTGGCGTCCCACGGCGTCCCAGGCCGGCCGCCACGAGGTCACGGTGGCCGTGCAGGACCCCCACGGCGGAGAGGCGCAGCAGCGCTTCGAGCTGAACGTGCAGGAGCTGGTGCAGGAGGCCGGCGGGACGCCGCCCGCGCAGGTCGCGCCGCGCTGACCCCGCAGGCCGCGGGGCGCCTCAGTCGCGCAGCCCGTACTCCTTGATCTTGTAGAGCAGGGCCCGGTGGCTGATCTGGAGCAGCCGCGCGGCCTGGGTGCGATTGCCTCCGGTCGCGCGCAGGGCGCGGCGGATCAGGTCGGCCTCCAGGGAGCGGCGCGCCCGGCGCAGGGACAGGTCTCCGGCGCCGCGCCCGTCGCTGCCGACCTCCGGCGCCACCACGTTTCCCGGCAGCTCCCGCAGGGTGATGCGGTCCCCCTCCGCCAGGATCACCGCTCGCTCCATCACGTTCTCGAGCTCCCGGACGTTGCCGGGCCAGGCGTAGGCGATCAGGCGGGCCAGGGCGTCGTCCGCCACCCGGCGCACGGGCTTGCCGAGCCCCAGCCGGAAGCGCTCCAGGAAGTGGTCGACCAGGAGCGGGATGTCCTCGCGCCGCTCCCGCAGGGCAGGGACCTGCACGTGCAGCACGTTGAGCCGGTAGTAGAGGTCCTCGCGGAAGCGCCCGGCGGCGATCTCCTCCTCCAGGTCGCGGGCGGTGGCGGCGATCACGCGCACGTCCACGCGCTGCGGCTTGGTCTCGCCGAGGGGGCGCACCTCCTCCTCCTGCAGCACCCGCAGCAGCTTCACCTGGAGGGGCAGGGAGAGCTCCCCGATCTCGTCCAGGAAGAGGGTCCCGCCGTGGGCCTCGGTGAAGAGGCCGCGCCGGGCCCGGTCGGCTCCGGTGAAGGCCCCCTTGGAGTGCCCGAAGAGCTCGCTCTCCAGCAGGGCCTCCGGGATCGCGCCGCAGTTCACCGCCACGAAGGCGGCGTCCCGCCGCGGGGACTGGGCCTGGACCGCCCGGGCCAGCACCTCCTTGCCGGTTCCGCTCTCCCCGGAGAGCAGCACCGTCGCCTTGAACTCCGCCGCCCGCTCCACGAGCTCGAGCACGCTGATCATGGCCTGGGAGGCGGCGACGATGGGTCGCTCGCCCACGGCCCGCTGCACCTCCCGGCGCAGAAGCTGGTTCTCCCGCCGCAGCCGCTCCCGCTCCCGCGCCTTGCGGATCACGAGCAGCACCTCGGAGGGCTGGCACGGCTTGGCCAGGTAGTCGTAGGCCCCCCGCCGCATGGCCTCGATGGCTAGGTCCTCGGTGCCGTACGCGGACATCAGGATCAGGGTGGCCTCCGGGCAGCGCCGGGCGAGCTCGGGCAGGAGCTGCATGCCGTCCATCCCGGGCATGCGCAGGTCGCAGAGCACCACGTCCGCGGGAACGTCCTCGAGGCGGGCCAGGGCCTCGGGCCCGTCGCCGGCGCTCGTCACCTGGTAGCCCTCCGCTCCGAGCACCAGGGCCAGGCTCTCCCGCAGGGAGGGGTCGTCGTCCACGACAAGGATGCGCTCGGACAAAGGGAACCCCCGGCCCCTCATCGGCCGGCGAGGGCGGGGGCGTGAGTCCACAGCGGGGGCGGCCTGCCGGCCGCCCGCCTGCCGGCAAGCTGTGATCTGCGACACCGGAGGGGGCCCCGGGCGCCTCAAGTCGCCGGCAGGGCAGGCCGATAGTCCCGTCGATTGAGCCGCGAGGTCCGTCCGAGGCCCACGGCGCGGGGGAGGGCGCGTGCCGCGCAACAACGTCCAGCGCTACCGCGAGGCGCTCCTCATGAGCAAGGCCGAGCTCGCGCGCAAGGCGGGGTTGTCCACGCTGACCATCGACCGGCTGGAGGCAGGACGCCCCTGCCGACTGGATACGAAGCGCAAGGTCTTGCTGGCCCTCGGGCTCAGGATCTCGGACAAGGACAAGGTCTTCGGGGCGGAGGCCGAGTCGAACCAGGCATCCTTGGGAGTCGGCGCGAGCGAGTGACGCTCCGCCCACCAGGAGAAAGGCGAACCCGTGCAGCTTCCCTTCGCGAGTCTTCGCTCGAAGTCGATCGTCGGGCTCGACATCGGCGCCTCCAGCGTGAAGGCCGTCGAGCTGGCCCGGCGCGGCAACGGCTTCGAGCTCGTGCACCTCGGCGTGGCCCGCCTCGCCCCGGAGGCCATCGTGGAGGGCGCCTTCCTGAACTCGGGTGCCATCGTGGAGGCGATCCGGGAGGCGATCTCGAACGCGGGCATCCGCACCAAGCGGGTGGCCGCCGCGGTGTCGGGCCACTCGGTGATCGTCAAGAAAATCGGCCTGCCCATCATGACCCCGACGGAACTCGAAGAGTCGATCCGCTGGGAGGCGGAGCAGTACATCCCGTTCGACGTGAACGAGGTCAACCTCGATTTCCAGATCCTCCAGGGCGGCGACGCGGACGGCCAGATGGACGTGCTCCTGGTGGCCGCCAAGAAGGACCTGATCGACGACTACGTCAACGTCCTGCGCGAGGCAGGACTCACGCCGGCTGTGGTGGACGTGGCCGCCTTCGCCATGGAGAACGCGTTCGAGGCCAACTACGACCCATCGCCCGGGGAGGTGGTGGCGCTCGTGAACATCGGCGCCCAGGTCGTGAACATCAACGTGGTCAGCGACGGCACTCCGGTCTTCACGCGGGACGTCTCCGCGGGTGGTCAGCAATACACGGCGGAGATCCAGCGCACCCTCTCCGTGGGCTTCGACGAGGCAGAGCGCATCAAGCTGGGAGATTCGCGCGGTTCCGAGAGCAAGGAGGTCGTTCCCCACGAGGTCGAGCAGGCCATGCGGAGCGTGACCGACAGCATCGTGGGCGAGATCGCCCGCTCGCTGGACTTCTTCTCCGCCACCTCGGCCGAGAACCGCATCCAACGCGTGCTGTTCGCCGGCGGTGGCTCCAAGGTGTCCGGGCTCATGGAAGCCTTCGCGGAGCGCACGGGGCTCGCGGTGGAGCACCTGAACCCGCTGGGCCGGATGCTGCCCACCTCGCGCTTCGATGGCGATTTCCTGGAGGACATGGCTCCGACGCTGGGGGTCGGGGTCGGTCTGGCGCTCCGGAGGATGGACGACGCATGATCCGGATCAACCTTCTTCCCGTCCGAGAGGCGCGCCGCAAGGCCGGCCTGCGACAGCAGGTGGTCGTGTGGGCCGGCAGCGTCCTGGGGGCGCTCGCCCTGGCCTGGGCGGTGCACGCGTACATCTCGCACGACATCGACACGGCCGAGCGGCGCATCCAGGGCCTCCAGGCACAGCTCAAGCAGTACGAGCCGCAGAAGGCGGAGCTCGAGCAGTTCAAGCAGAAGAAGACCGAGATCGAGCAGAAGCTGGCCGCCATCGACCGGCTGGAGCGCTCGCGATCCGGGCCGGTGCGCATGATGGACGAGCTGGCCACGCACGTTCCGGAGCGCGTCTGGCTCACTGGGCTGCGCACCCAGAACGGCTCCGTGGAGCTCGATGGCATGAGCCTGGACAACGAGCTGGTGGCGGCACTGCTCACCCGACTCGAGGCTTCGCCCTTCTTCCGTCAGGTGGAGCTCCAGGGGACCGAGCTGAAGCAGGTGAACGATCTCAAGCTGAACACCTTCCGCATCCGCGCCGTACTCGTGATCCCGGGCCTCGACGAGGCCCAGGAAGGCGAAGCGGCCGGCGCCGGCACGAGCTCGTAGGGGGCGAGGCATGAATCTACGACTCGACAGCGTTCAGGGCCAGATCGAGAAGCTCTCGCGCCTGCCGCGTTCCCAGCGGATCGGTGTGGTGGTGGGACTGCTCGTGGTGATCCTCGGCGGCTACGGGTACTTCCTGTTCCGCCCCGCCCAGAAGCAGCTCGCATCGCTCCAGCAGCGCGAGCAGAAGCTCCAGCGCGAGGTGAGCGAGCTCAAGGCGGTCGCCACCAACCTCGAGCGCTTCAAGGACGAGCTCACGGAGCTGGAGGGGGCGCTCACCCGCGCGGTGCGCAAGCTCCCGGACGGCAAGCAGCTGCCCGTGCTGCTCACCGACATCTCGAGCCTGGGCAAGGACGCAGGCCTGGAGTTCAAGGCGTTTCGACCGCGCGACGAGGTACCCCAGGGCTTCTACGCCGAGGTGCCCATCGAGATCGAGTTCAACGGCCGCTTCCACGACATAGCCACCTTCTTCGACAAGCTGGCGAAGCTCTCGCGCATCGTGAACGTGGATCGGCTCGACGTGAGGATCAAGGGGGAGGGCGCCGAGGACACCCGGCTGGAGGTCAAGGGTCAGGCCACGACCTTCCGCTTCCTTGGGCGCACCCAGGCGGACGCTGCGAGCGAGCCGGCCGGACGGCCGGCTCCCGGGGCGAAGCGAAGCGGGAGGCGGACGTGAGGGGGTTGGCTCTCGCACTGATGGGAACGCTGTTGCTGGCGGTGGCGTGCGATCGCGGCCCGGCTGCGAGCTCCGGCCGGACCGGTGCCCGCAAGGCGCCGCCGCCGGACGCCAGCGCCGTGGCGGAGGAGACGCAGGCGGCGCCCCAGGTCCAGACGGCCGCGGTCGCCTTCACCTACGACTCCACGGGCAAGCGCGATCCCTTCCGCTCCTTCGTGCTCGAGCACGCTCGCGAGGTGTCCGAAGTGGAGCGGGGCCCGCTCGAGCAGTTCGACTTGAGCCAGCTTTCCGTGGTGGCGGTGGTCTGGGGGAATCCGCGGCCGCGGGCGCTGGTCACGGATCCCTCGGGTCGAGGGTACGTGGTCCAGGAAGGGACGCCGATCGGTAAGAACGACGGTCGGGTCATCCGCATCCGAGACAACGAGGTCCTGGTCCGCGAGATCTACGAGGACTACTTGGGCGATCGGACCAGCAAGGAAATCGAGATGCGGGTTCGTCAGAGCCAGGGAGGGTGAGCTTCGATGTTCGCATCCGGTAACGCTCGAGTCGGCGCCGTCGCGGGCTTCACGCTCGTCGCCATGTGGTTGGGTGGGCTGTACGCCTGCGTGACCGCGCCGTCCACACCTCCGGCTCCCGAGCCGGTATCCGTCGTCTCCAAGATCGCCGTCGAGCGAAGCGGGGACACGACGATCATCACCCTGGTGGGTCCGACCGATCCGGTCTTCACCGCCTTCCGCGGCGAGGAACCGCCGCGGGTGGTGGTGGATCTCACGGCGGTCCGTCCCGAAAGGCTGACCGAGGCGCTGGCCATCTACGATGGCCTGGTGGAGGAGGTCTCCGTGGCGGAATTCGCCACCGACGATCAGCCCTCCACGCGGGTCGAGATCTCGCTGGCCCAGGAAGCGGACTTCGACGTGGTGCCCTTCGGCGACCGCCTCGAGGTGCGCGTCCGCCCCGCCGGGTCTCCGTCCGCCTCTCTGGAGACGGGCGATGCCTCGTCGTCTCCGGCCGAGGCGATGGCCTCGGAGGCTCCCACGTCGTCCTCCGGGGGCCCGGCCACCCGGCTGCTGGCCGTCTCCACCGAGCCGGTGGATGGCGGCGTCCTGGTGCACCTGCGTGCAGACGGGGCGATCGCCCAGGCGGAGACCTTCACCCTGGACGAGCCGGCGCGCCTGGTCGTGGACCTTCCGGGGCTGGCCAACGGCATGGACGTGCCGAACCTGGCCGTGGGCACCGCCCAGGTCAGCCGCATCCGCATCGGGGCCCATCCGGACAAGGTGCGCCTGGTGGTGGACGCCGGCGATGCGAAGCAGCCCTTCGCGGGCCGCGGCACGGCGACCGTGGCAGACGGATTCGTGATCGCGCTGGGCCAGAGCCCGGCCCTGGCCGAGGCCTTCGCCGCCGCCAGTGGCTCGTCGCAGGGGACGTGGGCGGAGCCCCAGGCCATCGAAACGGCCGAGGCGACGCCCGTTGCGGAGCCCGAGCCGGTCGTGGCCGAGATGGCCGAGGCGGAGGCCGTCCAGGAGTTCATGGCCGCGGAGCCCCAGCAGGCGGACCCCGTCGCCGAGGAGAAGGCGCCCGAGGCAGCGGTGCTGGCCATGCAGGAGCCCGCCGAGGCCGTGGCGGCCATGGAGGATGTGGAGCCGGAGAGCGCGGCGACCGAGATGGCCGCCGAGCCGGTGCCGGCCGCCATGGCGCCGCCGGCCGCGGAGCCCCAGGCGAAGATCGAGCCGGAGCCCGCGCCCCAGGCCAGCCCGCCGGCCCCCGCCGAGGAGCCGGAGAGCGGCCTGGTGCACGTCTACGGCGTGCAGTACGAGCCCCAGGAGAGCCGCGACCGGGTCGTGGTCGTGACGGATCGGCCCGTGGAGCACCAGCTCATGCGGCCGGATCCGGGCACCCTGGTGGTGAGCCTGCGCGGCGCCGAGATCGATGAAGCGGCGGCGGTGCGCATTGCGCCGGATCCCGGCGGCCCGGTGTCGCTGGTGACCGCCTTCGCCCAGCCCGACGTGAAGACGCCGGAGGTGCGGGTGGTCGTCAAGCGGGCGCCCGGCCTGGTGCCGACCGTGACCCGGGAAGGCGCCATGTTGATCCTGGACTTCCCGCGCCAGGGTGCCGTGGCCGAGGTGCCCCCGGCGATGGCGAGCAAGTCGGTGCGCGCCGCGCTGGAGGAGGCGGCGCCCAAGACGCCGCCCCCGGCGGAGGTGAAGGCGTCGGCGGCCAGGTCCGTGCCCGCCAAGGTGGCCCCGGCGGCCCTCGAGCCGTCGGACCCCACCGAGATCCTCGAGGAGGGCGGGCTGCTGGACGGCAAGCAGTACGTGGGACGTCGCATCTCGCTGGACTTCAAGGACGTCGACATCCAGGACGTGCTGCGGCTGATCGCCGACGTCTCCGACCTGAACGTCATCGCCGGCGACGAAGTGACGGGCACGGTGACGATCCGCCTGGTGGACGTCCCCTGGGATCAGGCGCTCGACGTGATCCTCCTGACCAAGGGGCTCGGCTTCGTGCGGGTGGGCAGCGTGCTGCGCATCGCCCCCGCCGAAATGCTCAAGGCGGAGGAGGAGGCACGGCTGCAGGAGCGTCGCTCCAAGGAGCGGCTCGAGGACCTCGTGGTCAAGCTCCAGCCGGTCAACTACGCGAACGTCAAGGAAGTGTCCAACATGGTCAAGCGGCTGCTCACGCCGCGGGGCTCGGTGGACGTGGACGAGCGCACCAATACGGTGATCATCAAGGACATCCCGTCGGTGATCGACGAGGCCACGGCCTTGATGAAGGCCATCGATACCCAGACGCCTCAGGTCATGATCGAGGCCAAGGTGGTGGAGGCGAACCTCGACTTCTCGCGCGAGATCGGCAGCGAGTGGGGTCTCGGGTCGCAGCCGCGGGACGAGGATCTCGGCTCCGACTTCGTGATCGGGCAGCGCCGCCCGGTCACGGTCCAGGACGACAAGTTCCCGTTCGAGCAGGACAACAACGTGGTGGTCTCGAACCCGATCTCGTCCGTGGCCAATGGGATCCTGAACCTGGGCGCCTTCATCCTCGACGACCGCTTCGACGTCTCGCTCTCACTGCGGGCGGCCGAGGCGAAGGGCGAGGGCAAGGTGATCTCGAGTCCGCGGGTGGTGACCCTGGACAACCGCGAGGCAGTGATCGAGCAGGGTGTGTCGATTCCGTTCCAGACCTTCGAGAACGGCGACGCGCAGCTCGAGTTCATCGACGCGGTGCTCAGTCTCAAGGTGACCCCGCACATCACCGCCGATCGCAGCATCATCATGAAGATCGAGGTGAGCCGGAACGCTCCGGATGACAGCGTGGCGACGCCCACCGGCTCGCCGGCCATCGCCAAGAACCAGGCGAAGACCGAGACGCTGGTGAAGGACGGGCAGACGCTCGTGATCGGCGGCATCTACGTGGTGGACAAGGCGGAGAGCGCGAGCCGGGTGCCCTACCTGCACCAGATCCCGGTGTTCGGCTACCTGTTCCGCAACCAGACGCTGCGGGACGTCCGCAAGGAGCTGCTGATCTTCGTGACCCCGCGCGTGGTGGTGGGGCCCGAGCTGGCGAGCTGAACGCCGGCGCGGCGTGGGATCGACGACGGGGGGGAGCTTCGGCTCCCCCCCGTCTTCTATACTGGGCCGGATGCAGCTTTCGGGCACGCTCTGGCTGGTGGGCATGATGGGCGCAGGCAAGTCGGCAGTGGGCCGCACGTTGGCAGCCCGGCTGGGGCTGCCCTTCGCCGACACGGACGGGGAGGTCGAGCGCGAAGCCGGCGATTCGGTGCGTGGCATCTTCGGGCGCGAGGGCGAAAGCGGCTTCCGCGCGCGGGAGCGGGAGGCCATGGCCCGCTGGGCCGGAAAGCCCGCGGTGATCGCGCTGGGGGGCGGCGCCGTGGCCCAGCCCGGGACGCCGGAGTGGCTGGCCCGCACCGGGACGGTCGTGTGGCTGCGCGCGCGCCCGGAGACCCTGCTCGCCCGGCTCGGGGAGGCGGCGGAGCGT
>JBFIML010000012.1:0-81320 GCA_041611735.1 Myxococcota bacterium | reverse complement strand
TGCTGGTCCCGCACCCAGTTCAGCACGCCGGCGGCCTTGAACTGGTTCGCGTAGCTCTTGTCCGTGGGATCCGCGGCACCGAGCAGTGAGAGCGCGTAGAAGACCGCGGCCTCGGAGTCGTCGAGGTGCTCGCGGTAGACGTCCTTCATGCGGTCGCTGTAGGCCCGCGCCCGCTCGGAGTGCGGGACCGCCTGGTGGCCGTCGTAGAACGCCTGGATGGCGGACAGGTACGCAGCTTCCCGCTGCGTCGGCGCCGCCAGGACCGCACCCTTCAGCACGGCGGCGCCCGCGGCCAGGTCGGCCCGGCTGGGAGGCGCCCAGAGCGGGTGCCAGAGACTCATGGCGATGCCCCAACGCGCCATGACACAGCTCGGCGACGTGGTGAGAATCGCCCGGAAAGACTTCTCCGACTTCGGGTACTCGAACGAGTACAGGAACGCGACGGCCCGATCGAAATCGGCCCGAACCGCTTCGTCACAAGACGTCTTGAACGTCACACGTCCGGCCTCGCGAGCTTGGTCGGTCGCGGCCTGCACGCGCGCCGGCCCGGCGATGGACACGGTGGCCAGTAAGGCACCCAACCAAACCGCAGCTCTCGCCATGGTCTCCCTCCCTTCCGACAGCGCGGCAGGCTCTCACGCGGGCGCCGACAAGCGCCAGGCTAGGCTACCAGCCGCGCCTCTTGAGCAAGCGGGCGAGCGGCGATCCGGTGCGCCGGCCGGCCACCCGCGAGCGGCGTGAACGGGGTCGCGTCGGCCCGGGATCCACGCTGGATACCAGGTTCGGGGCTCCCGCCCCCCTCTTTTCCGGGTACTTACGGCCGAGCGTTGCGCACTCGAGCCCCGTTCGCCCCGCCTCAGGTCCTCCCGCGCGAAGCGCGCATCGAGCAGTGAAAGGGCATCCACGCGCCATCGCGAGTCCGGACCCTCCGGCCTGGAGCGGGTCTCGCGCCCGAAGGCCTCGATGGCGGCCACCAGCTCGTCGGGCGCGTCGATGTGGACGTCGTGGCTGGCGCCTTCCACCATGACGAAACGCGCATCACTCAGCCTGGGCGTGAGCCGGCGCGCCGCATCGATCGGGATCGAAGCGTCGCGGGTGCCGTGCACCTGGAGGACCGGCTTCGTGATGTCTTCGTAGGTTCCGAGCACCAGCCGGATGCCATCGATCGTGTATTGGCGGCGGATGTAGGTGAGCAGTGCCGCTCGCGTGCCACGGATTTCGTACGCTGCGGCCAGTCGCCGAGCGTGGGCTTCCGAGAAGACGTCGCTGAAGATCTCGGTTTGCCCCATCCGGATTTCTCCCAGCCCGGGCACGAAGGGCACCCACTGCATCGGGTCCATGGCGATGCCGTGTCCGATGAAGACCGCGCGATCCACCCGAGCCGGATGATCCGCCGTGAGCATCGCGGTCACGCTGGCGCCCACCGAGTGGCCGACCACCGTGGCCCGCTCGATCCCGAGTGCGTCGAGCACGTCCACCGCCTGTCGTACCCACAAGGCGGGTCCGTAGCGCAGCCCGTGCGCGCGGTCGGAGAGGCCATGACCATAGAAGTCGAAGCCAACGACCCGGTGCCCAACGGAGAGCCGGTCGGCCAGCCCCTCCTGCCAGTCCGCCACACTGCGGCCTGTCCCGTGCATCAGCAGGACCACAGGGCCCTCGCCCAGGTCCAGGATGTGCACGCGGCCCGAGCGGGTGACGAGGAAGCGAGTCTCCGGGTCCGAAGGTGCCGTGGCGCGGGCCACCGGCTCGCGGCGCATGCTCATCACGGAGCCGACCACGAAGCAAGTCGCCAGAACGGCGAGCGTCACCCCTGCCGCGACGACAGTTCCCCTCACGGCTGCCCGCCGAGTTCCGGCGTGCCGTCGCGGTCCAGCGCGCACTGGAACTGCACGAGGGGTCAAGCGTTCCTTGCGCACGAGAGGTCCTCGTTTCTGCACGGCGCGGAGGCTGGGAGACGACGTGCGAGAAGTCTACGCGAAGGGTTCAGCAGGCGTCCGCCCGCGCGCGCCACCCTGACCTCGCCGCGCGTCGCATCCAAGCTGCCGGGGTCTGCGGCGAGGTGGAGCCGGTGCGCGGGCTGCTGGACCCGGAACCGGCGCGGATCCCGAGCAGGGGCGGCCCCCTGGGGGGGGCTACGCGATCGGCACTCCACCCGCGGATCCCGGCATCCGGCTCGGGCCGGTCGGCGCTTCCGCCCGATCGGCTCGCCCCAGCCGCGCAGCCGGAGCTGCACGAGGAAGCTCGTACCAAGGGCGCATGAGCGTGGGTCGAGCACCGGACCTCTGCCAGAGGGACGGCTACGCTGTCACCCTGCTCGAACGCCTCGCGGCGCGCGAGGGCGGAGGGCGCGCAGGAATCGGCGTCGCGGCGAGCTCCTGGCCGCCGCGCCCCGAGACAAGGGAGGGGCCCCATGTCCTGGAGCACGAGTGACATTCCCCACCTCGACGGACGGACCGCCGTCGTGACGGGGGCCAACGGGGGGCTGGGGCTGGAGACCGCCCGGGCCCTGGCCGGAGCCGGCGCTCACGTCGTGATGGCTGCGAGGGACCAGGAGAAGGCAGTGGCTGCCGAGAAGAGCATTCACGCGACGCATCCCGGCGCCGCTCTCGAGGTCGTGCCGCTCGACCTCGGATCGCTCGCCTCCGTTCGCCAGGCGGCCGATCGCATCCTCTCGGCACACGACCGGGTCGACATCCTGGTGAACAACGCAGGTCTGATGGCCATCCCCGAACGGCGCACCGTGGACGGGTTCGAGATGCAGCTCGGGGTCAACCACCTGGGCCACTTCGCTCTCACCGCCCATCTCCTGCCCGCGCTGCTGCGCGCGGACGCCGCACGGGTCGTGAGCGTCACGAGCACAGCGCACCACATGGGTCGCGCCATCGATCCGAAGAACCCCCATCTCGAAGGCACCTACGGCGCGTGGAAGGCCTACGGCCAGTCGAAACTCGCGAACTTCCACTTCGGGATCGGCTTGCAGCGGCGCTTCGAGGCGGCAGACGTCGCCGCGTCGAGCCTCGTCGCGCATCCCGGGCTCTCCGATACGGACCTCCAGTCCCGAAGCGTCACCGAGACCGGAGGAGGCTTGACCCAGCGCTTCTTCCATGGGCTGGCCGGGCTGACCGGGATGACGCCCGCCGCTGGTGCGCTTCCGCAGCTGCGGGCTGCGACCGATCCCGGGGCGCGCGGCGGCGAGTTCTACGCCCCGCGATTCGTGAACAACGGCCCGCCCGTTCGCCGACCGATCCTTCGGCGCATCGGCCTGTCGCGGGCGATCGAGACCCTGTGGGAGGTCTCCGAGCGGGAGACGAAGGTGACCCTCGACGTCGCGGCCGCCAGGCGGTCGATGGGCGCCTAGCACGGCCCGCCCCCTCGCCCCCCACCCCACGCTACCCGGCGCGTTCCAGCTGGTCCCGTCCGCCCCGCCACCGGACGTTGCCGGAGCCTCGCATGCCAAGCGGCATCTCGAAGCGAAGCGGCTCCCGCGCGCAGCAGCGGATGCGCATGCTTCAAGCCCCCCCGGAGAAATGCCGAAGAATTCCGCGGGAACGTGGCCCGGTCCCGGGGAGGGCACGCAAATGGTCGAGATCGTCGAGATTCGCGAGGAGGTGGGTCTCGAGCAGTACGCCGCTGTCGTCCACCTGACCGAAGCGGTCCGCTCGCTTCGCGCCGAAGCCGCGGTGCTCGCGTTGCGTCTCGAGGGCCGCAAGGTCTGGATGGTGAACTCCACGGCTCGGGGCGGGGGCGTGGCCGAGATGATGCCGAAGCTCGTCACGCTGCTGAGAGAGGTCGGGGTGGACGTGGAATGGGTCGTGATCGGGGCCTCCCAGCCGAAGTTCTTCGTCCTGACGAAGAGGCTCCACAACCTGATCCACGGTTTCGGGGATCCGAACCTGACGGCCGAGGACCGCGCCGTCTACGAGGTGGTGAGCCGCGAGAACGCCGAGATCCTGGAGAGCCGACTGCGACCCGAAGACGTGCTCGTCATCCACGACCCCCAGCCCCTCGGCATGGGCGCGCTGCTGAAGCGGGAGCTGGGCCTGCCGTTCGTGTTCCGCTGTCACATCGGCTCGGACGAGGACCTTCCCCAGACCCGGGCCGCCTGGGACTTCCTCCGCGGTTACGCGGAGGTCGCCGACTACGGCATCTTCTCGGCGCCGGAGTACATACCCGACTTCCTGGCGGGCCGGTCGGGGATCATCCACCCGGCCATCGACCCGCTGAGCTTCAAGAACCGGGATCTCACGGCGCAGAAACTGACCGGGATCCTCTGCAATTCCCGGCTCGCCGTCGAGCACCATCCCGTGGTGCCGCAGCCGTTTCCGGACACCGCGAAGCGGCTCGGACCGGACGGGAAGTTCTGGCCGGCCGATGCGGGGGGCGGGATCGGGGTGGTGTTCCGGCCCATCGTGACCCAGGTCTCCCGCTGGGACCGCCTGAAGGGGTTCCAGCCCCTGCTCGAGGCCTTCGTGCACCTCAAGCAGCGGTCGGCTGCCGCTGGCCCGGGGGTGTCGGAGCGCCACCGACGCCGGCTGCAGCTGGTCCGGCTGGTCCTGGCTGGCCCCGATCCCGATGCGGTCGCCGACGACCCCGAGGCCCAGGAGGTGCTCGGGAGCCTGATCGAGGCCTACCGGCGCCTCGCCCTTCCGCTCCAGCAGGACGTCGCGATCGTCTCCCTGCCCATGACCTCCCGAAAGAACAACGAGCTGATGGTCAACGCGCTCCAGCGCTGCTCGAGCGTGGTGGTCCAGAACTCCCTGCGCGAGGGCTTCGGCCTCACGGTCACCGAGGCGATGTGGAAGCAAGCCGCCGTGCTGGGAAGCCGTGCGTGCGGCATCCGCCAGCAGCTCCGCGACGGCGTCGACGGCCGTCTGATCGAGGATCCGGAGGACGCCGAGCAGATCTCCCATGCCCTCGATCGGCTGCTGGAGGACGTCCCCGGGCGCGCGGAGCTCGGCCAGAACGCGCAACGCCGGGTGCACCAGGAGTTCCTGGTCTTCACCCAGGTCCACCGCTGGCTCGAGGTGCTGTCGGAACGCGTGGAATCCACAGCGAGCGTTTGAGCGCTGCCGCGTACTCCGCGGTGGCCCAACCGTCCATCGACGACTACACTGGTGCTCTGGAGCTTTCATGGCCGATCTCTCCCATCTCGGAATCCGCAACGTGGGCAGCGTGTTCCACAACCTCTCGACGCCCGCCCTGTACGAGGAGGCCGTGCGCCGCCGGGAGGCCTGGATCACCCACCTCGGGCCGCTGGTGGTGCGTACCGGGCAGTACACCGGGCGTTCGGCCCACGACAAGTTCGTGGTCCGCGAGCCGAGCAGCGAGGAAAGGATCTGGTGGGGCAAGTACAACACGGCCATCGAGCCCAAGTGCTTCCGACAGCTCCAGATTCGGCTCCAGGCCTACCTCCAGAACCGCGACGTCTTCGTCCAGGACTGCTATGCGGGCGCCGACCCCGACTACCGCCTGCGGATCCGCATCGTCACGGAGACCGCCTGGCACAACCTGTTCGCGCGCAACATGTTCCTGCGGGAGTTCGACCGCGAGGTGCTGGCGCGCTTCGAGCCCGAGTTCACGGTCGTCCACTGCCCCAACTTCAAGGCCATTCCCGAGGTGGACGGGACCCACAGCGAGGCCTTCATCCTGCTTCACTTCGGGGAGCGCCTGGTGATCATCGGGGGGACCAGCTACGCGGGCGAGATCAAGAAGTCGATCTTCACGGTGATGAACTACCTGCTGCCGCAGCGGGGCGTGTTGACCATGCACTGCTCGGCCAATCAGGGTCCCGAGGGGGATACGGCCGTGTTCTTTGGCCTGTCGGGAACCGGCAAGACCACGCTTTCGGCCGAGGCCGACCGGGCCCTGATCGGCGACGACGAGCACGGCTGGAGCGAGCGCGGGGTATTCAACTTCGAGGGCGGCTGCTACGCCAAGGTGATCCAGCTACGCAGGCAGGCCGAGCCCGAGATCTACGAGACCACCCGCCGCTTCGGCACCATCTTGGAGAATGTGCAATTCGACCAGGAGACGCGGCGACTCGACCTCGACGATGCTTCCCTCACCGAGAACACGCGGGCCGCCTATCCCATCACCCATCTCCCCAACGTCGTGCGGGAGGGGATGGGAGCGCACCCGCGCCACGTGATCATGCTGACCGCCGACGCCTTCGGCGTGCTGCCGCCCATCGCCCGGTTGACTCCGGCCCAGGCCATGTACCACTTCCTGTCCGGTTATACGGCCAAGGTGGCGGGCACGGAGCGCGGCGTCACCGAGCCCTCGGCCACGTTCTCGGCGCTGTTCGGCGCGCCCTTCATGGCCTTGCACCCGACCGTCTACGCCGATTTGCTGGGCGAGAGGATTGCCAAGCACGAGGTGCGCTGTTGGCTGGTCAACACCGGCTGGACCGGCGGTCCCTACGGCGTCGGCCGGCGCATGGCGATCGCCCATTCCCGGGCGGTGGTCCGCGCCGTGATGGCCGGCGCACTCGACGACGTGCGAACGAAGACGGACCCGGTCTTCGGGTTCGAAGTGCCGCTCCGCTGCCCGAACGTGCCGGACGAGGTGTTGCAGCCGCGTGAGACCTGGAGCGATCCCGCCGCCTACGACAGGCAGGCGCTCAAGCTCGCCCGGCTGTTCGAGGCGAACTTCGCCGACTTCGCGCCGCGCGCCAAGCCGGAGGTGCTGAGGGCGGCTCCGAAGCTCGGCTAGCGGCGGGGATCCGCGGGTCGCTCGGCTCCGGGCCCGCGGCTGCTTCGTGGCCTGGGCGCGGCCGGCCATCGCTGCCGGAGCTTGGCGGCCGCCCGCCTACTCAGCCTTCGGGAAGGCCAACCTGTGGAGGGTGCGGGCGATGTCCTGGCCCGCGGTCTTCACATCGACCTGCTTGTCGATCTCGCGGATCACGCCCGCCGCGTCGATGTAGAAGGTCCAGCGTCGCGCGTACAGGCCACCCAGGGCGGTGACGCCGTAGGCCTTGGCCGTCTCACCGGACGGGTCCGAGAGAACCACGTGCTGCGCTCCCAACGCCTCGGCGAACTCGCGGTTTCTTTCGGGATCGTCCAGGCTCACCATGAAGACGGCGACGTCGAAGGCGGCGATCTGCTCGGCGCTGTCACGCAGCGCCTTCAGCTCCTCGGTTCAGCCGGGGGTGAAGGCCTTGGGGAACCAGGCCAGCACGACCCCTCGCTTCGAGAGGTGCTCGGCGAGGGTGTGGGTGCGCCCGTCCGAGCCCGGCAGGGAGAAGGCAGGAGCCCGGGAGCCGGGCGCGAGCGATTCCGCCCCCGCCAGACCGGCGATGCACAGCGAGAGGAGGGAGAGCCCGAAGCCCCGCATCACCGGGAGCGTAGCCCAGCCGCCTGGATCCCGAACCCGAACGCCGGGGCGCTGGATGAAGCGCAGCTGCCTCCGTGCCGGCCCCGGGCAGCTCTGGCAAGCTCCCGGGGATGCTCGCGACCCGCTCGGGCGCCTGGCTGCTCGTTGCCCTCGGCCTGGGGTGCGGCGGGGACCGGACGGCGGGGCAGATCGAGGGCCAGCGCCGTCCGGAGGCCGCCCTGGCGGCGGCCGCCGCCGCCCAGGCGGGCGCGCGCCAGGCGCTCGCGTCCCGCTCGCCGTCCGTGCCCGCGGCAAAGACGATCCTGTTCGGCGATCTCCACGTCCACACCACCTGGTCCTTCGACGCCTTCCTGTACTCGCTGCCGCTGGTGAACGGCGAGGGTGCCCACCCGCCGGCGGACGCCTGCGATTTCGCCCGCTACTGCTCCGCACTCGACTTCTATGCCCTCACCGATCACGCCGAGAACCTGACCCCGGCGCACTGGGCGGCGGAGAAGGAGAGCGTACGTCAGTGCAACGCGCGGGCGGGGGACCCGGAGAATCCCGACCTGGTCGCCTTTGCGGGCTTCGAGTGGACCCAAGTGGGTTTGAGCCCCGAGACCCACTACGGCCACAAGAACGTGATCTTTGCAGGCACCGGCGAGGACGAGCTCCCGGCGCGACCGATCGGCTCGGTGGAAGGGGAGGGCGGGCTCGTCTCCGGCTTCGGTGCGGTCGGGGGGCTGCGCTGGCTGGACCCCCTCGGCTGGCGCGAGTACGCGGACTTCCTGTGGCTGATCGAGACGCTGGCGGAGACGCCGCGCTGCGCCCGGGGCGTGGACACGCGTTCCCTGCCGGCAGACTGCCTGGAGGCGGCCCCCACGCCCGATCTCCTGTTCGAGAAGCTCGACCAGTGGGGCTACGAGGCCCTGGTGATTCCCCACGGCACTGCCTGGGGCGTCTACACGCCGCCCGGCACCTCCTTCGAGAAGCAGCTCACCCGCACCCTGCACGACCCCGAGCGCCAGACGCTGATCGAGATCATGTCGGGCCACGGCAACTCGGAGGAGTACCGCCCCTGGCGCGAGGTCGAGTGGGGCGCGAACGGCGAGCCGATCTGCCCGGAGCCGACCCCCGACTTCCTGCCCTGCTGCTGGCGCGCCGGCGAGATCATGGGTGAGCGCTGCGGGGACCTGCCGGAGGCCGACTGCCAGGCCCGCGTCCGGGAGGCAAGGCGGCTGGCCCTGGCAGCCAACGTGTCGCCGCACCGGGTATTTCCCGACACCCGCGCGGCGGACTGGCTCGACTGCGGCCAGTGCCGCGGTTGCTTCAAGCCCGCCTTCAGCCTGCGGCCCAAGGAGAGCGTCCAGTACGCCATGGCGCTGGCCAACCCGGCGGAGCCCGACGCCGACGGCGACCCCCTGCGCTTCCGCTTCGGCTTCCTGGCCTCGAGCGACAATCACAAGGCGCGGCCCGGCACGGGTTACAAGCAGTACGCACGGCGCGAGATGACCGACGCTACCGGTGTGCGCTCGGCCTTCTACGAGGGTCTCGTGCGCCAGAAGTCGGAAGCGGATCTTCGCGTGCCCCAGCAGGTCGAGATCCGTCCGGGCCTCACGGACCGGGACACCGAGCGGGTGGCGAGCTTCTTCTATACGGGGGGCCTCGTGGCGCTGCACAGCGAGGGTCGCAGCCGCGCGGCGATCTGGCAGGCGCTGCGGCGCCGCGAGGTGTACGGGACCAGCGGCCCGCGCATCCTGCTCTGGTTCGATCTCCTGAACACTCCGGAGGGGCCGGCGCCCATGGGCAGCGAGCTCGAATTCGGGGAGGTGCCGCGCTTCGAGGTGCGGGCCGCGGGCTCCCTGGAGCAGAAGCCGGGCTGCCCCCCGGAGAGCGTGAACGGCCTGGCGCCCGCTCGCCTGGAGCGCCTGTGCCGGGGCGAGTGCTATCACCCCGGCGATCGCCGCCTGGCCATCGTCGCCATCGAGGTGATCCGCATCCGCCCCCAGACGGAGGCCGGCGAGGAGGTGGACGCCCTGATCGAGGATCCCTGGAAGCGCTTCGAGTGCGCCCCGGATCCCTCCGGCTGTGTGGTGCGCTTCGAGGATCCCGGGTACCCGACCCTCGGGCGCGACGCGCTCTACTACGCACGCGCGATCCAGGAGGCGACGCCGGCGGTGAACGGCGCCCAGCTGCGCGTCACGTTCGACGCAGAGGGCCGCGCCGTGCGCACCGAGCCCTGTCATGGCGACTACCGCACGCCCTTCGAGGACGACTGCCTGGCGCCCGTCTCCGAACGCGCCTGGTCGTCGCCGATCTTCCTGGACCAGGCCCCCCGGGAGCCCTGATGCGTAGCGCCATCCTGGTCCTGAGCGCGCTGCTCATCGCTGCGCTCGGCTACGTGGCCGCGATCTGGTTCGGCGCTTTCGGAGAGCCGCAGGCGCCCGGAGCCCTGGCGGACGCGCCACGCCCCGCGGCGGTCGTCGCCCAGCACGAGCGCGCCCAGCGCGAGGGGGCCGGCGCAGTCGGCCAGGAGCCCCGCGGGCGTCAGATCCTGTTCGGCGACCTGCACGTGCACACTACCTATTCGATCGATGCCTTCCTGCACAGCCTGCCGCTCATGCAAGGGGAGGGTGCGCATCCCCCCGCCGACGCCTGCGACTTTGCGCGCTTCTGCTCAGCGCTCGACTTCTTCTCGCTGAACGACCACGCCGAGAGCCTGACGTCGGCGCTATGGAGCGAGACCAAGGCCGCCGTCCGCCAATGCAACGCGGTGGCGGGCCATGCCGCGGACCCGGACCTGGTGGCCTTCAGCGGCTGGGAGTGGACCCAGATGGGCACGCGGCCCGAGATCCACTACGGCCACAAGAACGTGATCTTCCGCGAGACGGCCGAGGACCGGCTCCCGACCCGGCCGATCTCGGCAGCCGGGGTGGCCTTCGACGCCATGCGGGCCGGGGGAGCGCGCGGCGGCGTGCTCGCCATGAGCCTGATCGACTTCGGCAACCGCAAGCAGTATTTCGACTTCGGCGCCCAGCGGCGGGCCCTGGCCGGCATGCCGGTCTGCCCGGGGGATGTGCCGGTGCGGGAGCTCCCGCCGGACTGCGCCGAGGCCGCGGCAACCCCGCGCGAGCTCTTCGCGAAGCTCGCCGACTGGGGCTTCGATGCGCTGGTGATCCCGCACGGGAACGCCTGGGGCAACACGACGCCGCCCGGCGTCACCTGGGACAAGCAGCTCGCCGAGGGCAACCACGACCCGAGCCGGCAGACGCTGGTGGAGGTCTACTCGGGTCACGGGAACTCCGAGGAGTATCGCCCCTGGCGTCACGTCGCCAACGACGTGGAGGGCCGGCCGAGCTGCCCGGCGCCCCGCGACGGCTTCGTCCCGGGCTGCTGGCGCGCCGGCGAGATCATCCACCAGCGCTGCACGGCCGAGGGCCAGGCCGAAGCCGAGTGCGAGCTGCGCGCGGAGACCGCCCGGGCCCACTACCTGGCGGCCGGGCGAGCGGAGCGCTTCAGCGTGCCGGGTCAGACCGCCGAGGACTGGCTCGAGGCCGGGCAGTGCGTCGACTGCTTCCAGCCGGCCTTCGACTACCGGCCGGGGGGCAGCACCCAGTACGCCCTGGCTGCGCGCGCGGGCAAGGCGGGCTTCCGCTTCGGGATGATCGCCTCCAGCGATACCCACTATGCGCGGCCCGCCAGCGGTTACAAGGAGTTCACGCCCGACGGCATGACCGACGCCTGGGGGGTCGGCGCCGCCCGGGCACGGGAGCGCTTCGGCCCGGACCGGGGCCAGCCCGCCGCCGCGTCGCGGCCCATGGACCCGGCGAAGCTGCTGCTCCTGCCCGGCGGCGACGTCGAGCGTTCGGCGAGCTTCTACTACACGGGAGGGCTCGTGGCCGTGCACGCGAGCGGACGCTCGCGCGACGCGGTCTGGGAGGGGCTCCTGCGCAAGGAGGTGTATGGGACGTCCGGCCCGCGCATCCTGCTCTGGTTCGATCTGCTGAATGCGCCCGGAAGCCAGGCACCGGTCCCCATGGGTGGGGAGGTGCGCATGGCCGAAGTGCCCCGCTTCCGCGTACGGGCCGTCGGTTCGTTCCGCCAGCGACCAGGCTGCCCGGAGCACGCGGAGCGGGGGCTCGGCGCGGAGCGGCTGGTGCTGCTCTGCAAGAACGAGTGCTACCACCCGAGCGACGAGCGACACCCGATCACCCGGATCGAAGTCGTGCGCATCCGGCCGCGGGTCGAGGTCGGGGAGGACGTGGCCAGCCTGATCGAGGACCCCTGGCGGGTGCACGACTGCCCGGCCGGCGCCCCGGGCTGCGTCTTCGAGTTCGAGGACCCGGACCATCCCGGGGCCGGGCGCGACACGCTGTACTACGCGCGCGCACTCCAGGAGCCCACCCCCCACGTGAACGGCGACGGCCTGCGCTGCGAACGCGACGCTGCGGGCGCCTGCGTGCGCGTGCGCCCGTGCCGGGCCGGCACGGGCGACGACTGCCTGGGCCCGGACCAGGCGCGCGCCTGGTCCTCGCCCATCTTCGTGGACTCCGCGGGGCGCCGCTCGCCCTAGCGTCCCGGTCGGGACGAGGCCCGCTTGCGGAGTCCGTGCGGCGGCGGGCATGCTGGCCCGATGCCCCGGGCCGCTCCGGTCGGACCCATGGAGCCCGAGATCACCGAGCCGGTCGAGCTGTGCGACGCGCGCGGCCGGCTGAACCCTCGTGCCCGGGGCTGGTCGCGCGTGCCCCTGCACCGGGCCAACCTGCGCGGCGCCCCGGGCCGCAAGAAGCGCTGGGACTACTGGTGCGTGACCAGCGACGATCTGGTGGTTGCCCTGACCTATGCGGATGTGGACTACCTGGGTGTGGCGGCCCTGTGGGTGCTCGAGCGGGCTTCCGGGGTCGAGATCGAGCGCGTCGCCCGGGTCCCCTTCGCGCGGGGGTTCCGCCTGGCGGACCGCGCCGACGTGGGCGAGACGCGCTACACGAGTCGGGACCTGCTGCTGCACATCGCGGAGCACCCGGAGGGCACCGGGCTTTCGGCGCGAGCCTCCCATCGGCGTCACGGCGCGATCGAGGTCGACCTCTTCGTCCAGCGGCCCGCCGGCCACGAATCCCTGGGCGTGGTGATTCCCTGGAGCCCGCGGCGGTTCCAGTACACCTCGAAGCAGAATACGCGACCCGCGGCAGGCACGCTCCGCATCGGGCAGAGTGTCCATCGCCTGGGACCGCACAGCGGAGCCTACGGCACGCTGGACTTCGGTCGCGGGATCTGGCCCTATGCCACGCGCTGGAACTGGGGATCGGCATCCGGCTCGAGCGACGGGCACACGATCGGTCTCCAGCTGGGTGGCAAGTGGACCCAGGGCACCGGCTTCACCGAGAACGCCCTGTGCATCGACGGCCGGCTCCACAAGATCTCGGAGGAGCTGATCTGGGAGTACGACTGGGACGCGCCGCTGGGTCCCTGGCGGGTGCGGACGCCCGACTCCAGGCGGATCGACGTAACGCTGACCCCGCACCACGACCGCCACGCTCGGACGAGGCTGGGCCTCTTGTCGACGCAGGTGCACCAGTGCTTCGGACGCTGGGAGGGGCGACTGGAGCTGGAGGACGGCATGACGCTCGCCGTCGACGGACTGCTCGGCTGGGCCGAAGAGGCCCGCAATCGCTGGTGAGTCAAGGGTCCTGGCGGCTGCGGTCGGGCCTTGGGCCTGGCTGGCACACGCGAGGCGGGGACGCGCTGCCGCCCCTCTCCATCGGAGGCTTCGGCTCCGGCCGGCTGCGGTGGTAGGATCGGGCTCGTCGCGGGTGGAGAAGCCGGGCAGCTCCCGGCTCCTGGGACCCCGCAGCGGAGACCCCCCATGAAGTCCCGGTCCTCCTGGTTCCGGTCGTCCCGTTCTCTCTGGTCCGGCCTCGGCCTCGTGGTGGCGGCCCTTGCTGCCGTGCCGGCCCCCGCGAACCCGCGGGCTGTGACGCCGGGCCCGAAGCCCGGCGGGGGGTTCTCGATCGAGACCCTCTCGAGCGCCCCCCACCAGGTGAGCGGGGGCGATGTGCTGGTGCGCGTGCGGGTTCCGAACGCGCAGCAGCTGAACGCGGTTCGCGTCCTGCTCGGCCAGCAGGACGTCACGGCGGCGTTCGAGCCCGAGGCCGGCAGGCGCGCCCTGGTGGGGCTCGTGCAGGGGCTGGCCCTCGGTGAGAACGTCCTGCGCGTGGCTCCCGACCGCAACGGCCGGGGCAACGCGGCCCGGGCCACGCTCGTCAACCATCCGGCGAGCGGACCGATCTTCTCGGGTCCCCAGCAGCAGCCCTTCGTCTGCACCACCGCCCGTGCGGGCCTGGGCCAGCCGATCATCGACAACCAGGACGGGATCGGGATCCCGGTGGCGCGGGAGGACTCGAGCGGCAACTACCCGCGGGACGGAAGGGGCTACCCGACCGCCGAGGCCGAGATCCTCGGCTGGAGCAAGAACTGCGGCGTGTCCGAGCGCATCGAATACCGCTACCGCAGCACCACGGGGGTGTGGAAGGCGCTGGCCGACCCGAGCCAGCCGCTGCCCGGCGACGTGGCGACGACCACCACCCTGGACGGACGGACCGTGCCCTACATCGTGCGCTGGGAGCGTGGGACGAGCAACCGCTTCCTCTATAGCGTCGCGATGCTCGCGCCCACCGCCGAGACGGACCCGGACCAGCCCGACGACTCGCTCTGGAACGGACGTCTCGTCTTCAGCCTCCAGGGAGGCGTCGCGATCGGTCGCACCCAGGGCACTCCCAGCACCAGTGCCATGTTGCCCGACGAGCTGCTGCGGCTCGGCTACGCGGTGCTCAACTCGACCGGCTTGCGTACGAATACCCACTACAACCTCCAGCTCGGCGGCGAGACGGCCCTGATGCTGAAGGAGCACTTCGTGGAGACGCACGGGGTGCCGCTCTACACGGTGGGCGTGGGCGGCTCCGGCGGGGCCATCCAGCAGTACGTCTACGCCCAGAACCACCCGGGACTGCTCGACGCCGCCATCCCCCAGTACTCCTATTCGGACATGGTCACCCAGACGATCCACGTGGGGGACTGCGAGCTCCTCGAGCACTACTTCGACGTGATCGACACCGACAACCCGAAGTGGCTCCACATCGAGAACCGAAGCCTCATCCAGGGCCTCCATGCCTCCCGGGCGCCGGCGAACCTGAGTAGCGGCGAGACGTTGCAATGGACCATCCTGTACGTGATCTACGCCGGCCTCGGACTGCCGGTCCCGGACCGCACGTCGTCGACGCCGGCGCTCACGGAGTGCCGCCGGGCGTGGTTCGGACTCTCCCCGTTGATCCTGAACCCGACGTACACGAACGTCTCCGACCTCGACAAGCTGGCCCAGGGCGTCGAGGGGGTGGAGTGGACCCATTGGGGCGATCTCGTCAACGTCTACGGACTCGACGAGTCCGGCTTCGCGCGGGTGCCCTGGGACAACGTGGGAGTCCAGTACGGTCTCCAGGCCCTGCGGAACGGGCAGATCACGCCCGAAGAATTCCTGCACCTGAACGCGAACGTGGGGAGCTGGAAGCCGAGTCGGGAGCAGGTCCGGGAGGGCTTTCCCTTCGTGGGCAACGACGCCGCGAACTTCGACCCGTGGAGCTCGCGCAACATGAACCTGAGCCCGGACGGGGGCGTGACGCCCGCCCCACGCAGGGAGGGGGATCCGTTGGCGATCCGGGCCGCCCACGACTCCGGCCACGTCTTCCACGGCCGCATCGACATCCCCGTGATCGACTGGCGCCACTACCTCGAGGACGAGCTCGACATGCACCACAGCCACCAGTCCTTCGCCACCCGACAGCGCCTCCTGGACGGGCAGGGCCATCACGACAACCAGGTGATCTGGTTCACCGACGCCCGGCCCGAGCGCCGGTTCGACCAGACTCCCGAAGCCTTCGAGGTGATCGACGAGTGGATGGCGAACCTGCGGGCGAACCCCGGCCGCGGCGTGGCCGGGAACAAGCCACCCGGCGCCGTGGACCGCTGCTTCACCACCACCGGCGAGGAGATCGCCGCGGGCGACGGCGTCTGGAACGGTGTCCTGGACCCGAAGCCTCCGGGGCCCTGCACGGAACGCTTCCCGCTCCACCAGACCTCCCGCATGGTGGCCGGCGGCTCGATCGCGGGCGGCGTGTTCAAGTGCCCTCTCCAGCCGGTCTGGCTCGCCATCCAGCGGGGTGTCTACGGTGGTTGGGTGCCCAGCCCGGCCCAGCGCGCCCGCCTCGAGGGGATCTTCCCGACCGGCGTCTGCGATTACGGGAAGCGCGGCTAGGGGACCCGTTCGGGGGGGGTCGCGGGCGGCCTGCCGGCAGCGTCCGCGTCCCGCGGCGGACAGCCCAGCCCCGTGAAGGCCTCGTCCCAGGCGGGGGCGTCGCGCGGGCCCACGTCGATGCGCCGCTCCGCGGGCGTCCAGGCCAGGTTGGTGGGCAGCCCCAGGCCGCCGAGGCTGCGCCAGACCCGGCCGCGCGGGTCGCGCAGGACCGGGAGCTGGAGGCCCTGGCGCTCCAGGTAGCGGACGATCGCATCCCGACTCTCGCCCACGTTCACCGTCACGATGCGCACCGGGCCTGCGGCGCAGCGGTGGAGGGCCGCGGCCAGCACGGGAAGCTCCTCGACGCACTCCGGGCACCAGGTGGCCCAGAAGTGGACGACCAGGGCCTTCTCGGCCTCGCGCAGTCCGAGCGTCACGGGCTCGCCGTCGAGGCTCTCGAGCTGGAGCGGCTGGGCCGCGGCCTCCGCAGCGAGGATCAGCAGGGCGCTCGCCAGCAGACGCAACACGTCAGAAGGGGAGGAGGAGGCCCACGGTCCAGACCTCCTTCTCGTCCTGGCTGCCGTTCAGCCACGACTGGGTGAGTGGGAGCTGGAGCGCCAGGCGCAGGGATGCCGGCCGCTCGCGCAGGGAGAACGGGAGTCGGAAGCGCAGGGCGGGCGTCGCGTACAGGATCGAGCCCCCGCTGTGTGCGTAGCGCTGGCCCTCCAGCCGGTCGAAGCCCGACCAGCGGTAGTTGAGCTCGGCGCCCACCGTGAGCCAGTCGAGGGCCGGCCGCCGGAGCGCGTGGCCCACCGGAAGCTCCAGGGCCGCGTTCGCGAGCAGGACGTCGCCGAACTCGTAGTCCACGTCTCCGAAGTCTCCTTCGGTGTTCTCCCGGTAGAAGACGCTGGTGTAGAGCGATCCCCAGGCGCGTCGGTGCACCGCCGCCAGGCCGAGGCCGAAGTCCCAGGAGCCGGTGCCCGTCTGGAGGTGGGGGTCCACGAAGCCCGCTTCCCGGCGCGTGCTGCGGCCCGTCGGGGCCTTGAGGAAGGTGCGTCCCTCGATCCAGAAGGAGGGCAGCACATCGCGGTTGCGCCACAGGACGAAGCTCCCCAGCAGCGCCACGTCGCCGAGCCCATGCAGCCGGTTGGTCTGTCTCGCTCCCGCTTCGATCTCCTCGATCGCGTTGAAGGCATACGGGATGTCGAGGCTCAGGGTTACCCGGGCCAGGGGCGTCCAGGAGAGGAAGAGATCGAGCCGTTGGCTGCGATTGCGCTCGTGCCCCTCCTCGTGCTCGTGCTCTTCTTCGTGCTCCTCGCCTTCGGGTGCGTGGGGCAGGAGCCCGCTGTCCTTGCGCCAGCCCTGGGCCTGCAGGTAGATGGACACCTCGCCCTCCTGCTGGGCGCTGGTTCCGTGCTTCGAGAAGAGGGGATCGCCGGCCAGGCAGACCGAGCAGGCAGCTGCAGGCCCGGAAGTGGAGGCGATCCCGAACAGCGCCGCTGCCAGGGCGGCGGCGAAGCGAGCCGACGACACGTGTGTTGCCTCCAGGCCACGCACCTCGTCGGAGCGGGCCCGTGCGCGCGGGTTCGAGCCATGGGAAGCCAGGCGTGCCGGTGGTCGGACCGGACGGCCCGGTGCAACGCGGAAGGGTCAGGCCGCCCGTGGCACGGGGTCGTCGTGCCGGAGGGGGGCGTCCCGGACGTCCGTGAGCTCGGCCCGCTGCGGTCGTGCCGGGGGCTGCAGCTCGAGTCCCGGCAGGGAGGCCAGCAAGGCGTCGCCGAGCGGCCCGGCGGGAGAAGCCGGCTCGCGGTCCTCGCAGCCGCACGGGCAGGGCGCGCCCAGGGCGACCGTTCGCGCTTCCTGGCAACCGGGTGGATGGGAGGGCAGCGCTTCCCGGCTCTCGCCGTGGACGGGGGAAGCCGGGCCCGCGTGGGCGTGGGACCCTGGGGCGGGCGCTCGCACGGGAGCCTCGGGACAGGGGGAGAGGTTCGTCCCGAGCAGGGCCAGGACGAGCACCGACCACGCGAGGCGACGGGGCAACCCCACGCGCCCAGCATAACGAAGCCCGTGGGGCAGAGCTTTCGGCGCGGGACCCCTCCGGTAGACTCGGTCAGGCTCCGGCCGGCCGCAGGGGGGGTGGTGGCAGAGCGCAGGGCGAAGCGCGCCTCGGGTCCGGAATCCGATCTCTACGCGCCCGTGAAGGCGCTGCTGGAGGCCCGCGGCTTCGAGGTGAAGGCGGAGCTCGAGAACTGCGACCTGGTCGCCCGTCGCGGCGACGAGGAGCCGGTCGTCGTCGAGCTCAAGCGGCGACTCTCGCTGGAGCTCCTGCTCCAGGCCGTGGACCGCAAGCGGCTGACCGAGCGCGTCTACCTGGGCGTGCGGCACCCGGAGCCCCGGGCAGCCGCCGAGCTGCTGGCGCGCCGCTACTGGGGGGTCCTGCGCCTCTGCCGCCTGCTCGGCCTGGGTCTCATCTCGGTGCACTTTCCCCGTCGGCGGGCGGCGCACGCCGAAGTCCACCTGGACCCCGGGCCGTACCGGCCGCGCGTGGACCGCGTGCGACGCAAGCGCCTGCTAGGCGAGTTCGCGAAGCGGCTGGGAGATCCCAACCTGGGCGGCACGGGAAGTCGGCCCCGCGTGACCGCGTACCGGCAGGACGCGCTCCGCTGCGCGGTGCTGCTCCGGGACCGCGGCCCGCTCCGTGCCGGCGCCGTGAAGCGGGAGACGGGGGTGGAGCGTGCTCCGCGCATCCTGCAGCGCGACGTCTATGGCTGGTTCCAGCGCGTGGAGCGCGGGGTGTATGCGCTCGACCCCGTCGCGGATCAGGCATTGACCGACTTCGCCGGCGTGGTAGAAGCGCTCTCCAGCGAGGCACCGCGCGACCCTTCCCCAGGGGATGGATGAGGGAAGCGCGGAGGCCGAGGCCCGAGAAGGGAGGGAAGCATGTCGCGCACCGACCGACCGTCGAAGCCCGAGGACGAGTACTTCGCCCGGGAGGAGGTGGAGAAGAAGCGGAAGCTTGCGCTCAAGCAGCAGCAGGAGACCGAGTCCCGCGAGCGCGAGGAGCTGAAGCGGCTGCACTGGATGAAGTGCCCGAAGTGCGGGATGGACCTGCAGACGATCCACCGGGGTGAGGTGGAGATCGACACCTGCTTCAACTGCCAGGGCATCTGGCTGGATGCCGGCGAGCTGGAAACGATCCTGAAGGCCGGGAGCGAGCAGAGCGGCGGAGTCATGCGGGCGGTCGCGGACCTGTTCCGACGCTAGCAGGCCGGGCCGTCACGACCCCGGGCCGAAGAGGCGCCAGAGCACGCCGAGGCCCCCACAGCCGCCGATCAGGGGGAGCATCCCCACGTGGAGCCGGAGCGTCGCGACGGCGGCGCCCAGGGCGATTGCGGCCGCGGCGGCGTCGAGGGTGGCCCACACCGGCACCTGGAGGAGGAGAGGGCCGAGGCGGTGCTCGACCACGCTCCCGAACAGCGTGTGCAGCGAGAACCAGACCGCGAGATTCAGTACGACCCCCACCACGGCTGCCGTGATCCCGGCGAGGGCGCCGCGCAGGGCACGGCTCTCGCGCAGCCGCTCCACGTAGGGGGCCCCCAGGAAGATCCAGAGGAAGCACGGCACGAAGGTCACCCAGGTGGTGAGGACGGCGGCCAGCGTGCCCGCGAGCCACGGCTCGAGCTCCCCGGGGCTGCGGTAGGCGCCCAGGAAGCCCACGAACTGGACCACCTGGATGAGCGGTCCGGGCGTGGTTTCCGCCATGCCGAGGCCGTCCAGCATCTCCCCCGGCTCCAGCCAGCCGTAGGTCTCGACGGCCTGCTGGGCCATGTAGGCCAGGACGGCGTAGGCGCCGCCGAAGGTCACGACGGCGAGCTTGCTGAAGAAGACGCCGATGCGGGTGAAGACGTCGTCGGCGCCTCGGGTGATCGCGAGCGTCGCGACGGGCACCCACCAGAGCGCGAGGCAGACCGACGCGACGCCGAGGGTCCGGCGCAGCGTCGGGCGCGTGTGATCCGGTGTCTGCCGATCGAGCACGGCATCCACCACGGGGTTCGCGACCGCCGGTGCCTGGGGCCGGGGGCCGCGGAAGGCCTCCGGCAGCGCGTGTGCGCCCACCAGCCCCACCAGCCCCGCCGCGAGGACGATCCACGGAAAGGGGACCGCCAGGAAGAAGATGGCCACGAACGCGGCGGCGGCGATCCCCACCTGTGCCCCATGTCCGAAAGCGCGCCGCCCGATGCGGAGCAGCGCCTCGAGCACCAGGGCCAGCACTGCGGGCTTGATCCCGAAGAAGATTCCCTCGACCAGGGGAAGGTCGCCGTAGGCGGCATAGAGGAGGCTCAGGGCGAGGATCGTCACGAAGCCGGGCAGGACGAAGAGGATTCCGGCCGCGAGCCCGCCGCGCGTGCGATGGAGGAGCCATCCGAGGTAGGTGGCGAGCTGCTGCGCCTCCGGGCCCGGGAGCAGCATGCAGTAGGAGAGCGCATGCAGGAAGCGCTCCTCGCTCACCCAGCGCTTCTCCTCCACGAGGATCCGGTGCATGACCGCGATCTGCCCGGCGGGCCCGCCGAAGCTCTGGAGGGCCACGCGGCTCCAGGTTCGCAGGGCTTCGCCAAGCGTAGGCGTGGGGGCACCCCGCGCACGCACTCCTCGTGGAGTTGATTGCGGCGGCGTTCTAATGGCATTGGACGTGATGCCGCTGCCCTCGCCAGCATCGGAATCACCCTGGAGCTGGTTGGAGCCGGTGCAGTGGAAGGGGGTCCCGGCTGGCTCGGAATCGGCTCGGATCGACCTGGACGGCCCGGGCGGACCTGGCCACGCAGAGACCGCGAGCAGCGACCGCGACGAGCAGGGCTCGGCGCACGGGCACTCCTTCCCCTCGAGACGCACGCGAAGATACGCAATTCGGATACCAACTCCGCGCCAGGCGTCGACTCTCAGAGAATCAGGGGGTTGAGCGGAGGCGGGGAGGATGGCCCGGGGGTCCAGGGGGAAGCCTCGTTCCTCGAAGGGAAAACTCTTTCCTCACCGCGCGGCGTTCCCCGCCCCGCTTGACCGCGACCGCTTGCTTCCCGTACGCTGCGCCACCTCTAACGGCGTTATACATCGAGATCCTTCCGGACGAGACTCCCCATGGCCAACCTGTTGCCCGCCGCCCGGCGACGCCGACCCAAGCGCCGCGCCGAGGCCCGGCGCACCATCCTGGACGCCAGCGAGGCGCTGCTCGTGGAGGACGGGGGCGAGCGCTTCTCCATGCGCCGCCTGGCGGAGCGTTGCGGCGTCAGGGCGCCGACCCTGTACCACTACTTCGGGGACAAGCAGCGTCTCCTGGACGCCCTGCTGGAGGAGCGCTGCCGGGGCCTCGTGGCGGGTCTGCAACGGATCCGGCTGGGCGACGACCCGGTGGAGAACGTGCGGGCCATGTGCCGGGTCTTCGCCCGCTTCGGGCTGCGCCATCCCACGCACTACGCCCTCCTGGCGGCGCCCCGTGCGCCGTCGTGCGCTCGACCGCCTTCGGCGGAGAAGGCCCGCGCCCTGCTCGAGCATCCGTGGGACCGGCTCGCCGCCCAGGGCCGTCTGTCTGCGGACCGCACGGTGGCCCGTCAGGCCTTCTGGGCATTCCTCCACGGCTTCATCCTGCTCCGCACCACCCGCACCGACCTCGAGTGGGCCCCGGAGCTGCTCGAGGCAGGCGTCGATGCGCTGCTGCGCAGCTTCGTGCGCCAGGCCGTAGAGACGTCGGGGGTCCGCCGATGAGGGCGGGGAGGCGCGCCGTCCGGCTCGCCGTGCTCGCCCTGGCGGCGCGCGGCCTCGTCGCCTGTGGCGGCGAGACCGGGTCCTCGGCGTTCGTGGCGCCCCCGGTGCTGGTGCAGCGGGTCGAGGCCCACCGCCTCGAGGAGCGCATCGAGGCCACCGGCGAGCTGCGCGCCCGGGACGCGGCGACGGTCGCGGCCCAGCTGGCGGGGCAGGTGACGCGGGTGGTGCACGGCGAAGGAGATGCCGTCGCCGCGGGTCAGGTCGTGATGGAGATCGACCCCGAGAAGCGGCAGCTCGAGCTGGCGGACGCCCGGGCGCGGCTGGCGGAGGCGCGGGCCAGCTTCGGAGAGAGCGAGCGGGAGCTGGCCCGCATGCGCAAGCTCCACCAGGAGGGGGTGGCTTCGGACGCCCGGCTGGACGCGGCCGAGACGCAGCTGCGCCTGGCGCGCTCACGCCGCGACGCGGCCGTGGCGCAGCTGGGGATCGCCGGGCGCTCGCTGCGCGACTCCAGCGTGGCGGCGCCCTTTGCCGGTCTCGTCTCCCGCCGCTGGGTCAGCGAGGGCGAGTTCGTCACGCTCGGCGCGAAGCTCTTCGACCTGGTCGCCCTCGATCCGATCGAGGTGGAGTTCCACCTGGCCGAGCGGGACTCGAGCCGGGTCGCCCGAGGTGCCCCGGTGGACGTGCGCGTGTCGCCCTTTCCGGATCAGGTGTTCCGCGCCGAGGTCACCGTCGTCTCTCCGACCATCGATCCCGCCACGCGCACGCTGCGAGTGAAGGCCCTGCTGCCCAATGCCGACGGGCGCCTGCGGCCCGGCCTCTTCGCACGGGTCGACCTCGGCATCTCGCTGCGCCAGGGCGTGGCGATGGTCCCCGAGGAGGCGGTGCTGCAACGCGCCGACGGGTCGGTGGCCTTTCGGCTGGCGGACGATTCCCGCGCCGAGCGCCGCGTGTTGCGGCTCGGCGTCTTCCGGGAGGGCCTGGTCGAGGTCAGCGAGGGCCTCGCGGTGGGCGACGTGGTGGTGGTGCGCGGCCACGACCAGCTCGTGGACGGCTCGCCGGTCTCGCTGCGCGACGCCGCGGGGCGCCTGCTCGAGCAGCCCCCCGCGTCGGGCGCGGCCGGCGAGGCGGTGAGCCGCGCCGGGGCCCCCGAAGGACCGGCGAGCCCGTGACCCTCTCGGACGTCTCCATCCGGCGTCCCATCCTCACCTGGATGATGACGCTCGCACTCCTGGTCTTCGGCGTGCTCGGCTACACGCGCCTCGGCGTGGACCAGTTCCCGAACATGGAGTTTCCGGTGCTGACGGTCACGGCGACGCTGGAGGGCGCCACCCCGGAAGGCATCGAGGAGGACGTGACCGACGTCCTCGAGGAACAGCTCAACACCATCGCCGGCGTCCGCTCGATCCGCTCCACCTCGGCACGGGGCGTCTCCCAGGTCGTCGTCGAGTTCCAGCTGGGCAGCGACCTGGACGTGGTCGCCCAGGAGGTGCGCGACAAGGTGGCCGTGGTGCGCCGCCAGCTCCCCGTCCAGCTCGATCCGCCGGTGGTCTCCAGCTACAACCCGAACGACTCGCCGGTGCTGTGGATTCCCTTCCAGCTCGAGCTGCCGCTGGTGAAGGCGAGCGAGTACGTGCGCCGGCAGGTGGCTCCCCTGATCGAGACGATCCCGGGCGTGGCGGGCGTGGCCATGTTCGGACGCCGCGACCGCAACATCCGCATCTGGCTGGACGGGGACGCCATGCGCGCGCGGGGTCTCGCCGCGAGCGACGTGCTGGCGGCCCTGCGCCGCGAACACGTGGAGGTGCCCGGGGGGCGCGTGGAGAGCGGCCGGGTCGAGTACGCGGTCAAGACCGACGCCGAGTTCCGGAGCGTCTCGGAGCTCGAGGGTCTGGTGGTCGCCTGGCAGGAGGGGGCGCCGGTCCGGCTGCGGGACGTGGCCCGGGTGGAAGACGGCGCCGAGGACCCGCTGGTCTACGCCCGCTATCGGGGCGAGCCGTCCCTGGGCATCGGGATCACCAAGCAGAGCGGTGGCAACACGGTGGCCATCGTGGACGAGGTGCGCCGCCGGTTGCCGCAGATCGAAGCCGTGCTGCCCGCAGGCCTGCGCATCCACGACGCCGACGGCTTCATCGACTTCTCGCGCGGGGTGCGGGAGGCCGTGGCGGAGACCGAGTTCGCCCTGGCCTTCGGGGCGTTGCTGGCGGTCTTCACGGTCTTCGTCTTCCTGCGGCGCACACGGCCGACGCTGATCGTGGGAGCGGCCATCCCGGTGTCGCTCGTCACCACCTTCGGGCTGGTGTACGTGGCCGGCTTCACGCTGAATACGATGACCCTGCTCGGCATGGCGCTGGCGGTGGGCGTGGTGATCGACGACGCGATCGTGGTGCTGGAGAACATCGAGCGTCACCGCGAGCTGGGCGAAACCGCCCGGGAGGCCGCCAGCAAGGGCACGCGCGAGATCGCCTTCGCCGCCACGGCCGCCACCCTCTCGGTGGCCGCGGTCTTCGTGCCGGTGGTGTTCGTCCAGGGCCTGGTGGGGAGCTTCCTGCGCGATTTCGGCCTTACGGTGGCGGGGGCGGTGCTGATCTCGCTGTTCGTGGCGTTGACCTTGACGCCCATGCTGGCGGCCCGCATGCCACCTCCCTCCGAGCGGGCCCACGGCAGCATCTATCACCGGCTCGAGCAGGCCTTTGGCTGGCTGGAGCAACGCTACCGCACGCTCCTGCACTGGACGCTCGAGCATCGCGCGGCCACGGTCGCCATCGCGCTGCTTTCCCTGCTGGGCGCCGTGGCGCTCGCCTCGCAGCTCCGCACCGAGTTCTTCCCGCCGGCTGACGAAGGCATCTTCTTCGCCCGCATCGAGGCTGCGCCCGGCACCTCCCTGGAGGCCACCCTCGACTACCTGAAGCGGGACGAAAGCTGGATGCTGGATCAGCCCGAGATCGTGGGGCTCTTCTCCGCAGCGGGGTCCGGCGGCGGCGGGGACTCGGCATCCCGGACCGCCTCATCCAACAAGGGCATGCTGTTCGGGAATCTGATGCCGCGGGAGGAGCGGCGCCGAAGCGTGATGGAGATCATCCGCGAGGCGCGCAGGGAGCTCCAACAGGTTCCGGGGCGGGAGATCCGCATCTTCAACCCGAGCGAGATGATCTCCACGGGCGGGCGCTCGGGCGCCTTCGAGGTGGAGTTGCGGGGCCACCTGCCGCTCGCCGAGCTGGACGCCCTGGCGGCCCGGGTGATCCGGCGGCTCGAGGCGCTGGGTGGCTTCGTGGACGTGAACTCGAGCCTCAAGCTGGGCCTCCCCGAGGTGCGGGTGGTGCCCGATCGCGACAAGGCCGCCGCCCTCGGCGTGGACGCCCGCAGCGTGGCGGAGGCGGTGCAGATCATGATCGGGGGCATGGACGTGGGCGTCTTCAAGGAGGCCGGCCGGCGCTACGACATCCGCATGCGCCTGGACGCCGCCGATCGCGCCGAACCCGAGTCGATCGGGCGGCTCTACGTGCGTGGCCGCGACGGCGAGGTTGTGGAGCTGCGCAATCTGATCCACATCGAGACCGGGGCGGCGCCCTCGGCGATCACGCGCACCAACCGCCAGCGTTCGGTCGGGATCGCCGCCAACCTCGCGGGCCGCAGCCTCGGCGAGGCGGTGGCCGATGCCCAGGAGGTGGCGCGGGACGTCCTGCCCCGGGGCGCGACCCTCGAGCTCTCGGGGCAGGCGGAGGCGATGCAGGAGGGGGTGCGCCAGTTCGGGCTCGCCCTCGCCCTGGGCATCCTGGTGATCTACATGGTGCTGGCGGCGCAGTTCGAGAGCCTGGTGCATCCACTCACGGTGATGCTGGCGCTCCCGCTGGCCATGGTGGGGGCGCTGGGCGGGCTGTGGGTGATGAGCTTCTTCCGCGCCGGCATGACCATCAACCTGTTCAGCCTGATCGGGATCCTGCTCCTGTTCGGTCTGGTGACCAAGAACTCGATCCTGCTGGTCGACTACGCCAATCAACTGCGAGCGCAAGGCATGGGCAAGCTGGAGGCGATGCGCACGGCAGCGCCGGTTCGCATGAGGCCGGTCCTGATGACCGCCACCTCGATGATCTTCGGGGTGCTGCCGGCGGCCGTGGGGCTCGGTCCCGGCGCCGAGTCGCGGGCCCCCATGGCGGTGGCGACCGCGGCGGGCATGTTCTCCTCGATGCTGCTGACCCTGGTGGTGGTGCCCGTGTTCTACCTGCTCTTCGACGATGCCGCCGACGCGGCGAAACGCCGCTTGCGCCGCCTGTTCGGGGAGCGAGGACGCCCGGGGCTGGAAGCGGAAGTCCACGCGCGTGGCGGCCGCTGAGACCGGCCGGGGCACGACGCAGGGGGAGCCAGCTGCTGGAACTCGACCGCATCGGACCGGCCCTCGAGCGCCGGGAGGACGGCGTCTGGGTTTCCCCGCGGCGCTCGCCGCTGTCCTATCCCGAGGACGGCAACGTGGGCAAGCTGGCGCTGGAGGGGGACTCCTTCTGGTTCGCGCACCGCAACGCCTGCATCGTCGCGGCGGTGCGTCGCTTCCCCCCGTCCGGGCCGATCTTCGACGTGGGAGGCGGAAATGGGGTGGTGGCCCTCGCCCTGGAGCGGGCCGGCTTCGAGACCGTGCTGGTGGAGCCCGGTCCTCAGGGCGCCGCGAACGCGCGAGCCCGTGGGCTCTCCCACGTGGTGTGCTCCACCTTGGAGGATGCGGGAGTCCGGCCGCGCACCCTTTCTGCGGTCGGCCTGTTCGACGTCGTCGAGCATCTGGCGGACGACGTCGCATTCCTGCGAAGCACCGGGGCGCGCATGGCGCCTGGAGCGCGGCTGTACCTGACGGCTCCGGCCTACCTCTGGCTGTGGTCGAGCGAGGACGACTACGCGGGCCACTACCGGCGCTACTCGGGGCGGGGCTTGTCCCGGGCGCTGCGGGCGGCCGGCTTCGAGATCGAGTACCAGACCCACTTCTTCGTGCCGCTGCCCGTTCCGATCCTCCTGTTCCGGACCGTGCCGACGCGTCTGGGCCGGCGCGGCGTCGATGCCCGGAAATGGGAGACCCGCGAGCATCGCAGGCCAGCGGGCCCGGCCGCCGGCCTGCTCGACCGGTTGCTGGGAATCGAGACCCGGGCGATTGCGCGCGGTCTTCGCCTGCCGCTCGGATCGAGTTGCCTGGCCGTGGCGCGGGTCGCAAGCTCAGCTCCGTGCCGCCCGTGATATACTCGAGCGCCGCGATGAGCCCGACACCCGCGCGTCGTCCGCTCAGTGTCGTGATCCCCGTCTACCAAAGCAGCGCGATCCTGCCGAAGCTGATCGAACGCCTGGAACCGGTGCTGCAATCCGCCAGCTCCGAGTTCGAGGTGATCCTGGTGGACGACGACAGCCCGGGGGATGGGACCTGGCACGTCATCGAGGCGCTGGCGGAGAGGCATGCGTGGCTGCACGGGATCCGCATGCTCCGCAACTACGGCCAGCACAATGCCCTCCTGTGTGGCATCCGCGCCGCCAGCCATCCGGTAATCGTCACCATGGACGACGATCTCCAGCACCCGCCGGAGGAGATTCCCCGCCTGGTCGCGAAGCTCGAGGAAGGCTTCGACGTGGTCTATGGGACCCCGGGCCGGCAGCGGCACGGCCTGTGGAGGGGCGTCGCCTCGCGCATCACGAAGCTCGTGCTCCAGGGAGCCATGGGGGCCGAGACGGCCAGCCAGGTGAGTGCGTTCCGGGCCTTCCGCAGCGATCTTCGCGAGGCCTTCGCGGACTATGCCAGTCCGTACGTGAACATCGACGTGCTGCTCACCTGGGGAAGCATGCGCTTTGCCGCAGTCCAGGTGCGACACGATCCGCGCGCGTCGGGGCAATCGAACTACACGGTCACCAAGCTCATCGTCCACGCGCTGAACATGATGACCGGTTTCAGCGTCTTCCCGCTACAGCTCGCCAGCCTGGTGGGCTTCGGTTCCACGCTGCTCGGGGTGGTGATGCTGGGGTACGTGGTCGGCCGCTACGTCATCGAGGGGGCCAGCGTGCCGGGCTTCTCCTTCCTGGCCTCGATCATCGCCATCTTCTCCGGTGCCCAGCTCTTCTCCCTGGGGATCCTGGGCGAGTATCTGGCCCGCATGCACCTGCGCAGCATGGGGCGTCCCAGCTACGCAACCCGCGCGCAAACGGGGCGGGGCTCCGATCGGTGACGACGCCGGACCCGCCCGGTCGGCTGCTGCCGTGGGATTCCCGGTTCTTCGGACAGCGGATCGCGCGGGTGTGCGCGAAGCGCCTCGCGGCGGGGACCCTCGAGGGGTCGAGGACTGGGCCCGCGCCGTGGGCGGCGAGTGCGTCTACTACCTGGCGGATGCGGAGGACGCCGAGAGCGTGCGGGTCGCCGAGCAGGGCGGGTTCCGTTTGGTGGACGTGCGCATCACCCGGGTCTGTGGGATCCCGGGCGTTGCGGGAGAACTTCCGTCGGGCATCGAGCCGGGCCGCCCCGAGGATCTTCCGACCCTGCGCGAGATCGCACGGGTGAGTCACGTCGACACGCGCTTCTACCACGACGGGAACTTCGGCGACGAGCGTTGCGCGGCCCTCTACGAGACGTGGATCGAGCGAAGCCTTGCTGGCAGCACGGACGCGGTGCTGGTGGCGCGGTCCACGGGGAAGGCCGCCGGCTACTTGGCGTGCAAGGTCGCGGACGACGGCATCGGGGCCGTGGAGCTCTTCGCGGTGGCGCCCGACCGGCGCGGGGAAGGCTGGGGAGAGCAGCTCCTGCGCGGTGCCTTGACCTGGCTCGCAGGGCGGGGCTGCCGGGAGGCCCAGGTGGTGACCCAGGGACGCAACGTGAGGGCGGCCCGGCTCTACGGGCGATGCGGCTTCCTGACCACGGCGGTGGAGCTGTGGTACCACCGCTGGTCGGCCGGGGATGCGGGCGAGGCAGCGTGAGGAAGTATCGAATTCCGTTCAGCCGGCCCGCGCTGATGGGCGACGAGATCGCGCGGGTGACGGAGGCCATCGAGTCCGGGCACCTGTCGGGAGACGGGAAGTTCACACGGCGCTGCTCGAAGCTGCTCGAGTCGCTGCTCGGGGTCGAGCGGGTGTTGCTCACCACGTCGGGAACCCACGCTTTGGAGATGTGCGCGCTGCTGGTGGATCTCCAGCCCGGGGACGAGTTCGTGGTGCCCTCGTACGCGTTCGTGACCACGGCCAACGCCTTCGCGCTGCGCGGGGCCCGGCCCGTCTTCGTGGACGTGCGACCCGACACGCTGAACCTCGACGAGCGGCTGTTGCGCGAGAAGCTCACGGAGCGCACGCGTTGCATCGTGGCCCTGCACTACGGGGGCGTTGCCTGCGAGATGGACGCCATCCTGGAGATCGCGCAGGAGGCCGGCGTCCCGGTGGTGGAGGACAATGCCCACGGTCTGTTCGGGCGCTACAAGGAGCGCTGGCTCGGGAGCCTGGGTTGTCTCGCGGCCCAGAGCTTCCACGAGACCAAGAACTTCACGTGCGGCGAGGGGGGCGCCGTCCTGATCAATCGGGCCGACTGGATCGAGCGGGCGGAGATCGTGCGCGAGAAGGGCACGGATCGCAGCCGCTTCCTGCTGGGCAAGGTGGACAAGTACACGTGGAGGGACCTGGGCTCGAGCTATCTGCCGGCGGAGATCCTGGCCGCCTTCCTGCATGCGCAGCTCGAGCGGCGCGACGAGATCCAGGCCGCCCGCGCCGCGGCCTGGGACCGCTATGGGACGCAGCTCGCGGACTGGGCCGGCGAGCACGGGGTCGGTCTCCCCGTGGTGCCGCCCCACTGCGAGCATCCCGCCCACCTGTTCCATCTGATGCTGCCGTCGGTCGGGGTGCGCCAGCGGCTCATCGAGCATCTGGGCGCCCGGGGCATCCTGGCCGTGTTCCACTATCAGCCGCTCCACCTGTCGGCCATGGGAAGGCGCTTCGGCGGCCGCGCCGGCGATTGCCCGGTGAGCGAACGCGCGGGGGAATGTCTCCTGCGGCTGCCCCTGTACGCCGACCTCGGCGAGAGCGAGCAGGGGGAGGTGATCGCGGCGATCCAGGCCTTCCGGCCGTGACCCTTCCACGGCTCGGGATGCGGGGCCGCCGCGGCCCGGCTGGCGTGGCTTCTGCTCGCGCTAAGCTTCGCCCCCCGACGCGGGGCGCCCTCCCGACCAGGCGGCGCCGGCGGAGGCACCGGCACCCATGAGCCCCGCTTCGGGACGCCACCTCGGGCTCGTGGGCGCCACCACCGTGGGCGTCGGAGCCATCGTGGGGGGCGGCATCCTCGCGCTGGCGGGCGTCGCCTTTGCCACCACCGGGCCCGCTGCCATGGTCGCCTTCCTGGCCAACGGGATGATCGCAGCGATCACGGCGGCGAGCTTCGCGGATCTGGCGCGGCGCTTCCCCGAGTCCGGCGGCACCTACACCTATGCCAAGAAGGTGCTCTCGGTGGAGGTCGCCTTCACGGTGGGCTGGGTGGTCTGGTTCGCCTCGATCATGGCCGCGGTGCTCTATGCCCTCGGGTTCGCGGCGTTCGCCGGGGAGGGGCTCGCGCGCCTGCTGCGCGGGATGGGCTCCGAGGCGGGCTGGCTGGGAGAGCGCAGCGTGCGCCTGCTGGGGGCGCTCGCTGCCACGGGCTTCTACACCCTGGCGCTGGTGCGCAAGGCCAGCGGGGGCGGGCGCGTGGCAACGGTGGGCAAGGTCATCGTGTTCGCGGTGCTGATCGTCGGCGGGGCCTTCGCCCTGGCGCGCGAACCGGCGACGGAGTCGCTGGCCCGCCTCGACCCCTTCGCCACCGCCGGCCTGGCTGGGATCGTGCAGGCCATGGGATACACCTTCATTGCCCTGCAGGGCTTCGACCTGATCGCTGCCGTGGGTGGCGAGGTTCGCGATCCCCTGCGCAACCTGCCGCGTTCCATGTTCCTCTCCCTCGGCATCGCGCTCGCCATCTACCTGCCGCTGCTCTTCGTGATCGCGACGGTGGGCGTTCCCGGCGAGGAACGCATCGCGGGCCTGGCCGCCGCGAACCCCGAGGGCCTGGTGGCCGAGGCTGCCGAGCACTTCCTGGGCTCCGGCGGCTACTGGCTGGTGATCCTGGCCGGCCTGCTCTCGATGCTCTCGGCCCTGCAGGCGAATCTCCTGGGAGCGTCGCGGGTGGCCTTCGCCATGGCGCGCGACCGCACGCTGCCGCTTGCGCTGGGCCGCATGCGTGGCGCGAGCGGGACGCCGGCGCTGGCGGTGGCGGCGACCGCCGCGGGCGTAGCGGCCGTGATCCTCGTGGTGGGCGACGTGGCCGCTGCCGGCGCGGCGTCGAGCCTGATCTTCCTGATCTCGTTCGCCATGGCGCACTGGGCCACGATCCTGGCGCGACGCCGCTCCGGGGACCTGCGGCTTCCGGTGCTGCCCCTGCTGGGGGCCGCCCTGTGCCTGGGGCTGGCGCTCTTCCAGGGCTTCGCCGTGGCCGCGGCAGGAGGGCTCGTGGCGGTGTGGCTCGGGGTCGGCGCCGCCGTGTACCTGACGCTGCTCGCTCCTGGAGCGCGCCTGGCGGACGCGAGCGCCGAGGCCCGCGACCCCCACCTGGCCCGACTCCGCGGACGCAGCCCCCTGGTGCTGGTTCCCATCGCCAATCCCGCCAGCGCCGCCAGCCTGGTGGACGTGGCGGGCACGCTGCGGACGCCCGAGGTCGGGCGCATCCTGCTGCTCTCGGTGGTGCAGACGCCCGAGCAGGCCCCCGGCGAGGACGACCCGGCCTTGCGCGACGCCCAGGCGATCCTGGGCGAGTCCCTGCACGCGAGCCTGGTGGACGAGCTGGCGCCCGAGACCCTGTTCACGGTGGCCCGGGATCCCTGGGCGGAGATCGCCCGCGTGGCCCGGATCCACCGCTGCGAGACGCTGCTGCTCGGGCTCTCGCGCCTCACGGCCCCGGGCGTCGAGCGCCGGGTGGAGGAGCTGATCGGGAGCGTGACGGCCGACGTGGTGATCCTGCGCGCGCCTCGGCGCTGGCGGATCGCCCAGGTGCAGCAGATCCTCGTGCCCCTCGGCGGACGCCGCGATCACAGCCACCTGCGCGCGCGGCTGTTCGCCAGCCTCTCCCGCATCGGCGAGGCCAAGGTGACCTTCCTGCGCATCGTGTCGCCTGCGGCCAGCGCCGAGGAGCGGCGTCGCGCGGAGCGCGAGGTGATCGCCTTGGCCCGGGACGAGGCGAACGGTCCCTACGAGGTGGTCGTGGAGGAAGCCGACGACCCGGCGGCGGTGCTGGTGGGGCACGCCGCGGCGAGCGACCTCGTGGTGATGGGGGTTCAGCGGCGCGGCCGGCGTCGGCGCTCCTTTGGAACGCTGCCCCTCACCATGGCCCGGGAGACCGAGACGCCTCTCATCCTGATCAGCCGCCGGGGCTAGGGCCGTTGACCCGGGGTCGCGCCGCAGCCTAGGATGGGTATCCCTGGACAGGAGGGGAAGGTGACGTGCCGATCCTCCCGCTGATCGACCTGCTCATCCTGCTGGGCTGGACCAGCGTCATGGTGGGCGTCGCCCAGAAGGCGATCTGGATGTCCACGGTCTACAGCCCGACCCTCCTGAGCCTCACGCCCCGGGACTTCCTGCTGGGCGGCGCCGTGTGCCTGCTCTTCGCTCTCACCCTCGCAGCCCGCACCTGGGTCAAGCTGAACGAGGCGCGCCTGCTCGGGGCGTCCCGCGAGGAGGAGGCGGAGGCCGGGACGCCGGCCCGGGCCGCCCGCTACCAGGAGGAGCCCCGCGCGGGTCCCCTGGCTCCCAGCGAGGCGACGCAGCCGGACCTGGCGGCGCGGGGCTGAGGCGCAGCCCTACGCCCGGCCCGGGAGCAGCCGCAGGGCCGAGCGGGCCAGCTCCCGGTAGAGCCCGAAGCCGCACCGCAGCGCCCGCCGACCCCGCTCCATGGCCCGCTTCATGGCCGCTCCTCTCCCCTCTGTTGGAGCAGTGGCCCATCGCCGGGCTGCGTGTCATCCGAACCCGCGCCCCTCCGGGGAGGCCTCCCTCGCCCTCCTCTCCACGGTTCCCCACAGGTTTCTCCCGGGTTCAGCCGATGACCCGGCGAGATCCCGTCGGGCCGGAGGGGCGCATGACCACCATCCTGGTGATCGAGGACTCGACCCTCCAGCGCCGTGCCCTGAAGGAGGCGCTGGAAGGGTCCGGCCGCTTCGAGCGCGTCCTCGAGGCGGAGGACGGCCTGGGCGGCCTGCGCATCCTGCTCTCCGAGCCGGTGGACGTGGTGCTGTGCGACCTGCACCTCCCGGGAATCGACGGCGAGAAGCTGTTGCGGGCCAAGGGCGGGCGCCAAGGGCGGCCGGAGGTGCCCTTCCTGTTCGTGACCGCCAACGAGGATCCCGAGCGCACCGCACGCCTGCTCCGTGATGGGGCGAGCGACGTGATCGCGAAGCCCTATCACGCGCCGGAGCTGCTCGCCCGCCTGGATCTGCACCTTCGGATCAAGCAGCTCCAGCAGCGGCTGCGCGAACGCAACAGCGAGCTGGAGCAGCTCTCCATGACCGATCCCCTGACGGGGCTGCGCACGCGCCGCTATCTGACCGAGGTGATGCCCCTCGAGCTGGTGCGTTCCTGCCGCTACCGCATGCCGCTCTCCGCCTGGATGGCAGACCTCGACCAGTTCAAGCGCGTGAACGACTGCCACGGCCACCGGGCAGGGGACACCATCCTGCGTGGCTTCGGCGAGGTCGTGCGCCGCACGCTGCGCGCCACCGACGTGGCTGCGCGCTGGGGCGGCGAGGAGTTCTTCGTGCTCCTCCCGCACACGGACCGCAAGGGAGCCCTGGCCGCCGCCGAGCGCGTGCGCATGGTGACCGAGGAGAGCGAGTTCCCGACGCCGCGCGGCGACACCGTGCAGGCCACGGTGAGCATCGGCGTCGCGTCCCTCGGTCCCGGCATCGATTCGCCGGAGACCCTGCTCGAGGCCGCCGACGAGGCGCTCTATCGCGCCAAGCAGGATGGCCGCAACCGCGTGGCGGCCGCGCGCATCCGCACCGGCGACGACTAGAGGCCATCTCACGAACCCCCCGGTCGCCGGGCCCGCGCCTTCGACCCGATCCGTGCGTTGCGGCTCGCGGTAGCCACGGCGATGGCTGCGATCTCGCGCCTCGATCTCGGGGCGAAGCCACGCACCGGCTCGGCCGGGGTTCCCGGGACGGCGCTCTAGGAGCGCTCCGGATCCTCCCCTGGCGCCGCTCGACGGGCGCGCCAGGCGGAGAGCCGCTCGCGGATCGAACGCTCGGCCCCGGCCTCTCCCGGCTCGTAGTAGTGCGGCGTGCCGAGCTCCGGCGGAAGGTTCGGGTCCGCCACGAACCCGCCCGGCTCGTGGTGGGGATCGCGATAGCCGCGGCCGTAGCCGAGCTCACGAAGGAGCGGGGTGGGGGCGTTGCGCAGGTGCAGGGGGACCGGCAAGGAGCCGCGATCCCGCACGTCGCGCCGGGCGCGTTCGAGTCCGGCGTAGGCGGCGTTGCTCTTGGGGGCGCACGCCAGGAAGGCCACGGCCTGGGCCAGGGGGATGCGCGCCTCGGGCATGCCGATGCGCTCGGCGGCCAGGTGGGCGGCGGTGGCCAGGGAGAGGGCCTGGGGCTCGGCGTTGCCCACGTCCTCGGCGGCGAACACCACGAGGCGCCGCGCCACGAAGCAGGGGTCCTCGCCCGCCTCGAGCAGGCGGGCGAGCCAGTAGAGCCCGGCGTCCGGGTCGCTGGCCCGCAGGCTTTTGATCAGGGCGGAGATCACGTTGTAGTGCTCCTCGCGGTCCCGGTCGTGGACCAGCACGCGCTGGCCGGACGCCTCGCCTACCAGGGCGGCTGCCAGCGGGACGTCGCGCGGCCCACGCTGCCAGAGGGAGACGGCGCTCTCCAACAGGCCCAGGGCGCGGCGCGCGTCTCCGTCCGCGGCGTCCACCAGGGCGGCGACCGCCTCCTCGTCGAGCCGCACGCCGCTCGCCCCGAGCCCGCGCTCGGCGTCGGTGGCGGCCCGCCGCACCAGGGCGGCCAGGGTCTCGGCATCCAGCCGACGCAGCACGAAGACGCGGCAGCGCGAGAGGAGGGGCGGCGCCAGTTCGAAGCAGGGGTTCTCCGTGGTGGCGCCGATCAGCGTCACGGTGCCGTGCTCCACGTGCGGCAGCAGGGCGTCCTGCTGGCCGCGATGGAAGCGGTGGATCTCGTCGAGGAAGAGCACCGTCCGAACGCCGGCCGCCTGCTCCCGGGCGGCGCGCTCCACCACCGCGCGCACGTCCTTGACGCCGGCCAGGACCGCCGAGAGGGGCACGAAGCGCACGCGCGGCGGCCCGGAGCCCTGGCCGGGCCCGGCCGCCAGCAGGCGGGCGAGCGTGGTCTTGCCCGAGCCGGGAGGCCCCCAGAGGACGAGCGAGGGCAGGCTCCCCGATTCCACCAGGGTGCGCAGGGGGGCGCCGGGACCCACCAGGTGTGCCTGGCCGAGCACGTCCTCGAGCGAACGCGGCCGCATGCGGTCGGCGAGCGGCGCCTGCAGTGCGCGAGCGCGTGGTCGCTCGCGTTCGAACAGGTCCAGGGGCTCGTCGGCAGGCACGGCCCGATGCTAGCGTGATGCGAACCGTCGAGGCCGCCCGTGACGATTGGCAGCGTGGGGGTGTGTCTGAAGCCCGGTCAGCCGCAGGCGGCCGGCGTGCTGCGCGAGCTGGAGAAGTGGCTCGTGGAACGCGGCCTCCAGGTCCGGCTCGACCACGAGGCGGCGGAGCCCCTGCGGCGGCCGGGTGAGGACCGGGAGCGGCTGGCCAGCGCCGTGGACCTGCTGGTGGTGCTGGGGGGTGACGGCACCCTGCTCGACGTTGCGCGCAAGACCGGAACCCATCCCGTCCCGATCCTGGCCGTGAACCTCGGCACCCTGGGCTTCCTCTCGGAGGTGGGACTCGACGAGGCGCAAGGCGCCCTCGAGCGCTTCCTCGCCGGGCGCATGCACGTGGAGGAGCGCATGCGGCTGGCAGTGCACCTGGAGCGCGGCGGGCGGGAGCACCGGGTACGCCTGGCGCTCAACGACGCGGTCGTCACCAAGAGCGCCCTGGCGCGCATCATCGACGTGGAGACGCGGGCCGACGGGGTCGAGGTCACCACCTACCATGCCGACGGGCTGATCGTCGCAACGCCGACCGGCTCCACGGCGTACTCGCTCTCGGCGGGCGGGCCGATCCTGGTGCCCGGCGTGGGGGCGCTGGTGCTGACGCCCATCTGTCCCCACACCCTGACCCAGCGTCCGCTCGTGCTGCCCGCTTCGGTGGAGATCGAGATCCGCGTGCAGCCGCGGGGCGGCGAGGTGCAGCTCACGGTGGACGGGCAGGAGGGAGACCTGCTCCAGCCCGGGGACGTGGTGCGCGTGCGACGCGCCCAGCACCCGGTCCACCTGGTCGTGTCTCCCGAGCGCAACCGCTTCCAGGTGCTGCGGACGAAGCTGCGCTGGGGGGAGCGGTGATCGAGACGCTGCGCATCGCCGACCTGGCGGTGGTGGAGCGCGCGGAGATCGAGTTCGGGCCCGGGCTCAACGTGCTGACCGGCGAGACCGGCGCGGGCAAGTCCCTGGTGCTCGGTGCGCTGGCCCTGCTGGCCGGAGGGCGGGCCTCGAGCGAAGTGGTGCGCGAAGGGGCGGAGGAGGCGCGCGTGGAGGCGGTCTTCCGGACCGAGCGGTTGCCGGAGCTGGTGGCGGAGCTCGCCGAACGGGGTCTCGCTCCCGAGGACCACAGCCTGGTGGTGGCGCGCAGCGTGGGCCGCGGCGGGCGCAGCCGCGCCCAGGTGGGGGGGCGCCTGGTGCCCGCCGCCAGCCTGACGGAGCTGTTCGCGGGGCGGCTCGAGATCAGCAGCCAGCACGAGTCCCAGGCCCTGCGCCGGGCCGGCAGCCACGCGCGCCTGCTGGATGCCTTCGGCGGTCTGGAGGCGGAGCGGCGCGCCGTGGAGCAGGCGTGGACGACGCTCCGGGCGGTGCGGGAGGAGCGGCGGCGGCTGGTGGCGGAGGCGGAGGAGCGAGCCCGGCGCGCAGACTTCCTGACCTTCCAGCTGCGCGAGATCGACGAGGCGCAGCTCGTGCCCGGCCAGTGGGCGGCGCTCGAGGCCGAGCACGCCCGCCGCGTGCACGCCGAGCGCCTGCGTGGCGAGGCGCTGGCCGGGGCCGGGCGCCTGGTGGGCGATCCGGCCCTGGAGGACGCCGCGGCCGCTGCGGACCTGGTGGCCGAGGCGGCCCGGCGCGCGGAGGAAATCGCGCGCCTCGACGCCGGCGGCCAGGAGCTGGCCGCCCGCCTGCGCGCGGCCCATGCGGAGCTGGTGGACGTGGCGGCCGAGCTCGAGCGCTACGCCTCCGGCATCGAGGCGGACCCGGAGCGCCTGGCCCAGGTGGAGGAGCGGCTGCGGCAGCTCGAGCGCCTGCGTCGCAAGTACGGGGGCACCGAGGACGCGGTGCTGCGCGCAAGGGACGAGCTGGCGCGCGAGCAGGTCGGGCTCCAGGGTCACGACGAACGGGTGCGCGAGCTCGAGCAGCGCGAGGGCCCGCTCCGGGAGGAGCTGGTGCAGGCCGCGCAGGGGCTCTCCCGGGGCCGAGCCGCGGCGGCGCGGCGTCTCGAGGGCAGTCTCGAGGACGCCCTGGCGGGCCTCGCCATGCCCCGCGCGCGTCTCTCGGTGGCGCTCGAGCCGGCGCCCGTGCTGGACGAGATGCCGTGCGCCGCATCCGGAGCAGAGCTCGTCGAGTTCCGCTTCGCCGCCAACCCCGGGGAGCCGCCGCGCCCACTCCAGCGGGTCGCGTCGGGCGGGGAGCTCTCGCGCCTCTTCCTGGCCCTCAAGAACGCCCTGCGCCGCAGCGAGACGGGCATGGTGCTCGTGTTCGACGAGGTGGACGCTGGCATCGCCGGTCGTGCCGCGGACCGGGTGGGGCGGGTGCTCGCGGAGCTGGCCCGGGAACATCAGGTCCTCTGCATCACCCACCTGCCGCAGATCGCCGCCTTCGCCGACACCCACCTGCGGGTGGAGAAGGAGATGGGAGCCGGGCGCACCCGGACCTCGGTGCTTCCCCTCGGGGAGAGTGGGCGGGTGGAGGAGATCGCCAGGATGGCCGGAGGTGAGGCGGTGAGCGAGGCCACCCGCCGCCACGCCCGGGAGCTGCTGCGCAGCCGGCGCACCCCGCGCCGCGCCCGCCCGCCTCCGCCCCCGCCCCGCTGAGGCCGACGCGATCAAGCCGGCGGGTTTCGGCTCCGATGAGCCAGGGGGGGCCCGGGCAGGGCCCGTGAGGGCGCTCACGCTCCCGGGCGTCCGAAGGGACGACGAGCATGACCGGAACTGCGCTCGCCGAACGCCGCACCTCCAGCCAGCTCGTTCCTGGGGGGGCCTCGATCGTGGTGGCGAGTGGCTTCTACGCGGGGCTGGAGGTGCCCGTCGATCGCGAGTGGGTCGTGATCGGGCGGGGTCGGGGGGCGGACGTGATGCTGGCGGATCCCACCGTCTCGCGCGCCCACGTGGCAATCGGCTTCGACGAGCAGGGCTTCTTCGTCCAGGACCTGGGCAGCACCAACGGCACGCTTCACAACGGGCGTCCCTGCCAGCGCGCAGCGCTCGGCGACGGCGACGAGGTGCAGATCGGCACGCTGCGGCTGCGCCTGCGCCTGCCGGGAAGGGGCGGGGTCGGAGCATGAGTCCGAGGGCCCCGGGACGGACCGACCGCAAGCGCGAACGCTACACCATCATCGTCGTTCCCGACGGAGTGTCGCGGGTCCGCCGCTTCCACGTGGGGCGGACGAGCCTCCAGCACCTGGCCGCCTTCGGCGCCCTCCTGGCGTGTCTGCTGCTGGTGGGACTGGTGGACTGGGCCCGACTGCGGATCGATGCCGTGGACGTGGAGCGGCTGCGCCTGGAGACCCGGGCCCAGGGCGAGCAGGTGGCTCGCTTCGCCGACCAGGTGAACGCCCTGGAGCAGCGTCTCGCGGCGCTCCAGGAGTTCGAGCGCAAGGTACGCGTGATCGCGAACCTGCCCCACGCCACCGAGCACACCCACGGCGAGGAGGACGCCCCCGCCTTGGGAGGCGGGGGCGAGGACGAGGCCGCCGAGGAGCCATCCGCGCGCACCTCGCCCGCGCGCCTCCCGCCCGCCCCGGGCGCGGTCCTCCACCCCGCGCCGGCCGGCGCCTCCCTCGTTGCGTTCCCGAGCTCCGAGGCCACGGTGCTCGCTCACCTGCGCCAGCGGGCGCGCACCCTGGCGGAAGCCTCCCTGGTGCGAGAGGAGTCCATGAGGGCGCTGCTGGCGCAGGTCGAGGGCAAGAGCCGCCAGCTGGCGGCAACCCCTTCCATCTGGCCCACCGAGGGCTGGCTCACCTCGCGCTTCGGGCGCCGCGTCTCGCCCTTCACGGGCCGGCCCCAGTTCCACGCGGGCCTGGACATCGCGAGCCCGTTCGGCACTGCGGTGGTGGCGCCCGGCCGGGGCAAGGTCCACTTCGTGGGGCGCAAGGGCGCCCTGGGCCGCTCCGTGCAGATCGACCACGGCTGGGGCATCCGCACCACCTACGGCCACCTGGCCGAGATCCTGGTTCGCAAGGGCCAGGAAGTGGAGCGCGGGGAGCGCATCGGAAGCGTCGGGAGCAGCGGGCGCAGCACGGGGCCCCACCTGCACTATGCGGTGGAGGTTCGCAGCAAGGCCGTGGATCCCCTGGACTACGTGTTCGAGTAGGGGTCCGGGCTCCCCGGGCCGTTTGCCCGCCGTCGGGGCGTCTCCTACCTTCCTTGCAGGCTCGCCCCCCGAGCGGGAGAACCGCGCTTCCCCATGCTCCAAGCGCTCCTGCGCAAGATCTTCGGCAGCAAGAACGACCGCGAGCTCAGGCGCATCCTGCCGCTCGTGGAGCGGGTGAACGTCCTCGAGCCCGAGCTCGAGAAGCTGTCGGACGAGGTGCTCCGCGCCCGCACCGCGGCCTTCCGCGAGCGCATCGGCCGAGGCGAGCCTGTAGACGACCTGCTGCCCGAGGCCTTCGCCACGGTCCGCGAGGCGGCCAAGCGCACCCTCGGGCAGCGCCACTACGACGTCCAGCTGATCGGCGGGGTGGTCCTGCACGAGGGCAAGATCGCCGAGATGAAGACCGGCGAGGGCAAGACCCTGGTGGCCACGCTGCCCGCGTACCTGAACGCGTTGAGCGGCCGGGGCGTTCACATCGTCACCGTGAACGACTACCTGGCGCGACGCGACGCGGAGTGGATGGGCGAGGTGCACCGCTTCCTCGGGCTGCGGGTGGGCGTGATCGTCCACGACCTGGACGACGTCCAGCGCAAGGCGGCTTACGGCGCGGACATCACCTACGGCACGAACAACGAGTTCGGTTTCGACTACCTGCGCGACAACATGAAGCCCGACCCGGAGTCCTGCGTCCAGCGCGAGCTGCACTACGCGATCGTGGATGAGGTGGACTCCATCCTGATCGACGAGGCGCGCACCCCGCTGATCATCTCGGGCCCCTCCGAGGAGAACACCGAGGTCTATGGAGTCGCCAGCCGGGTGGTGCAGCAGCTCAAGCTCGGTACCAAGGGTGATCCCATGAAGGGGATCGACGAGACCGGGGACTACTGGGTCGACGAGAAGGACCACGTGGCCGCCCTGACCGAGGATGGCGTGCACAAGATCGAGGGTCTCGTGCGGGTCCCGAACCTGTACGACCCCGCCATGTTGCCGTTGCTGCACGCGGTGCAGCAAGCGCTCGTGGCCCACTCGCTCAAGAAGCTCGACGTGGACTACGTGGTCAAGACGGGGGAGGGCGGCAAGCAGGAGGTGATGATCGTCGACGAGTTCACGGGCCGCCTGATGCCGGGCCGACGCTGGTCGGATGGGCTGCACCAGGCCGTGGAGGCGAAGGAGGGGATCCGGGTCCAGAGCGAGAACCAGACCCTCGCCTCGATCACCTTCCAGAACTACTTCCGCATGCACGACAAGCTCGCGGGCATGACGGGAACCGCCGACACCGAGGCCCCGGAGTTCGCCAAGATCTACGACCTGGACGTGCTCGTGATTCCGACCCATCGCCCCATGATCCGCGACGACCTGCCGGACGTGGTCTACAAGACCAAGCGCGAGAAGTTCGACGCCGCGGTGGAGGAGATCCGGGAGCGCCACGCCACCGGGCAGCCGATCCTGGTGGGCAGCATCGCCATCGAGACCTCGGAGATGCTGTCGCGAAAGCTCTCGAAGCTGGGCGTGCGGCACAACGTGCTGAACGCGAAGCACCACGAGCGCGAGGCGGAGATCGTGGCCCAGGCCGGCCGCAAGGCCGCCGTCACCATCTCCACCAACATGGCAGGACGCGGCACGGACATCGTGCTGGGCGGCAATCCCGAGTTCCTGGCCCTGGCCAAGTGCGGCCACGACAAGCAGCACCCCGAGTACCTCAAGTGGTTGGCGCACTTCGAAGCCGAGTGCAGCGAGGGGCGGGAGGACGTCGTGAAGGCGGGCGGGCTTCACATCCTGGGCACCGAACGCCACGAAAGCCGCCGCATCGACAACCAGCTGCGGGGACGTTCCGGGCGGCAGGGCGACCCCGGCTCGAGCCAGTTCCTGCTTTCGCTGGAGGACGATCTGCTGCGCCTGTTCGGGTCCGAGCGCATCACGCCGTGGATGGAGCGCCTGGGGCTCCAGGAAGGCGAGGCCATCGAGCACCGCTTCGTGACGCGGGCCATCGAGAATGCGCAGAAGAAGGTGGAGGCGCGCAACTTCGACGTCCGCAAGCACCTGCTCGAGTACGATGACGTGATGAACAAGCAGCGCATCGCGTTCTACGGGCGCCGGCGCGAGCTGCTGGGACGCGATCAGGTGGAGGACGAGGTGCTGGAGATGCTGGAGGGCGTCCTCGTCTCCCTGCTGGGCGCCCACTGGCCCGAGAAGGGCGAGCCGGAGCCGGAGCAGCTCTCGGACCTGGCCAAGGCCCTGGAGGCCCAGTTCGGCCTGGCCTTCGACCCGCGCGAGCCGCCCTTCCTGGCGGACGGCCAGCCGGCCGGAGACCGCGATGCCCTGGGGCGCGCACTGCTCGAGCGTCTGGTCGCCCGTCGGGACCAGAAGCGCCGGGACTGGAACCAGCTGGCGGAGCGCTACGCGATCGTCGGCCTGATGCGCTTCGAGCAGGTGGAGCGCCAGATCGTCCTGCGCACCCTGGATCGGCTCTGGAAGGACCACCTGTACACCATGGACTCCCTGCGCGACGGCATCCGCTTCCGCGGCTACGCCCAGCGAGACCCGAAGGTCGAATACGCTCGGGAGGGCTTCCAGCTCTTCGCCGAGATGAACGAGCGCGTGGACGCGCTGGCCGTCGAGGAGATCTTCAAGGTCGCCATCCAGGAGGACGCCCTGGCGGACGCGGCCCGCGCGGCCGAAGTGCGAGCCAGCGCCGAGGTGGCCCGGGCCGCCGCGACGCCGCGGGCGTCGGTGTTGGAAGCGCGTCCGGCGCTGACCCCGGGGCCGCCGGGCCGGGCGGGACGGCCGCGAGCGGGGGAGCCCGGCCGGGCCGGGCGCTCCGCCAAGGTCGGCCGCAACGACCCCTGCCCCTGCGGAAGCGGCAAGAAGTACAAGAAGTGCTGCGGAGCGGCCTGAGCGCTCCATGGCGCGACGGCCGCCCGTCGTGCCGGGCTTCCGGGCGAGCGGGGTACGCTGCGGCATCAAGCGCCGGGGCCTCGATCTGGCCCTGCTCGTGAGCGACGCCCCCGCCGCCGCGGCCGGCGTGTTCACGCGCTCCACGGTGGTGGGGGCTCCCGTGGCGCTGTCGCGAGAGCGCGTGCGCGCGGGCCGGGCCCGGGCGGTGGTGGTGAACAGCGGCGTCTCGAACGTGGCCACGGGCGCCCGCGGCCAGCGCGACGCCCGGCAGATGAGCGCCTGGGTGGCGCGCGCCCTGGGCTGCCCGGAACGGGAAGTGCTGGTCGCTTCGACGGGGGTGATCGGTCAGCCGCTTCCCATGCCGCGCCTGCGGCTCGGCATCCCCCGGGCCGTGGCGGCGCTGGCCCCGGACGGTCTGCCCCGGGCGGCCGAGGCCATCCTGACCACGGACACCCAGCCCAAGTGGGCGTCGACCCGCGTGCGCCTCGGCCGTCGTGTGGCGACGCTGGCCGGTTGCGCCAAGGGGGCGGGCATGATCGAGCCGGACATGGCCACGATGCTCGCCTTCGTGCTCACGGACGCCGCAGTGGCGGCCCCGACCCTGCGGCGCCTGCTGCGCGAGGCGTGCGAGGCGACCTTCAACCGGGTCACGGTGGACGGGGAGACTTCCACCAGCGACACGCTGCTGCTGCTGGCGAGCGGTCGGGCCGGCAACCGGCCTCTGCGCGGCGCCACGAGCCCGGAGGCCCGGGCCTTCGCCGGGGCCCTGGGTCGCCTGTGCGCCGGGCTCGCCCGGGCCATCGCCCGGGACGGGGAGGGGGCTACCAAGCTGGTGACGGTTCGGGTCACGGGCGCGCGCGATGCGGGGGAGGCGGAGCAGGCGGCCCGCCGCGTGGCCAACTCGCTGCTGGTGAAGACGGCGGTCCACGGAGCCGACCCCAACTGGGGCCGCATCCTGCAGACCATCGGTGCCGGGAGGCTGGTCCTGGACCTGCGCCGGGCGGAGGTGCGCCTCGGCGGGGTGTCCGTCTACCGGGCAGGCGTCCCCGCCGGGCCCGCCGCGCGCCGGCGAGCCGCTGCGAAGCTGCGCCGTGAAGCCGTCGAGGTGCACGCCCACCTGGGCGTGGGTCGGGGGCAGGCGACCCTGTGGACCTGCGACCTCTCCCCCGCCTACGTTCGCATCAACGCCGAGTACACCACGTGAGGCCGCCGGGCCCGCGGGGTGCTCCGAATCCCTAGAGTTTCCCTCGCGACTCTGCTATCTCCTCGCCATTCCACACGTTCCGGACCGCCCGGGGCGGTGCCCGCTGGCTGGTGCGGCGGGTTTCCGGGAGCCACGGCCGGAGCGGAGGTCAACCGCGAAGGAGAAGTGCATGGTCGAGACGACCCCTCCCGATCCGTCCGTCTCCACCCCCCCCACGCCGCCGCCCGCAGCGGGCGCCGAGGCCGCCGCCGAGCGGCCCGTCGGCCCGCCCACGGTGCGCGAGCTGTTGGAGGCGGGCGTCCACTTCGGGCACCAGACCCGACGCTGGAACCCGCGCATGAAGCCGTTCCTGTTCGGGGAGCGTAATGGCATCCACATCGTGGATCTGGACCAGACGCTGGTGCGTCTGCGCGCCGCCCTCGACTTCGTGCGTGAGACCGTGGCGGCCGGCGGCAAGGTGCTCTTCGTTGGCACCAAGCGGCAGGCCGCGCCGTCGATGCAGCTCGAAGCGGAGCGGGCCGAGCAGTTCTACGTGAACAACCGCTGGCTGGGCGGGATGCTGACCAACTTCCGCACCGTGAAGAAGTCCATCGAGCGCTTCAAGAGCCTGCTGGAAGTGCTCGAAGACGAGGAGAAGCTCAAGGATCTCTCCAAGAAGGAGCGGTCTCGCCTGAGCCGCGAGGTGGACCGTTACAGCAAGGCATTCGACGGCATCCGCGAGATGACGAGGCTCCCGGACGCCCTATTCGTGATCGACGTGAGCCGCGAGCACATCGCGATCCAGGAGGCCCGGCGCCTCGTCATCCCGATCGTCGCCGTGGTCGACTCGAACTGCGATCCGCTGGGCATCGACTACGTGATTCCGGGCAACGACGACGCGATCCGCGCCATCCAGCTCTACAGCGCACGGGTGGCGGACGCCTGCCTCGAGGGGGCCGTGCTCTGCGAGGAGCGCATCCAGGCCCAGGTCGCCCAGGAGGCGACCGGGCGCGAGGCCGCCGCCGCAGCGCCTGCCAGCGGGCGTGTGGTGGTGGAGATCAAGCAGCCACCGCGGCGCGGCCGCGGGGCCGGGGGCGCTGGGCGCTCGGCGGGCGGGCGCCGGGGGCCGCGTTCCGGTGAGGAGCCCGGGGCCGAGGCCAAGGCCAAGGCCGCTCCGGCCGAGGTCAAGGCCGGCCCGGGCGAGGCCAAGGCCGGTCCGGGCAAGGTCAAGGCGGGTCCGGGCGAGGCCAAGGCCGACCCGGGCGAGGTCCGGCCGGACGGGGATCCGGGCGGCGGCAGCTGACGCCGGGGGAGGGAGCATGGCCGAGATCTCGGCACGCGCGGTGAAGGCCCTGCGGGAGCGCACCGGCGTCGGCATGATGGAGTGCAAGCGCGCCCTGGCCGACGCCCAGGGCGACCTGGAGCGCGCCGTGCAGCTCCTGCGGGAGCGGGGCCTGGCCCGGGCGGTCAAGCGGGAGGGACGCGAGACCACCGAGGGGGCGATCGGGATGGCCCTGGCCGGGGAAGCCGGCGCCCTGGTGGAGCTCGGTTGCGAGACCGATTTCGTGGCCAAGACGCCGGACTTCCAGGAGCTGGCCAGCACCCTGGCGAAGCTCGTGGCGGCGGATCCGGCGCTCCAGACGCCAGAGGCGCTGCAGGACGCCTCCGTGGACGGGGAGACGGTTCGCGAGCGCATCCAGGCCGTCGTCGGGCGCATCGGGGAGAACATCGTCGCGAAGCGCGTGGCGCGCCTGGCGGTGGACCCGCCGGGTCGAGTGGGCGGCTACGTCCACGCAGGCGGCAAGCTCGCCGTGCTGGTGGCGCTCAGCACCCCGGCGACCGGCGAGGCGGTGGACGCGGTGGCCAAGGACCTCGCCATGCACGTGGCGGCGGCCGACCCGTCACCGATCGCCGTGGATCGCGCCGGGGTTCCGGAAGACGTGGTCGCCCAGGAGCGGGAGGTGTTCCGCAAGCAGGCGGAGCAGAGCGGGAAGCCCGCCCAGGTGCTGGACCGCATCGTGGAGGGCCGCATCCAGAAGTTCTTCTCGGAGGTCTGTGTGCTCGAGCAGCCCTTCATCAAGGACCCGGACCGCCGGGTCGGAGAGGTGCTCGAGGCAGAATCGAAGCGGCTCGGGAGTCCGCTCAGCGTCGCCGGCTACGTGCGCTTCCGCCTGGGCGAAGGCGGTGCGACGTGAAGGCGGCCTACCGGCGCGTCGTGCTCAAGCTCTCGGGCGAGCGCCTGGCCGGCGACCGCGGCTTCGGCATCAACCCGGGCGTGATCCGGGGCGTTGCCGAGGAGGTCCGGGACGTGCAGGCGCTCGGCATCGAGGTCGCCATCGTGATCGGAGGCGGCAACGTGATCCGCGGCATGACCGCCGCCGCCGAGGGCATGGACCGGGCCAGCGCCGATTACATGGGCATGATGGCGAGCGTGATCAACGCCCTCGCGCTCCAGGATGCCCTCGAGGAGGCGGGTCTGCCGACCCGGGTGCTCTCGGCCCTTGAGATCAAGGAGGTGGCCGAACCCTACATCCGCAGGCGTGCGGAGCGGCACCTGGAGAAGGGCCGCATCGTGATCTTCGCCGCCGGAACCGGCAATCCCTACTTCACCACCGACACGGCGGCCGCCCTGCGCGCGGCCGAGATCCACGCCGACGCGATCCTGAAGGCGACGCGGGTGGACGGGGTCTACGACGCCGATCCCGAGACCCATCCCGCCGCCACCCGCTTCGACCGCCTGACCTACGACGAGAGCATTCAGCGCAACCTGCGCTTCATGGACCAGACCGCGATCGCGCTGTGCCGGGAGAACCGCCTGCCGATCGTCGTGTTCGACATGACGGTCCCCGGCAACATCCGCAAGGTGGTGTGCGGCGAGAAGATCGGCACGCTCGTGGCGGAGTGACGGAGGAACCATGGCCGAGCAGGACGTGCGCAAGGTGCTGGAAGCGGCGCAGGCAGGGATGGAAAAGTCGGTCCAGCACCTGCGCAACGACCTCCGCAAGGTGCGGACCGGACGGGCCAACTCGGCGCTGCTCGACGGCATCCAGATCGACTACTACGGGACGCCGACGCCGCTCAACCAGCTGGCCAACCTGACCACGCCGGACCCCCGGCTGATCGTGATCTCCCCCTACGACAAGGGCGCGCTCCAGGCGATCGAGAAGGCGGTGCAGAGCTCCGACCTGGGCCTGACCCCCTCCAACGACGGCAAGGTCGTGCGGATCCCGATTCCGCCCCTCACCGAGGAGCGCCGCAAGGAACTGGTGAAGCACGTGCGCAAGGTCGCCGAGGATCACAAGCTCGGGGTGCGGGAGGCGCGCCGCGAAGCCGTGGCCGAGGTCAAGAAGCTGGAAGGGGGGGGGTCGGTCCCCAGCGACGAGCGCCACCGGGTCGAGAAGAAGGTCCAGGAGCTCACCGACGAATACGTGAAGAAGATCGATGGTCTGGCCGACCAGAAGGAACAGGAAGTGCTCCAGGTCTGAGATGCACGAGCGGCGGATCCGACCCGACGCGCTACCGCGTCACGTGGCCATCATCATGGACGGCAACGGGCGCTGGGCGGAACGACGAGGGCTCTCGCGGCTGGAAGGCCACCGGGCCGGCATCGAGTCCGTACGCGCCGTGGTGCGCGCAGGCCACGAGCTCGGCGTCCCGATCCTGACCCTCTACGCCTTCTCCACCGAGAACTGGAACCGGCCGCGGGTCGAGGTGGACGAGCTCATGGGTCTGCTCGACCACTACCTGGAGAGCGAGCTCGAGGAGGTGATGCGCAACGGCGTGCGGGTCCGGGCCATCGGCCGGCTGGAACGGCTGCCCGAATCGGTGCGTTCCCGACTGGAGCGCGCGGTGGAGCGCAGCCGGGCCAACACGGAGATGCAGCTCGTCTTCGGGCTCTCCTACGGCGGACGTGCCGAGATCATCGATGCCGCACGCCGGCTCCTGCGCGACTACGAGCTCGGCAAGGTCGACGTCGACCACCTGGACGAGAAGACCTTCGCCCAGTACCTCTACGCACCGGATCTGCCCGACCCGGACCTGTTGATCCGGACCGGAGCCGAGCAGCGGATCTCCAACTTCCTGCTCTGGCAGATCGCCTACACCGAGCTGCATGTGGTGCCCGTCATGTGGCCCGAGTTCCGCAAGAAGCATCTCGTGGAGGCCCTGCTCCTCTACCAGGATCGAGAGCGGCGCTATGGCCTGACCAGCGCCCAGGTACGACGCGGGCCGCCGGAGACGCCGTGAAACGGCTGGCAGTGCTCGGGAGCACGGGCAGCGTGGGCGAGCAGTGCCTGGCGGTGGCGGGAGCCTTCCCGGAGCGATTTCGCGTCACCGCCCTGGCGGCAGGACGCAGTGTCGAGAAGCTGGCCACCCAGGTGCGTCGTCATCGCCCCGCCCTGGTCTCGGTGGCCGATGCGGAATCCGCCGCCGCGCTGCGGGCGCACCTGGGCGCCGAGGCACCCCCGGTGCTTCACGGCCCCGAGGGCCTCGAGGCGGTGGCTACCCACGAGGCCGACCTGGTGGTGGCGGCGCTGGTGGGGGCGGTGGGCCTCCCGCCGGCGCTGGCCGCCCTGCGCGCCGGTCGCGATCTGGCCCTGGCCAACAAGGAAGTCCTGGTCATGGCGGGCGCGCTGGTGATGCGCGAGGCGCGGGAGCGGGGCGCGCGCCTGCTCCCGGTGGACAGCGAGCACAGTGCGCTCTTCCAGGTGCTGGTGGGCCAGCGCAAGGAAGACGTGGCGCGGCTGGTCCTGACCGCCTCGGGCGGACCGTTCCGCACCTGGCCCGCAGAGCGCATCGTCCGGGCGACGCTGGACGAGGCGCTCGCCCATCCGAACTGGGACATGGGGCCCAAGATCACCATCGACTCGGCCAGCCTCATGAACAAGGGGCTCGAGGTGATCGAGGCGCGCTGGCTGTTCGACGTGCCTCCGGAGCGGGTCGATGTGGTCGTGCATCCCCAGTCGATCGTGCATTCCCTGGTCGAGCTCGCGGATGGATCCGTGCTGGCGCAGCTCGGCCTGCCGGACATGCGTATTCCCATCGCCCTGGCGCTCTCCCATCCCGAGCGCCTGCCCCTCGAGCTTCCGCGTCTCGATCTGGCCGCGCTCGGGCGGCTCGACTTCGAGGCGCCCGACCGCAAGCGGTTCCCCGCCCTGGACCTGGCCTACGCGGCGCTGGCGGGGGACGAGGCGGCGCCTTGCGTGTTGAACGCCGCCAACGAGGTGGCGGTGGCCGCCTTCCTGGAGCGCGCGGTACCGTTTCCGGCCATCGCAGCCACCGCCGGCCGCGTGCTCGAGGCCCATCTGGCCCGTTCGGCGCATGCGCCGCTGCGGGATCTCGAGGACGTGCGGGCCGTGGACGCCTGGGCCCGCGCGCATGCCCGTGACGTGCTCGCCCCCGGAGGCTCCGCATGACCGCACTCTCGTTCCTGTTCGCCCTGGTCGCCATGTTGGGCGTGCTCATCTTCGTGCACGAGCTCGGCCACTTCCTGGTGGCGAAGCTGTTCGGCGTGCGCGTGCTCAAGTTCTCGCTGGGCTTCGGCCCGCCGATCGGATTCGGGCGCTGGCGGCTCGCGCGCCGCTGGGGCGAGACCGAGTACGTGGTGGCCTGGTTCCCGCTGGGGGGCTTCGTGAAGATGCTCGGGGAGAACCCCGACGAGGAGGCCCAGGCCGCGCAGCAGACGGACGCGAACCGCGCCTTCAACGCCAAGCCGGTCTGGCAGCGGCTGGCCATCGTGTTCGCCGGCCCCGTCATGAACCTGCTGCTCCCGGTGGTCGTCTTCGCCGCGGTTCTCTCGATCGGGATGCCGCGTCCGGCGCCGGTGATCGGCGGCGTCGAGCCGGCCTCGCCGGCCGCGGAGGCGAGCCTGCAGCCCGGGGACCGCGTGCTGGCCGTGGACGGCACGGCCGTGGAATGGTGGGAGGGTCTGGAGGACGCGGTGCGGCGGAGCCCGGGCGGCACCCTGACGCTTCGGGTGGACCGGGCCGGCCAGGTCTTCCAGGTGGCGCTCCCGGTGCAGGCACGCAGCGGCCTGGACGCCTTCGGCGGCGTGGGCGAGGTGGGCTGGGTCGGTCTCGACCACGCCCGTCCGCCGGCCGTGCTCGGCGTGCCCGACGCGGACACGGAGGCCGCGCGGGCGGGGCTGCGCTCCGGAGACCGGGTGACGGCCATCGAGGGGGAGCCGATCGCCGACTGGAACGCCTTCGCCACCCGCTACGCCGAGGCCCGCACGGGACGCCTCGAGCTCGAGGTGGAGCGGGGCTCCCCGGAACCCGAGCGCCACGCGCTCTCCGTGCCGGCCCGGGGCTCGACCCAGGCCCTCGGGGTCGTGCCCGCCACGGTGCTCATCGCCGCCATCACCCCGGGCTCGCCGGCGGAGCGCGCGGGGCTGCGGCCCGGCGACCTGATCGTGGCGGTCGATGGCGCGCCCGTGGGCAGCTTCGCCTCCTTCGCCGAGATGGTGCGCTCGAGCCGCGGCCGGTCGCTCCGCCTGGTCTACGCGCGTTCCGGCGAGCGCCACGACGTGGCGATCCGCCCCGAGCTGGCGGAGGCGGACACCGGACTCGGCATCCCCGAGGAGCGCTACCTGATCGGGATCACGGCGGAGACCGCCGCCCTGCCGGGAGCGAGCCAGATCGATCGGGCCGCGAATCCCCTGGTGGCACTGCCCCGCGCCGTCGCCATGACCGGCGACGTGATGCGCACGTTCATGGTGGGGCTGCACAAGCTCGTGACCGGTGAGGTCTCGCGCAAGCAGCTGGCCGGGCCGATCGGGATCGCCGAGATCGCCCACCGCTCGCTGCAGCGGGGCTGGGAGGCGTACCTCAGCACGCTGATCCTGATCAGCATCAATCTCGGCATCTTGAACCTGCTCCCGATCCCCGTGCTGGACGGCGGCCAGGCGCTCCTGCTCGTGATCGAGGGCGTGAAGCGCTCGCCGGTCTCGGTCCGGACCCGGGAGATCGCCCAGCAGCTGGGTTTGACCGTGCTGCTCCTCCTGATGGGTCTCGCCTTCTGGAACGATCTGTCCCGTCACTGGACGCGGCTCGTGGATTGGGTGCGCCAGAGCTCGGGGCTCTAGCTCGGGTGCCGGCGGCGTCCGCCGCCCTGCTCGCGGTGGAGAGCGCCACCCGGGTGGCCGGCGTGGCGGTGCTGCGGGGCGGTGAGCTGCTGGCCGCGACCGCGCTGGCTCCCGAGCGACCGGTCTCCGAGACCCTGCTTCCGGCCATCCTGGAGGTGTTGGCGCGCGCCGCCGTCCCCCTGGAGGGGCTCGGCGCCCTGGCGGTCTCCATCGGCCCGGGCTCGTTCACCGGCCTGCGGGTGGGTCTCGCCACGGTAAAGGGCCTCGCCTTCGAACCGCCGCTGCCGGTGGTGGCGGTCCCGACCCTGGAGGCCCTGGCCTGGGCGGTGGCCCCCCCGGAAGCGGTGGTGGCGGCCGTGCTGGACGCCCAGCGGGGTGAGGTGTACGGGGCGGTCTTCCGCCTGCGGGGGGGAGCGAGCGAGGCGCTGGTGGCCCCGGGGCTGTTCGCTCCCGAGGACCTCGCCGGGCGCCTGCCTGCCGGGTGCGTCCTGGTGGGCGAGGCCGCGGAGCGGGTGGCGGCGGCCGTTGGGGAGGCGCGGGTCCTGGATCCGCCCGGGGGGACAGAGCGAGCCGTGGCCGTGGGTCGGATCGGTCTGCGCGGTCTAGCACGCGGCGAGGCTCGGCCCGCCGCGGAGCTGGTGCCGCACTACCTGCGGCGCGCCGAGGCCGAGGTGCGCCGTGGGGGTGCGGCATGAGCCCTGTCGTTTTGACACACCCCGGAAGAGCCCGTAATCTGAGGACTTAACCGGCCAGGCGCGTATCGAATGGCGCCCCGCGAGCCGGGGACGGGTCCCGACCAGGACCCGGCGGAGGAGGGACGACCCACCGCGCGATGGATCCGCGCGACCGGGAGCTGATCGAGCGACTGCTGCCGGAGGACGAGGAGCTCCGGCTGCTGTGGGAGGAACATCGCGAGCTGGAGGGGCGACTGGAGGCGCTGCTCCGCCAGCGCTTCCTCACGCCCGAGGAGGAGCTTCGCCGCAAGGAGATCCAGAAGACCAAGCTCGCGGGCAAGGATCGCATCCAGGCCATCCTGAGCCGCTACCGCTAGCGCGGTCGCGCGCCGGGCCCCGGACGGAGTGACCACGCGTGAGGTTGAAAGGCGCGGAGATCCTGCTCCATGCCCTGCGCGAAGAGGGTGTGGACGTGATGTTCGGACACCCGGGCGGCGCGGTCCTGCACATCTACGACGCCATCCAGCGCCTGGGCTTCCGGCACGTGCTCGCCCGCCACGAGCAGGGCGCCGTGCACATGGCCGACGGCTACGCGCGAGCGAGCGGGCGCCCGGGCGTCGCCCTGGTCACCTCCGGCCCGGCGCTCACCAACGCGATCACCGGGATCGCCACCGCCCACTCGGACTCGATCCCGGTCGTGGTCTTCTCCGGCCAGGTTCCCACCTTGGCCATCGGCAGCGACGCGTTCCAGGAGGCCGACAACGTGGGCCTCACGCGGCCGGTCACGAAGCACAACTACCTGGTCAAGGACGTGCGGCGGCTCGCGCCCACCATCAAGGAAGCCTTCTACCTGGCCACCAGCGGGCGGCCGGGCCCGGTGCTCGTGGACATCCCGAAGGACGTGAGTGCCCAGGAGTGCGAGTTCCAGTATCCGCGGGAGATCCGCCTCGAGCACTACCAGCCCTGCGTGGAGGGGCACTGGGGGCAGATCAAGAAGGCCCTCGCCATGATCCTCCAGGCCGAGCGGCCGGTGGTGTACTTCGGCGGGGGCGTGATCCTCTCCCATGCTGCGGAGGAGCTGCGGCGCCTCGTGGAGGTGCTCCGCATCCCCACCACCTACACGTTGATGGGCATCGGCGGGATTCCCGGCAACCACCCGGCCTCGCTCGGCATGCTCGGCATGCACGGTACCTACCGGGCGAACCTCGCCGTGGACCGGGCCGACGTGCTCATCGCGATCGGAGCCCGTTTCGACGACCGGGTCACGGGGAAGCTCGACGAGTTCAGCCGGCACTCGCGCAAGATCCACATCGACATCGACCCCACCACGATCCGCAAGACGGTGCACGTCGACATCCCGATCGTGGGCGACGTTCGCAACTGTCTCCAGAAGCTGCTCAAGCTGCTGGGCGAGGAAGAGGACTACGGCGCCTACCACGAGCAGATCGCGCCCTGGTGGCAGCAGATCGCAGACTGGGACGGCGAGCATCCGATCGATTACACGCAGCCAGCGGACGGGCCCTTGTTGCCGCAGTTCGTGATCGACAAGGCCTACCGCATGACGAACGGCCAGGCCATCGTCACGACCGACGTGGGGCAGCACCAGATGTGGGCGGCGCAGTACTACCACTGCCAGCGTCCCAACCACTGGGTGAGCTCCGGCGGGCTCGGAACCATGGGATTCGGCCTGCCCTCGGCGATCGGCGCCCAGGTGGCGTGCCCGGACGAGTTGGTGCTGTGCGTGGCTGGCGACGGCTCCCTGCTCATGACCATCCAGGAGCTCGCGGTGGCGGTGGAGGAGCGTCTCCCGGTCAAGGTCCTGATCATCAACAACCGCTACCTCGGCATGGTGCGCCAGTGGCAGCACCTGCTCTACGAGAACCGCGTTTCCGCCAGCGACCTGCACGTGGCGCCGGACTGGGTCAAGCTGGCCGATGCCTTCGGGGCCCTCGGGCTGCGCGCGAGCCGCCCGGAGGAAGTGGAGCCGACCCTCGAGAAGGCGCTCGCCCATCCGGGGCCGGTGCTGGTGGACTGCGTCGTGCGGGAGACGGAGAACTGCTACCCGATGGTCGCCGCCGGCTCGCCTTCCGCAAAGATGCTGCTCCGGGATCCGGACTGAGCCGGAGAGCCGGGACGTGCGTCACACGATCTCCGTGCTGGTGCGCAACGAGTTCGGGGTCCTGTCCCGGGTGGCCGGCATGTTCAGCGGGCGCGGCTACAACATCGACAGCTTGAACGTGGCGCCCACCATCGATCCGACCATCTCCCACATGACGCTGGTCACGCACGGCGACGACGAAACCATCGAGCAGATCACCAAGCAGCTGCACAAGCTGATCGACGTGATCCGCGTGACCGACTTCCTGGACAAGCCCTTCGTGGCGCGCGAGCTGGCCATGCTCAAGGTGGCTCCGACGCCTGAGCAGCGCGCGGAGGTGCTGCGGGTCGTGGAGATCTTCCGCGGCAAGATCGTCGACGTGAGCCCGAAGTCCTTCGTGATCGAAGTCACGGGTGGTCAGGAGAAGATCGGCGCCATCACCCGGATGCTCGAGCCGTTGGGCCTGCGCGACCTGGTGCGCACCGGCCCGCTGGCCGTGATGCGAGGATTGTGAGCGGCATGGCACTGCGGATCTATTACGACAAGGATGCCGACCTGGGTCGTCTCGAGGGTCGCAGCGTGGCCGTGATGGGCTACGGCAGCCAGGGTCATGCGCACGCCCTCAACCTGCGCGACTCGGGGATCTCGGTGGTGGTGGGGCTGCGCAAGGACTCGCGCTCGCGCGCCAAGGCCGAGGGGGAGGGGCTGCGCGTGCTGTCACCGGCGGAAGCGGCGCGCGCGGCCGACGTGGTGATGATGACGCTTCCCGACGAGACCATGGCCGAGGTCTACCGCAGCGAGATCGAACCTCACTTGAAGGCGGGGAACTATCTGGCGGTGGCCCACGGCTTCAACATCCACTTCGGCCAGATCGTGCCGCCGGAAGGGGTGAACGTCTTCATGGTGGCGCCGAAGGGGCCTGGGCACACGGTGCGCGGGCACTACCAGGAGGGCCGCGGGGTGCCCTCGCTGGTGGCGATCCACGCGGACCCGTCCGGGGACACCCTGCAGGTGGCCCTGGCCTACGCCAAGGCGATCGGTGCCGGCCGCGCCGGAATCATCGAGACCAGCTTCCGCGAGGAGACGGAGACCGACCTCTTCGGCGAGCAGGCGGTGCTGTGCGGCGGGCTCACGGCGTTGATGACCGCCGGCTACGAGACCCTGGTGGAGGCCGGCTACTCGCCCGAGATGGCCTATTTCGAGACGATCCACGAGGTGAAGCTGATCGTGGACCTGATCTACGAGGGCGGCATCGCGAACATGCGCTATTCGATCTCGAACACGGCGGAGTACGGGGATCTGACCCGGGGACCCCGCGTGGTGGATTCTGCGGTGCGGGCGCGCATGCGCGAGATCCTGCGCGAGATCCAGTCGGGAGCCTTCGCGCGCGAGTTCATCCTGGAGAACCGGGCGGGGCGCCCCGTCTTCAATGCGCTGGCCCGGGCGGGCGCCGAGCACGAGCTCGAGCGGGTGGGCGCACGCCTGCGCGAGCTGATGCCGTGGCTCAAGCAGAAGCGCCTGGTCGACCGATCGAAGAACTGACATGGCGACCCGGCCCAGCGTCCGAGAGCCGTCCTTCGCGGAGCGCCCCACGGCGCGGATCGTGCCGGACGCCTTCGGGTTCGCGGCCCTGCCCGCCCTGGCGGCGGGCGGGTTCGCCTGGTTCGGCGCGCCGGCGCTCGCGATCACCCTGGCCGGGCTCGCCTTGGCGGTGCTCGGCTTCTTCCGCAACCCGGAGCGGACGATCCCCGGCGACGAACGCAGCGTGGTGGCGCCCGCCGACGGACGGGTGATCGAGGTGGGCGAGGTGGAGGACGAGCGGGGGCGCAAGCACCCGCGCGTCGGGATCTTCCTCTCCATCTTCGACGTGCACGTGAACCGGGCGCCGGTGGCGGGGCGGGTCGTGGCCGTGGAGCACGCGGGGCGGCGTTATCGGCCAGCCTTCGACCGGCGCGCCGAGGCGGACAACGTGCGCACCACGCTCGTGCTCGAAACCGAGCGGGGGGAGCGCGTGCGGGTGGTCCAGACCGTCGGGCTGGTCGCGCGTCGCATCGTCTGCCATCCGAAGGTCGGGGAATGGGTGGCGCGGGGGGCTCGCTACGGCCTGATCCGCTTCGGTTCGCGCACGGACGTGGTGCTCCCTCCCGGGGGCACCGTGAGCGCCGTTCGCGGGCAGCGAGTGCGGGGCGGCAGCAGCGTGGTGGGTCGCCTCGAGGGAACGTCGTGACGACCTCCGAGAGCAACGGGGAGGCGAGCCGCCGCCGGCGCCGCCGCCGGCGCCGCCAGGAAGGCCGCGGGGGCCTCTATCTGCTCCCGCACCTGTTCACCACCGGTAACCTCCTGTTCGGCTTCTTCTCGTTGGTGCAGGCTGCGGCCGGCAACTTCGACCGCGCCGCACTCGGGATCGTGCTGGCCGGAATCTGCGACGTGCTGGACGGGCGCGTGGCCCGGCTGGCTCGCAGCACGAGCCGCTTCGGGGCCGAGTACGACTCGCTGGCGGACGTGATCTCTTTCGGCGTGGCGCCGGCCATGCTCGCCTTTCACGCCGGCAACCTCGAGGTGTTGGGCCGTACGGGCTGGGTGATGGCTTTCGTCTACGCCGTGGCCACGGCGTTGCGTCTGGCCCGCTTCAACGTCTCCGCTTCGCGCTTTCCCGGGCGTTTCGAAGGGCTCCCCAGCCCGGCCGCGGCCGGCACGGTCGCGGCGACCCAGTGGTTCGTGTCGTTCCTGCGCGAACACGGCCTGGAGGTCTCCGTGCCCGAGTCGCTGGTGGCCGGCGGCATCGCTACCCTCGGACTCCTGATGGTGAGCTCGATCCCCTACCGCAGCTTCAAGGAGATCGATCTGCGCCACTCCTTCCGCACGCTCGTGCTGGTGGTGCTGGCGCTGGTGGTGATCGTGCAGGAGCCGAGCGTCTCGCTCTTCCTGCTGGCGGTGGCCTACCTGGCCACGGGGCCGGTGGAGTGGGGGTGGCGACGCGTCGTGGGCCGCCCGCTCGAGGAGCCCCAGCCGCCCCTGTACGAGGAGCCCAGCCAGGAAATCACGCCATGAGCCAGGACCCGACCGGGACGATCCGCATCTTCGACACCACCCTGCGCGACGGCGAGCAGGCGCCCGGGTGCAGCATGAACCTCGCCGAGAAGCTCACTTTGTCCCGCCAGCTCGAGCGACTGGGCGTCGACGTGATCGAGGCGGGCTTTCCCATCGCGAGCGAAGGCGATTTCGAGGCGGTGCGGGCGGTGGCCCGCGAGCTGCGGGGCACCATCGTGTGCGGGCTGGCCCGCACCGGCGACGCAGACATCGAGCGCGCCGGCCGGGCCCTCGAGGACGCGGCGAAGCCACGCATCCACACCTTCATCGCCACCAGCGACATCCACCTGGAGCACAAGCTGCGCATGTCGCGGGAGCGGGTGCTCCAGGAGACGGACCGGGCCGTGCGCAAGGCCCGGCAGTACTGCGACGACGTGGAGTTCTCCGCCGAGGATGCCACCCGCTCCGATCCGGACTACCTGGTGCAGGTCTTCACGGTCGCGCTGGGCGCCGGCGCCTCCACCGTGAACGTGCCCGACACGGTCGGCTACACCACGCCGCAGGAGTTTGCAGAGCTGATCCGGCTGCTGCGAGCCCGGGTGCCGGGCATCGAGCGGGCCGTGCTGAGCGTCCACTGCCACAACGACCTCGGGCTCGCGGTGGCGAACAGCCTGGCGGCGGTGCAGGCCGGCGCCCGGCAGGTGGAGTGCACCGTGAACGGGATCGGGGAACGCGCGGGCAACACCTCCATGGAGGAGGTGGTCATGACGATCCGCACGCGCCGCGACGTCTTCGCGGGCATCGACACCCGCATCGACACCACCGAGATCTACCCGTCCAGCCGGCTGCTCTCCTCCACGATCGGCGTGCCCGTGCAGCCCAACAAGGCCATCGTGGGGGACAACGCCTTCGCCCACGAGGCCGGCATCCACCAGGATGGGGTGCTCAAGGCGGCCATCACCTACGAGATCATGACACCCCAGTCGATCGGGCGGCCCTCCAACGAGCTGGTCCTGGGCAAGCACTCGGGTCGGCACGCCTTCGCGGACCGGCTGCGGGAGCTGGGCTTCGAGTTGGAGGGAGAGGCGTTCCAGGGCGCCTTCCAACGCTTCAAGGAGCTGGCCGACAAGAAGAAGACGATCTACGACGAGGACCTGGAGGCGATCGTCGCCGACTCGGTGACAGCCGGCGACGAGCGCTTCGAGTTGCGCGACGTCTCGGTGCTGTCGGGAACCTTCGCCACGCCCAACGCCACCGTGGCACTGGTGGTGGACGGGCAGCCGCGCAAGACCACCGCCACGGGTGTCGGTCCGGTGGACGCCCTCTTCAAGGCCATCGCCGAGCTGGCGGACGCGAAGAGCGAGCTGGTGCGGTACCAGGTGCATGCCATCACCGGCGGCATGGACGCCCAGGGTGAGGTGTCGGTGACCCTTGCCGAGGGCGGACGGCGCGTGATCGGCCATGGAGCCCACACGGACATCCTGGTGGCGAGCGCGAAGGCCTACGTGCACGCGCTCAACAAGCTCGAGTGGCACAAGCGGCGCCACGGGGTCTCGGAGCCGAAGGGGATCTGAGGGTGGCCCGCATCCTGGTGCTGCCCGGGGACGGCATCGGCCCCGAGGTGACCCGTCAGGCGCGCCGCGTCCTGGAGGCGGTGGCGGAGCGCCACGGGATCGCCCTCGACTTCGAGGAGGCCGAGATCGGGGGCGCCTCCATCGACCGCCATGGGACGCCGCTGGCCGACGCGGTCCTGGAACGGGCGCGCAAGAGTCGAGCGGTCCTGTTGGGTGCCGTCGGGGGGCCACGCTGGGACGCGCTGCCCGTGGAGCAGCGCCCCGAGAAGGGGCTGCTGGGCATCCGCAAGGAGCTCGGATTGTTCGCAAACCTGCGGCCGGCCACCGTCTTTGCACCCCTGGCGGGCGCCTCGACCCTGCGCCCGGAGGTGGTAGCGGGCATCGACCTGCTGGTGGTCCGCGAGCTCACCGGCGGGATCTATTTCGGCGAGCCGCGCGGCATCGGCCGGGAGGACGGCCGGCGCGTGGCGCGCAACACCATGGTCTACGACGAGTTCGAGATCGCCCGCATCGCGCGGGTGGCCTTCGAGGCGGCCCGACGGCGCCGGCGGCACGTGACCCACGTGCACAAGGCCAACGTGCTCGAAGTCTCTCAGCTCTGGGTCACGGTGGTGGAGGAGGTGGCCCGGGAACACCCGGACGTGACCCTGACCCACCAGCTGGTGGACTCCTGCGCGATGCTGCTGGTGCGCGAGCCGCGGCGTTTCGACGTGCTCCTGACCGGGAACCTGTTCGGGGACATCCTCTCCGACGAGGCCGCCATGATCACGGGCTCCCTGGGAATGCTCCCGTCCGCGAGCCTCGGGGAGGGCGGCCTCGGCCTCTACGAGCCCGTGCACGGCTCCGCGCCCGACATCGCCGGGCGCGACCGCGCCAATCCGCTGGCGGCGATCCTCTCCGCGGCCATGCTGCTGGAGCACTCGCTGGACGCCCCCGAGGCGGCGCGGGGGGTGCGCGATGCCGTGGAGGGCGTGCTGAGCCAGGGCCACCGCACGGCGGACCTGCTGCTGCCCGGCGAGGAGCGCCCCAGCGTCGGCTGTCGGGCCATGGCGGATCTCGTGCTGGCGCGTCTCGGGGCCTCCCCGTGAGCGGCGCCGGCTGGCGGGTGGCGGTGGTGGGGGCCACGGGCGCGCTCGGGAGCGAGGTGCTCTCGGTGCTCGAGGAACGGCGCTTTCCGGTACGCGAGCTGGTGCTGGTGGCCGGGCCGCGCTCGGCCGGCGACGCCATCGACTTCCGCGGCGAGCCGTACCCGGTCGCGGGCGAGCTCCCGGATCCGGACCGCCTGGACTGGATCTTCCTGTGCGCGCCCCCGGCGGTCTGCCTGGATCTGGCCCCGGCCGCCCTGCGCGGTGCGGGGGCGACCGTGGACCTCTCCGGCGGGCTGGCCGGACAGGCGGGGGTCCCGCTGCTGGTGGCCGGAGCGCACGCGCCCCGGGAGGCGCTGGCGCAACCCCTGGTGTCCACTCCCGCCGGACCCGCCCTGGCCTGGATCCTCGCCCTCGCGCCCCTGCAGCGGGAGTTCGGGCTGCGGCGCGTGGTGGGGACCGCCCTCGAGGCCGCCTCGGGTAGCGGCCGCCGGGGGATCGAGGCGCTCTCGAGCGAGAGCATCGCCCTCTTCAACCAGCAGGATCCCCCCGCGCCCCAGGTGTTCGGCCACCCGGTGGCCTTCGACTGCATGTCGGGCCTCGGCGAGCCCGAGCCGGACGGCGCCACGCGCGCGGAGGCGGCGCTCGCGGCGGCGGTGCGGCGCGTGCTCGGCGGGAAGGTCGCCGTGGCGGCGACGGCGGTGCAGGTGCCGACCTTCTGCGGCGACGGCGGCTCCCTGGCCCTGGAGATCGAGCGCCCGGCGGCGGTCGAGGCCGCGCGGGCCGTGCTGCGCGACGCCGAGGGCGTGCGCCTGTGGGAGGAGGGTTCCGGCCCCACCACGCGGGGCACTACGGGGCGCGACGTGGTGCAGGTGGGTCGCGTGCGGCGCGACCCGAGCTGCGCGGGCGGGATCCTGCTGTGGCTCGCTGCCGACACCCTGCGCCTCGCCGCTGCAAATGCGGTGCGCCTGGCCGAGGCGCGTCTCCGCGCCGGCTAGCGGCGGGATGGCGAACTACCGGCTGCTCCTCGAGTACGACGGCACGGACTTCGCGGGCTGGCAGGCCCAGGCCGGGCGGCGCACGGTGCAGGGAGCGCTCGAGGCCGCCATCACCCGCGTGACGGGGCGCCGGGCCGCCGTGATGGGAGCCGGCCGCACCGACGCGGGCGTGCACGCGGAAGGGCAGGTGGCGAACGTGCAGTTGGAGACGCGCGTGGTCCCGGCGGCGCTGGCGCGGGCCCTGAATGCCGTGCTGCCCCGGGACGTGGCGGTGGTACGCCTCGCCCGCGCTCCCGGCAGCTTCCACGCCCGGCGGGACGCGCGCTCCAAGCTCTACCGATACATGATCTGGAACGGGCGGGCGCCCTCGCCGCTGCGGGCGCGTCGCTCCGTGTGGGTGCGGGCCGCTCTGGATCTCGACGCCATGCGGGAGGCGGCCGCGGCGCTCGTGGGCGAACACGACTTCGCGAGCTTCCAGGCCTCGGGTTCGAGCGTGCTCACCACGCGTCGCACCCTCACCCGGCTCGAGCTGCGCGGTCGTGGCGCCGGGGCGCTCCAGCTGGAGGTGGAGGGAAGCGGCTTCCTGCGCCACATGGTGCGCACCCTGGCAGGGACCCTGCTGGAGGTGGGCCGCGGCCGCCGGGCTGCCGACTCGATGGCGGAGCTGCTGGCGGCTCGGGACCGGCGCCGAGCCGGGCCCACCGCCCCCGCCCGGGGCCTCACCCTGGTGCGCGTCGAGTACGGATTCCGCCCACCGGGCGCGGACTTGCGGCGTCGGGGCTCTTGACGCCGGGACCCCCCTCGGCTACCCGTACTCGGATCCCAGGGAGCGACCCCATGGCTGCCCGTCCGCCCCGCGTCACTCGTAGCGCCCGCCCGGGTGACGTGTCGCCCCACTGGCACGTGGTGGACGCGGCCGACCAGGTGCTCGGGCGCCTGGCCACGCGCGTGGCGTCGCTGCTGCGCGGCAAGCATCGCGCGGCCTTCACGCCCCACGCCGATGTCGGCGACTTCGTCATCGTCGTGAATGCCGAGAAGGTGCGCCTCACGGGACGCAAGCGGGAGCGCAAGATCTACTACCATCACTCGGGCTACATGGGCGGGCTGCGCACCGAGACGGCGGAGGCGGTGCTGGAGGGGGCGCGTCCGGAGCGCGTGATCGAGCGCGCGGTGAAGGGCATGCTGCCCAAGAACAGCCTGGGCCGCAAGCTCCAGCGCAAGCTCAAGGTCTACGCCGGTCCGGAGCATCCGCACGCGGCGCAGAAGCCGGAGGAATTGCACGTTGGCTGAGAGCGTATCCACTGCCGCCATCGCGACCGGCCGGCGCAAGACCTCCGTCGCCCGGGTCCGCATGCAGCTCGGGGCCGGGAACCTGCTGGTGAACGGCCGGCCCCTGGACGAGTACTTCGGGCGGGAGGTGCTGCGCATCCTGGTCAAGCAGCCGCTCGACCAGGCCAATGCGGTGACCCGCTACGACGTGTCGGCGAGCGTGCGCGGCGGAGGGCCCTCGGGCCAGGCGGGCGCCCTGCGGCACGGCATCTCACGGGCGCTCGAGAAGCTCGATCCGGGCCTGCGCCCGGTGCTCAAGCGCGGTGGCTTCCTGACCCGGGATGCGCGCAAGAAGGAGCGCAAGAAGTACGGACAGCGCGGCGCGCGGGCGCGCTTCCAGTTCTCGAAGCGCTAGGAGGCCGGCGCTCGGCCGTCCAGATCGGGACGACGGGAGGCCGGGCGGCCTCCCGTCGCCGTTTTCGGCGGCGGGAAGCCGGGTTTGGGCGAAACGAGGGTCCGCGAGCTGAGGAGCCGAGGAGGGATGTGATGCGCGTGGCCGTGGTCGGGGCCAGCGGCTACACGGGTCTCGAGCTGCTCCGCATCCTGCTGCGTCACCCGCGGGCGGAGCTGGTGGCGGTGACCTCGGAGCGGCGCGCCGGGCGCCCGGTGGGCGACGCCTTCCCGGCCCTGCGTGGGCTGCTTCCCCTCTGCTTCGAAGCCGCCGATCCCGCGGCCCTGGCGGGTCGGGCGGAGCTGGCGTTCACGGCCCTGCCCCATGCCGCGTCCGCCCCCATGGTGCGCGACCTGCGCAAGGCGGGGCTCGTGGTCATCGACCTCTCGGCGGACTTCCGGCTGCGGAGCGCCGAGAACTACGCCGCCTGGTACGGGGAGCACGGGGCTCCGGAGCTGCTGGGGAGCGCCGTCTACGGGCTGCCCGAGTGGCACCGGGAAGCCCTGGCCCACGCGGAGCTGGTGGCGGCGCCGGGCTGCTACCCGACGGCGGCCCTGCTTCCGCTGCTGCCCTTCCTGCGCGAGGGCTGCCTCGAGCCCGGGTCGATCGTGATCGACGCGAAGTCCGGGGTGTCCGGCGCCGGTCGAAGGACCGAGGAGGACTATCTCTTCGCCGAGCTCGACGAGAACTGCCGGGCCTACAAGGTGGGAGGCGTCCACCGCCACGTTCCGGAGATCGAGGAGCAGGCCGGGACGGTGGCCGGCGAGGCGGTGCGAGTGGTCTTCACGCCGCACCTGATCCCGACCATCCGAGGCATCGTGTGTGCGGTATACGCCAGACCGCGACGTCCCCTCTCCGGCGAGCGGGCGCGGGCCGTGCTGGAGGGGGCCTATGCCGATGAGCCCTTCGTACGGGTGCTGCCGGTGGGCGAGACGCCGAGCCTGGCCGGCGTGCGGGGCAGCAACTTCTGCGACGTGGGCGCCTGGGCGGACGGGCGCACCGGCACCGTGATCCTGCTCTCGGCCCTCGACAACCTGGTGAAGGGAGCCGGGGGGCAGGCGGTCCAGTGCATGAACCGGATGCGCGGTTGGCCGGAGACCGAGGGGCTGCTCGAGGCGCCCTTCGTTCCCTGAGCGCCGCGGGAGGCGGTTTGACAGCTTCCGGAGGGCCAGGGTATAAGCCAAGCCATTCCCGTCGAGCGCGGAGTATCCGCGTCCCTGGCGGAGACCTGCGGGACGGGTGGGGGGTCGCGCGCGGGGCGGCGTCGGTCGCCGTCCGCCTAGGGCTCGCGAGGGGGGCGTCATGAACCCGAGGCCGCAAAAGTTCATCTTCGTGACCGGCGGCGTGCTCTCGTCCCTGGGCAAGGGGCTCGCCTCCGCGTCGATCGGCGCGCTGCTGGAGGCGCGTGGCCTCAAGGTGACCTTCCTCAAGCTCGACCCCTACCTGAACGTGGACCCCGGCACCATGAACCCCTACCAGCACGGGGAGGTGTACGTCACCGAGGACGGCGCCGAAGCCGACCTGGACCTCGGCCACTACGAGCGCTTCACCACGGCCACCATGGGGCAGGTCAACAACGTGACCGCCGGGCGGGTGTACGATGCCGTGCTCACCAAGGAGCGCCGCGGCGACTACCTGGGCGGGACCGTCCAGGTGATTCCCCACGTGACGGACGAGATCAAGGAGCGCATGCACCGGGCGGCGCAGGGCGTGGACCTCCTGCTGGTCGAGGTGGGCGGCACCGTGGGCGACATCGAGTCGCTGCCCTTCCTCGAAGCGATCCGGCAGTTTCGGGCCGACGTGGGGCGGGAGAACGTCTGCTACATCCACATCGCCCTGGTCCCGTACGTGGCCACCGCCGGAGAGCTCAAGACGAAGCCCGTGCAGCACTCCGTGAAGGAGCTCCGGGCGGTCGGCATCTCTCCGGACATCATCCTGTGCCGGACGGACCGTTTCCTGCCTCGGCCGGTGAAGCAGAAGGTGGCTCTTTTCTGCAACGTGGACGAGGATGCGGTCATCACGGCCAAGGACGTGCAGAGCATCTACGAGGTGCCCTTGATCCTCCACGAGGAGGGCGTCGACGACAAGATCACCCAGGTCCTGAACATCTGGACCGGTGCGCCGAACCTCGAGCGCTGGAAGCGGCTCGGGCACGCCATGGCGAATCCCCAGCGCGAGGTGACCATCGCCATGGTGGGCAAATACGTGGAGCTCACCGAGTCCTACAAGAGCCTGAACGAGGCGCTCCATCATGGCGGCTTCGCGAACCGCGCGCGCGTGCGCATCGAATACGTGGACTCGGAGAAGCTGGACGATCCGGGCCCCCTGGCCCACGCGGACGGGATCCTGGTGCCGCACGGATTCGGCGAGCGGGGGGCCGAGGGAAAGATCGCGGCCGTGCGCTTCGCCCGCGAACGCGGGATTCCCTTCTTCGGGATCTGCTTCGGCATGCAGCTCGCGGTGATCGAGTACGCTCGCCACGTGGCGGGCCTCTCCGGCGCCAACTCCACGGAGGTGGACCCCAAGACGCCCCACCCGGTGATCGATCTCCTGCCGGAGCAGCGGGCGGTGGCCGACAAGGGCGCCACCATGCGCCTGGGCGCCTGGCCCTGCCTGCTGCACGCGGGGACGCGCGCGGCGGCGGCCTACGGGCGCGAGAAGGTCTCCGAACGCCATCGCCACCGCTTCGAGTTCAATCCGGACTACCGGGAGCGGCTCGAACGGGCCGGCCTGGTGCTGTCGGGCAGCTCCCCGGACGGTCGCCTGGTGGAGGTGGTGGAGCTCGCCGACCACCCCTGGTTCCTGGGTTGCCAGTTCCACCCGGAGTTCAAGTCGACGCCCTTCCGCCCGCACCCGCTCTTCGTGGCCTTCGTGGCGGCAGCGGGGGGGAGCGCCGCATCCGCCTGACGAGGCAGTGACCCGGGCTTGCCAAGCCGGGCCCGCTCGACTAGGAATGATCGGGAGATTGGGACCTTAGCTCAGTTGGGAGAGCGCCGTGTTCACACCGCGGAGGTCACTGGTTCGAGCCCAGTAGGTCCCACCATCGCTTCTCGGCGCGTACTTCGGGCGCGCCTGCACGGCTCGCTGGCCCGCTGGGCCCAGTAGCTCAGTTGGATAGAGCGCTTGCCTCCGGAGCAAGAGGTCGCAGGTTCGAATCCTGCCTGGGTCACCAGCTGCTCGCGGTCCGCGCGCCGCCCTGGGCGCCGCGCTAGAATCTAGGCATGCGAATCGCTCGCTCGCTCGGGATTGCGCTCGTGGCGGTCTTGCTGGCCGTGGCGACGCCGTCGTCGGCCCAGGCCCAGGAGCGCTGGGCCGTCACCGAATTCGCTCTCGGAACCACGTGTGCCGTGCTGAACCTGGTGTACGGACCCGTCAAGGTGGTGTATGCGCTGCTCGGAGGGACCACGGGCGTGGCCGCCTGGGCGCTGACCGGTGGCGATCGGGAGATCGGGCGCACCCTGATCCAGCCCGCCCTGCGCGGCGACTACGTGATCGTCCCGGACCACCTCACCTTGGACGAGCCGCTCGAGTTCTTCGGGCGCGACCCGCTGCGGTCCGGCTCCCGCTGGTAGGGGTGCGGGTCAGGTCCCGGACGACGTCTTCCGCAGCCGCTCCGCCAGGGCGGCGGGCTCCTCGGGCCGGCCCAGCAGGTAGCCCTGCAGGAAGTCGCAGCCCTCGCGGCGCAGGTACGCGGCCTGCTCTGCGGTCTCGACCCCTTCCGCCGTGACCGTGAGCTCGAGCCTCCGGGCCATGGCCAGGACCGCGGCCACGATGCCGACCCCCTGGCCGCCCGAGTCGATGTCGCTCACGAACAAGCGGTCGATCTTGACCGCGTCGATCGGGAAGCGCACCAGGTGGCTCAGCGAGGAGAAGCCGGTGCCGAAGTCGTCCAGGGCGAGGCGTACGCCCAACGCCTTGAGGCCCTGGAGCGTCTTTATCACCACCGGCTCGTCGGCGAGCAGGGCGCTTTCCGTGATCTCGAGCTCGAGGCAGCTCGGATCCACCGCGTACTGCTGCAGCAGCCGTGCCACCGTGTCCACGAGCTGCGGCCTGCGCACCTGATGACTCGAGACGTTGGCGGCCACCCGGAGCGGCGCGAGGCCCGCGGCGCGCCAGGCGCGCAGCTGGGCGCAGGCGGCCTCGAGCACCCACTCGCCGATCGGCTCGATGAGACCCGTCTGCTCCGCCAACGGGATGAACTCGCCCGGGCTGACCAGGCCGAACTCGGGCGAGCGCCAGCGGACCAGCGCTTCGGCGCTGATCAGGCGATCCGTGCGGGTTTCGAGCTGGGGCTGGTAGAGGAGCAGGAGCTCGCCCCGAATGGCGGCGCCCCGCAGCGCATTCTCGAGGCGGAGATTGCGCAAAGCACTCTCATTCATGGCCTCACTGAAGAAGCGGTAGGCGTTCCGAACGCTCTTGGCGTGGTGCATGGCCGCATTGGCGCTGCGCATGAGGGTCTCGGGAGTCGTGCCGTCTCCCGGATACACCGCGATGCCCAGGCTCGCGGTGAGCACCAGATCGTGCCCCTCGATGCGGAAGGGTTCGCGCAGCGACTCGAGCACGCGCCCCGCCACGTGGGCCGCGTCGTTCGCGGAGCGGATGACGTGGAGCACGATGGCGAACTCGTCACCACCGAGGCGCGACACCTTGGCGGGCTCCATGTCCTGCAGCCGGCCGACGGAGTCGGTGGTGCGGACGCGGCCGCTGAGGCGGGTGGCCACCGCGCGCAGCAGGCGATCGGCCAGGGTGGGGCCCAGTGTCTCGTTGATGCGCTTGAACCGATCGAGGCTCAGGTGCAGCAAGGCGAGGGGCTCCTGCTGTCGGGCCGCCTGTTCGAGCAGGCCCTTCAGATAGTCGCTCAGCATGCGACGGTTGGGCAGGGCCGTGACGCTGTCGTAGTAGGACAGGTGTCGGATTCGCTCCGCGGCCTGGCGGCTCTCGGTGACATCCTGCACGATGCCGTAGAGGCGCTCCGGCGTGCCGTCCGGGCCTCGCGCCACCTCCGCCTGGTGTTGCACCACGCGTCGATGCTGGGAGGAGAAGGAGACGATGCGATGTTCCAGGCTCCAGGCCTTGCTCTCGCACAGGGCGGCCTGCATGGCCTTCTCGAGGCGTTCGCGATCGTCCGGGTGCACCACGGCCAGGAAGGCGGCGTAGCTGGAGGCCCCCGGGCCGGGCTCCACGCCGAAGATCCGGTGGAGCTCCTCGGACCAGAGCATCTCCGTTTCGCCAGGGGTCCACTCCCAGTTTCCGATCCGGGCGATGCGCTGCGCGTTGGCGAGCCGCTCCTGGCTCTGCCGCAGGTCGGAGAGCGTGCTGCGCAGCTCCGAGAAGGCGTGGCTCGCGCGCATCACGAAGCGCACCCGGTGCTGGAGGATCTGCCAGTCGAGGGGCTTCTTGATGAAGTCCGTGGCGCCGACCCGGAAGGCCTCGTCGATGGTCTCGACATCCGTGTGGCCCGTAGCGACCAGCACGGGGATCTCCCGGCCGTGCGGGCGCTGGCGAAGGGCGGCGCAGGTCTCGAAGCCGTCCAGTCCCGGCATCTCCACGTCGAGCATCACCAGGTCCGGCGCGGCGCGATCCACTGCGGCGAGGGCACTCTCTCCGTCCTCCGCCTCCTCCACCTGGAAGCCCAGCGTGGCCAGGGCCTGGGCCGCCAGGAGTCGGATCACCGGGTCGTCGTCCACTACCAGGGCGCGGGGCGCGTTGCGGCGAAGCGGGCCTTCAGGCATCGGGGGCTCCCAGGCCTTCGGCCGCCAGGGCCTCGTGCACGTCTTCGAGCTCGGCGGCGATGCGCGCCACCAGGTGCTCGAGACCCTCCAGGCGGCCGGCACGGGCGAGGGCCTCGAGGTCCTTGCAGAGGCCGGAGAGGAGGAGCGCCCCGACCTGGGCGCTGCTGGATTTCAAGGTGTGCGCGGCCCGCGCCAGGGCCTTGACGTCGTGCGCCTCGAGAGCGGAGCGCAGGGTCCCAAGCAGCTTGCCGGAGGACTCCAGGTAGGCGTCCACCACCCGGTCCACGAGCCCCGGAGCGCCCTCGGCTTCGAGAACGCGCAGATGCCCCAAGGCGCCTGATTCCACGTGGGCGCGCGCCGGCTCCGACGGCGCCGCGCAGTTCCTACCGATCTTGCGGCCGAGCCAGCGCTCCAGGACGAGACACAGATCGTCGCGCGTGAAGGGCTTGCTCACGTAGTCGTCCATCCCGGCGGCCAGGCACTCCTCGCGGTCGTGGCGCATGGCGTGGGCGGTGAGCGCCACGATCGGGATGCGCGGGGTGTCGGGACCCTGCCCGGCCTCCCGCTGCCGGATGGCCCGGGTGGCGGCGAACCCGTCCAGCTCGGGCATCTGGCAATCCATGAACACGAGCTCGAAGGGCTCCCGATCGAGCCGCTCGAGGGCCTCGCGGCCGTTGCGCGCGGTGCCTACCTGGCAGCCCAGGGCCTCGAGCATGGCCACCGCCACCTCCTGGTTCACGTCGTTGTCTTCGGCCAGGAGGACCCGCGGGTGGGATGCGGGCATCGACGCGGGGCCCGGGTCCGTCCGCTCGCGGCCGGCTGGCGCGGAGACGTTACGTCCCGAAGGAGCACACTCGCCGCCGAGTGCGGCGAGGCAGGCGCGCCGCAGCTCCGCTTCGCGGACCGGTTTGGCGAGGCGTGCGAGGACCTCGAGCTCCGCCTCCTGGGCCGAGTCCAGGGCACAGCCGACGGCGCTCAGGGCGATCAGCCGGGGCTGGGGGATCGACGGGTCGGCGCGCATCGTCCGGGCGAACTCCGTCGCCGCCATGCCGCGGAGCACCGTATCGAGCACCACCAGCCCGAAGGGACGTCCCCCGGCTGCGGCCTCGCGCAGGGTTTCCAAGGCCGTTGCGCCGTCCGTCCGCCCCAGGGATTCCGCGCCCCAGGCGCGCAGGCGGTGGGTCAGCGTGCCGCGGGCCGTGGGGCTGTCGTCCACCACCAGCACCCGGACGCCCGTCAGGCCGACCCGCTCGACCCTGCGCCGCGGCCGGGCCGGCACCGGGACCCGGAACCAGAAGCGGGACCCGCTGCCCGTCTCGCTCTCGAAGCCGATCTCGCCCTGCATCAGCTCCACGAGCTGTTTGCAGATGGCGAGACCGAGCCCGGTGCCGCCGAAGCGGCGAGTCATGGATCCGTCCGCCTGGGTGAAGGAGTGGAAGATGCGCTCCCGCTCGCCCTCCGGGATCCCGATGCCCGTGTCGCGGACGGTGAACTCCAGCGTGCAGGGAACGTCTCGGTCTGCGTGGGCGGCTTCCGGCTCTTCGAAGCGAGCCGTGACGCGGAGCAGTACCTCGCCGCGCTCCGTGAACTTCACGGCGTTGCTCACCAGGTTGGTGAGGATCTGCCGCAGCCGCACCGGGTCGGCTTCCAACCGGTCCGGCACCTCGTCGTCCACGAAGCAGGCCAGCTCGAGACCCTTGTGCTGGGCCTGGTCCGCCAGCAGGTCGGCCACGTTTTCCACCAGCTCCCGGAGGTCGAACCGTTCCGTCTCGAGACTCAGCTTCCCGGCCTCCGCCTTGGAGAAGTCGAGGACGTCGCTAATCACGCCCAGCAGGATCTCCGCCGACTGCTGGACGGTCTTGGTGAAGCGGTGCTGGGTCGGGCTCAGGTTCGTCTCGAGCAGCAGCTCGGTCATCCCGAGCACGCCGTTCATGGGGGTGCGGATCTCGTGGCTCATGTTGGCCAGGAACTGCGACTTGGCGCGGTTGGCCTCCTCCGCCTGGCGGGCCAGCTCGACCGCCTCCTCGGTGCGGCGCTTGAGCTCGAAGGTGCGCTGATCCACTTGGGCTTCGAGCGTGCGCTGATGCTCCTCGATCTGTTCCCGGTAGTCGCGGAGCCGCTCCAGCATCACGTTGAGCGCTCGGGCGAGGGCGCCGACCTCGTCCCGCGAGCGGACGTGGACGTGCTGGTCGAAGTTGCCGCCCGCGATGTCGCGGGTGAGGGTGGCCAGGCGGCGGATGGGTCGGGTCATGCGCCGGGTCACGAAGGTGGCAGCGAGGGCGCCCACCAGGGTGAGGAGCGCGGCGGCTGCGGCGGTCGCCAGGCCGAACTGATGCACGCGGCTCGCGAGCGCCGGGTCGCGCAGGCCGAGCTGGACGTAGCCGACGATCCGCGGGACGGGCGTGCCCGGGGCCAGGGCGCTCAGCAGCTCGCTCCCGGAGCCGTCCTCGGCGACGCTGGCCACGGGGAAGAGCAGGTCCGCCGGGGCGTCCGCGCCACGTCCGGGTGCCCCCGCCCGGGGAGCTCCGGCCCGGAGCGCTTCGTCCAGGGAGACCTCGGGGATCCCGAAGCCGGGCTGGAACACCGCGCCAGCCAGAAGGCCGCCATCGGCATCGAGGAGGCGTGCATACGCCAGGTCGCTGCGGGCGCCCAGGGCGTCCAGGAGGCGGTGTGCCTCGCCGCGGTCTCGAGCGAAGAGGATTCGCCGGCCCTGGCGGGCCAGCACGCCAGCGAGCTGGCGTCCCTGGAGGAGCAGGGCCTGCTGCTCCCGCAGGCCGTACTCGCGCACGGCAGGCGCCACGCTCGCCACGGCTGCCAGCGCGATGCCGAGCACCAGCACGCCGTTGAGCTTCGCTGAGAAGCTGAGCCGCATCGGACCTTCCTGGCGCCTTGCCGCGGGAGGCCTGGAGGCCGACTCCCAACGGGACGCGCCGCCTCCTCGGCGGGAGACATATCGGAGTGCCCGAGGGCCCTGCTTGAGCGGCCCAGGCTTCTGGGGGGAATCCCCTCCGCGGAGCGCTTCAAGCCGCCTCACGGGAGCGACGAATACACCATCCGGGGGCGGGCATTGGGCCCGTCCGCCGAGCACTTCCTCCACCGGGAGCTCGTCGCCCTGCAATCCGTAGCCCGCTCACAAGGCCAGGGGGCCGTTGCCGATCGCGCCGGGGCGTGCCTCGAGCTGCTGAGCGTGGCCCTGGCCCAGCGCGGTCTGCGGGCCACGGCCACCGCCGTCGCCACCGAGCTCGCGACCCGGCTGCGCGCCGAGCGCGTGAGCCTGGGGCTCGTGCGCCGCGGCCAGATGCGCGTGGTCGCGCTCTCGCACAGCGCGCGCTTCGACCCCCGGGCGAATCTGGCGCGGGACCTGACCGCAGCCATGGAGGAGGCGGCCGATCAGGACGCGGTGCTCACGCATCCCGTGGTTCCCGGAGCGGCGCTGCGGATCACTCGAGCACACGAGGAGCTCGCCACCCGTCACGGCGGGACGGCCGCCTGCACAGTGCCCCTGGCGCACCGGGGGGCGGTGATCGGAGCGCTCACGCTGGAGCGGTCGCGAGGGCCCGCCTTCGATGCAGAGGCGCTGTCGTTCTGCACCGGAGCGGCCGAGCTGCTGGCGCCCGTCCTGGTGCTGGCGCAGGCCGCCGAGACACGTCTCCTGGAGCGCGGGCGGGAGGCCCTGCGCGGTCTGTTCGTGCGCCTGAGAGAGCCGGGGCATCCGCAGACCAAGGCGAGCGCCGGCCTCGTCGTCCTGGTCGTCGCCCTGCTCGCGTGGGTCCCCGTCCGCCACCGCATCATCGCCGAGGCCACCCTCGAAGGACGCGTGCAGCGGGCCATCGTGGCCGGCCTGGATGGCTACGTGGCGGAGGCTCACGCGCGTGCTGGCGACGTCGTCCAGGAAGGGCAGGTGCTGGCGCGGCTCGACGAGCGGGACCTTCGCCTCGAGCGCCGCAAGACGCTGGGCCGTCGCGAGCAGCTCCGCAAGGAGCATCGCGAAGCCCTGGCCGGTCACGATCGCGCCGAGGTGGCGATCCTCGGCGCGAAGATCGCCCAGGCGGAGGCCCAGCTCGAGCTGCTCGAGGAGAACCTGGTGCGGACCCAGCTGGTGGCGCCCTTCGACGGCGTGGTGGTGCGGGGGGACCTGAGTCAGTCCCTGGGCGCTCCGGTGGACAAGGGCGCCGTCCTCTTCGAGGTCGCTCCCCTCGATGGCTACCGGATCATCCTCAAGGTCGACGACCAGGACATGGCCGAGCTGGTAGAGGGGGCCCGCGGTCGGCTGGCCCTCGCGGCGCTGCCCGGCAGATCCCTCGGTCTGGCCGTCGAGCAGATCACACCGGTCGCCACGGCCGAGGACGGCCGCAACACCTTTCGCGTCGAGGCCCACCTCGAGGAGGAGCCCTCCCAGTCCCTGCGGCCGGGCATGGAGGGGATGGCGAAGATCGAGGTGGGGCGGCGCTCGCTGCTCTGGATCGCAAGCCACCGGCTGGTGGACGCGCTGCGCCTGGCGGCGTGGTCCTGGCTGCCCTGAGGCGGCGCCAGCGTGTCCGGCAAGCTCTTCAGCGCATCCTGGTATCGGGTGGCCCGGCTGCGGCCCCAGCTGCGACCCCACGCCCGCTTCCACCGGCATCTCTACCGGGGCGAGGTCTGGTACGTGCTGGAGGATCGTGCCTCCGGCCGCTGCCACCGCCTCGCTCCCGCCGCGTATCAGGTGGTGGCGCTCATGGACGGTCAGCGCACCACCCAGGAAATCTGGGAGGCCGCCCAGGCGGTGCTGGGGGACGAGGGGCCGAGCCAGGACGAGGCCATCCGCCTGCTCGGTCTGCTGCACGCCGCGGACGTGCTCCAGTGCGACGTCTCGCCGGATACGGAGGAGCTGCTGCGCCGCTGCCAGCGCCGCGAGCAGCAGGAATGGTGGCGTCGTTTCGCGAATCCCCTGGCGGTACGCATCCCCCTGGTCGATCCGGATGCCTTCCTGGAACGGGCCCTGCCCTGGGTCCGCCCGCTCTTCTCCCGCGCCGGCGCGCTGGTCTGGGGCGCCTTCGTGGCCATGGCGGCGGTGCTGGCCGTCGTGCACTGGGGCGATCTCACGCACGGCGCGCGCGACGCGCTCCTCGAGCCGCGCAACCTGCTGCTGCTCTGGCTGGCCTATCCGGTCCTCAAGGGGCTCCACGAGCTGGGCCACGCCTTCGCCGTGAAGGTGCACGGCGGCGAGGTCCACGAGATGGGGATCCTGCTCCTGGTCCTGATGCCGGTCCCCTACGTGGACGCCTCGGCGGCGTCGGTCCTTCCGGACAAGGGCCAGCGCGCCCTGGTCGGGGCGGCGGGCGTGCTGGTGGAGCTCTTCCTCGCGGCGCTTGCCCTGTTGGTGTGGTTGATGGTCGAGCCCGGGGCGCTGCGGGTCCTGGCGTACGACGTGGTGTGGATCGGCGCCGCCTCCTCGCTGCTCTTCAACGGCAACCCCTTGCTCCGCTACGACGGCTACTACGTGCTCTCCGACTGGATCGAGATCCCGAACCTGGCGGCGCGCTCCAACCAGTACTGGGGCTGGCTCGTGCTGCGACATGGCTTCGGGCTCTCGCAGGTGCGCTATCCGGTAGCGGCGGCCGGCGAGGAGCGCTGGTTCCTTGGCTACGGACCCGCCTCCTTCGTGTACCGGACCGCCATCCTGCTGGCGATCGCCTTCTTCCTGGCAGGGCGCTTCCTCGGCCTGGGTCTCCTGGTGGCCGTGGCCGCCCTGGTCACCCAGGTGGGTGTCCCCGCGGTCCGGCACGCCTTGTTCGTGCTCACGAGCCCGCGCCTCGGCAGCCAGCGTTCGAGGGCTGTGGCGCTCTCGATGGGCGCGGTGCTGGGCGTCCTGGGTCTGGGGTTCGGGCTTCCGCTGCCGTTCTCCACCCGGGCGCAGGGGGTCGTGTGGCCGTCCCCGGGCAGCGAGGTGCGGGCCGGCGCCGAGGGCTTCGTCGCGCGCACCCTGGCTCCTCCCGGCTCCACGGTCCAGGTGGGCGATGCCCTCGTCCTGACCGAGGCCCCCTCGCTGAAGGCGGAGGTGGCGGTCCTGGACGCGGAGGTGCGGGAGCTCCGCGCGCGCCATCACGCGGAACGGCACACGGAGCTGGTGAAGGCCCAGATCACGCTGGAGGAGCTCGTCACCAAGGAGGCGGAGCTCGCCCGGGGCCGCGAGAGGATGGGAGAGGGGGTGGTGCGAAGCCCCGCCGACGGTGTCTTCGTGGTGCCCGACGCGGCGGACCTGGCCGGCCGCTTCGTGCGCCAGGGGGAGCGGATCGGCTGGGTCGTGGGCCAACCGATTCCGACCGTGCGGGTCGTCGTGTCCCAGGCGGATGTGGCCGTGGTGCGGGATCGGGTGCGGGGGGTCGAGGTCCGGCTGGCGAGGCGCCCCGAGCAGGTGCTGCCGGCCGCGCTGGGCCGCCAGGTGCCGGCCGCGACCGACGCGCTTCCGAGCCGCGCCCTCGGTCACGCCGGGGGTGGACCCTTCGCGGTCGATCCGGAAGACCCGGACGGACTCCGGACGCTCGAGCCCGTCTTCCAGCTGGAGGTGGAGCTTGCGGCCGGGGCCGGCGCGCACGGCATCGGCGCCCGGGCCCACGTCCGCTTCGACCACGGCGCGGAACCGGTGGCGTATCGCCTGGCCCGCGGCGTGCGACGCCTCTTCCTGAGGCGGATCGGTGTCTAGCGCGGCGCTGCGGCCGGGGGTGGCGCGCGGCGCCTACCCGGAGCGCGACCCGGCCCGGGAGAAGTGGGGCGAGCGCGCCGTGCACGCCCTGCGCGGGCCGTTCCTGCGCGCACGATCGGAAGCGGCGCGGCTCGAAGCCTTCGTGCGCGCAGTCCGCGCCCAGACCGGCGCGCTCCGGCTGGAGTCCGATGCGGGTCTCGAACGTCAGGTGCGCGGGCTCCAGCGCCACCTCGTGCTCCAGGGACTCGAGGAGCCGCTGCTGGCTCGCGCCTTTGCCCTGATCCGGGAGATTGCCCAGCGAACCCTCGGCATGGGTCATTACGACGTGCAGCTCATGGGCGGCTGGGTCCTGGCCCGGGGGATGCTCGCCGAGATGGAGACCGGCGAGGGAAAGACGCTGACGGCCACGCTTCCGGCGGCCACGGCCGCCCTGGCGGGAATTCCCGTCCACGTCATCTCGGTGAACGACTATCTGGTGCAACGGGACGCGGAAGCCATGGGGCCGCTCTACACGGCGCTCGGCCTCTCGGTGGGGGCTGCGACCGAGGGGCAGCGGGACGCCGGCGCCCGCCGGGCCGCCTACGCATGCGACGTCACCTACGTGACCGCCAAGCAGCTCGGCTTCGACTACCTGCGCGACGGTCTGGCCCGGGGGCGGCGTGGGGGAGGCCAAACTCGGGACGAGCCCCTCCTCCTGCGCGGCCTGTGCTTCGCCATCGTGGACGAGGCGGACAGCGTCCTGATCGACGAAGCCCGCACGCCCCTGATCCTGGCGGCGGCAGGCGGCTCCCCCGAGCAGCGCCGCACCTACCGGCAGGCGTTGCGACTGGCGCGCTCCCTGGAGGAGGGGGCCGACTTCCGCCTCGACCCCCACGAGGCTGGCGCCGCGCTCACGACCCGCGGGCGGGAGCGTCTCGCAGAGCTGGCGGAGCCCCTGGGTGGGACCTGGACGGGCCCGCGCCGGCGCGAGGAGTGGGCGCGTCAGGCCCTCTCCGCCCTGCATCTCTTCCAGCGCGATCGGCACTATCTGGTGCGCGACGGCAAGGTCCAGATCATCGACCAACCCACGGGACGGCTCGCCCCGGACCGGGCCTGGGAGGGCGGCCTGCACCAGCTCATCGAGGTGAAGGAGGGCTGCGAGCCCACCCCTCAGCGCGAGACGATTGCGCGCATCAGCTACCAGCAGCTCTTCCGGCGCTACCTGCGCCTCGCGGGGATGACGGGGACCGCCCGGGAGGTGGCCCGGGAGCTCTGGTCCGTCTACCGCCTGAACACCCGCCGCATCCCGACCCGGCTCCCGCTGCGGCGCCGCAACCTCGGCCTGCGCGTCTTCGCGACGGAATCCGCAAAGTGGGAAGCGGTGGTGGCGCGCGTGGGCCAGCTCCATCGCGCCGCGCGTCCGGTGCTGGTGGGCACCGCCTCGGTGGCGGCCTCCGAGCAGCTGAGCCGCCGACTCAGCGAGCGGCGGCTTCCACACCAGGTGCTGAACGCGCGCCAGGACGCGGAGGAGGCGCGCATCGTGGCGGAAGCGGGCGAGCCAGGCCGCATCACGGTCGCCACCCACATGGCGGGGCGCGGCACCGACATCCGCCTGGCCGCGGGCGTGGCCGCGTGCGGGGGCTTGCACGTGATTGCCACCCAGCGCAGCGAGGCCCGTCGCATCGACCGGCAGCTCTTCGGACGCTGCGGGCGCCAGGGGGATCCTGGGAGCTACGAGTCCATCTTTTCCCTGGAGGACCAGCCGATGGAGGCGTTCTACGCCGCGTGGGCGCGGCCCCTCCTGGCTCGGCTCGGCCATCCCCTGGGTCCTGGCCTTGGCGGAGCCCTTACGTTCCTGCCCCAACGGGCCGAAGAGAAACGACACTCGCGGATGCGCCGTGCGCTCATGGAGCTCGAGGAATACATGAGCGATGTCCTCGCCTTCGCCGGCCCGGGAGAATAGGGACGAGCCGGTGGGAGGTGGGAGCCGGAACGTGTCGGTCCGAGGGCGCCTGGGTGGAGCGCGCCGCTGGCTCGTGCCTGCCGCCGGCGTGGTGGCCACCCTCGTCCTGCTCGTGAGCCCGCGCTGTACGGCGGTGCGAGAGGGGGAGGGGAGCGGCCGCGGCGCCGTGCCTGCTCGCTCCGAGACGCTTCCGGGACCGTCCCGCCCCGCGACCCAGGCTCTCTCCCGTGCGCATGCGCTGCCTGGGGAGGGTCCCGACCTCGCTGCGGCACAGGAGAGCGGCTCCGAGAGTCTGGACTGCGTGATCGAGCCCCACGAGCTGGTCGAGATCGGAAGCCCGGTCCGTGGTGTCCTCGAACAGGTCCACGTGGAGCGCGGCGACCTGGTCGATGCCGGCCAGCCGGTGGCGGAGCTCGAATCCGCCGTGGAGCGGGCCCAGGTGGAGCTGGCGCGCGCCGCGGCGAAGATGGAGGGGGAGGTGCGCTCGCGGCAGGCGCGGCTCGCCCTGGGCGAGCGCAAGCAGGCACGTGCCGAGCTGCTCTTCGAGCGGGAGGCGCTCTCGCTCGACCTCCGTGACGAGATCGAGACCGAGTCGGCGTTGGCTGCCCTGGAGCTGCGTCAGGCTCACGAGAAGCAGCGCCTGGCGCAGTTGGAGCTGGAGCGGGCCATCGCCACCCTCGAGCGCCGCCGGATCCACAGCCCCATCTCGGGGGTGGTCGTGGAGCGCCGGCGCTCCGTCGGCGAAATGGTGGATCAGGACACCATCCTCACCGTGGCCGAGATCGATCCGCTGCGGGTGGAGGTGATCCTCCCCTCGGCCCGCTTCGGCTCGGTCCGGACGGGCATGCGGGCGGCGGTGGTCCCCGAGCAGCCCGGCGACCGCGTCCACGTGGCCCAGGTGGCCATCGTGGATCGGGTCGTGGACGCCGCCAGCGGAACCTTTGGCGTCCGGCTCCTCTTGCCCAACCCGGACCACGCGATTCCAAGCGGCCTGCACTGCCAGGTTCGCTTCCTCGAAGAGTGACCCTGCGGCCGTGAACACGCTCTCCCCGGTGATCCGCCTCAGCTGGGGCCTGGTGATCCTCACCTGCTCCCTGCTGATCGTCCTGGATCTCGCGGGTCTCATGCCCACTCCCGCGGACATACGACTCGAATCGCGTATCCGCCTCTGTGAGCAGCTCGCCGCCCAGGCCGCCATCGCGGCGGAGCGCAGCGACTTCGCCTCGGTGCGGGCGGCGCTCCAGGTCGCCGTGCGCCGCAACGAGGAGGTGCTTTCCGCTGCCCTGCGCGCCGCGGACGGGCGCCTGCTGGTGGTGGCCGGTGACCACGCGGCCCTGTGGGAGTCCGAGACCGAGACGGGCAGCACGTCCACCCACGCCCGCATTCCGCTGTTCCGCTCCGGGGGACCCTGGGCGACGCTCGAGGTCCGCTTCCAGCAGCTGGGTCCAGGAAGCCTGATCGAGGCGCTGTGGAGCCGCCCCATGGTGCGGCTGCTGGTGTTGATGGCCGCGGCGGGCTTCTTGTCGTACGGGCTCTACTTGCGGCGTTCGCTGCGACATCTGGACCCGTCTTCGGTGATCCCCTCCCGCGTGCAGACGACCCTGGACGTGATGGCGGAAGGCGTGCTGCTCCTGGACGACCGGGGGCGGGTGGTGCTCGCCAACGAGACCTTCGCCGAGCGCAGCGGACAGCCCCGGGCCGCCTTGATGGGGCGCAAGGCCTCGAGTCTGGACTGGCGCGTGCCGCGCTCCGACGAAGCGCCCCGCAGCTACCCATGGCTCGAGGCCATCCGCCAGTCCCAGACCCATGCGGGTCGCCTGCACCTGCGCACCGCGGACGGCGAGCTGCGCTCCTTCGTGATCAAGGGAGCGCCCGTCCTGGACGGGTTCGGGCGCGCCAAGGGTGCCATTGCCACCTTCGACGACGTGACCGAGCTCGAGCGCAAGCACGCCGAACTCGAAGAGGCGAATGGCCGGCTCGAGAAATCCCAGGAGGAGATCCGGCTCCAGAACGAGGAGCTGACGATCCTGGCCCGTTCGGACCCGCTGACGGGAGTGGCCAACCGGCGGGCCTTCCTGGAGCGCTTCGAAACCTATTTCACCTCTGCCAAGCAGGAAGGCCGCCGTCTGTGTGCGGTGATGGTGGACATCGACCATTTCAAGCGCGTGAACGACGACCACGGGCACCTGATGGGAGACGAGGTGATCCGCGGCGTGTCGGAGGCGCTGTCGCAGGAGGTCCGCTCCACGGACGCAGTCTGCCGCTACGGCGGCGAGGAGTTCTGCATCGTGCTTCCGGATGCGACCGTGGAGGTGGCAGTCAACGTGGCGGAGCGGATACGCCGCAAGATCGCGTCGCCGGGCTTCGCCCGGGTCCCGGTCACGGCCAGCTTCGGAGTCTCGTCCATGTCATTCGGCGCCAGCAAGGCCCTGGAGCTGATCAACCAGGCGGACGAAGCCCTGTATGCCTCCAAGGAAGCGGGCCGCAACCGGGTGACCCGCTGGGATGCGCTGGGACGCCACTCGCCGGGCGCGAGTCCGGCCCCCGGACGGGTTCAAGGCCCGACCCGCCGCCACCGATGACGCGGCAGGCGGCCCGGCCGCCCGCCAGGAGGAGCCCATGGACGCCCCGACGCCCGGAACCCTGCCGCCCGCCCTCTACGTGAACTTCCTGCGTGTGGGACCGCAGCGCTCCGAGTTCTTCCTGACCTTCGGCCAGCTCACCCAGGAGGACGTGGGGGGCGCCCACCTGGTGGCCTCCCTGGTCACGACCCCGGCCCACGCGAAGTCCATGCTGAAGGTGCTGGCGGACGCGGTGAGTCGCTACGAGGCACGCCTCGGCCCCATCCCGGCGGCTAGTGGCCTTTCGGGCCTCTCCCCAGGGGAAAAGGCCCCGGCGCTGGCCCCGGCTAGTGGGAAGCCCCCTCGGGGGGAGAAGGCTTTCGCGTAGCTAAATCGCTACATCCGGGCCGCCGTCCGTCCGATTCCAGTCTCCTGGATTACACCGGTCTCGGTGGAGCCCCAAAGTCATGGGCAAGAAGCACCTCGCGAGCGAGGTCGACCGCCCGCTCATCGAAGAGCTGGAGCCGCGCCTCCTGCTGTCCGCAGACGGCCTGGCGCCGCTGCTCGACCCCTCCCTGGCCAGCCCGTCCCAGACGCCCGCAGCCCAAGAGCAGCTCGTCGAGCCCGCCGCGCGAGCCACCGACGCCGCGGCGGTGGTGCGCCGCGAGATCGTCTTCGTGGACACCGGCGTCGACGACTGGCAGGCGCTGGTGACCGACCTGCGCTCCAGCGCCGAGCGCACCCTCGACGTGGTGCTGCTCGACACGGAGCGCGATGGCCTCCAGCAGATCACCGAGATCCTCGCCGATCGCGAGAACCTGGATGCGATCCACGTCGTCTCCCATGGTACCCAGGGCGCTGTCCGCCTCGGGAGCAGCTGGCTCTCGGCCGAGACGCTGGACCGCTACGCCAGCACCCTGGCCAGCTGGGGGGACGCCCTCACCGCCGAGGCCGACCTGCTCTTCTACGGCTGCGACCTGGCGGGCAGCGCCGAGGGGGCCGCCTTCGTCGAGTCCCTGGCCAAGCTCACGGGCGCGGACGTGGCGGCCAGCACCGACCTGACGGGCAGCACCCTGCTCGGCGGCGACTGGGAGCTCGAGTACTCGACCGGTGCCCTCGAATCGGAGCTGGCCTTCGGCGCGCAGGTGCAGGGGAGCTGGCGCTCGGTCCTGGCGGTCGCCGTCGATGCGAGCTCCAGCGGCTCCACGGCGAACCAGGCCAGCGTCACCGTGTCCCACACCACCTCGGGGACGAATCGCCTCATGCTCGTCGGCGTCTCCATGCAGCCCGAGGGAACGAGCGTCACCTCCGTCACCTACAACGGCACCAACCTGACCCGCGTCGGCTTCGAGCAGAACCCCGCCGGCAAGGCCCGGGTGGAGATCTGGGCGCTGGTGGCTCCCGCCACGGGAACCCACAGCGTGGTCGTGAACCTGACCGGGACCGGCCACCAGGGCGTGGCCGTCGGCGTGATGACATTCACGGGGGTGAACCAGTCGACGCCCACGTTGGCCTTCGCGAGCGCGTCCGACACCTCGGCAACGGCTTCCACGGACCTTGGCTCTGCGGTGGACGATCTCGTATTCGGTGTCGTGGCCTCTCACAAGGGAGCCTCCGCCACGCCGGGGGCGGGCCAGACCGAGTACTGGGACATCGCCGTCGACAACGCGAACGGCAGTGGCACGGTCGAGGCGGGAGCCGCTTCCGTCACCACCTCGTGGACGGTCAACAACGAGAAGTGGTCGGTGGCGGCCGTCTCGATCCAGGCAGACACCCACTCGGCCCAGGCCGCTTCGCTCTCTCCCGTCCAGGACGCCTACCTGCAGCTCAAGAATCCGAACACGAACGCGGGGACCCTGGGCTCGATGGTCGTCGATCGGGAATCCACCGATCTCCAGCGGGCCCTGGTGCAGTTCGACCTGAGCTCGATCCCCGCGGGCTCGACCATCCAGAGTGCGACCCTGAAGCTCCAGGCCACCGCGATCGGCGGATTGCTCAACATCAACGTCCACCAGGTGCTGGAGTCGTGGGCGGAAGGCTCGACGACCTGGAACCAGCGCTCGACGGGCACGAACTGGTCCACGGCGGGCGGTGTCTTCAACCCCACGGCACTCGACTCGATCTCGACCGCCGCGACGGGGCAGCACGTCTGGGACGTCACATCCCTCGCCCAGGCCTGGCTGGCGGGGACCCAGCCGAACAACGGCGTGATGGTGGCCAGCCCGGATGGGGGAGGCAACCGGACCGTCACGTACGACAGCCGGGAAGGCGCCATCAAGCCGGTCCTGGAGATCGTCTACACGCCGCCCGCCCCGGTCGCCCCGGTCCTGGATCTGGACGCGGACGACAGTAGCGGCCGCACCGGGGCGGAATTCGAGATCTCCTTCACGGAGGGGGCCGGCCCGATCGTCATCGTCGACGCGGATGCCACACTGACCGACCCGGACAGCGCGAACCTCCAGTCGCTCACCGTCACCATCACGAACCGGATCGACGGCGCCGCCGAGGTGCTCGCCGCCAACACCAGCGGGACCAGCATCGTCGCCAATTACGACAGCGGTACGGGCGTCTTGTCGCTGACCGGGTCCGACACGGTCGCCCGCTACCAGCAGGTCCTGAGGACGATCACCTACGACAACAGCTCCCAGGATCCGGATCCGACGACCCGGGTCATCACCTTCGCCGCCTCCGACGGCTCGAACAACAGCAACCTGGCCTCGAGCTTCGTGAACGTGAGCCCGGTGAACGACGCCCCGGTGCTGGCCACGAACGCCGGGCTCACGCTCGACGAGGGCGCCTCGGGGACGATCACGACGGCGCTGCTCGAGACCACCGACGTCGACAACCCCGCCGCGGAGCTCACGTACACGGTGACGGCCGTCCCCACGAACGGGACGCTCTACCGCAACGCCGTGGCCCTCGGCGTGAGCGACAGCTTCACCCAGGCGGACGTGGACGGCGGCCTCCTGACCTACACGCACGATGGCGGCGAGACCCCCTCGGACGGGTTCACGTTCACGCTGAGCGA
>JBFIML010000011.1:0-87526 GCA_041611735.1 Myxococcota bacterium | reverse complement strand
GATCCCGTGGTCGACTATCGCTACAAGAGCAACGCGACCCGATGGGCCGGTGATGTCATCTACGAGTACAACGAGGCGGGCTACCGCGACGTGAATCACGAGGAAGTGAAGCCTCCGAACATCGAACGCATCGTCGTCGGCGGCTCAGCGGGGCAGGGTTTCGCAGTCCAGCCAGGCTGGCTCGCGGCGGCTCAGCGGTAGATTTCCCTGCGGTGACCGATTTTGACGACATCGACGAGCCGTGCAGCGTCGTCCACCGCGTAGACGATCCGGTAGCGACCTTGGCGTACGCGGTAGCGGTCTTGCTCGGAGGCGAGCTTCTCGCAGCCTCGCGGCCGTGGTTCAAGGGCGAGCGTCGCGATTCTTCGCGCAATCCGCTGCCGTTCTCTCTTGGGAACTACCGCCTCGAGTTCCTTGATCGCAGACGTTCGGATCTCGACGCTATATCGCGCCACGCCGTTTCAACTGTTTTACCACGTCCTCGAACTTCTGCCTGCGCTCCCCCGAGCGCACCTCGAAGGCCTCCAGATCCGCGGCGTCCTCGGAAAGGCTCTCCCGCACGGCTTCATTCACCAGGTCCGATACGGACCGGTCGGTTTCCGCTGCCTTCAGTCGGAGTGCTCGGTGGATCTTCGCGTCGAAGTAGACGGTGGCTCGCTTCGGTTCTCCCATGAGACCCATGTTAGCGCTTTGACGTTATAACGCCAACACCTGTCGACCTCGAGGTGGCAGGGCCCCGCCGACACTGGCCCCACGAGAAGCTGACGGAGCTGCAGTGACAGCGTCGGGCCGAAGCCCTCGTAGCGGCAGCGCAGGGTGGCCAGGGCCTCCCGGCGCAGCGCGGCGGGCAGCCGCCGATTGCTGGGCCGCCCGCGATGCTTCGACCCCAGGGCCCGGGCGCCGTCCCGCTCGTAGCCTCGGCGGAGTCGGCGCACCTGCCGGCTCGTCAAACCCAGAATCCGCCCAGCCTCCCGCTGCGTCAGCCGCCTCTCGATCACCCGCACGCGATCCAGCTCCGCGTAGCTCATGGTCACTATCTCCATGCCCGCGGGGATACCGCGGGCGGCTGGAGAAAGCGGACATTTCTACTTTGGAGAAGCCGGACATTTCTATCTGGGTACTACATCGATACGTCCGATAAGATGTATTATGTCAAATTCTGCAACCCCGCCGAGATCCACCCCCACCACGACTCGGAACGCCGTCCCCGCCCGAGCCGGGCTTCGTGGCGCGGCCCGCCTGTTTCGGGCGGGCTTGTCTTTGCTCGGCCAGCGCCGCCCGCCCAGCTCCCCCACGCGCGCGCGGTGCCGTCCTTACGCATATTTCGTATCGTACGTACATGACGAAGAGACTCACGCGCTCGGGCAACAGCCTCGCCCTGGTGATCGACCGGCCGCTGCTGGAGGCGCTGGAGATCGATGCGGAACGGAGCTCGAGCTATCGACTGACGGCGACGTACTCGTCGTTACCCCGCTTCGCGATCCAAGGCGAAGGCGGCGGCTCGCGGAACTGGTTGCCGAGGCCCACGCGCAATACGGCGGCGTGTTTCGACGCCTCGCCGAGTGACCAAGCCGCTATTCCTGACCCTCGACGAGGTCCTGGGAATCCACGCTGATCAGATTCGACGCTACGGCGGGCGCCGGGGCCTGCGTGATCTCCGCTTGCTGCAGTCAGCGCTCGGCATGCCCGAGACCACGGTCCCCCTGCTCCCAGGCGTTTCCCCCTGGGGATACGGCCTTAGGCCACCGATTGCCGCCATCTGTTCGACCCGAATGGGATAGATTGCGCGCGTCCGGGGGGTGAGCGGAGAATCGCCGTGAAGAAGCTCGCGCTACCGACGCTACTCCTCGTCCTGGCGATCGCCGTTCCGGGCATGGCCGGCCACGACGGTGATCCCCGCACCCGGAATCTGCATCCCCTGGGTCACATCAGCGAACCCGCCAGCCTGCTGACGGGCGCAGGCGGGGGCAACATCCACACCGACATTGCCTTCTGGGGCCGGTACGCCTTCCAGGGAAGCTGGCTCGGCTTCAACATCCGCGACATCGCTGCGCCGGGCAATCCCCGGCCCGTCTCCTTCACCAGCTGCAGCGGAAACCAGGGCGACGTCGTCGTGTGGGAGAACGTCCTGGTGCGGTCGTGGAACTCGCCGGCGGGCCCCGGGGCCCACTGTGACGGCTCGCCGGTCCCGCAGGGGTTCGAGGGCCTGCACATCTTCGACGTGAGCGACGTCGCCGATCCGGTGCTGGTCGGCTCCGTCGACCTCAGCTTCGGCGCCATCCCCGGTCGCTGCGGCTCCCATACGGTGACCGCGGTGCCCGACCTCGCCAACGACCGGCTGCTCGTCTACAGCTCGGGCGGCAACTGTAACGGCTTCGATGTCGTGGAGGTGCCGCTGGCCAACCCCGCCGCCACCACCTATCTCCGCACCGAGCCCGCGGACCGGAATTGTCACGACATCAGCGTGATCCTCGGCGACGCGATGCTGGCCGCGTGCGCGGGCCAAGATGGGGTCACATTGTGGACGCTCACGGGGGCGGGGTCGCTCGCGGATCCCGACTTCCTGTGGTCGACCGCCGTACCGGGCGTCTCGCTCGGCCACTCCACCAGCTTCTCCTGGGACGGGGCCGTCCTCGTGTTCGGGCACGAGCCGGGTGGCGGCGTGCAGGCCGCTTGCCAGGCGGGCAGCCCGGCGGAATTCAAGTCCCTCTTCTTCCTGGACACCGGCACCGGAGGCGTGATGGGGACCTGGACCCTGCCCCGCGCCCAATCCGACATCGAGAACTGCACGCTCCATCACTTCAACACGGTTCCGTTGCGGAACCGGCGCGACGTCCTGGTCAGCGGGAACTATCAGGCCGGAACCTGGGTGGTCGACTTCACGGACCCGACCAATCCGGTGACCGTAGCCTGGAGCGATCCGCCGCCCATCCCCCCGCCGGGGGGCCCCTTCTGCGGGGGACTGGGCTGCGAGATTGGCGGCGCCTGGTCGTCCTACTGGTACGACGGCTTCATCTACGAGAGCAACATCACCGAGGGTCTGAACGTCTTCCAGCTGGGCGACCGGGCCGTGGCGGGAGCCCTGAGGACCGGCCACTCGAACCCGCAGACCCAGGAGTTCACGATCCCGTGAGCCGGGCGGCCGCCCCAGCAGCCGCCTAGTCGTTCGGGCACCCGACGGGGGCGGAGTCGCTCCCCCCAGGCTTCCTCCGCCCCCGGTTGCCTCCCCTTCCTCGTTTGCTATGAGCCGACCGCGCCCCGCGAAACCCCGGATTCCCCCATGACGGTCCGTGCCATGCAACCGGAACGAGCCGCGGCGACCCCCATCGATGAGCTCCGCAAGCGGTTCGCCCGCTACGGGCAGGAGCACGTGCTGCGCTTCTGGGAGCGCCTGGACACGGCGGGCCGCGAGCGGCTGGCGGCCCAGGCCGCGTCGCTGGATCTGGAGGCCCTGGCGCGCGTCCATCGGCGGACCCGGGAGCTCGCTTCCCCAGGGGCACGACGCCTCGAGCCGGCTCCCATCGAGCGTCTCCCCCGGCACGGGGGCGACGCGGGAGCGCGGCGCCGGGCCCGGGAGCGCGGCGAGGCCCTGCTCGCCGCCGGCCGGGTCGCGGCCCTGGTGGTGGCCGGCGGCCAAGGAACCCGCCTCGGCTTCGACGGGCCCAAGGGCCTCTTTCCCATCGGGCCCGTCACCGGACGGACGCTCTTCGAGATCCAGGCCCAGCGCCTGCGGCGCCTGCGGGCCCGCTATGGGGCGCCGGTCCCCTGGTACGTGATGACGAGCCCCGCCACGGACGGCGAGACCCGCACCTTCTTCCAGGAGCACGGCTTCTTCCAGCTGCCCCGGGAGGACGTGGTCTTCTTCTGCCAGGAGACGATCCCGGCCCTGGACGCGGAGGGCCGCCTGCTGCTCGAGCGCCCGGACCGCATCGTCGAGAGCCCCAACGGCCACGGCGGCTGCTTCACGGCCGTCGCGGCGGGCGGAGCCCTGGCGGACATGGAGCGACGAGGCGTCGGCACGGTCTTCTACTACCAGGTGGACAACCCGCTGGTGCGCATCGCCAACCCGGAGCTGCTCGGCTTCCACGCCGAGCAGGACGCGCAGATGTCGTGCACGGTGGTGGCGAAGCGCGACCCCCACGAGAAGATGGGGGTGGTGGCGCGCATCGACGGCCGCGTGGGCATCGTCGAGTACACGGAGCTCGACGACGCGCACCGCCTCGCCCGCAACCAGCACGGGGAGCTGCTCTACTGGGCCGGGAGCGTGGCGATCCATGCCCTCCAGGTGGACTTCATGCGCCGCATCGCGGCCGCAGCGGAGCAGCTGCTGCCCTACCACGCCTCGCTCAAGAAGATCCCGACCGTGGACGACGAGGGACGGACGGTGGCTCCCGAGCAGCCGAACGGCTACAAGCTCGAGCGCTTCCTGTTCGACGCCCTGCCCCACGCCGCGCACGTGGCGGTGATGGAGGCGGAGCGGGCCGAGGAGTACTCCCCGGTGAAGAATGCCGAAGGGAACGACTCCCCGGAGACGGCCCGCCGCGACCTCTCGGCCTGCTACCGGCGCTGGCTCGAGGCCGCCGGCGTGGGGGTGCCCGAAGGCGCGCGGCTCGAGATCGATCACTCGGTGATCGACGGCGAGGACGATGCGCGCGAGAGCGGGATGCAGACCCTCGAGGAGGCCCGCGGAGTCCGGATCGCCAGGGAGGGCCGATGATGGCGACACGCCCGCGCAAGAAGAAGGCGGCCCCCCGCAAGGCGACTCGGAGGCGGCCGGCCCACAAGGCCGCCCCCAAGAAGAAGACGGCCCCCAAGAAGACGGCGCCCACCAGGAAGCGGGCGGCTGCACCTCGCAGCAAGGCGGCCGCACCCCGGGGCAAAGCGGCCGCACCTCGCAGCAAGGCGGCCGCACCCCGGAGCAAGGCCGCGGCGGTTCGGGCGGCGGTGCCGGCCAGGGCCGCCGCGCCGAGCCCGCCCCAGGCGCCCCCTTCCCCGCCGCCGCCCCGGGTGCGCAAGAAGCGGGAGGGCCGCAAGCGGGCCTCCCGGGCGATGGCCGCGCCGCCGGCGCCCGTCTCCCCCCTGGAGCCGGCCAGCGGCGAGCGGCGCAGCCGCCTGGGCGTCAAGCACCTGTGCTTCGCCTGCGAAACCAAGTTCTACGACATGAACCGCCCGGAGCCGATCTGCCCGAAGTGCGGGGCGGATCAGCGCCAGCGTCCCGCAACCCCATCGGGCCAGTCCCCGGCGCCGGCGCCGGCCCCGCAGCGCCGGCCCGTGCCGCGGCCCATGGCCCCGCTGCTGGACGACGAGGAGGACGCGGTCCGCTACGACGAAGACGTGGACCTCGGCATCAGCGCCGCGGATGACGACGACGACCTCTTCGAGGAGGCGGAGATCGTAGTCGAAGAGGAAGATACCGAGGACTAGCGAGGACTTGGGATCTAGAAGCTGAGCAGCCGTCTGAGAAAGAGGCGGACCCCGTCCCGCTCCGCTTCGCGCCGCTGCAGCTCCGCTTCGAGGTCCGCCAGGGCGGCCTCCTGGGCACCCAGGCGACGCCCCAGGGCCCGCTCCCGCTCCGCCTGGCGCTGCACGCGCTCGAACTCGCCGATCTGCTGGTCGAGGAGCGCCCGGTCCTGGACGCCGCGGCGCGAAGCCCGGGCCGCGTCCGAGCGGGCGCCGAGCTCCTGGATCTCCTGGCGATAGGCGGCCGCCAGCTGCTCCACGGCCTGCTCCGTGTAGCCGCGGTAGGGGCGCGGCTGCGCCTGCTCGGCGGCGAGATTGCGGCGGTAGTTCCAGCCGCCCGCTCCCGCCAGCCCGAGCAGCAGCACCGCCAGGAGCTTCGCCCCCGCCGCACCGCGTCGCCTTCGATGCCTCATGGCTTCCTCCTCGGCGCGTCCGGGTCGCGCCACGGACCGGGCTCGTGGCGGGCGAGAAAGGCCTCGAGCTCCGACCGGGTCGGGAGCCCCCCCTGGGCCCCCGGAGCCAGGCAAGCCAACGCCGCCGCGGCGTTGGCCATGCGGAGCATGCGCTCGGCATCGAGTCCCCGGAGCAGCGCCCAGGCGAAGGCGGCGTGGAAGACGTCGCCGGCGCCCGTGGTGTCCCGCGGCGTGACCCGGAAGCCCGCGCTCTCGATCTCGCTCCGGCCGTCCCGGGCCAGCGCCCCGTCTGCGCCGAGCGTCACGACCGCGAGGCGAGCGCCGAGCCCGAGCAGCCGGTCGAGGCCGTCCCGCACCGATCCGGTCCCGGAAAACGTTTCGGCGAACCCGCGCGAGACGATAGGGAAATCCACGTGGGCGAGGAGCTTCTCGATGCCCGCGCCCGGCGCGTCCGCGTCGAGCAGCACCGGAATGCCCGCGCGGCGCGCGCGCTCGGCAGCCCGCGCCGTGGACTCCGGGTCGCCCCCGTCCAGGTGCAGGAGGCGCGCCGCCTCCACCAGGCCCGCGGGCACGTCCTCGGGCTGGAGGCGCAGGCGCGGGTCGCGGTACCAGAGCACCGTGCGCTCGCCACTCGCGCGGTCCACCAGGATCACCGCGAGCTGGGTGGAGGCGCCCGGAACGCGCTGCACGGCATCGACGTCGACCCCGGCCGCGCGCAGCGGCGCCAGCACCACCGCGGCCGCCTCGTCGTCCCCCACCCGCCCCACGTAGCGGGTGCGCAGGCCGAGGCGCGTGCAGGCCAGGAGCGCCGTGGCCACCTGCCCGCCCGGCAGGCGGGCGTAGCCCTGCATCGCCGCCTTGCCGGCGAAGGCCGGCAGGCCGTCCAGCGTGCAGACGTGGTCCAGGGAGTTCTGCCCGACGCCCAGGACGTCGAAGGCGCGCTCCGTCAATACAGCACCCGGTAGATCTCGAAGCTGCGCAGCACGCGCTTCACGTAGGCGCGGGTCTGGGAGTACGGGATCGCCTCCACCCACTCGTCGTCGTCGAGGGGGGTGGCGGCGAGCCAGCGCGCCACCGCCTCGGGGCCCGCGTTGTAGCTGGCCACGGCGGCGGAGAGATTGCCGTCGAAGCGTCGAGTCAGGCGGTCCAGGTAGAAGCCGCCGAGACGGATGTTCACGGGGGGCTGCAGCAGGTCGTGCGGCGCGAAGCCCGCCAGGCCGAGCTGGTCCGCCAGGCGCGTGCCGGTGGACGGCATGATCTGGAGCAGGCCCAGGGCGCCGGCGGTGGAGACCGCATCCGGCTGGTAGCCGCTCTCCTCGCGCATCACGGCGAAGACCAGCTCCGGCACGATCAACGCGTCGCCGGCCACCGACTCGCGCACGAGCTCCGCGTAGGCATCCGGCCATGAGAGCCACCAGACCTCCTCGAAGCCCTGGGCCGGGCCGCGGGCCAGGGTCTCCGCGTAGGGGATCACCAGCACGCGGCGCGCGCCGTCGAAGCTGCCCGCGTCGGCGTAGAGGCGCGCCAGGTCGAGACGATCCGAGAGGCCCCGCGCCGAGCCCTCCAGGCGCGCCAGCTCGCCGAGCGCCCGCTCGGTCAGCCCCGCCTCCAGCAGGATGCGCGGCCGCGCCAGCTCGCGCTCCGGAATGGCGACCCGCCCGCGCGGAAGCGAGACGGCGCCCTCCCCGCCGCCGGCCGGGCGACCGATCCGCTGGGCCGCGCGCCAGCCGTAGTACGAGAACGGATACTCGATGGCCAGGCGGTCGAGGGCGGCGCGCGCTGCCTCGGGATCCTTCTCCTCCAGGGAGCGCGCTGCCCAGTAGCGGGCCCGCAGGCGATCGATCGGGTCCGGGTCGCGCACCGCCAGCACCTCGAGACGCTCGCGGGCCTCGTCGAAGCGCTTCTCCCGCCAGGCGGTCCAACCGAGCCGCCACAGGGCCGCACCCTCGAAATCGCGCTGGCGGCCGAAGTTCGCCACGGAGGCGTAGAGCGTGCGGGCCCGGGGGATCTCGCCTTCGTCCTCCAGCAGCAGCGCCGCCAGCAGCTGCGCCCACACCGCGAGCCGGCCCGTGGGGCGCCGGCCGATCGCCTCGAGCTCGGCGATGGCACGCTCCACCTGGCCGCTGCGGGCCCGTGCCCGCGCCTGCCAGAGACGCGCCTCGTCGTCCTTGCCGAGGGCGCCGAAGGCCTCCACCGCCTCCTTGTAGCGGCGCATGCGGAACAGACAGTGGGCGCGCTGGCGCTCGGCCCGGTGGCGCTCGCCAATGGTGAGCCCGCGCGCCAGCGCCGTCTCGTAGGCCGCCAGGGCACTTTCGGTGTGATTGTGGCGGAAGAGCAGGTCGCCGCGTCGCCGCCAGTCGCGGTTGCTACGGAAGGAGCGCTCGAGCCGCGCCTCGAGGGCGTCGAGGCGCTCCGCGGCCCGGCTCGCCTCGGGGGCGGTGGGACGCTCGACCCAGAGCCGGGCGTAGGCGCGCGCAGCCGCTTCGAGGAGCCCGTCCCGCTCCAGGGACTCCGCCCCGGCCAGCTGCAGGACGGCGCGCTGGGAGCCGGGAGGACCCGCGGCCAGCGCCGACTCCCACGCCGCGCGCGCCTGGGCCTCCGCGCCGGCGGCGCGGTGCGCGTCGCCCACCGCCCGGTGCAGGCGATGGAGGATGGGCGAGCGCGGATCTCCGGCGATGGCGCGCAGGGCCGCGCGCAGCGCCTCCTCGGCGCGCCCGGCCTCGAGCCAGAGCTCCGCCTCGAGCAGCCCCGCGTGGTCCGCGATCTCCGGGTGGCGCTCGCCGATCCGCGCCACCCGCGCGGCGCCCTGCTCCACGTCGCCCCGGCGTGCCAGGGCGAGGGCCAAGCGCAGCGCCGTGCCCGGCCGCTCCGCGAGCTGCTCCGCCAGTTCGGGACCCGCAACCAGCGTCCCGAGCAGCGCGAGCGAGAACACGCCTGCCAGCGCTCGTCCCCTCCCCATCGCGGCGCAGTGTGCGAAAGGCGGCGGCCGTGTCAACGTCGCGTTAGGCTCCCGACGCCTTGCCGCGCCGGCCCGCCAGCGCCCTCGTCGGCCTCGTCGCAAGCGGGCTCCTGCTCTGCGCCCCCTCCTGCGGGCGACCCGAGCCCGAGGAGCCCGCGAGCGCACGCGGTGCGCTCGCGCCGCCGCCCTCGCCTTCCCCGCCGCCGGCACCTGCCCCCCGGCTCGCCCTCTGGGTCCCGTGCGAGGGATCGCTGCGCGTCCTGGACGCGCCCGGGCGCGGCGTCCAGCTGGTGGAGGACGCGCGTGCCCTCGGCGCGACGGACCTGTTCGTGCAGGTCTTCCGGGGCGGGCGGGCCTGGTTCGACGCCTCCCTGGCCGACGCGACCCCCTACCAGGCGATCCGCACAGCCACCGGCGAGGACCCGCTGGCGAGCCTGATCGCCCGGGCCCAGGCGGCGGGGCTGCGGGTGCACGCCTGGGTGAACGCCCTCTCCCTGGCCACCCGCCGCGACAGCGCTCTGCTCCGCGAGCTTGGTCCGGGGATCGTGCACGTGGACCGCCGCGGTCGCTCGGTGCTCGAATACCCGGACCTCGAGGTGCCGGAGCCGGATCGCGGCTGGTACCGCATGGGCACCCCCCACGTCTGGCTCGACCCCGCCGCCCCGGGCCTGGCCGAGCGCCTGGCCGCCATCACCGGCGAGCTGGTGGCGCGCTACCCGGGGCTGGACGGCGTGCACCTCGATTACATCCGCCACCCGGACGTGCTGCCCTTCTCGCCCGGCTCGCGCTTCGGCGTGGGCCTCGACTTCGGCTACGGCCCGGCGTCTCGGGAACGCTTCCGGGCCGAGACGGGCCGCGTCGCCCCCTTCGGCGACTCCCTCGCCAACGCCAACGCCTGGGACGACTGGCGCCGCGAGCGGGTGACGGACGTCGTGCGCCAGGTCGCGGTCGCCGTCCGCGCCGTGCGTCCGGGGGTGGCGGTCTCGGCGGCGGTGTGGGCCTACGCGGATCGCGCCTACCTGGCGATCTTCCAGGACTGGCGCGGCTGGCTCGACGCGGGGCTGCTCGACTTCGCGGTGCCCATGGCGTACACGCTGGACGACCGCCTGCTGCGCTACCTGGCCCACGGGTACACGGGGGGCGTGGGAGGCGACCGGGTGTGGATCGGGCTCGGCGCGTGGCTGTTCGCAGAGCGGCCGGAACGCATCACGGCGCAGCTCCAGCTGGCCGGGGCGGCCGGGCCGGCGGGCCTCGCGCTCTTCTCCTACGACGCCATCGCCGAGTCGCCAGCGCTGCGCGCGGCCCTGGTCGGGGAGCCTGCACGTGGCGAGTGAGCTCGACCTCGCCGCCTTCGACTACCCGCTCCCGCCGGAGCGCATCGCCCAGCACCCGGCGCCGGAGCGCGAGGCGGCGCGCCTGCTGATCCTCCACCGCCGCGACGGCTCCCGCGCCCACGCCCGCGTGGCGGAGCTGCCGGGCTGGCTGCGCCCCGGCGACCTCCTGGTCGTCAACGCCACGCGCGTGCTGCCGGCCCGCCTGCGCGGACGCAAGACGAGCGGCGGGCGCGTGGAGGCGCTGATCCTGGGCGCCCATGTGACGGGCGGCGGCCGCTGGCGCGCCCTGGTGCGCGGGCGCGTGCGCGTGGGGGCGAAGCTCCGCTTCGGCCCCCTGGACGCCGAGGTGGCAGCCCTCGCCGCGGAGGGTGAGGCGGTGCTCGCCTTCGCGCCCGAGGCCTCCCCCTACGCCGTGGGCGAGACGCCGCTTCCGCCCTACGTGCGGCGCGCGGCACCGCACCCCGCCGACGCGGAGCGCTACCAGACCGTCTTCGCCCGCGTGCCCGGCGCGGTGGCGGCGCCGACGGCCGGCTTGCACCTGGGCGCGACGCTCCTCGCCCGCCTGGAGGCGGCGGGGGTCGAGCGGGCCGAGGTGGTGCTGCACGTGGGGCCCGGCAGCTTCCGCCCGCTGCGGCCCGAGGACCTGGCCGCGGGCCGGCTCTTCCCGGAGCGCTACGAGCTCCCCGCGGCCACCGCGGACGCGGTGGCGCGCACGCGCACCCGAGGCGGGCGCGTGGTGGCGGTCGGGACCACCACGACGCGCGTGCTCGAGACCTGCGCCGGGCCGGACGGGCTGCTGCGGGCCGGAGCCGGAGAGACCGAGCTCTTCCTGCGCCCGGGCGCCGCGTTCCGCGTGGTGGACGGGCTCCTCACCAACTTCCACCTGCCCCGCTCCTCGCTGCTGCTGCTGGTGGCCGCCTTCGCGGGCCGCAAGCCGGTGCTGGCCGCCTACGCCGAGGCGGTGCGCCGGGGCTACCGCTTCTACTCCTACGGCGACGCCATGCTGATCCTCTAGGCGGCGGTCGTGGGCGAAGGATTCCGCTTCGAGGTCGTGGCCCGCGACGGCGATGCCCGGGCCGGCCGCTACACGACGCCCCACGGCGTGATCGAGACGCCGGCCTTCATGCCGGTGGCCAGCTTCGGTGCGGTGCGGGGTCACGCGCCGGAGGAGCTGCGCGCCCTCGGCGCCCAGGTGCTGCTCGCCAACGCCTATCACCTGCACGAGCGCCCCAGCGATGCGGTGGTGGCCGGGCTCGGCGGACTGCACGGCTTCACGGGCTGGCGCGGGCCCTGGCTCACGGACAGTGGCGGCTTCCAGGTCACCTCCCTGGCGGATCGCAGCGAGGTGGACGAGGAGGGCGTCACCTTCCGCTCGCCCCGCGACGGGCGCGCCCGCCGCCTGACCCCCGAGAGTGCCATCGGCATCCAGGAGGCCCTGGGCGCCGACCTGATCCTGGCCCTGGACGAGTGCCGCCCGCTGGCCTGGCACGGCGACCCGCGCGAGGACGGCGCCCGCCTGCGGGCCCGGGCCGCCAGCGAGCGCACGCTGCGCTGGGCGGAGCGCTGCCGGCGCGCTCGCCGCCGACGCGACCAGGCCCTGTTCGGCATCGTGCAGGGGGGCGTGTTCCCGGAGCTGCGCCGGGCCAGCGCCCGGGCCACCGTCTCGCTGGGCTTCGACGGCTACGCCCACGGTGGGCTCGGACTCGGCGAGGCGGCCGAGCGCCGCGAGGAGCTCCTGGCCGTGGCCGGCGACGAGCTTCCCGAGCAGGCGCCGCGCTACGCCATGGGCATCGGCCGGGCCGAGGACCTGCTCGCCGCGGTGGCCCGGGGCGTGGACCTCTTCGACTGCGTGCTCCCGACCCGCAACGGGCGCCACGGCGTGCTCTTCACCCGGAACGGCCCCCTGCGCCTGCGCAACGCGCGCTTCCGGGACGACGACGCGCCGCCGGACCCGGCCTGCGACTGCCCGACCTGCGCCCGCCACTCGCGCGCCTATCTCCACCACCTGCTGCGCGAGAAGGAGATGCTCGGCGCCCGCCTCGCCTCCCAGCACAACCTGCGCTTCACGCTGCGGCTGCTGGAGCAGGCGCGCGGGGCGATCGCGGCGGGGCGTCTCGCCGCCCTGCGCCATGCGTTCGCCGCGCGCGGCTAGGAGCCGTCGAGCGAAGTCCTCAAGACCGGCGGGGTTCCAGCCGATCCTGCGCATCCGGGCGCCGGTCCGGGGAGGTCGCGTGGAGCCGCAGCGCCGCAGCGCAGGATCCGAGGCCACTGCGCGCTGGCTGCTGGTGGCCGGCGCCGCCCTGGTGACCCTCACCGGAACCGCCCTGGCCGCCGCCCACGCCAGCGGAAGCCTCGGCGTGGGCCTCGGCGTGGCGGCGATCGGCTGCGCGGCGGCCCTGGCCCTGGCCCACCGCGTCCTCGCCCGCCTGGCCCGTGCCCACGCGGAGCTGGAGGACGCCCTGCGGCGCCTCGCGGCGGGCGAGGTGGCGACGCGCCTCGATGCCGCGGCCCTGGGCGAGGCGGCGCCCCTGGCCGAGGCCACCAATGCCCTCGGCGCCACGCTCGAGGCGGTGGTGACCCGCGCCCGGGCGGTGGTGGAGGCCACCGGGCGCTTCCCGGAGAGCGCGGCCGCGGCGCTCCAGGCCGTGGCCCGGGGCGGCGAGAGCCAGGAGGAGGCCATCGAGGAGACCGCGGCGCTGCTGGCCGACATCAACGCCTCCATCCAGGCCATCAACGCCGAGCTCGAGAGCCTCTCCGGCGCCACCGACGAGGCCTCCGCCTCGATCCTCCAGATGGGGAGCTCCGTGGACGAGGTGGCGCGCAGCAGCGGCGCCCTCCACGACTCCGTGGACTCCTCCACCGCTTCGATCCACCAGGTCGGGGCGAGCATCCGTCAGGTGGCGGCGAGCGTCGACGCGGTGCAGGGCATGGCCGAGGAGACCGCCGCGGCCATCGTGCAGATGGACCGCGCCATCCGGGAGGTGAGCGAGCACGTGCGCGAGGCGGCCGTGCTCACCGAGCGGGTGAGTCACGAGGCGGAGGGCGGCTCCGGCGCGGTGGAGGCCACCATCGACGGCATCCAGAGCATCCGCACCCACGCCCTGGCCTCGCGCCAGGTGCTCGAGCGCCTGGCGCAACGGATCGGCGAGATCGGCGAGATCCTGGACGTGATCGGCGCGATCAACGACGAGACCCACCTGCTGTCCCTGAACGCCGCCATCATCGCCGCCCAGGCCGGCGAGCAGGGCAAGGCCTTCGCGGTGGTGGCGAACCACGTGAAGACGCTGGCCCAGCGCACCGCCTCCAGCATGCAGGAGATCGAGCGGCTGATCCGCGCCGTGCAGGAGGAGTGCTCGAACGTGGTGCGCGCCACGGACGGCGGCACGGCGGCGGTGGAGGCCGGCGTCGAGCGCTCGCGCCGGGCCGGCACCGCCCTCGACTCGATCCGCGCCTCGGCCCACGACGCCTCCTCGCGGGTGGCGGAGATCGCGCGGGCCGCCGCCGAGCAGACCCGCAACTCCAAGCACGTGGCCGACGCGGCCCAGCGCACCTCCGAGATGGTCCAGCAGATCACCACCGCCATGGACGAGCAGCAGCGCGCCAGCGAGCAGATCCTGCGCAACGCCCAGGCCGCCCTCGAGCTGTGCGGGCAGGTGCACCGCTCCACCCAGGAGCAGCGCGAGAGCGGGCGCTTCATCCAGGAGAGCATGCAGGCCATCACGCGCCGCATCCGCGCCATCCGCGAGAACACCCAGTCCCATGCCCGGGCCAGCGAAGCGGTCTCCGGGACCGTGGCGCGCATCCTGCAGGTGGGTCGCGCCACAGGCGAGCGGCTGCCCGCGCTCTTCGACAGCCTCGACGGGCCGCGCCGGGAGGCCGAAGCCCTGGCCCGGGAGCTGGCGCGCCTGGAGCGCCGCTAGGACTCCGGCGCGGAGCCCTCCAGGGCCGCGCACAGCCCAGCCAGGTAGGGCAGCTCCTCGCCCAGGGCGGCGGGCAGGATCTGCATGCGCTCCGCCACGGAGGCCCAGGCGTGACGCCGCAACCGCTCGCGCAGCGGCGCGAAGCAGAGCGCCTCGCCGGCGGCGCGCGCGATGGTGCCGAGCAGCACCGCCTCCGGAGCCAGCACGAAGCCCAGCGTCACCAGCGCCCGGGCCAGGTAGTCGTTGAAGCGCGCCATCTCGCCCAGGGCGAAGGCGTCGCCCTCGCGAGCCGCCGCCACCAGGTGCTCCGGGGTCGCCTGCTCGCGGCCCCCCGCCAGGGCCGCCACGCGCCCGTCGGCGGGCGCCACCGCCCGCAGCCGCCGCGTGAGCGACGCGCCCCCCACGTAGGCCTCGAGGCAGCCGCGCAGGCCGCAGTTGCAGGGCTCGCCCTCCCACTCCACGGGGATGTGGCCCACCTCGCCCGCGCTGGCCAGGACGCCGCGGTAGAGACGCCCGCCCAGCACGAGCCCCCCGCCCACGCCCGTAGACATGGTCAGGTACACCACGTGCTGCAAGCCGCGGCCCGCGCCGAAGCGCCACTCGGCCAGGGCAGCGGCGTTGGCGTCGTTCTCGAGATGCACGGGCACGCCCAGCGCCTCCGCCAGGGGATCGCGCACCGCGACGCGCTTCCAGCCCGGCAGGTTGGGCGGATTCAGGATCTCGCCGCGCTCGAGATCCAGGGGCCCGGGCAGGGAGACGCCGACGGCCGTCAGCTCCCGGGGCGCGACCCCCGCCTCCTCCAGGAGGCGGCGGGCATCCGCCACGATGCGCGCCAGATCGCGCTGCGGGTCCCGGGTCGGCTCCGTCGGGCGCCGCTGGCGCGCCCGCAGCCGGCCCGTCTCGTCGCCGAGGCCGAAGGCCACCTTGGTGCCGCCCACGTCGATACCGAGGAGCAGCGCCATGCACCTCCCGGAGGCCTTCCGGCGGGCTTTCCAAGCCGAAAGCCCCCCGCGGGGGAAACGATGCGCAGGTTATCACACGTGCCCTCAACGTCGGGCCCCGGAAGGCCGATACGCACCCTCGTGGGGAAACGCATCGCGGGACGCGTGGGCCTGGCCCTGGTGGCCGCCCTCGCCGGGGCGTGCGCCGCGGGCGGGCTCGACCCGTTTGCCGAGGACCACGCCCTCGAGGCGTCCCACAAGCACTACACGCGTCTCGTGCGCTGGGCCGAGTTCGATCGGGCCGGCGAGTACGTGGCGCCCGAGCTGCGCGACGCTTACCGGGCGCGCACCGCGGGGTTCGCCCACGTACGCTTCACCGACTACGAAGTGCGCGCCTTCGAGGTGGACCCGCACGGGCAGGAGGCCACGGTGCGGGTCACCTACAGCGCCTACAGCCTGGCCACCGCCACCACCGTCGCCCTGGAGGAGCGTCAGCACTGGTACCGCGAGACGGAGACGAACCGATGGCGGGTCCGCCCCGTGTTCGAAGAAAGCCCCGCGCCCGGCGCACCGCACGGCTAGGTCGCGCCCCGCGGCGTGGAAGGGAGGCGGGCGAGGTGAGGCGGACGATCCTGGTGGTCGAGGACGTGCCGCTCCTGCGCGAGCTCGAGGCGCTCTACCTCTCGCGCATCGGCCGGGTGCTCACGGCCTCGAGCGGTGAGGAGGCGCTGCGCCTGGCGCGCCACGAGCACCCGGACCTCGTGGTGGCGGACCTCCTGATGCCGGGCCTCGACGGGCCGACCCTGTGCCACACGTTCAAGGACGATCCCAAGCTGGCGGACATCCCGATCGTGATGCTGAGCGCCAGCCAGCGCTCCCAGGACCGGGCGCGCGCCATCGAGGCCGGCGCCGTGGACGTGCTCCCGAAGCCCGTGGAGCGCGCTGCGTTGCTCGAATCCGTCAACCGCTTCTTCCAGCCCCTCAAGCCCCTGGGCCAGCCGCGCATCGACCTGCGCACGCCGGTCCGGCTCGAGGACACGCGCGGCGAGAGCTGGGGCACCGCGCGCAACCTCTCCCGCGGCGGCCTCTTCGTGGAGTGTCTCACTGCCCACACGCCGCGCACCCGGCTCGGTCTCGAGCTGCCGCTGCCCGAGACCTCCGAGACCCTGGCCTCCACCGCCGAGGTGATGTGGACGCGCGCCGGCAGCGACGACACGCCGACGGGCATGGGACTGCGCTTCCTGGCTCTGGACGGCGAGACGGCGCGGCGCCTCGCCGCCTACATCCAGGAGCGCATGGCGCGCCTGCCCCGCATGCAGCTCGGGGTCGCGCCCTGAGACGGGGGGTGGGCGCCTGGCTGGCGGGCCTCGCGCTCGCCACGCTTGCGCCCTTCCCCGCCTTCCCCACGGCGGCCTTCTCGGCGGATGCGGCGGCCCGCCAGCAGGCCGAGTGGGTCGAACGGCTGCGCGCGGCCCAGGACCGGCTCCACACGTCGCGCCGCCAGCTCGCCGAGGCCGAGCAGGCGCTCCGCGAGCAGCGCCAGAAGCGCTATCCCCGGGGTGAAGAGAAGGCGCGCCTCCTCGACCGCTTCGAGAAGGCGCGCACGGAGCTCGCCGAGGCCGAACGCCAGTGGCCGGAGATCGTGGAAGCGGCGCGTCGCGCCGGCGTGTCGCCGGGCGTACTGCGGGGTTACGCCGCGGACTCCGACCCGGAGCCAGGCTCCTGACCTAACGCGCTTGCAGGTCGCTCAGCGAGCCGAAGCCAGGCCGGTAGACGCGGGGGCGCGGCTTCACGATCGTGAGGATGCGGTCGCCCTGGCGCACCACGGTGAGCAGGCGCGTCACCCCCGTGTCCGGATCGGCGATGCGCCGCGACTCCACCACGATGGGCCCGGCCTCCTCCTCCACCGGCAGGTCCAGGGTCGTGTGCGTGCGGTTGCCGGTGCTGAGCGTGAAGCGCCGCGAGGCGGGCCCGCCCGGCACCCGCTCCTCGCGCTCGTCGAAGCGCGCGTTCAGGGCGCGCAGCCGCTCCAGGCGGTCCGCCAGCCGCTCGGCGTAGCGAAGCGCCGCCTCGGGATCGGTGGGCGTGAAGCGCGCGTGCTGCTTGAGCGGCCGGCGCCGGATCGTCGCCGCCTCGGCGCGGTAGCGCGCCGGGACGCGCCGGGCGTCGTCCGTGAAGGCGAGCACCCCGTCGTCGCTCTCCCAGCGATAGATGGGCCCGCTGGCCGACGCCGTCTCGAGCCCCAACCCCAGACCGAAGCTGGCGATCGCCGCTGCGGCCAAAACCCGCCAAGAATGCTTCCGCATGGATCCGCCGCTCCTTCCGCTCGGGTCCACTGGGGGAGTGTCCCGGAGAGACGAAAAGTGTCACCATGCCGGGCACTTGCGCTGGCACCCCGCAGGCAACTCGGGAACGTTGACACGCGGTCGCGGGCCATTATCTTCCGGAGGTCTGCTGCGGGGTAGAGCAGTCTGGTAGCTCGTCGGGCTCATAACCCGGAGGTCGGGGGTTCAAATCCCCCCCCCGCTACCTGAGCAACGCCCCCGGAGGTTCGCTTCCGGGGGCGTTTTCTGGCTTCTGGCCGCCTTTCCACCCCGCTCCGCACCATGAGGTCCGAAACGAGAACGCCCCGACCGAGGCCGGGGCGCATCGTCTCGAATCGACGCGATCAGGGTCGGGCGGAGCGCCCCTCCGCTATTATCTGATGGAACGCCCCCTGGCATCGCGCGGTGCCAGGGGCGTCTTCGTTCAGGGGCGGCCGGCCAGGGCTACGGGATGACGCCGCAGGTGCAGTCGGAGCTGCAGACGCCTCCACAGGCCAAGCTGTCCGACCCGTCGCACGCCTCCGATCCTTCGCGGACGTCGTTGCCGCACAGCGGCTGGCCGTCGTTCAGCAGGGACCCCAGCGACTGCTTCAGGACGCGGATCTGGCCCGCCAGCGGCGTGGTCCCCTCGTACTCGGGATGACCGTGCAGGTAGTAGCGGCCGGTATGGAAGGGATGAAAGTCGGGATTCGCGCTCCAGAATTCCGCCAAGGGCGCGACCACCGCATTCAGATTCCGGCTCAGGATCGCGTTGCGGATGCCCACATGCGTCGCCTCCACGATCGCGACGGCCTCCGGCGGCGTCGTCCGAACATTGCCAGGCCTCGGTCGGCCAGCACCCCGGTCGGATGCTGGCTCCTCGCACCGACGATTCGCGACCCGCGGCAGAACGAAGTCGAACCCGAGCACCGCGTCCAGAGCCGCGTGGACCGTCTCCTGCACAAGCGCATGCATCCTCTGGTTCTCGGCCCCGAGATGGACCCGAGCCGCAGCTTCGAACAGACCCTCATCGGGCCTCCCCTCGCCATCGGAGACGGGAGCCAGGTAGGCCTCCATGTAGAGGTCGAGGGCGAGCACCAGACTCGAGGGATTCGTCTGGGGCGCGGGGTTCGGCAGTCCGCTGCACCTGACGTCCAGCTTACCGTCCACGTCGCAACTCCCACCGCGGGTGGGGTTGCAGACGCACGCCGGGCAGTCGGCTGGACACATGTCCCCGAGCCGGTAGCAGTTGCACTTCGCCTCGGGCGTCGAAAGGGGTGGTAGTCCGAACGCAGGCACGGCGTGCATCGACAGACCCCACAACGAGAGCCCGACGACGAGTGCCCAAAGAGAATTCATCTCTCTCGCCTTCATGGCCGTTCTCCTCGTACGCCGCCACACCGGAGCGGTATCGCGAAGCATCAGGATACGGAACGGAGCTGTGGTTTCCATTCAGTGCGTGCCGCGCCTGCGGACGGCAGCGACGTGATCACGGCTCACGCCGAGCCGATCCCCTTCCCAAACCGAAATGCATGCAAGATCGGCTCCTTGCCTCGCATGTGGCGAAAGCGCCCTCGGGTCGGGAGGTCCCTCCCCGACCCCCAGGGGTCACGCCAGACGGAACCCAGATTCTGTCACGGAGGGCAATGATCTTCCGTGTAGGCGACAACCTGGACGCGGAGCCGGCTCCCGCCGCGCAGCGCCCCGACCACCATGCGCCCTTGCCCCAGATCCGCCCGCAGCGTCGCCTCGAGATCGCGGAGGCGCTCGCGGAGCCTCGCCATGAGCTCCTCGGCGCTCGGGGGCTTCAGGCGCGCTCGCTCAGCCGGGCGGCGACCCGCTGCCTCTCGGCCCGCAGTATGCGCAGCCGGTCCCTTGCCGCGTCCAGCTCACCGAGCCCGATGGCCGGATCGAGCGCCGCTCGATCCTCGCGTCAAGGACCGCGAGCTCGGCCTTCGAGCGGGCGCGGCTCCGTCGCCTCGATCCGGCTTCGCAGCTCGGCCAGCGCCACCTGGAGCGCGTGCGCCGCGGCCGTCTCGTCGAGGGCGCCGCGGATGCCGCGCAGGACGGCGCGCTCGAGCTGCGCCTCGGGCATCCGCGTGGCGCTCGCGCACACCTGGGCATCCCGGTTGCGGTGCCAGGAGCAACCCCAGCGGCCCGAGAGCCGGTCAAGGCATGGAAGCTCCCGCCGCCCTCCCCACGCGCCCCTGGGGTCTAGCGGGCCCTGACGTTACGACTCGGACGACGGCGGCCTGGGCGACCGCCTGCTACCCATCCGCTCTATAATGACGTTGTAGCCAGGGACCGACGCGACGAGGAAGCCCGCCGCCCAGGCGGGAGGAGGTGCCAAGCGTGCCGAAGTTCATCGACTCCCATCCCATGAAGCCGTTCACGGCGGACGCCCTGAACAAGTTGCAGCAGGCGCCGTCGGACGAGTTCGGGGTCACGCACCACGACATCCTGTTCAGCGAGAAGGACAACAAGATCTATTGCGTGCTGGACGCCCCGAACCGCGAGGCCATCAACAAGCATCATGCGAAGGCCGGCATCCAGTGTGATTGGATCCAGGAAGTGAAGTCGACGCGCGGGTGACGGAAGCCCTGGGCCGGCATCCGCAGCCCCGCAAGCTGCTCGGACCAAGAAGCCCGCTCGAAGATGCGATCCGCCTTGCTTCGCCGCATCCGTCCAGCCGGAACGCCCGCGCACCGCATCCGTCGCCGTGACGAGCGTACCTCCTCGGACTCTGGGCCGACGGGACGCTTCCGGCCCGAGGAGCAAGAACGTGAGGAGCGAAGCATCGAACCTGGCAGGTGCGCAGCGACCGGGCGTCTGCCTCATCACGGGTGTGGGCCCCGGGACCGGATCCGCTCTCGTCGGGCGATTCCACTCGGCGGGCTACCGGGTCGCGATGATGGCGCGCGACGCCTCTCGTCTGGATAGGCTCGCCACGTCCTGGCCGCAAGCGCACGCCTATCCCTGTGACGTCTCGGATCCCGAGACCCTGGCCGACGCGGTCGCGCGGGTTCGCGCGGAACTCGGCGCGCCCTCCATCGTCGTACACAACGCCGTCGGCGGGGCCTTCGGAAGCTTCCGGGAGATCGACGCTGAGACGCTCGAGCACAACTTCCGGGTCAACACGATGGCGCTCTTCCACCTTGCGCGGCTGACCGTCGACGACATGATCGCCCACGGCGGCGGCGCGATCCTCGCCACGGGTAACACCTCCGCGTATCGCGGCAAGGCCCAGTTCGCGGGCTTCGCGCCCACCAAGGCCGCCCAGCGGATTCTGATCGAGAGCATTGCGCGCAGCGTCGGCCCCGAAGGCGTCCACGCGGCCTACCTCGCGGTCGACGCAGTCATCGATCTCGCCTGGACCCGGAAGAGATTCCCGGAGGCGCCCGACGACTTCTTCTGCAAGCCCGCCGACATCGCCGACGCGTGTTTCCATCTCGCCCACCAACCGAGATCGGCCTGGTCGTCGGAGATGGTCATCCGCCCCTTCGGCGAGATCTGGTAGGAGAGCGATCAATCCATGGCCGACCTGCGCATCTTCTCCTACCTACCGAACCCGCGGCTCTACAAGGCCACCATCGCGGCCCGCTTCTCCGGCGCCGTGATCGAAGTCCTGGGCGCCTCACCGAAGCAGATGCCTGGCTGGCTGTGGGACTACCACGGGCACCCGCTCGCTGAGGGCGACGCAGAGCGATACGCAGAGTTCGCGCGGCAGGCCAAGACCGGATTCTCGGGCACACTCTACAAGACGGACGCCTTCCTGGCGGCGAATCCCTTCGGGGACATTCCCGCCGCCTTCGGCGCTGGCGGCGAAGTCGGCGTCTTCGAGTCGAATAGCATCCTGCGCGCTGCGGCTCGTCTCGGCCCGAAAGGGGGCGAGCTCTGTGGCGAAGGCCCCCTGCTTCAGTCCCGCATCGACGGCTTTCTCGATCGCAGCCTGCTCTTCGCCCGGAGCATCCAGCAGTATCTCCTTGCCGATCGAAAGGCATTCCCCAAAGAGATCCATCAAGAGATGGCATCCGCCTTGGCGTCCTACCTGGGCGGAATCGATCAGGCTCTGTCGTCGTCGCGCAACATCGCGTGTGACGAATTGAGCCTCGCCGACATCGCGTTCGCGTGCGAACTCGCGCTTTTCTCGAACGAGCTGTTCATGAAAGAGGCGCTCGAGCGCGCGGGGCTGCCCGCGCTCGTGCCGAGGATCGACGACTTCGGGAGGGTCAAGAGGCACCTCGCGACACTCGCGGCCGATGAGCGTTTCGCGGAAGACCTCGGCAGCTATCTCGACCGGATCCTTTGATCGGCAATGCACCGAGCCAGGCAGGACCTCCGATCTGTGGACCGCGCGGCCGCCGGGTCGGATCAGACGGGGCGCGGCTCGTCAGAGGCAGCATCTGCCTTCCCAAGAATCAGCAGGAGATCGGGTTTCACCCAACCTTTCCAGCACCTTGACAGACAGTAGACCGGAATGTTACACACCGCTTAGAGATGGGGCTCTTAGTAGGCCGGTAGTCAGACAGGGTCGCAAGGCGGCCCCATGAGCAAGAAAAACCCGCCCGTTTTTCTTACTGACTAGCCATCCAGGACCGCTGCTGTCCGAAGCCAGCCCGCCGCCAGCCCGACCCGTATTGCCGGGTGCGCGCAAGAGGTTTGTGCGCGGACAGGCAGGGTCTGCTTCGGGAATCCTTGATGCAAAGCGAACAAGACGCTCTCACGAGCGCGTCTGGCAGCGTGCGTGCAGCGTGGCTCGCGAGCTGCACCCTATGCGAGAAGCTTCATGTACCGGCGCACCCACTCGAGTTCTGGCCCATCTGTGCGCCATGCTCCACGGCCGCACGCCATGAGGCGGGGCACGCCGTCGTCATCGCTCTCCTCTACCCGCGTGGTGCGCTCGAGTTTGCGGCCCGTGGACCCGACCCGGGGAGCCGCGTGCTCGGATGCATCGGCCTGGACCCCCTCGCCGCTCTCGGCTTTTCTACCCTGAACCCTCGCTGGCCGCTGTCGGCGCTGCTTCCTTCAACGCGTTGGAAGCGACGGATGCTCGCCGCCTTCGGGACCATCTGCTACGCGGGGGTCGCCGCCGAGCACCGCACGTCCCTCGCCAGGCTCGAAGCACGGGCAATCGACTCCGAGCGCTCGATCGAAGATCCTGTAGATGATGCTGTCTTCGGACAACTCTGGGAGCACTCCGAGCGGGACCGCGTGAACCTGGCCACCTTCGCCCAACACCTCGGGCTATTGCGCCCCGCGAACCATTGGCACGCGCCCTCCTGGAAGCGTGCCCAGCGGTTGCTCTCCGACCACTGTGTCGCCGTGGACGCGATCGAGGACGAGCTCCTGGCCCGTCGCACGGTTACCCGGACCCGTGTCGAAGCTCTCGTGAAAGGTCGGCCGCGTTCTCGTGCAGAGCCGCACGGCCTCCAAGACGTGGGGGCAGCAGGATAGGCTGGTTCGTCCCCCGCGCCATCCCGACCTGGCCGTGTCCCCACTCCGCGGGACCGAACGCTCCTGGTAGGTGAGAGCGCTCTAGCCCACCGGGAGCTCGACCGGCGCCTGGAAGGCCCCTCACCCCTCAGGAGACCCGCCCAGCGCCTTGCCGAGCACCTGGCCGGCCAGCGCGATGGCGTCGAGCTCGTGCCCGTTGGCGGGCAGGTTCACCACCAGGCCATCGAGCCCGGCTTCGACGACCTTGCGCTGGACGAACTCTCCGACCGTGTCCGGATCGCCCACCAGCACCATTCGCGAGAGGTTCTCCTTCACGGGGTCCGGGAGCGTGTTCCAGTCGAGGCCGCGCCGCGCCAGCAGCGCGTTGCGCGCGGCTTCCGCTGCGGCCGTCGTCGGTGCCACCACCAGCGACAACAGGACCGACACGCCCACGCTGCTGCGGTCACGGCCCACGGCCTCGAGGTGCCCGTGCAACGCCTCGAGCTTGCGCGGGACCTCGTCCACGTGGCACGGCAGGTTGCTCTCCTGGGCGTGCTCGGCGACGAGCCGGAGCGTCCGTTTCTCGCCCGCACCACCGATCAGGATCGGCGGCCCGCCGGCCTGGAGCGACGCCGGCCGGTTGATCGCTGCTTGCGCCGAGTAGTATCGGCCGGAGAAGGTCGGCCTCTCGTCCCGCAGCAGCGGCTTCAGGATCCTGAGCGCCTCCTCGAGCTTCTCGAAGCGCTGGCGGAGCGTGCCGAACTCGAAGCCGAGCCCCGTGTGCTCCAGCTCGAACCAGCCCGTACCGATGCCGAGCAGTGCGCGCCCGCCCGAGATCACATCGAGGGTGGTCACGATCTTTCCGAGCAGCGCCGGGTTCCGGTAGGTGTTGCCCGTGACGAGGGTGCCGAGCCGCGCCTTCTGCGTGCGCGCCGCCAGGGCGCCGAGCAGCGTGTACGCCTCCAACATGTTCCAGTCGGGAGGCCCGAGCATCGGAAGCTGGTAGAAGTGGTCCATCACGAAGACGGTGTCGAAGCCCGACTCCTCCGCCTTCTCGGCCATGCCTGCCACCCGCTCGAAGAGCTGGGCTTCCGGCAAGTCGGGGAAGGTGAAGTTCGGGATCTGGAAGCCGAGACGGGTGAAGCGGCGAGGCATGATTCCTCCGGATGGCACGCAATCCCGACAGGAAAGCACAGACCCGCATCTCACGACACACTCGCGGGTCCGGCGGCCTGGTGCGCTTCGCCCTTCCTCCGCCTGCTACGGCATCCTGGACCGGGCGGACGGCCGGCGACCCCCCGCGCCTCAGGCGGCTCGGCGGCTGCGCACCAGGTAGACGGCGACCCCCAGGGCGAGGGCGTAGACCGCCGTTGCCAGCGTCAGACAGCCCGAGAAGCCCACCGTCATCGAGACCACGACGGCCACCACCGAGCCGAAGACCGAGGCCCCGCCGTTCATGGCCCAGGCCCAGGAGGCGAGCGACTCCGAGGTCCGCCCGGCTTGCCGCAGTCCGCTCGGAAACGGCATCCCCATCACGAAACCCACCGGCGCGACGAACGCCGCGGCAGTCATCATCCTGCTTCCAGCCGACGCGGCCAGCGTGGCCCCGATGATGGCTTCGAGCCCGAGCGCCACGGCGCCGATGGCCAGGCAGACCCCTAGCAACATGGGGATCAACGCCGCCCGTCCCGACCAGCGAGCTGCCGCCAGCGCCCCGAGTCCACTGGACGCGAGCATCGTGAAGAGCACGACGGTCAACGAGTAGGCGGGCCGACCCAGGTACAGGTTGAAGCGCTGGATCAACACGATCTCCACGATGATGTACCCGAGACCCAGGCAAGCGAAGTACAGCATCCAGGCCAGCCGCTGCGGCACCGCACGCCGCCCGTCCGGGCCGCCCTGCCTGGACGGCCCCAGCCACATGGGCAGGGTGAAGAGCAGGAGCGCGCTCGCGCCCGTGACCCCCAGCGCCACCAGCAGGGTCTGGCTCCCGAGCGGGAGCGTTCCGTGACCGCGGGCCGGGGCCGGGAGGCCCAGCCGGGCGGCCGTCCACGCCAGCAGGGGAACCCGGTCGAAGAAGAACGGCCGATCGTCCGTGGTCGGCGAGAGGTCGAAGGGCCTGGTCTTGGCGAAGTCGGCGGCCTCCGCCTTGGGACCCAGCAGCGTCTCGATGACCCCGTCCCCCCCGTGCGGGCTTGCCTGCGACGGTACGTACGCCAGCTGGAAGCGCATCCGGTCGGCCCAGGCCGCGAGCGCGGCCAGCTCCTGGGACGGAAACGGCGAGCGCCGGACCAGGATCGTGGCCAGCGAGAGCCTGCGGGTCAGCTCGGGATTCGTGCGCACCACGACCAGGTGCGGAGCCGGGTCCCCGACTCCCAGGCGCTCGAGCGCCACGCGCGCGAGCGTCACGATCTTCAGCACCTCCACCGGCGGCGTGTCGTACCACCACGAGAAGCTCAGCATGCCGTCGGGCTCGAGCCTGGCAAAGAAGTCGAGGAAGGCCTCCACCGTGTAGAGGCTGTTCTCGGTGAGGGCGTAGACGCCCGCCGACGAGGCGGCGGCCGTATCGACGAGAGACGCCTGGATCAGGTCGTAGCGCTCGCGCGTACGGCGCACGAAGCTACGGCCGTCTTCGTTCACGACCGTCACGTCCGGATGGTCGACGTAGAGACCCCCCGTGTAGTCGCGAAAGCGGCCCTGCATCAGTTCCACCGTGATGTCGTTGATCTCGAGCGCCGTGACCCGGGTGGCGCCTGCGACGAGTGCGGTCAGCAGGTCGCGCCCTCCCCCGGCTCCGATGACCAGCACGCGCGGCTGGGTCCGGGCGTGGTGTGCCGCACTGGTGACGTCCCACAACAGGTAGTCGACCTCGCTCAGGTCTCCATCGAACCTCGGGATCTGGGTCAGCGCCCCACCGTCGTAGAGCAGGTGGAGCTCGCGGACCTGCCTGCGCAGCTGCGAGCTCAAGCCCCATGCGAAGGACGGCCGAGGGCGCTCCATCTCCGCCGGGGTCCCTCGCACCTCGACGCGGGAGAACGAGTTCCAGCGCGTGACCAGGGTCGGAAGCTGCCTGGCGCCCCGGGTGAACTGGACGTCGAAAAAGCCCGCGTTCAGATTGAAGACCGAGAGGACCAGCAGCGCCAGCGCGCCGGCCCCGTTGGCACGGCGCGCGCCCCGACCCTCCGCCAGCAGCGCGCCGCCGACGAGACCGATGACGGCGGTCACGAGCAGCGCGGTCGGCGCACCCAGCTGGTTGGTCAGCGGAACGAACAGCAGGCAGGCCAGGCCTGCGCCCAGCAGGTCGAAGCAGTAGAGCCGGTTCGCCCGCTCGTAGTTGTACGCGAGAATCTGGGCGATGATCAGGCCCCCCGCGGTCAGGGGCACCAGGCTCAGGACCAGGACCAGCGCGACCCGGCTCGAGTTCGCCGCGCTGGTCTCGAGCCGGATCGGCATGTGAAAGGCGACCCAGGCGGAGACGAGCACGCCGAGCGCGAACACCACGCTGAGCATGGGTGCCACCGTGCGGATGTTGTCGGCGCGGAACCGGCGCGGGCGCAGGTGCACGAGGAGCCCGCCGAGCCCGAGCCCCGTCATGGCCAGGGACATGGCCAGGAACGAGAAGTGGTGATACATCACCACCGAGAAGATGCGGGTGAGCAGCAGCTCCAACAGCAGAATGGCGAGGCTGATGGTGAAGATGCCCAGGTCGAGTGGGGTGAGACGTCGCCGCTCCGGGTGAGCCATGCTGGCGCCGAGACTACTCCAGGCGATTGCCGTCAGGCCATGGCGACCGCCGTGCAGCGCCGCTGCTCGACGAGGGCTGCGCGTCGTCGTTGACCCGGCGGGGTACCGGTGACTACCCTCGAGGTCCTGGTTGGAGACCGCCCATGCAGCAGCCCCCCCCTCGCTTTGCCTCCGCTCGCGCACCCCGCCGACTCCCGGTCCTCGGCCGGGGTCTGCTCCTGCTCCTGGCCGTAACCGGGCTCCTGGCTGCGAAGCCCGAAACCCCGGGTCGTGACGGCTTCATGCACCCGGCCTTGCTGCGGGCCCGGCAGACGCAGTTCCTGCGTTTTGCCACCGCGCAGCCCCTGAGGCCCGGCGCGGTCTCCAACGTGATCGCCCACCTGGAGCGCGATGCTCGCGAGCACCGCTTCGCGGTGCCGGCCGGCGCCATCCCGGACGACGCCTGGGACCCGATCTTCGACAAGATGTGGCGCCTGCGCGACACCAGCGACTTCGACGCCCTGCGCTTCGTGGATCTGCTCTACGGCTACCGGGGGCATCCGGCCATCAGCGAGGCGCTCTGGCAGCGCGTGGAGCAGGCCCTCCTCACCTTCAAGTACTGGTACACGGACCCGACGCCGGAGCGCATCGTGGACGGCGCCCAGGTGGTCGACGTCATGTGGTACTGGACCGAGAACCACATCCTGATCTTCCGCACCTGCGAGTACCTGGCCGGCCAGCGCTTTCCGGACCGCGTCTTCTCGGTGACGGGCCTGCGCGGCTCCGAGCACCGGGAGCGGGCGCGCTCGGCCATCCTCACCTGGCTGGACGAGCGGGCGCGCTTCGGCTTCACCGAGTGGCACTCGAACGTCTACTACGACCTGGACGTGCGCCCGCTGCTGTCCCTGGTGGAGTGGGCCGAGGATCCCCTGGTGGCGAAGCGGGCGGCGATGGTGCTCGATCTGGTGCTGCTGGACACCGCCCTGCACCTGCACCGCGGGACCTTCGGAGCCACCCACGGACGCTCCTACGTGAAGGACAAGGCCGCAGCGGACACCGAGAACACCTTCGGCTGGAGCAAGCTCCTGTTCGACGACACCCGCCTCCCCTGGACGAGCGCCGGCGACTCCGGCGCCGTGGCCATGGCCCGGGCGCGCAAGTACCGCCTGCCGGAGGTGATCCGACGCATCGCCCGCCACGACGCTCCCATGGTGGACCGCCAGCGCATGAACCTGCCCCTGGACGAGGTGCCGCCCGAGGACTTCATGACCGCGAGCGTGCCCGAGGCGCCCTTCGGCCTCGACTACACCGACGAGAGGAACCTGCCCTTCTGGTGGTCCATGGGCGCCCAGCCGGTGTGGCAGATCCTGCCGATCACGCTCGAGGTGGCCGAGCGCGAGAACCTGTGGGTGGCGCAGTTGCGGCCCTTCGCACCGCTGCGACAGCTGGTCTGGACCGGCGAGCTGGAGAGCTCGATCCGCACCGCCTGGTTCTTCGCGCGCGCCCTGTGGCCGCTCATCAACGAGTCGGTGCTCAAGGAGGTGAACACGTACACCTGGCGCACGGCCGACGCCATGCTCTCTACCGCCCAGGACTACCGCAAGGGCGTGCGCGGCTCGCAGACCCACACCTGGCAGGCGACGCTGGACGAGCGGGCGCTGGTGTTCACCCAGCACCCCGGCTACCTGCCGGTGGCGCCGGGGCAGCCGGTGCCGGACGACTGGAACTGGCAGCGGGAGGACGAGCCGGGCCCGGGCTACTGGACCGGCGAGGCCTCGCAGCCGCGGGCCGCCCAGCACGAGAACGTGACCATCGCCATCTACGCACCCCAGTACGGCGCGCTGCCGGCGCTCGGCTTCGGCTACCGGGACGAGACCCACGCCTACTTCCCCCACGCTCACTTCGACGAGGTGGTGCAGCAGGGGCCCTGGACCTTCGGCCGCCGGGGCAAGGGCTACGTGGCGCTCTACAGCTGGCGCCCCACGCTCTGGCGACGCGGGCAGCCCGAGGTGTTCCAGAACGGCGGCCAGGACTTCGACCTGGTGGCCCCGGGTGGCGCGCGCAACGTTTGGATCGTCGAGGTCGGGACCCGGGACCAGTGGCGCGGCGGCTTCGCCGCCTTCCGGGCCGCGGTGGCGGCGAGCCCGGTGCAGGTGACGCCCACCGCCGAGGCCTTCGAGGTGGCCTACGCGTCGCCGACCCTGGGCCGCCTGGAGCTCGGCTGGCAGGGCCCCCTCCGGGTGCAGGGCCAGGCGGTGGCGCTCGGCGGCTACCCGCGCCTGGAAAACCCCTTCACGCGGGTCGAGTTCCTGGAGCGTCGCTACGAGATCGCGCGAGGGAACTTCGGCCTGATCCTCGACTTCGACGGCGACGTCCGCGAAGCCCTGGGGCCGCGCCGCGACCGGTGACGTCCCCGGCTTCGCGGCCCCGGTCGCGCGGGCAGGAGACGCCGACGCTCGCCCTGGCGATGGCCCCCGCGCTGACCCGCGACCTGCTCTCGCCCGCCCACCACCAGCGCCTGCGCAAGCTGTGCCGCGTGCCCGACCCCGAGCCGCTGGCCCGCTTCGACGAGCCACGAGCCGAACGGCTCCTGCCCGAGGTGGAGGTCCTGCTCACCGGCTGGGGCTGTCCGCGCCTCGACGCGAGCCTGCTGGCGCGGGCGCCCCGGCTCCGTCTCGTCGCGCACGCGGCCGGGACGGTCAGGAACCACGTGGACCCGGTGTGCTTCCCGCGTGGGATCCGCGTGGTCTCGGCCGCCGCCGCCAATGCGCTTCCGGTGGCGGAGTACGCGCTGGCCGCGATCCTGTTCGCGAACAAGCGCATCTTCCGCCTCCAGCGTCGCTACCGCGAGGCCCGGACCTTCCGGCTGTGGCCGGTGGAGGAGCCGGGCCTCGGCAACTACGGCAAGGTGATCGGGGTGGTGGGCGCGTCGCGCGTCGGACGGCGCCTGATCGCGCTGCTGCGTCCCTTCGACTTCTCGGTGCTGGTGTCGGACCCGTATCTGGACCCGGCGGAGGCGGGGGCGCTGGGCGCCGAGCCCGTGGAGCTCGACGAGCTGCTGCGCCGCGCGGACGTGGTGACCCTGCACGCCCCGGCGCTTCCGGAGACCCGCGGGATGATCGACCGGCGCCGCCTCGGGCTGCTTCGGGATGGCGCGGTCCTCATCAACACCGCGCGCGGGGCGCTGGTGGACGGGGAGGCGCTGACCGCGGAGCTCGTCTCCGGGCGCATCGACGCGGTGATCGACACCACCGAGCCGGAGGTGCTCCCCGCCGGCTCGCCGCTCTACGAGCTCCCGAACGTGCTCCTGACCCCCCACGTGGCGGGCGCCCTCGGCCCGGAGACCCAGCGGCTGGCCACCCTCGCCATCGACGAGATCGAGCGCTGGGTCGCGGGGCGACCGCTGGAGCACGAGGTGCACGCCGCAGACCTGGCGCGCATCGCGTGATCCCAAAGGAGACGTCGTGACCCAACGATCCAAGCTCGCGTTCTGCTCCATCTCGGCCCTCGACCGCCCGCTGGCCGCGGTAGCGGAGCTCGCGGCGGGCCTCGGGCTCGACGGCCTCGAGGTGACCGCGCGACCGCCCCATCTGGAGCCCGGGGCGCCGCGCGCCGCCGCGCGCGCCGCCGGCCGCGCCGTTCGCGCCGCGGGCCTCGAGGTGGTGGCGCACGGCTCCTACCTGGGCCGCCCGCCCCAGCTCGGACCCGAGGACGCGCGCCACGAAGCAGTCCTGGCCCGGGAGCTCGGCGCACCGCTCCTGCGCTGCTGGGCGGAGCCGCAGCCGGGCACCGACGACTTCGGGCGCGTGGTCGCCATGCTGCGCGCGGCCTGCGACGAGCTCGCGCCCGACGCCGCCGTGGTGGTGGAGCGGCACGTGGGCTCCTGGGCAGACACGCCGGAGCGCATTGCGCAGCTTCTCGACGCGGTGGAGCGGCCCAACCTGGCCCTCAACTACCAGGTGCTCGACCTGCTGCCGCCAGATGCGGTTCCCGACCAGCCGGCGGACGCGCGACGCCTGGTGCCCCGCGCCCGCTACCTGCACCTGAAGAACTACCGGCCGAATCCGGATCCGGCCGGCCCCCTGCTCCCCGGCGGGTCCCTGGAGAAGGGCGTGCTCGACTATCGTGCGATCCTGGCCGCGGTCTTCGCGGCCGGCTACTTGGGGCCCCTCGGCATCGAGTTCCTCTCCCACGAGCCGCGCCCGGTGGACGAGAAGCTCGCCGAGGACCTGACCTTCCTGCGCCGCGTGCTCGGCGAGCTGGGGCGCGCATGACGGCGCGCTTTCCGCGCGTCGCCTCCCTGGGCGGCCCCGAGGCGCTCCGCGCGCGACTCGCCGAGCTCGGCGTGGAGCTTCCCTGCGACGGCGAGCCCCTGGCGGCCCCGCACTCGCCCCTCGCGGCCCCGCTCGTCCTCGGCCCGGATCTCACCGCCGCCAACCGCTTCGCGGTCCAGCCCATGGAGGGCTGGGACGGCACGCCCGAGGGCCTTCCCTCCCAGCTCACGGAACGCCGCTGGCGACGCTTCGGCGCGTCGGGGGCGGGGCTCATCTGGGGCGGCGAGGCGGTGGCGGTGCGGGCGGACGCGCGCGCCAACCCGAACCAGCTGCTTCTCGACGCGCGCACGGCTCCCTCCCTGGGCCGGCTGCGCCAGGCGCTGCTCGCCGCGGCACGCGAGGCCGGCCGGCCCCGGCCGGTGGTGGGGCTCCAGCTCACGCACAGCGGACGCTGGTCGGTTCCCACCCGGGCGGGGCGACGGCCGCGCGTGGCCCAGCGCCATCCCCACCTGGACCGGCGCGTGGGCATCCGGGACGACGCGCCGGTGCTCTCCGACGCGGAGATCCCGGAGCTGCTGGCGGACTTCGCCCGGGCGGCGCGCCTCGCGCGCGACGAGGGCTTCGACTTCGTGGACCTCAAGCACTGTCACGGCTACCTGCTGCACGAGTTCCTGGCGGCGCGGGATCGCCCGGGGCGCTACGGGGGGGCCGCGCTCGAGGGCCGCACCCGGCTGACCCGCGAGCTGGTGCTCGCGGTCCAGGAAGCGGCTCCGGGGCTGCCGCTGGGCGTTCGCCTCTCGCTCTTCGACGGCGTCCCCCATCACGAGCAGGTCGGCGCAGGCGTCCCCGAAGCGGTCTCCCTGCCCTATCGGCTCGGCTTCGGCCTGGATCCGTGGGCCCCGGAGCGGCCCGACCTGGCCGAGCCCGTCGCGCTGGTGCGCGAGCTGGTGGGCCTCGGCGTGCGCTGGATCAACGTGACGGCGGCGAGCCCCTACTACGCCCCGCACCTCCAGCGACCCGCCGCCTTCCCGCCCAGTGACGGCTATCCGCCGCCCGAGGACCCGCTCGTGGGCGTATGGCGACTGCTCCACGCGGCGTGCGCGCTCAAGGCCGCTGTGCCCGAGGCGCTGGTGGTGTCCTCGGGCTGGAGCTACCTGCAGGAATTCGTTCCCCCCGTGGCGCAGGCCTGCGTGCGCGCAGGCTGGTTCGACGCCATCGGCCTCGGGCGCCTGGCGCTGGTCTACCCCGAGCTCCCGGCCGACGTGCTGGCCGGGCGCCCGCTGGCGCGCAAACGCCTCTGCCGCACCTTCAGCGACTGCACGACGGCGCCCCGCAACGGGCTGGTCTCCGGCTGCTACCCCCTGGATCCCTTCTACCGCGCGCGCCCGGAGCGCGCGGCGCTGGAGAAGGCCAAGCGCGCGGCGAGGCGGGCCTCGTGAGCGGGCGCGCTCGGTCCCTCGCGGAGGCCTTCGCGCGCCTGGCCCCCGGGCGGAGGCCCCAGGGCATCGCCGCCACGCTGCTGCCCTACACGCCGGCAGGCGCGATCCACTGGGCGGACTTCGAGCGCCACCTGGCGCGCACCCACGCGGCGGGCCTCGCCGTGGCCGTCAACATGGACACCGGCTTCGGCGACCTGCTCGACCCGAAGCAGCGCGAGGCGGTGCTCGACGCCACGCGCGCGGCGCTCGGCGCGGGCGTCCGCTTCTACGCGGGGGCCTACGCCGGGGACGCGGCCGATCCGGCCGCGGCCTACCGGGAGTCCGTGGCAGCGATCGAGGCGCGCGGGGCGCTGCCCGTGATCGTGCAATGCCGGGCCCTGCACGGGATGCGGCCCACGGCCAAGGCCGCGCTCTATGCCGAGCTGGCGGCCGGCGCCGCGCAGGGCGTACTCGGCTTCGAGCTCTCGCCGCGCTTCGCCCCCCACGGCGAGATCTGGGACGAGGAGACCTTCGCGCGGCTGATGGACGTGCCCGGGCTCCTGGGCGTCAAGCACTCCTCCCTGGAGCGCGCCCGGGAGCTTCGACGTCTCGCGGCCCGCGACCGCCGGCGCCCCGACTTCCGCATCTATACCGGCAACGACCTCGCCATCGACCTCGTCGCCTACGGAAGCGACTACCTGCTGGGCCTCGCGACCTGCGCCCCGGAGGCGTTCGCGGCGCGCGACGCGGCGCTCGAGGCCGGGGACGTGGCGTTCCTGGCCCGCAACGACGCCCTCCAGCATCTCGGCAACGTGGCCTTCCGCGAGCCGATCCCCGCCTACAAGCACGCCGCCGGCCAGTTCCTGCACCTGACGGGCCACCGGGAGACCGACGCCGTCCACCCCCGGGCCCCGCACCGCCCGGGAGCGGACCGTGTGCTGCTGCTCGACTGCGCCGTGCGGCTCGGGCTGGTGGAGGATCCCGAGCGGGCCTTTCGCGAGCGCGTCGCGCCCTTCCTCGGCGCGACGCAGCCTCGATCCGCGGTCGAAGCGTGACGCGCACTCCGAGAGGCGGCTCGGCCCGGGTCCCGGGCCTTGGGAGACTCGGGATCCTCGCCGCGGTGCTCGGCGCCCTCGCTCTCGGCGGGCTGCTCCTCGCGGCGCCGCGGGGGGATCCCTCCCCCCGCATCCTGACCGCCCGGCGGATCCTGACCCTGGAGCCCGAGCCGCCCACGGCGAGCGCCGTGGCCATCGAGGACGGCCGCATCGTGGCGGTCGGGTCCCTGGACGAGGTGCGCGCCGCGGTCGGCGAGCGTCGCTTCGAGATCGACCCGCGCTTCGAGGACAAGGTCCTCGTCCCGGGCTTCATCGACCCCCACATCCACCCGACCCTGGCGGCCACCATCCTGCCGCTCGAGATCGTCGCCGCCATGGAGTGGACGACGCCGAGGGGCCGCACGCGGGCGGTGCGCGGCCGGGAGGCCTTCCTCGAGTGCCTGCGCGAGCTCGAGCGCGCCCGGGAGGACGACGGCTGGCTCCTGGTCTGGGGCCATCACCGCCCCTACCACGGCGCGCTCACCCGCGCCGACCTCGACGCCATCTCCAGCCAGCGGCCGATCTTCGTGTGGCAGCGCTCGGTGCACGAGATGTTCTTCAACAGCCGCGCCCTGGAGGAGCTGGGCCTCACGCCCGAGCAGTTTGCCACCCACCCCCAGGCCGACTGGGAGCGCGGCCACCTCTGGGAGCGGGGGGTCCTGGCCCTCGGCCGTCCCATGACCCGGATCCTGGCTCGTCCCCTCTCCTACCGCCGAGGCCTGGCCATGATGAGCCAGGTGATCCATCGCGGCGGCCTCACCACCGTGGCGGAGCAGGGCTTCCCCCAGGTGAGCACCCTCGGCGAGCTGCTGATGCTGCACCTCGAGATGTGGCAGCGCGACACGCCCTACCGCTTCGTCCTGGTGCCGAACGCCATGTTCCTGCTGCGCCAGGAGGGCAGCGCCGCAGCGGCGGAGCGGGCGGCAGCCCGGCTGCTGCGCGGGTCCACGGACCGCATCCGCATCGTCAAGCACGCCAAGTACTACGCGGACGGCGCCATCTACAGCCAGCTCATGCAGATGTCCGAGCCATACCTCGATGGCCACCGCGGCGAGTGGATGATGACGCCGGAGGAGCAGGCGGCCGTCCTCCAGGCCTTCTGGACCAAGGGCTGGGACCTGCACGTCCACGTGAACGGCGACGCGGGCCTCGACCTGGTGCTCGATCAGATCGAGGCGCAGCGGCACGCCGATCCCAGCCGGACGCCCCGCATCGTCCTGGAGCACTACGGCTACGCGCGGGAGGACCAGCACGCGCGTCTCCAGGCGCTCGGAATTGCCGTCTCCAACAACGCCTACTACCCGTACGAGCTGGCCCCGATCTACGCTCGCCACGGGCTCGGCCCGCAGCGCGCCGCGGACATCTCCCCGCTCGGCGGCCTGGCGCGCGCCGGCGTGCCGATCTCCTTCCACTCGGACTACCTGATGGCGCCGGCGGAGCCCCTCACGCTGATGTGGGTGGCCGTGAACCGCATCGCCAGCGATGGCCGCGTCTGGGGCCCGGACCAGAAGCTGGCCCTGGACCTGGCCCTGGGCGCCGTCACCCTCGAGGCCGCCCGCAGCCTCGGGCTCGAGCACGAGATCGGCTCGATCCGTCCGGGCAAGCGCGCCGACTTCACGGTGCTCGAGCAGGACCCCTACGCCGTGGACCCCACCGAGATCCGGGACATCGGGATCTGGGGGACCGTCCTCGACGGGCGTCCGCACCCGATCCGCGGACCCCGGGTCGAGCTCGACCTTACGATTCCATGCGCGCCCGGGGAGGGGCGGCGTGGCTACTCGGGGACGGGCTCCGGATCCGGCTCCGCCGCCGCGCAGTCGCCTTCGCCGTTGGCCAGGAAGTCGTACTGATGGGCCGTGTGCTTCCCCATGATCTCGGCGAGCTCGTGCCCGTTGCGGGCGGACTGGCCGGTCCGGATCTTGACGATCTTGCTCCGGGATTTGTCCAGCTTGCCCAGCTCGTCGAGGACGGCCTTCCCGGGCGGGACGTGGCAGATGGTGATCTTGCGGCCCCAGAGGCCGTCGTTGCTGGCCACGGCCGGGGTGGCGAGGACCGCGAGCGCGAGCGCTGCGAGCAGGCAGGGGAGGAGGCGAAGCATGGGCGTCTCCAGTGCCGCCGGCGGGAGGTGCCTTCCCGGGCGGCGCCATGAGGTCGAGGGGGCGTGGAACCCACAAACGCCAGGTTCCACCACCGGGCGTCGCTTCGGCGGGACGGCGGTGGCCCTTGAGCGGGCTGCGATCACCGCCCCGGACGCAGGCAACCCCAGCGCCGAGAGGCCTCAGGATGCCGTCCCTTGGAGCACTCCGGCAGCGCGCAGGGACGCGATCTCCTCCTCGCGGAAGCCCATCTCGCGCAGGACGGGCTCGCCGTGCTCGCCGTAGCGGGCAGCCCGCCCCCGCACCCGCCAGGGTGTGCGCGAGAGCTTGACCGGCGCGCCCACCACCTTCCGCTCGCGTCCGTCGATCTCGCCCAGGGAGACGGCCATGGCGCGGGCGCCGGCCTGGGGATCGGCGTGGGCGGCGTCGAGGGTCTGCACGGGGCCGCAGGGGACGCCCTCCGCGAGGAGGACGTCCGTCCAGGCAGCGCTGGTGTCCTCGTCGAGCCGGGATTCGAGGACCGCCGTGAGCGCCTCCTTGTGGGCGATGCGGTCGAGAGGTGTACGAAAGCGGGGATCCTCGGCGAGATGCGGGCGCCCGAGCGCGCGGCACAGGCGCTCCCAGTTGGGCTGCGTCCCCGCACCGATCATGAGGTGCCCGTCACGGGTTCGGAAGGCGCCGTAGGGAGCGCCCAGGCGGTGGGAGCGGCCGGCGGGGCCGGGTACCTCGCCCAGATCGAACCAGAGGGCGGACTCCCAGATCGTGTAGGCCAGGGCCGCCTCGAAGAGCGACGTGTCCACGTGCTGCGCCTCACCCGTGCGCTCCCGATGCCACAGGGCGGAGAGGATCCCGAGGGCGGCGAAGACGCCGGCATTCAGGTCCGCCAGGGGGACGCCGGCCACCACCGGCGGCCGCCCGGGCTCGCCGGTCAGGCTCATGATCCCGGCCATGGCCTGGGCCACCAGGTCGAAGCCCGGCCGCTCCGCGTAGGGTCCCGTGGCGCCGAAGCCCGAGATCGAGCAGGTGACGAGGCGGGGGTTGCGGGCCCGCAGCCCCTCCGCGCCCACGCCGTGGCGCGCAAGCGTGCCGGGACGGTAGTTCTCCACGAAGACGTCGGCCCGCTCCGCGAGGCGCCGCAGCACCTCCGCCCCGCGCGGATCGCGCAGATCCAGGACGAGGCTGCGCTTGCCGTGGTTCACGGCGTCGTAGGGACGGAAGACGCCCTTCGAGAGCTCCTGGTTGCGGCGCAGGTCGTCGCCGCCACCGGCCCGCTCCAGCTTGATCACGTCGGCGCCCATCTCGGCCAGGAGCAGGCCGCAGTAGGAGCCCGCCATCACGTGCGTGACGTCGAGCACCACCACGCCCGCCAGGGGACCGGGCCCGGCCTCGCGCCGGGCTGCGTCGGGATCCTTCATCGGCGTGCCTCCACGGAACGGAGTGGCCGGTCTAGGATACGCGCTGGGAGGACGCCCATGGGTGGCAGGATCCGCACCAGGCAGGAAGGCGCCCTCGGCTGGATCGTCTTCGATCAGCCGAAGCGACGCAACGCCATCTCGGTGGAGATGTGGCAGCAGCTTCCAGGTGCCGTGGCGAAGCTGGCCGGGGACCCGGCGGTGCGGGTCGTCGTCCTGCGCGGAGCCGGCGACGAGGCCTTCGTGGCCGGCGCCGACATCTCGCAGTTCGGCAGCGAGCGCACCGGGGAGCAGGCGCGGGCAGGCTATGGGCGCCTCGTCGGCGCCGCCCTGGGCGCCCTGGTGAACCTGGACAAGCCGCTGCTCGCCGGCATCCGCGGCCCCTGCGTGGGCGGCGGGGTGGTGGTCGCCCTCACGGCGGACCTCCGCTACGCCGCCGAGGACGCGGTTTTCAGCGTTCCGGCGGCCCGGCTTGGCATCGGCTACGAACCCGCGGCCGTGGAGACGCTGGTGGCCACGGTCGGGATGCCCGCCGCCCTGGACATCCTGATGACGGCGCGCCGCCTGGATGCGGCGGAGGCGCTTCGCCTCCACCTGGTGAACGAGGTCGTCCCCTCCGACCAGCTCGAGGCCTTCGTGCGCGAGCGCGCCGAGCGCATGGCCGGGAACGCGCCCCTCACCCTGCGCGCCGTGAAGCTCGCCGCCCGGGCGCTGCGCCGGCCCCCGGAGGCTCGCGAGGGCGAGTCCGTGGAGGCCGCCTACCGGGCCTGCTTCGAGAGCGCGGACTATCGGGAGGGGGTCGCCGCCTTCCTGGAGAAGCGCCGCCCCCGCTTCGAAGGCCGCTGAGGCCGCGCTCCCGGTCGCGCCGGCACGGAAAAGACTTTCCTATGATGGGAAGACGACCTCCCCCGGCTCTCCCGCCCGCGGGGAGTGCGCCCACCTCCCGCCGGCTCGGAAGGCATGGCACTTGCTATAAGACCCTGAAGGGGGTGGTCCAGTGGAGGAGCGGACCATGCGGGCACTCACCGTCCTCGCCGCCTGGCTGGCACTGGGGGTGCACCCGGCCGGAGCCCTCAGCATGGACTGGGTCGCGGTCGGAGACCCGGGCAACGCCTGTGACACCCAGGCCTCGGGATGCTTCGGCGCCGTGACGACCCCCTACCAGATCGGCCGCTACGAGGTCACCAACGCCCAGTACGCCGAGTTCCTGAACGCCGTGGACCCGACGGGCGCCGACGCCCTCGCCCTCTACAACCCGGGCATGGGCTCCAGCGAGCACGGCGGGATCGAGCGGGTCTCCGGCAATGCGGACGGCTCCAAGTACGTGCTGAAGACGAGCATGGATGCGAAGCCCGTGAACTTCGTCTCGTGGTTCGACGCCCTCCGCTTCGCCAACTGGATGCACAACGGCATGGGGAGCGGGGGTACGGAGAGCGGCGCCTACACGCTACTCGGCGGGATTCCCATCCCGAGCAACTCGACGACGATCACCCGCAACGCGGGCGCCACGGTCTGGCTTCCCAGCGAGGACGAGTGGTACAAGGCCGCCTACTACGGCGGCGCGTCCGGCACCTGGCTCGATTACCCGGCGGGCGAGGACACGACGATCGGCTGCTCGGCGCCCACCGCCGCCCCGAACACCGCGAACTGCGACTTCGCCGCGGCCACGCTCACGGACGTGGGCTCCTACACGGGCTCCGCAAGTCCCTACGGTACTTTCGACCAGGGCGGGAACGTGCTGGAGTGGAACGAGGAGCCCTTCTTCGACGGCAGCTTCCGGGGCATTCGCGGAGGCAGCTGGTTCGACTTCCCGGGCGCCCTGGCCGCCTCCTTCCGGGACCCGAGCCTGCCGCAGATCGAGGACAACTTCTTCGGCTTCCGGGTGGCGAGCGTCCCCGAGCCCTCCACGGGCCTGCTGGTGATGGCCGGGGTGCTCGCTGTGGCCTGGGCGCGGAGCGCCCGCTCCGGCTGACCGGGGCTCCCGCTCGCGGGACCCGAGTCCCCTCGAGCTCTTCGAAAGTCGGGGTCCCTCGGCAACCTGCCGTCAGCCGGGGGTCGCCGCCTCCACGCGCAGCAGCAGGTAACGCCCCGCTCCCGGGAGCCGACCCTCGGCTTCGAACGAGACGAGCGGCGGCGGCTGCCCGTTTCGTCGTGCGAAGTGCGCCATCCGTGCCCGGCACCCCGCCAGGTCGTTCTCGATACAGAGAGCGCGCTGCCCGGGGCCCGAAGCGATCCGTGCGAAGACCTGCTCGGCCATCACGTCTCCCCGGTAGGTGATCCCGAAGGCCTCGGAAGACCGGAAAGCCCGGTGCGCGTCGAGCTCGCGGACGAGCTGGAAGACCGTGGGCCAGACGATCCAATAGTCGCCGATCACCAGGCGTGCATCACTCTGCACCGCCTGTCGCGCGAAGATTCCAGCCGCCGCATGCTGCTTCAGGAAAGCGCAATCCGTGCGTGGCGGGCCGGTTGCGGCGTAGACGCAAGCGACGGCCAGGCTTGCGGCAAGCACGCCGGTGCTTGGGGCCGGGAGCCAGCGCGGTCGCGACGGGCCGAACGCCAGCAGGAGCTCCACCAGCTGGGCGACGAGCAGGCAGTCGATGATGGCGGCAGGGAGCATGAAGTAGCGGAAGGAGAACAGATTCACGCGCAGCCACTCCGCGTGAACGACGACGAGGAAGAAGACCAGGCACCCCGCGAACACGCAGGCCACCCGGATCGCGAAGCGGCCGCCTTCCGTGTCGGCGATGGGCTCCCCGCGGTACCAGCCCAGCGCCACGCGAGGAACGAGCAGTGCCGGGACCGCCAGGAGCTTCGCCACCAGGACCCAGCGCGACCAGACGAGCTGCTCCGACTGATCGAAGACGGAGAGGTAGTGGGTCCACGCGAACTCGAAGCTCGAGTAGCCGGGGCCGAGCATCCGGGAGTGCAGCGTGGCGGCGACGAAGGCGAAAAGCAGGAGGAGCGCGACTCCGAGGTTCCGGCGACGGTCCTGGGCACACGCGAGCAGGAAGTAGATCGGCAGCATCCATACGCCCGCGGAGAGATTGACGAAGAACGCCAGCGTGAAGCTCGCGAGCGCCCCGAGGCAGGCTGCGCAGAAGACGGCTCGGGGTCCCCGCCAGCCGCGCCCATGCAGGCCGAGACCGAGCAGCAGCAGGAGCGCAGACAGGCCATAGGGGTTGACAGGGAAGATCGTCAGCAAACCGAGGGGCCGGTAGGACACGAAGATGAGGGCCACCGCGAGACCGAAGTGGACGAACAGTGCGCGGCGAACCCCCAGCATGAAGAACGCGAGCAGCGGGATGCAGAATGCGCTGGCGGCGCGTACGAAGACCTGGAACTGCAGGTTGGCGGCGAGGTCGGAGATCGGGTGGGCCAGGAAGGGCAGAAGGCTCCCCAGGCGGTTCTGGCCCCAGTAATACGGCGTCAACTTGATGCGGCTGATCAGCACCTGGAGGATCGAGTCCGCGGAGTGGGTCTCACAGACCTTCGCGCCCCAGGTCATCAGCGCGGCGAGCAGCCCGATCAGAACGGGGAGCGCCAAGAACCTGACCTGGGCTCCCGGTCGGGGAACCCGGGTCAGGAGCGCACCGCCTCCGGCGGCCCCCGGCGCGCGGGTGGGCTCGCCGTGGGGGCGGCCCGCGGATGGCGCGTGGAGTCCTCCCTGCTTGGCTCCGCGCGCGGCCGGAACGCGTGGGTGAACTGCCGGGCGAAGCTCTCGGCCGGATAGGCGGCATCCTCGAGGCCGAAGCCGGCCGGATCGCGCTCACTCACGTAGGCCGTGCCGAAGATCCAGTCGCAGAACGAGAAGTTGTTGCCGTAGTTGCACTCGCGCAGCGCCGGGTCCGCCACGTGGTGCCAGCGGTGCATCTCGGGCCCCACGAACACGTACTTGAGCCAACCGATCCGCCAGGTCACGTTGGCGTGGATGAACATGCCGAAGAAGGCGTCCGTGCAGGACCAGACCACGATGGTCCAGTCCGAGGGGCCGAGGACGAAGATGGGCGTCAGGAAGATCGAGCGGTCGAGGATCTTCTCCAGCGGGTGGAAGCGGACGCTGGAGAAGAAGTCGAGATCGACGGAGCTGTGGTGGGTCTCGTGGAGCCGCCACCACCAGTGCCAGCGGTGCTTGAGGCGGTGCATGAAGTAGAACAGGACGTCCAGCACGACGAGCAGAACCAGCGCCTGCAACCACACGGGACGGGTACTGAGGACTCCCGCCCACTCGGACGGGAGCAGGGCGTGCCCGAGACGCGCGTAGCCCAGGGCGATCGTCCCGTTGAAGACGATGCGGGCCAGGACGTTCAAGGGGGCGTAGATCAGGTCGGCCCCGAAGCCGGTCCGGAAGACGGGCTGCGGGTGGGCCGCGAAGAGCCGCTCCATGGCCAGGAAGGCCACGGCTAGCAGGCCGAAGATCCCCAGCATCCACACTTCCGGCGTCATCGCGGCGCGGCTCCACGCCGGCGGGGGCGGAGACAAGGAGGGCTCATGGGAGGGGATCGGAGCAAGTCGCCTTCGCGCTCCTACTCAACCTGTTCCTGCTGCCGCTCGGGATCTTCCCCTACCTGCCGTTCCGGGAGGGGCCGATCCATCTCGCCAACGCCGTCACCGGGTGGCAGTACGACGCCAAGGAGCGGGTCCCAGAGTACTACATCCCCCACTCGGTTCCGAGCCCCAACTGGCTCACCCAGCGGCTGCTGGCGGCGCTTTCCCGCGTCACCGCGCCGCGCTGGCGGAGAAGCTGCGGGTCTCCCTCTACGGGCTCGGCCTGCCCCTGGGGCTCCGCTCCTACCTGGAGTCGGTGCGGGCCGGGTCGACTCGTGCCGCTCTGGTCGCCCCCCTCGGCGAGTCCGGACGACGAGGTGGTCTGGGTGTCGGAGCCGCAGCGCCGCGCCTGGCTCTGCGCCGGCGCGGATCGGGGTCGCAGCTATGCTTCGCGGGGCTTCTGCGTGCGGGGAAAGCAGCTCGTGTACCGCGGCCTCTCGGTGATCGCCATCGTTCCCGCCTACGACGAGGAGCGCAAGATCGGCGAGGTGGTGCGCCGCATCCCCCGCCCGCTGGTGGACGACGTGCTGGTCGTGGACGACGGCTCGACCGACGCCACCGCCCAAGTCGCCCGCGAGGGCGGCGCCCGGGTGCTCTCCCTGGGAGCCACCCTCGGCGTGGGGGTCGCCCTGCGGACGGGCTACGCAGAGGCGCGCCAGGGCGGCCACGACGTCGCCGTGGTCCTGGCGGGCAACAACAAGGATGCGCCGGAGGAGATTCCGCTGCTGCTCGACCCCATTGCCGAGGGCCGGGCAGACTTCGTACAGGGCTCCCGCTTCCTCAAGTCGGACCCGGACTTCGGGCCCATGCCGCGCTACCGGCGGCTGGCCACGCGCCTGCACGCCCGGATCTTCTCCTGGGTGGCCGGGCGCCGGGTCACGGAGTCCACCAACGGCTTCCGCGCCCTGCACCGGCGCATCCTGGAGGACCCGCGCCTCGACCTGGACCAGCCCTGGCTCGACCAGTACGAGCTCGAGCCGTACCTCTACCTGCGTGCGATCCGCCTGGGCTACCGCACCACGGAGGTGCCGGTCACCAAGATCTACCCACCCCGGCACCTGGGGCAGACCAAGATGAAGGCCGTGAGCGGCTGGTGGTCGATCCTGAGGCCGCTGGTCTACCTGGGCCTGCACCGGCGCACGTGAGGCTGCCATGATCCGCATCGCCGTGGTGGGCGCCGGCCGCTGGGGGCCGAACCTGATCGGGAGCTTCCACAACCGGCAGGACAGCCTTGTGACCTGGGTCGTGGACCGCGACCCGGAGCGCCTGGAGCAGGTGCACCGGCGCCTGCCGGAGGTGGGCACCGCGCCCGACCTCGGCCCGGTGCTGGCAGCCCCCGACGTGGACGCGGTCGTGGTCGCCACCCCCACCAGCAGCCACTACGAGCTCGCCCGGGCCGCCCTCGAGGCGGGCAAGCACGTGCTGGTGGAGAAGCCGCTCACGGACCGGGTCGCCACGGCCGAGGAGCTCACCCGCCTCGCCGCGCGGGCCCAGCGCATCCTCATGGTCGGCCACGTCTTCGTCTACAACGCCGCGGCCCGTTGGGTAAAGCGCTTCCTGGACCGGGGAGAGCTCGGGCGCGTCTACTACGTCTCCATGGTCCGCACCAACCTGGGCCCGATCCGCTTCGATGTGAACTCCGCCTGGGACCTGGCCTCCCACGACATCGCGCTGGCCAACTGGTGGCTCGAGGCGGAGCCCCTGGCGGTCACGGCGGTCGGGGGCGCCTGGATCAACTCCGGCATCGAGGACGCCGTGTTCGCCACGCTGCGCTACCCGAACCAGCTGCTGGTCCACCTCCATGCCTCCTGGCTCAACCCGCGCAAGTCCCGGCACATCACGCTGGTGGGCGAGAAGCACATGCTGACCTTCGACGACACCAACTTGACCGAGCCGGTCCGCGTCTACGACAAGCAGGTGGCCGAGGACCGCACGCTCAGCGAGTTCGTGGACAGCTTCGCCTCGTTCCGCATGAGCGTGCGGGAGGGCAACATCACGATCCCGCGCATCGAGATGGTGGAGCCGCTGCGGACGCAGTGCGAGCACTTCCTGGCGTGCATCCGCTCGGGGAGGACGCCGCTCACGGGCGGCCCGGAGGGGCTGGCCGTCGTGCGCGCCCTGGAGGCGATCGCGCGCTCCATGGGCCACGGCGGCCGCGAGGAGCCCGTGGCCCCGTGACGTCGATCCCCCTGGTGGACCTGCACTTCCAGCACCGGGCCATCGCCGCCGATCTGGAGCAGGGCCTGGCGGCGCTCTACGCGGACCAGGCCTTCGTGCTGGGCCCCCCGGTGGCGGAGTTCGAGCGGGAGTTCGCGCGCTTCTGCCAGGTGGGCCACTGCGTCGGCGTGGCCAACGGGACCGACGCCCTGGAGCTCATCCTGCGCGCCCTCGACGTGGGCCCGGGCCAGGAGGTGATCCTGCCGGCCAACACCTTCGTGGCCACCGCGCTGGCGGTGCTGCGGGCCGGAGCCCGGCCGCTGCTGGTGGACCAGGACCCGCAGACCCATCTGCTCGACGTGGCGCAGGTGGCGGACCGCATCGGGCCCCGCACCCGGGCGGTGATCGCCGTCCACCTGTACGGGCAGATGGCGCCGCTCGAGGCCCTGGAGCCCCTGACCCGGGCGGCGGGCGTCGCCCTGCTGGAGGACGCGGCCCAGTCCCAGGGGGCGCGCCGCCACGGCCGCTGCGCGGGCTCCGTCGGCCTCGCCGCCGGCACGAGCTTCTATCCGAGCAAGAACCTGGGCGCCTACGGCGACGCCGGGGCGATCCTCAGCGACGACGCCGGCCTGGCCGAGCGGGCGCGGCAGCTGCGCAACTACGGCAGCGACGTCCGCAACCACCATCCCCTGGCCGGCTTCAACTCGCGCCTCGACAGCCTGCAGGCGGTGGTGCTGCGGGCCAAGCTCCGGCACCTGGCCGCCTGGAACCAGGAACGGTGCCGCGCCGCAGCGCGCTACGCTGCGCTCCTGGTGGACCTCCCGGACCTCGAGCTCCCGGTCGTTCTGGCGGGCAACGAGCCGGTCTGGCACCTGTACGTGGTGCGCGTCCCGCAGCGCGACCGCGTGCTGAAGCAGCTCCGGGAGGGCGGCATCGGAGCGGCCATCCACTACCCGACGCCGCTCCACCTGCAGGGCGCCCTGGGCTCCCTCGGGCACCGGCGCGGGGACTTCCCGGAGGCGGAGCGGGCGGCCCGGGAGGTGCTCTCACTGCCGCTCTTCCCCGGCATCTCGGCCGCGCAACAGGAGCGCGTGGCCGACGTCCTGGGCCGGGCGCTGCGCTGAATGGCGGCCCAACGCAACGTCTTCGTGCACGCGCAGGCGCTGTGCGAGTCCGAGCGTGTCGGCGCCGGGACGCGCATCTGGGCCTTCGCCCACGTGATGAAGGACGCGGTGTTGGGCGCCGACTGCAACATCGGCGATCACGCCTTCGTGGAGAGCGGCGCCCGCCTGGGCGACCGCGTCACCGTCAAGAACGGGGTCCAGATCTACGACAAGGTGGTGGTGGAGGACGACGTCTTCCTGGGGCCCGGCATGGTCTTCACCAACGACCGGGTGCCCCGCTCCGGGCCCTTCAAGAATCCGCCGGACCGCTTCCTGGCCACCCATGTGAAGCGCGGGGCCTCCATCGGCGCCCACGCGACCCTGGTGTGCGGCATCGTGGTCCGGGAGGGCGCGCTGGTGGGCGCCGGGAGCGTGGTGACCCGGGACGTTCCGGCCCATGCGGTGGTGGCCGGGAACCCGGCCCGGCGCATCGGCTGGATCTGCGCCTGCGGCGGACGCCTGGCGGCGGACCTGGCCTGCGCCTGCGGGCGCCGCTATCGCCTGGTGGATCCGCAAGCCGGGCTGGCCCCGCTCTGACGCCTCGCGGGCCGCGGACGTAGACGCGCCCGTGCGCCGCATGGCAAGCTGCGCCGGTGGCCGCCGCGCGCCCCCGTCCGACGCGAAGCGCCCCGGGGCCCGCCCTGGCCGGACTGGTGCTCGCCCTGGCCCTGCTCGTGAGGCCGGGCCATGCCGCGGCGACGGCGGGCGCCCCGCTGGCCCCCTGCGTGGACGGCCTGGCCGAGGCGCCGGGCATCGCCTTCCCCTGCTCGAACGTGGACCTCGTGGGCTGGCTGCGCATGCCCAACGTCGCCAACGACATCTGGGGCTGGACGGATCCCGCCACGGGCGTCGAGTACGCTCTCGTGGGGATCCAGGACGGGGTGGCCTTCGTCTCGCTGGTCGACCCGGCCGATCCCCTGCTGGTGGGGATCCTCCCCACCGCCACCACCCTCTCCTTCTGGGCCGACATCAAGGTCTTCGCCGACCACGCCTACGTGGTGAAGGACGAGGCCGGCGACCACGGTCTCCACGTCTTCGACCTGCGCCAGCTGCGTGACGTCCCGGACCCGCCCACGACCTTCGCGCCGACCCGCCACTACACGGGCTTCGGGCACGCCCACAACCTGGCCGTGAACCCCGACACGGGCTTCCTCTACGTGCTGGGCTCCGACACCTGCGCGGGCGGGCTCCACATGCTGGACGTCTCGGACCCCGCGCAGCCCGTCTTCGCCGGCTGCTTCGCCGAGGCGGGTTACACCCACGACGCCCAGTGCCGGGTCTACGATGGCCCGGACGCGGAGCACCGGGGCCGCGAGCTCTGCTTCAACGCGAACCCGCGCTCGCGTCCCTTCCTGGACAACACGCTCACGATCGTGGACGTGACCGACAAGGCCGCTCCGCGGCTGCTCAGCCGCACTCCCTATCCAGGCGCGGCCTACGCCCACCAGGGCTGGCTCACGCAGGACGGGGCCTTCTTCCTGCTGGGCGACGAGGGCGACGAGGTCCGCTTCGGCCACGGCACGCGCACCTACGTCTTCGACGTGGGCGATCTCGACGCCCCGCGCTTCGTGGGGGCCCACACGGCGCCCTCCCCGGCCATCGACCACAACCTCTACGTGGTGGGCGAGCACGTCTTCGAGGCCAACTACACCGCGGGGCTGCGCATTTTTCGCCTGGGCGACCTGGCCCGGGCGGAGCTCCTGGAGGTGGCCTTCTTCGACAGCGCGCCGGACACGGACGTCCCCATTACCCGGGGCGGCCTGTGGGGCGTGTATCCGTTCTTCGGCAGCGGCCTCAGCGTGGTGAGCGACCTCTTCCTGGGCCTCCTCGTGCTCCAGCCGCAGCTCGCGCCCGCGGTGCTCGAGGTGGCCATCGACGTGCGCCCGGGCAGCGACGGGAATCCCATCCACCCCGCCTCGGGCGGGGTGGTCCCGGTGGCGCTGCTCGGCTCGCAGGCCCTGGACGTGGGCAGCGTGGATGCCGCGACCCTCGGCTTCGGGCCGGCGCGGGCCGCTCCCGCCCGGGCCGCCTCCGCCCGCCGCCACGACGTGAACGGCGATGGCCGGCTGGATCTCATCGCGCACTTCCGGGTGCGGGAGACGGGGATCGCGCCCGGCGACCCGGAAGCGTGCCTCGACGGCGAGCGCTTCGACGGGACGCCCTTCCAGGGCTGCGACGCGATCCGGACCGTCCCACGCTAGCGGCGGCCCGACGCCGGGCGCCGGGCGGAAAGCTTCAGCAGCCGAGGCCGACCCGCAGATCCTCGAGCCGGCGAGCGAGATCGTCCGCGGCGCTCCCGGCGACGAAGTCCGGCGGCGCTGACGCGCCATCGCTTCGCAGCCAGACCGAGCGCAGCGGGCCACAGGCGGCGGCCGCGCGGCCGGCCTCGAGGAGACGCCGGGCCGCCTCGAGGCGGGCGCGCAGGGCCCCGAGCCGCCCGGGCCCCGAGCGGCCGGGCCCGGCGCCCACCAGGTGGCCCTCGGCCACCGCGGCGTCGAAGAAGGCCTGCACCGACCGGAGCGTCGCCGGGGGCCGCACCGCCAGCAGGCGTCGGATGGCGGCGCTCACCGGCTCCGGCTGCTCGAGCGGCGTGAAGTGCCCGGAGCCGGGGATCACCTGGAGCGCCACGAAGGGCGCGTTCGAGAACTGGGAGACGGCGGTGGGCTGGCTGCCGGTGCAGACGGGCACGGGCCCCGGCGAGCCGTCGAAGAGGCAGAGCGGCTGGCTGGGATCCGCGTCTGCCTGGATCAGCAGGACCGGCATGTCCATGCGGGCGGCGGCTTCGATGTTCTCGCCCAGGAAGGCCAGCAGGCCCTCCGGCGTGGCGCCCTGGAAGCTGTCCACGAAGAGGCGGTTCACCATGCCCGGCAGCGCCGGCTGGTTCCATTCGTCCACGATGCGCGCCAGCAGGGGCGGATCGAGGGGCTGCACGGTCAGGTTGGCGTAGATCATGGGGACGAAGGCGAAGAGCCCCGGATTGCCGAGCAGCGCCTGCACGAGAGCCGGGTTCTGGAACAGGAAGACCTGGGGCGAGAGCGAGGGATCACTCAGGTGCACGATGAGCTCCATGCGCGCGTAGCGCCGCACCCGATCCGGATGGAAGCCCGCCACCCGGTGGCCCACGATGCTGCCCCAGTCGTGGGTCACCAGATTGAAGTGGTGCAGCCCGATGGCGTCGGCGAAGGCCACCAGGGCGGCGGCCAGGTCGCGGGGGGCAAACGAAGCGCCCAGCGGGCGCACGCTCTGGCCGAAGAGGTCGAGGCCGATCACCCGGTAGGCGGGCGCCAGATCCACGAGCTGCGGGTGGAAGGAGAACCAGGACTCCGGGAGACCCGCCACGAAGACGACGGGCTCACCGTCGGGGGGTCCGGCCTCCACGTAGTGCCAGTCGGTGCCCCCCGCCGGGACGAAGTGGTGGGTGAAGGCAACCCCGCCCAGGATCTCCACCTCCCCCTCGCGGTTGGAGACGGCGGCGGCGGGTCCGGCGAGGAGGCCGCAGCAGAGCAGCAAGCCGATGCAGCGGGCCATGGGAGACCTCCCGGCAGCCGGAGTAGCCTCGCACACCGGTTCCGGCCCGGAAGGTATTTTCATTTATTAAGGAAATCACTCACGGTCCCGGCGAGCCGCAGGACCTCGACAGAGCAGGCAGTTTAGGGGGCCATCTGCCCGATCGGGCGATGGAATCGATCCTTCTGGAAGACTTGGAACGCCGTTTGCTTTACTTTCTTGCCAAGACTTTGTCGGAGTGTGTGCCAAGATTGCTCTCCGAGGAGAACTGTGTACCGTGACGCCGCAAACGCTGCTGCCCGTCTTGGTCCTGGCCATGGCCGTGGGAGCACCGCTCTCCGCCGCCCAGGCCCTCTCGGTCACGGGCCTGACCGTGGCCCCCAACACCGGGAACACGGTCAACGAGAACGTCATCACCGGGCAGACCCGCGTCCACGTGGGGAGCTCCACCTCGGTGGTCTCCTCCTCGCCCGGCCCCGTGGCCGACCTGGTGGGCGCCATGGTCTCCTTCGAGACCCGCTACGCGGCCATCACGGCGGTGGACCGGGAGGCCACGTCGAGCAACGCGACCCGGACCCAGACGAGCAACTACAAGATCACCTTCACCGTGAACAACCCGATCGGGGGCGACTACCGCATCGACATCGACACGCGCCGCCTCGGCGCCCTCACCCTGGTGGACGACAGCACCACGGGGACCGGCGCGTCGGCGAGCCTTAGCGCGGTGGCCGGCCTGCTCGACGGACTCCTGAACGCCACCCTCGGTCTCGCGGCCGTGCCGACTCTCTCGGGGGCCAGCGGGGGCAACACCGCCTTCAACCAGTCGACCTCGACCTTGACCATCCTCGACTCGGCGGTCACCAAGACCTACACGCTGGACTTCAGCTGGACGGCCACCGCCACCAGCACCCAGGACGAGGCGGCCGTCCGGCTCGGCATCGCAGGAACCATCGTGCCCGCGACCGCCGACGACTACCCGGGCGTGGGCAGCCGCACCGCCGCCAACGACGGGCACTTCGCGGACGTCAAGGTGACGCTGCTCACCATCCCGGAGCCCGGCACCGCGGCCCTGCTCGGCCTGGGCCTCGTGCTCGTCGCCACGGGCGCGCGGGCGCGGGGACGTTCTTGACTAACTGACTTTTCCGGGGCGGAGCCACGAGAGCGGATTCCGGCATCCGGAAAAAGTCAATTAGTCAAGAACGTCCCCCCTTAGCGGCGCAGGCCGCGGTAGGTCTCCGGGTCGAAGGCATCCACCTCGATGGCGAGCTCGCGCGCCTCGTCCGCCTCGTGGATGCGCTTGCGCTCGTCGTCGGTGATGAGACCGGCCTCCAGGGCGTGGTCCGCGAGCTCGTCGCCCGGCGCGTGATCCAGACGGCCGGCCCGCACCGCGTCGCGCAGCTTGCGCTCGATGGCGAGGGCCGCCCGCGCCTTCTCGAGCGCCGCCTCCAGGCGCCCGAGGCCCGGCTCCTCGGCGGGGGGCCGGAAGATGTCGCGGGTGAGGGTGGCGCGCGCCTCGGGGTCGTCCAGCAGGGCTCGGGCCACGGCCGTCCCCAGGGCGTCGCTCGGCCCCTTCCAGTGCACGCCCAGCGGAAAGACGAGCGGGCGCAGCAGCCAGGCCACCGGGCGGGCGGGCAGGTTGTCCAGCACCTCGGCCAGCGCCCGGTCGATCGCCGCCAGGGCGTGCTCGCAGGCCCAGTCCACGAAGGGCCGCTCGCCCTCCCGCGCACCCTCGTCGTGGAAGCGCTTGAGGGTGGCCGAGGCCAGGTACATCCAGGCCAGGGCATCGGCCAGGCGGCCCGTGATCTTCTCGCGCCGCTTGAGCTGCCCGCCGAGGGTCGCCATGCAGGCGTCCGAGACCACGGCGAAGGCTGCGCTCGCCCGGGAGAGCCGACCGAAGTACCGGCGGGTGGCATCCTGCACCGGGGCCCGGGCCAGGCGCCCGGCGCTCAGGCCCAACAGGAGCGCGCGGGCGACGCACTCGAACACGAAGCCCACGTGGCCGAAGAAGGCCCGGTCGAAGCGCGCCAGGTCGCCGGCGGCCACCGCTTCGATCTCCTCCCGGGCGAAGGGATGGCAGCGGATGGCGCCCTGGCCGTAGATGATCATGGAGCGGGTCAGGATGTTGGCGCCCTCGACGGTGATCCCGATCGGGACCCCCGCGTAGGCCCGCGCCAGGATGTTGCGGGGCCCGCGCACGATGGCCGCCCCGGCGCGGATGTCCATGGCGTCGTTCACCACCTGGCGCATGCCCTCGGTCAGGTACGCCTTCACGACCGCCGAGAGCACGGCGGGCTTCTCGCCGGCGTCCACCGCCGAGGCGGTGAGCACGCGGGCCGCGTTCATGGCGTAGGTGAGGCCGCCGATGCGGGCCAGCGGCTCCTCGATGCCCTCGAAGCGGCCGATCGGCGTGTCGAACTGCTCGCGCACCATGCCGTAGGCGCTCACCGTGCGCGCCGCCACCTGGGCGCCCCCCACCGAGAGCGAGGGCAGCGAGATGGAGCGTCCCGCCGCCAGGCTCTCCATCAACATGCGCCAGCCCTGCCCCGCCCGCTCGACGCCGCCGATGATCGCGTCGAGGGGCACGAAGACGTCGCGGCCCTCAATGGGGCCGTTGTGGAACGGGACGCCCAGGGGGTCGTGGCGCTGGCCGATCTCGATGCCGGGAAGCTGTGCCGGGACGAGGGCGCAGGTGATGCCGAGCTCCTCGCGGTCGCCCAGCAGGTGGTCCGGGTCGCGCAGGCGGAAGGCCAGGCCGATCACGGTGGCCACGGGACCCAGCGTGATGTAGCGCTTGCGCCAGGCCAGGCGCATGCCGAGCACCTCGCGGCCCTCGAAGCGGCCGCGGCAGACGATGCCCACGCTCTGGGTGGCGGCGGCGTCGCTGCCGGCCTCGGGCCCGGTGAGCGCGAAGCAGGGGATCTCCTCGCCGGTCGCCAGGCGCGGCAGGTAGTGACGCTTCTGGGCCTCGGTCCCGTAGTGGAGCAGCAGCTCCGCGGGGCCCAGGGAGTTCGGGACCATGGCCGTGACCGCCGCCGTGATGCTGCGGCTCGAGAGCTTGGTCACCACCGCCGAGTGCGCCAGGGCCGAGAACCCGAGCCCGTCGTACTGCTCCGGGATGATGAGCCCGAAGAAGCGCTGCTTCTTCAGGAACTCCCAGGCCTGGGGCGGAAGGTCCCCGGCCTGGGTCACCTCCCAGTCGTCGAGCAGGGCGCAGAGATCCTCGACCGGGCCGTCCAGGAAGGCCTGCTCCCGCGGCGAGAGGCGGGCCGTCGCGAAGCCCAGCAGCCTGGCCCAGTCGGGACGCCCGGAGAAGAGGTCCCCGTCCCACCAGACGGTCCCAGCCTCGAGGGCGATGCGCTCGGTCCGGCCCATGCGCGGCAGGAGCCGGGCGACCCGGGGCATGACCCAGCGCGTGACCAGGGGACGTCGCAGGGCGGGCAGGCCGAAGAGCGTCGCCAGGGCCGCGAAGCCTGCCAGGGTCGCGGCGAAGAGGAGCGGCGTCGCCACGCCGCCCAGGGCCCAGAAGCCGAGGGCAAGGGCGCCGCTCGCCACCCACGCCAGGTAGGCGCGGCCGAGATGCAGGAGCGCGAGCAGGGTTGCGAGAACGGCCAGGCCGGCGAGGACGGGGATCACGTCGTCTCCTCCCACCCGCAAGATAGCGAGGCGGGGACGTTCTTGACGAATCGACTCCTTCCCGATACCGGAATCGACTCGCGTGGCTTCAGTCCGGAAAGAGTCGATGAGTCAAGCACGTCCCCGCTTCGGGCGGTTCGGGAGCGACGCGGTGACGACGGCGCGGCGCCTGCTGGGCCAGCGCCTGGTGCGCGTCCTCGACGGGCAGCGCCTGGCGGGCCTGATCGTGGAGGTGGAGGCGTACCTCGGACCCGAGGACCGGGCCTGCCACACCTGGGGCGGCCGGCGTACGGCTCGCAACGCCTCCATGTATCTGGAGGGCGGCCACGCCTACGTCTACTACACCTACGGCATGCACTACTGCCTGAACGTGGTGTGCGGCCGGGCCGGCGACGGGGTGGCGGTGCTGATCCGCGCCCTCGAGCCCACCGAGGGCCACGACGCCATGCGGCGGCGCCGGCCCGCGGCGCGCAGCGCCCGCGACCTCTGCTCCGGGCCCGCCAAGCTGGCTGCGGCGCTCGGGATCGACCGCGCCCAGGACGGCCTCGACCTGCGCCGCGACCGAACGCTCTGGATCGAGCGCGTGCGCCAGCGCGCGCTCCCCGCCTCGCGAGTCGTGGCGACGCCCCGCATCGGCGTGGGCTACGCGGGAGTCTGGAGCCGCAAGCCCCTGCGCTTCCTGATCTCCGGCAATCCGCACGTCTCGGTGCGGCCGGAGCCCCCTGCTTCCCCGAGGGCGGGCCGCTCGCGGACGCAGACGCACCGCCCTGGCCGTCGCCCTTGACCCAGCCGTGCGGCGGATTCGAGAATGCCTTGGGGGGCCGGCGGAGGATCCCGAGATGGCGACAGGGCCGCGATGGACCCACGGCGCGCTGCTCTTCCTGGCCTCGCTGTTGCTGGCACCCGGGGGCCCGCCGCCGCCGCTCGCGTTTCCCCACGGCGTGGCCAGCGGCGAGGCGACCTCGTCCGGCGTGGTGCTCTGGACCGCCGCCAACCAGGAGACCGCCGTCAAGCTCGAGGTCTTCGGCAGCCCGGGCCTCGCCGGACCGAAGGTCTTCCAGCGCACGCTGCGCAGCGCCGCCACCGGAGACTTCACCATCAAGGTGGAGGCCCGGGGCCTGGCCCCCGACACCCCGTACTGGTATCGCTTCCGCCGCGGCAACGAGACCAGCGAGGTCGGGACGTTCCGCACCGCTCCCCTGCCCGCCCAGACCCGCAGCGTGCGCTTCGCCTGGTCCGGCGACTCGGACGGAACGCTCGTGGCGGGCGTCCCCTTCTTCAACCAGTTCGAGGCCCTGGACGCGGCGCGGGCCGAGCAGCTCGACTTCTTCGTCTACCTGGGCGACCTGATCTACTCGGACTCCTTCGTGCGCGGGCTCGCGGGCCTGGGCCCCGCCATGACCCTGGCGGAGTACCGGGAGACCTGGCGGGTGAACCGCGGCTTCGCGGCGCTCCGCGCCCTGCTGCGCAGCACCTCGATCGTCAGCATCTGGGACGATCACGAGGTGGTCAACGACTACGACGGCCGCAGCGTGGACCCGCTCCGCTACGCCAACGGCCGGCAGGCCTACTTCGAGTACGTGCCGAGCTCCGAGAGCGGGCTGCTCAGCGACCCGAGCTGCGCCGGTGATCCCCTCTTCAAGGTGTTCCACTGGGGCGAGCTGGTGGATGTGATCGTTCTCGACGAGCGCTCGTGCCGGGACGCGGACGTGGAGGCGGCGTGCCAGGGTGACCTGGCGCCGACCCTGCCGACCTTCCTGCGCGTGCCGGCCCAGCTGCCGCCGGAGCCCCCGGCGGGCTGCCTGGCGGCCCTCGCCGATCCGTCGCGCACCTTCCTCGGCCCGGTGCAGAAGCAGCGCTTCAAGGATGCGCTCGAGAACTCCACGGCCCGCTTCAAGTTCGTGATCAACGAGCTTCCCATCCAGCAGTTCTTCGCGGCGCCCTACGACCGCTGGGAGGGCTATGCCGCCGAGCGCGCCGAAATCCTGGACTTCATCCGGGAGAAGGGCATCCCGAACGTGATCTTCCTGACCACGGACATCCACGCGAACCTGGCCAACGACGTCTTCGTCGACGTCTTCACGGACTCCGAGTCGATCGCCCGGGAGTTCGTGACCGGTCCCATCGCCCGCAGCACCTTTGCCCAGAACGTGCTGGCCGTGGCGGGGCCCGAGGGATTGTTCGTGCTGCGGGGGATCCTGGGCGGACTGCTGCAGGCGGAGTGCCAGGCCCTGGACGCCTTCTCCTACGGGCTCGTGGAGGTGGACGCCACGGCCGGGACGGCCACGGTGTCCCTGAAGGACGACGCGGGAGCGGTCCTCCGCGACGACCTGAGCGGGGCACCCTGCGCCGAGACCCTCGGCCCCTGAGCGGACCCTCGGAACCGCTCCCTCCGGCCCGCGTCACCTCGGCACGCCCGGAGGTCACTCCCCATCGGCCGCCCCGAGGCGTCGCCGGACGCAGCGGAGCGGCAAGCGGCTCGCAGCGCCACGCCGCGGCGTGGCGGGATGGGAGAGAGCATGGGGCTCCGGGCTCGGGCCGCGCGCCTGCGCCACCGGCTTCGCCCGACCGAGCTGCGCTTCCTCCGGCACCAGCAGGGCCTCGAGACCATGGAGTGGGCCCTGGTGGGCGCCCTCGTCGTGGTGGCCGTCCTGGCCGTCTGGCACCCGCTCGGGCAGGTCACCGATGCCACGATGAGCGATCTGGCCGATTCGGCGAGCACCGACGACCGCCGTGGGCGCGGCCGTCCTGCCGCGAACCGTCCGGATCGGCCCGGCCGCCCGGAGGCCGGCCCGCCGGGTCGTCCCGGGCGTCCGCCCGACGGCCCGCCGGGACGGCGCTGAAGCGCATCCGGTCAGGTCTCGATCGGGTCGCCTGCGAGTCGGCCTGTCCCGCCCTTGAGACATTCTGCAACACGGCTTCCGGCTCGAGGGCGGTGCTGCCCGCGGACGCCCGCGGGCACGCTTGACCGCAGCGCGTGCGCGGTTAGCTTTCGACATCCTCTCGCCTGGAAGGAGCCGTCATGACCCGAGCCGTTGCGCTGTTCGCTTGCGCCCTCCTCTTTGCCCTGGGCGCCGCAGCCCAGGGCGCCGATCCCCAGAAGAGCGCCCTCTCCTGGCAGAAGCAGGCCAACGAGACCCGGGCTGCCGTGGTGGGCGTGGCGGAGGAGCTCGAGCAGATCGGCGACCAGGGCAAGCCGGACGCGGCGGGCCTGATCGCCGACGCCAAGCGCTGGCTGACGGAGGGTGACAAGAGCCGAGCCGAAGGCGACACGAAGGCCCAGGCCGAGGCCTGGAAGGAGGCTTCCTTCGCCTACAACATGGCCTGGCAGTACTACGTGAAGGCCGCCACGGCGGGGCTCAACGCGCGCAGCATGCTGACCGAGGAGTAGGCGCGCGGCCGCGCGGCCTCAGGCCGCGCCGTCCCGGAGCTCCCGGAAGCCGTAGGTCGCGTGAGGGCCGAGGCAGAGCTGCTCCAGGACCCCGACCCCTTCGCGGCCGCCCCAGCGCGCCCGGACCACCTGCTGGACGTGCAGGTTCTCGAGCGCCAGGGGATCCAGGGCCTCGCTCTTCCAGGACTCGCCCGCCACGGCGAGCTCGCCCTGCCAGCGCCCGTGCCCCCACTCCGGATGCAGGTACCCGAGCCCCTTCATGCGAAAGCAGAGCAGGGGCTCGAGGGCGAGCTCGTGCCGCTCGCCCGAGCGGGTCCGCAAGGTGAGCTCGGCCTGCCGCGCCCGCCGCGTGCCCTTCTCGTAGGCGAGCCGGTGGCCGACGCCGGCCAGGCGCTCGACGCCCGGGTCCTCGACGCCGTCGCCGGGGATCGCTTCCACCGACGCATAGGCGGGCAGGATGGCCCCCTCCTGGTGCCAGGAGCGCCCGTGCTCGTCCTCGAAGATGGCGGAGTGGGTGCAGCAGTCCTCCCAGTGGATGGGCGCCCATAGGAAGAAGACCTGGGGCGGCCGGCTCGCGGGCGCCCCGCCCGTCTCGGGCTCGCCCACGGGACGAACGCCCCAGGAGCGGTCCCTGGTGCCGAGGACGCGCGCGGACTCCACCGCGATGCGGCGGCCCGCGTAGCCCAGGTGCCCCTCCCAGCGCCCGAACTGGGTGAAGCGCGTGGCGTCCATGATCACGCGGCCGTCCCGGCGCAGGGTCTGGCGCCCCTCCTCGAGGCACGCGGTGCGCGGCGTGAAGAGCAGGTCGCACTCCATCCCGGTCTCGTTCGGCGCGATGCGCACGCGCAGCCGGCGCATGGGCTCGAGCACGTCGAGCCGGAAGGGCCCCACCCCGGTCTCGCTGGGCTCGGCCGGCGCCCGCCGCGAGGCGTGGAAGGCGTGCTGCTCCCCGTCGCGCACGATGCTCAGGCCGCAGTCGAGGATGCGCCGGTTCGGGTAGAGGCCGAGGCCGATCCCGAAGTAGAACTCGCCGTCGGCGGTGTAGCCGTTGAACCAGTAGCGGTCGTACACGTTGCGGTCGCTCGAGGCCGGCTGCGCGATCGGCTCGGGCGTCGGGTGGATCGGATAGTCGTCGAAGCGGGACAGCATGGGGGTGCTCCTGCGCGCGGGGGCGCTCAGTAGGGTTGGATCGACAGGCGGCGGCGCTCCGTGGAGGCGCGCAGCTCGCGCCAGATGGCCGCCTCCAGGCGCCGGGTCGGGCTTCACGGCAGGTGCCCCAGCAGCGCCAGGGTGGCCCGGTCCTGGCTGTTGCCCTGCATCCAGCAGGAGAAGGCCATCACGGGATCGCGATTGCGGCCCTCCTGGAACTCGCGCGCCGCCGACACCCAGATGGCCTGGCCCTTCACGCACGAGAAGACCTCCCACCAGCGCAGGGCGACGGGGTCGGCGCGCAGCCCGCTGGCCGCCTCCCAGACCCGGATCGCCTCGGGCCTGGGCAGGAGCCCGCCCACCCGCTCGTCGCGGGTCCAGCACCAGACCCGGTTCAGGCTCCAGGCCAAATCCTCCAGCGGGTCGCCCAGGTGCACCATCTCCCAGTCGAGGATGCCGCGGATCGCACCGGAGGCGTCCACCAGGAAGTTCCCGGTCCGGTAGTCGGCGTGCACCACGGCCACGCGCTGGGCGGGCGGCGGGGGAGCGCGCCGCAGCCAGCGGATCGCCGCGCGCGCGATCGGCTGGGGCTCCAGGGCGTCGGCGTCGAGCATGCGCTCCCAGCGGTCGAGCTCGCGCCGCCAGGCGGCGTCGGGGGCCACCTCGGGCAGCACGTCCGTCAGGCCCAGGGCCTTGGGATCGGCCCGGGCGATCTCGCCCAGGATCGCCCACTTGCGCCGGCCGATCTTCTCGCGCTGCTCGAGGTATGGGGGCGCAAACAGGCGCTTCGGCGACGCTTCCCCCTCCAGGGCGTCCATCACGAAGAAGGGCGCCCCGAGGGCCGCTGGGTCCTCCTCGAGCCCGAGCGGCTCGGGCACCGGAACCGGCGTGCCGTGGAAGGCCCGGTAGGCGGCGAACTCCACCCGGCGTTCGGTCTCGATCAGGCTGGCGGGGGCATCGCGGCGCAGGACCAGGGCCCGCTCGCGGCGACGCCCGTCCGCCTCCCAGGCGAGCACGAAGCGGTACGTCTCCCGGGAGGCGCCGCCGTGGATGCGCTCGAGGTGCAGGACGCGCACGTGGCGGGCGTGCGCCAGCCGATCGCGGGCCCAGGCCGCGAGGCGTGCGGCGAGATCGCCCGCTTCGGCGCGAGCGTCCGACATGGGTCCCAGTCTACCCCCGCGGCGGCCCCGAAACGCGGTCCATTCCCGGCGTCGCTTCACGCCGAGCTGCGGGCGGCGGCGAAACCGCCCGCCGCCGGGGCAGGTAGTGGGGCACAGCGCAAGGGGGTCGCGAAACGCGTCCGTCGCCGGGAGTGCGCCCCGCACCGCCGGTCCCGCCAGCCTTCGCGAGCCGGAGCGGCGCCAGTTGCCCTATGCCACTCTGTCCCCGTGCAGGACCGCCCCCGCGCCGCGGAGCTCGTCGCCGCCGTGGCCCGGCTGCTGGAGAACGACGTGCTCGCGGCCACCGACGCGCCGCTCCGCCACCTCGTGCGCGTGGCGGCCCACCTGTGCCGCGTCGTGGAGCGGGAGCTCGCCCTGGGCGCGGAGCTCGAGCTGGGGGCGGCCCAGCGCCTGCGGGAGGTGCTGCGCGTCGCGCCCGACGGCCGCGACGCCGCGGCCCTGGCCCACGAGCTCGCCGACCGCCTGCAAGCCGACGCCGACCCGGAGCTCGAGCGGCGAGCCTGGCCCGCGCTCGTCGAGATCGCGCGCGGCAAGCTGGCCGTCGCGAAGCCCGGCTACGACGCCTGGGACTTCCGCACGGAGCTCGACGATTGATCGAAGCGGTGGCCACGGGACTCGCCGCCTTCCTGTCCGACGCGTGGGGCGAGGCGGTACGCGTGCAGGGCCTGCGCGTGGCCTCGGCCGGGGCGCGGCGACACAACCTGATCTTCGACGCGCTGCGGGGCAGCGGGTCGCTTCCCCTGGTGGCCACGGTCGTCCCCAGCCAGGCGGTCCAGGTGATACCCGTCGCGGCGGAGGCCGAGACGCTCCGGCTGGCAGCGACGGCGGGCGTCCCGGTGCCCGCCGTGCACGCGGTGTGCGAGGACGCCGGCTTCGCGGGCGGCCCGTTCTTCGTGACGGCGCGCATCGAGGGGGACACCATCCCGCGCCACGTGCTGCGCCGGGTCCAGGCGCAGCCGGACCTCGGCGCGCTGCTCGCCCGCCAGTGCGGCGAGGCGCTGGCCCGCCTGCACGCCGCCGACGCGGGCCGCGCTCCCCTGGCCCTCGACCGGCCGGGGTCGTGCCCGCCCGCCGAGCACGCCCTGCTGCGCCTGGAGCCCGAGTTCGCGCGCCTGCTCGAGCCCTCGCCCGCCTTCGCCCTCGCGTTCCGCTGGCTGGCCCGCAACCCGCCGCCCGCCCCCGCGCACCCGAGCCTCCTGCACGGCGACTTCCGCAACGGAAACCTGGTGGTCGGTCCCGAGGGTCTGCGCGCGGCCCTCGACTGGGAGGTGGCTCACGTGGGCGATCCCATGGAGGACCTGGCCTGGCTGTGCGTGCGCATGTGGCGCTTCGGGAACGATGCCCTCGAGGTGGGCGGCTTCGCTTCGCGCCGGACCCTGCGCGCCGGCTACGAGGCGACCGGCGGCAAGTGGGCGCCGGAGAGCTTCCACTGGTGGAAGCTGTACGGCCACCTGCGCTGGGGGGTCGGCCTGGCAGCCCAGGCCGCGGCCTTCCTGGACGGGAGCGTGCCGTCCATCGTCATGGCCGCCAGCGGCCGGCGCGTGGCCGAGCTCGAGTGGGACGTCCTCGCGCTCCTGCGCCGCGCCTACCCGGAGCGCTGATCCGCGCCGAGGAGGACCCCATGGACTTCGCGATCCCCGAGGCGATCCAGCGCAAGCTCGCAGAGCTCGACGCCTTCATCGAGCGCGAGATCGTGCCCCTGGAGCGGGATCATCCCCAGTTCTTCGACCAGCGGCGCGAGCCTGCCCGCACGGACTGGGAGAACGGCGGCCGGCCGCGCCCGGAGTGGGAGGCGCTGCTCGCGGAGATGCGCCGGCGGGCGGACGCGGCGGGGCACCTGCGCTATGCGCTGCCGCGGGCGCTCGGGGGCCAGGAGGCCTCCAACCTGGCCATGGCGGTGGTGCGCGAGCACCTGGCCGCCCGGGGCCTGGGGCTCCACAACGAGCTCCAGAACGAGTCCTCCATCGTGGGCAACTTCCCGCTGGTGCACATGCTGTGGACCTTCGGGAGCGAGGCCCAGAAGCGGGAGTTCCTGCCCGGTCTCGTGACCGGCACCCATCGCATGGGCTTCGGCCTGACGGAGCCCGGCCACGGGAGCGACGCCACCTGGCTGGAGACCACGGCGGTGCGGCAGGACGGCGCGTGGTTGCTGAGCGGCCGCAAGCGCTTCAACTCGGGGCTCCACAGCGCCAACTACGACCTGGTCTTCGCGCGCAGCTCGGGGCGGCCGGGCGAGGCCCGCGGCATCACCGCCTTCATCGTCCCCACCGACACCCCGGGCTTCCGGGTGGACTTCCTGTGGTGGACCTTCAACATGCCCACGGATCACGCCGAGGTGACGCTCGAGAACGTGCGCGTCGGCCCCGACGCGATCCTCGGCGAGGAGGGCGGCGGCCTCCAGGTGGCCCAGCACTTCGTGCACGAGAACCGCATCCGCCAGGCCGCCTCGGGGGTGGGGGTGGCCCGCTACTGCATCGCGGCGAGCGTCCGCTACGCCCGGGAGCGCCTCGTCTTCGGGCAGCCGCTCTGGCTGAATCAGGCCATCCAGTTCCCCCTGGCCGAGCTCCACACGGAGTGCGAGCTGGTACGGACCCTGGTGCACAAGACCGCCTGGCAGCTCGACCAGGCCGAGGCCCTGGCCGTGAGCGACCGGGTCTCCATGTGCAACTACCGGGCGAATCGCCTGGCATGCGACGCGGCGGACCGTGCCATCCAGGTGCACGGCGGCATCGGCTACACGCGCCACCTGCCCTTCGAGCACATCTACCGGCACCACCGACGCTACCGGATCACCGAGGGATCGGACGAGATCCAGCTGCGCCGGGTGGCCGGGGTGCTGTTCGGTCGGGAGCCGAAGCGCGGCTAGTAGCTGCGCGCGGCCAGGGCGCGCACGCCATCGTTCCGGTCCGCCTCCGAGAGGGCGCCTGCGGCCCGCTGCAGGGGCCGCTCCATCACGACCAGGAAGGCCTCGCGCGACCAGAAGAGCAGCGTGCGGCGCTTCTCCCGCTCCATGGTCACCACCTTCCAGCCCCGGCGCGCGTGGCCGTTGATGAACGCCGCGAAGCGCTCGGGATCCACGCGACCTCCGCCGGGAAGCAGAGCGGTGACAGCGCTCTCCGTATAGATGATCACCTGATACTCGAACATCTGGAGCTCCTAGTCGACGAGTCCGTCGCCGTCGCGATTCTTCGGCCCTTCGTCGCGAAGCCGCGCGACCCCGGCGGTGACGCCGAGCAGGGCCGAGACCAGCAGGTAGGTGATCACCACGCGTGCGAAGGTTTCGGGAGAGAGCGCCACCACCTCCCAGAGGTGGAGCACGGTCAGGACCACCATCCCGGTGGTCAGGGCCAGGAAGGTGCGGCCGAGCCGCGCGAGCGAGATGCCCATGCCGGCACGTATCGGCCCTCCTGCGCGGGACCTTGGGGGCGCACCGGGCCGGCGCCAGGGGGTCGGGCCTCGCTGCCGGAGCGCGCGCTCGCGGCTCGGGCCGAGCGGCGGGAAGCGGCCTTTTCCCCCGAGGGGATACTCCGCCCGGCTTCAGTCCCAGGCAGAACCGGCCGAAACAGGGCGCGAGGAGATTCCCGCGTGGCGCGCGCACCCGGCACCGGCTTCTTCACCCTGAATCCGCGGCGCAAGCCCTGGAACCTGCTGCTGCGGCCTTCGCTCCAGCTCAAGCTGCCCCTCTACATGCTGCTGCTCACCCTCGCCTTCGTGTCCACCCTGGCGTTCCACAGCTACCTCACCTTCGGGCGCGTCTTCGAAGTGGCCATCCAGGAGACCCTGCAGCCCGAGTTCTACCGGCACGTGATCGCGGCCCAGACGCGCGACTTCGGCGTGACCCTCGCCGCCCTGGCGTTCGGCTACTCCGTGGTCGTGCTGGTGCTGTGTGTGGCCTGGGCCCACCGCATGATCGGTCCCGAGATTCCGATCCGGCGCCACATCGAGGCGCTCAAGAACGGCGACTATGGCTCCCGCATCCACCTGCGCAAGCAGGACGCCTTCGGGGACGTGGCCGAAGACCTGAACGAGCTCGCCGCGATCCTGGAGGAGGGGCCGAAGGAGCCGGGCCCGGCCTGAGCCCCCCGCCCTTCCCGACGCCGCACCCCGGGTGACGACCCGCGACGGCCGTGGTACATGCGGAGCTGGACGTTCGCCGCCGGGGGCCCAGGCTCGATGCCGCGCGTGCTCGCGCTCCTCGCCCTCCTCGCGCTCGCGACCGGCTGTGCCGCCGTGCGGCTCGCGCGCTACGCGGTGCGACCCGACGCGCCCAGCTTCCAGGACGGCGCGGTGCGGGTGCTGGACGGGCTGCGGGCTCCGGTGGAGGTGGCGCAGCGGCCCGACGGCCTGTGGCGCATCGCCGCATCCCACGAGACCGACGCGCTGCTGGCGCAGGGCTATCTGCAGGCGCGCGACCGGCTGGCCCAGATGGATCTCTTCCGGCACCTGGCCCGGGGCGAGCTGGCCGCGTGGATCGGCAATCGCGCCTTCGGCGACCGCACCACCCTCGACGTGGATCGCCTGAACCGCTTCCTCGGCTTCCGGGAGAAGGCCGTCCTGCTCTACGAGCGCACGTCCAAGGAGGAGCGAGCCGCCCTCGACGCCTTCGTGCAGGGCGTGAACCGCTGGATCGACGAGCAGCACCTCCCGCTCGAGCATCGGCTGCTCGGCGTGGCCAGCGTACGCGCCTGGACGGTGTTCGACTCCCTGTCCATCTACCAGCTGCTCCAGTACGGGCTCGCGAGCAACGCGGACCGGGAGATCCGCCGCCTGGCCATCGCCTGCGCGGCGGGGCTCGAGGCCCTGGAGCGCATCTGGCCCACGGACTTCGAGTTCGCGAGCCACGCTCTGCCCGACGCGGACCTGCGCGCGCAGTGGTACCCGTCGCCGCCGGCCGTGCTTCCGGAGCTGGCCGCGGAGCTGCCCGCGCGCTGCGCGGAGGGCCGTGCCGACGGCTTCGACCCCTTGGACGCGGCGTCGGCCCCGCTGCGGGGCCGGGCGCCGCCCGGCCTGGTCGCCCTGGCCGACGCCCTCGGCTCGGGCTGGAGCGCCAGCAACAACTGGGCCGTGTCCGGAGCCCACACGGCCTCGGGGCGGCCGATCCTCTCCAGCGACCCCCACCTGCCCCACGCCAACCCGCCCCTGGTGTGGGGCGTCGAGCTCTCCGTGGGCGAGGCGCGCGTGGCGGGCTTCACCTTCCCGGGGCTGCACCGCATCGTCTTCGGGCACAACGGGCACGTGGCTTGGGGCGCCACCACCAACCACGTGGACCGCCAGGACCTGCTCGTGCTGCGCGGACGCCGGATCGAGCCGGACGGAGTGCCGATCCAGGGCTACGAGCTGGACGAGACCTTCGTGCCCTTCGAGATGCGGACCGAGGTCTTCGCGGTGCGGGGCGGCGATCCCGTGCGCATGACCGTGCGCTTCACCCGCGACGGCCCGCTGGTGAACGATCTCGAGCCCTTCGCCGCGCGCCGCATCCCGCTCACGGCCCTGCACGGCGCACCGCTCGGTAGGGGCGCCGATCTCGACGCCGCCCGGCTCATGACCCGGGCCCGCACGGCGGCCGAGTTCGAGGCGGCGCTCGATCTGCTGGATCTCGGCTGCGCGAGCTGGGTGTTCGCCGACGCCGAGGGGAGCATCGCGTTCCGCAGCCCGTGCCTCGTGCCGATCCGCAGCGGCTGGCGCGGCACCTTCCCGGCGCCGGGCTGGAGCCGCCGCTTCGCATGGCACGGCTTCCTCCCGAAGTCCGAGCTGCCGTCCTCCACGAATCCGGCCCGGGGCTGGCTGGCCAGCGCCAACGGGCCGGTGGTTCCCGCGCAGCGCTTTCCCATCCCCTACAACAACGACGCCTCGGCGCCCCTGCGGTTCCTGCGCATCGCCGAGCGACTCGAAGCGGAGATCGCCCGGGGCGGGCTCACCGCCGAGGCCTCCGCCGCGATCCAGCTGGACGCCCGCTATCCCCAGTGGCCCGGCCTGCGCGCGGAGCTGGCGGAGCTCCTGTGCCGGACCGGAGACGCAGCGTCCGATCCCCTGGCCGGAGCGCGGGCGCGGCTGTGTGCATGGGACGGGCGCATGGAGCCCGACTCGGTGGCGGCGACCCTCTACGTGCTCTGGACCCACGCGATCCTCGACCGCGCACTGGCGGACGAGCTGCCGGGGGGCGCCGGCAGCGAGCTGTGGCGCTGGGTCCAGTCGCTGCTCCAGTTCGAGGCGAACGTGGCCTGGCTGTGGTCGCGTCCGGAGGAGGCGGTGGTCTGGGACGACGCCCGCACGCTCGCACGGGAGACGCGCCAGACCCTGCTCGAGGCGGCCCTGGCCGACGCCGTGGCGGCCGGCCGCGCCCGCTTCGGATCGAACCTCGAGAGCTGGCGCTGGGGACGGGTGCGCCCCTTCGCGCTGAAGCATCCCTTCGCGTCCCAGGGTGGGGGGCTCGGTGCGCTGCTGAACAGCGAAGCGGCGCCCGCGCCCGGGGACACGGAGACGGTCTTCAAGCAGCAGTTCCTGCGCTCGGACCGGGAGGCCATGCAGCCGATCGTGGGTCCCGTGGTCCGCCTCACGGTGGATCTCGGCGACCCCTGGGCGGCCACCTATTGCCTGGCCGGCGGCGAGAGCGGTTGGCCCGGCTCCCCGGCCTACGGAAACCTGCTGGACGACTGGCGCCGGGGCCGGGGTCGGCCGCTCACGCCGCCCCCCTCCCCCCAGGACGTGCGCGTGCGCTTCATGCCTCGCGCCGGCACGCGGTGAAGCCACCCCGGCCCCGAGGTATCCTCGAGGCTCATGAGCGAAACGGCCTACGTCCCGGAGCCGGCCCGCAGCGCCATTCCGGCAGGCAGCCCGCGCACGCTGCGCGAGGCGCTTCCGATCTTCTGGCGTCACGCGAGCCCGCTCGTGCTCGCTGCGGCCCTGGCCGGGGCGATCGCGGTGCGCGCGGCGCTCGGCGGCTGGTCCGCCTGGGACCTGGCGCCCGTCGCGGCGGTGGTCGTCCTGTGGCCCCTCCAGGAGTGGCTGATCCACGTCTACGTGCTGCACTTTCGACCGCGCACCTTCCGCGGTCGCACCATCGACTTCCGGGTGCCTCGCAAGCACCGGGCCCACCACCGCGACCCCTGGAACTACGAGATCCTCTTCATCCCGCTCCAGTCCTACCTCTACAGCCTGCCCCTCCTGGTGGCCCTCTGGTACCTGGTCACCCCGAACCCGCGCCTGGCCTGGACGGGCATCGCCGCCCACCTGGCCCTGGCGCTGCACTACGAGTCGGTCCACTTCCTGATCCACACCCGGGTGCAGCCACGCACGCGCTTCTACCGGCGCCTGTGGCGCAACCACCGCCTCCACCACTTCAAGAACGAGCACCACTGGTTCGGGGTGTCGCGTTTGGAGGCGGATTGGCTGCTGGGCACCGCCGCGGATGCGGACCGGGTGGCCCCCTCTCCCAGCGTGCGTCACCTGTACGGGAAAGTGGACGATCCGGAGCGGACCGCCTCCTGAGGCCAGTCAGAGCGCCCGGGCCACCTGCCGCAGCGCCCAGCTGCGCAGCGCGCAGGCCGGGGCGGCGCTGCCACGGGCGGGGCGCGGGCGGCGGCGCGGCCCGGGGCGGTGGCGCACCGCGTCGAGGGCTGCGCCGCCCACGCGCACGATGCGCAGGTCCCCGAACGGCGTGCCCATGCCGCTGTTCACGATCAGGGCCACCGCCAGCTCGCGGCTCGGGTCGGCCCAGCCGCCGGAGCCTCCGAAGCCGAAGTGACCGAAGGCGTGGCGCAGGACACCGCGCGTGGTGGCGACCCCGTGGTACCCGAGGCGCCAGCGCATGTCGAAGGGGATCACCACGCGCCGGCGCCCGCCGTCCTGGAGCCGGGTGGCGCGGGTGAGGGCGCGTCGCGAGAGCAGCCGTACGCCGTCGATCTCGCCGCCGCCCGCCAGCGCCGCATACATCCGGGCCAGCGATCGCGCCGTGAAGAGCCCGTTGGCGGCGGGGATCGCCGCCTGCAGGGTCTGCTCCGCTCCGAAGTCGAAGGAGCTGATGCCGCGCGGGGCGAGGGCGTCGAGCATGCTCTCCAGGTCGAGCTGGATCCCCAGCAGGCGCAGCGCCCAGCCGGTCCCGTCCGCCGCGTCGGAGAGGGCCTGGCCCAAGCGGCCGTCCAAGGGAACCCGGAGCAGCCGGCGGTGCAACCGGCCGCGTTGCGGCCAGATCAGCTCGGCGGCACGCGGCAGCACCTCCGGAGGCGCGCCCACGTGGAGGCCGTCCAGGTGGAGGGGGCGCACCAGCTCGTCCTGCACCAGCTGCGTGAAGGGTCTGCCGGTCACCCGCTGCAGGATCTCGCCGACCAGGAAGCCGAAGGTCAAGCCGTGGTAGCCGGTGCGCGTGCCCGGCTGGTGGGCCGGCGGGGTCTTCTCGATGGTCCGGACCATGTAGTTCCAGTCGAGCATGCGGTCGGCGTGATCGATCATGCGGCGGATGTGATAGAGGCCCGACTGGTGCGCGAGCACCTGACGGATCGTGATGTCCTGCTTGCCGGCCTGGGCGAACTCCGGCCAGTGCTGCGCGACGCGGTCCTCGTAGGCCAGCAGCCCCCGATCGACCATGATGTGCGCGAGCGTCGCGGCGACGCCCTTGGTGGTGGAGAAGCTCGGCGCCATGGTGTCGCGACGCCAGGGACGGCCTTCGTGATCGCGCGCGCCACCCCACAGGTCCACCACGCATTCGCCCTGGTGGTAGACGCAGACGGCTGCGCCCCCGGGGTAGCCACGCAGGATGTCGCGCAGCACGCGTGCCACGGGCAGGAAATCCGGATGGAGGCGTCCGTCGATTCGCATGGGGACGTGCTCGACTGATCGACTTCTCGGCCCAGGGCAAGGTCTCCCTCGGACGATAAGTCAATCAGTCGAGAATGTCCCCCGGCGGGCTAGGCTGCGGGGCATGTGGAAGGCGGGGCTGGTGGCCGTGGGCGGGCTGATCGCCAGTGGCAAGAGCACTGTGGCGCGACGCCTCGCAACGCTCCTCGACGCCGAGCTCCTGAGCGCCGACGAGACCCGCCGGCAGTTCCTGGCCCGCGGACGGCGCGAGGCCCTGGCGCCCGGCTTCGCGCCGGCCCTGTACGCGGAGCTCTTGCAGCGCGCTCGGGCGCCGCTCTGCGCCGGCCGCCCGCTGGTCCTGGACGCCACCTTCCAGACCCGCGCCCTGCGGGCCCAGGCCCGGGCCGTCGCCGCCGAGTGCGACGTCCCGTTCCGCTTCGTGGAGTGCCGGGCGGACCCGGACACCTGCCGCGAGCGCCTGCGAGGCCGGGAGCAGCAGGGGGAAGCAGGCTGGCTCGCCCTCTTCGAGACGTTCCTGGCCGGCTGGGAGCCGGTCGACGAGCTGCCCGCTGGGGAGCACGTGGTGCTCGACACCGCCCGGCCCCTGGAGGCCGGCGCGGCCCTCGAGCTGGAAATCCGCGCCCAGGGGATTATCCAATGAGCATGCGCCGCGCCGGAGGCCCGCCCGGAGCCGTCACCTTCGACTGCTGGAGCACGCTCCTCTACGAGCCCGAGCCGGCCGCCAGCTACGGACGTCGGGTGGAGATCGTGACCCGAGCCGCTCGCGCCTGGGGCCTCGGAGCGGATGCGGAGGCGGCACGCCGCTCCCTGGACCGCGCCTGGCAGCGCCACTGGGCACTCTGGCACGAGGGGGTGGCCAGTGGAGCGCGGGAGATGGCGGCCTGGGCGGTGGAGGTGCTGCTCGAGGAGCGTGGCGGCCGGCGGCCGGAAGCCGAGCAGCTGACGGACCTGACGGCGGAACTCGCCGAGGCGGCCCTGGGCGCCGAGGTCCGCGCCCTGGACGGGGCGCTCGAGACCCTGGAGCGCCTCGCGGCCGCGGGGGTGCGAAGGGCCCTCATCTGCGACACGGGCTTCAGCCCGGGGCGCGTGGTGCGGCGACTGCTCGACCGGGCCGGCCTGCTCCCGCACCTGGAGGCGACGGTCTTCTCCGACGAGGCGGGCGTCCCCAAGCCCGACACGCGCGTCTTCCGCACCGCCCTCGACGCTCTGGGCTTCGGCGAGCGGGCGGACGAGGCGGTGCACGTGGGCGACCTGCGGCGCACGGACGTGGCCGGGGCCCGGGCGGCGGGCTTGCGCACGGTGCGCATTCGAGACCATCACGACGATCGCAGCGAGCTGCCGGACGCAGACCACGTGGCGGACTCCCACGTCCATCTGCTGGAGATCCTGGGGCTCGCCGGCTCGCCGGCTTCCGCGCTGCGACCGCCACGACCTCCCCGCTGACGGCCTCGCGCGCGACACCGGTTCCGCGCTGGCGCTCCCCGTCGAGTTCTGGTTGACTCGCTTCGAGCGCAGCCGCGTGGGTGCCGCAGTGGTTTCCCGGGCAGCGGAGATCCGACCTTGACCGAGCCGACGCCCCTTCTGGCCGCCGCTCGGGAGCTCCGCTCCCAGCTCGACGCCAACGCCGCGAAGGCCGGAGATGCTCCGGTTGCCGCCGAGAGCATCGACGCCCTGCGGCGGGCCGGCCTGTTCGGCACGCTAACGCCGCGCGAGCTGGGCGGTGCCGAGCTGCCGTTGGCCGACGCCATCGACGTCTTCGCGGAGGTCGCTCGCGCCGACGGCTCCACCGGCTGGTGTCTCATGGCCGGCGCCTCGGCCGTGGCCTTCTTCGGGGCCTACGGGGGCGACCCGTTCGTGGAGAACATGTTCGCCGACGGAGTTCCGCTGGTGGCGGGACAGTTTGCCCCCAACGGCACCGGCACGCCGGAGGACGGCGGCTACCGCGTGAGCGGCAACTACCAGTTCGGCAGCGGTCTCCACTACGCGGAGTGGGTGGGAGTGGGCTTCCTGGTGCCGCCGCCCCAGGGCTCCGACGCGCCGGCACGCTACCTGTTCGGCGTGCTGCCCCGGGACGCGGTCGAGCTGCGCGGCAACTGGGAGGTGCTCGGCCTGGGTGCCACGGCCAGCTGGGACTACGGCGTCCGGGACGCCTTCGTCCCCGAGGACGCCAGCTTCGTGTTTGCGACACCCACCCGACGCCGCGGAGGCCGCGTCTACGAGCTCGGCGTCATTGCACAGACCGCCGCCGGCCATGCTGGCTTCGCGGTGGGCGTGACCCGCCGCGCACTCGACGAGCTCGGGGCCCTCGCCAAGACCACGGTGCGCATGGGGGCCGGCCGCTTCCTGAAGGACGACGAGCGCTTCCTGCACTCGCTCGGCACCCTCGAGTCCCGCTTCCGCTCCGCCTGCGCCTGGCTGCGCGAGGCCTTCGAGCGTGCCGAGCGGACCGTCGTCGCCACCGGCCGCCTGGATCTGGTGGAGAACAACGAGGTGCGCCAGGCCACCGTGCACGTCACCCAGGAGGGCGCGGACATCGTGCGCCAGGCCTACCTGCTGGCCGGCACCAGCGCGCTGCGCGAGGGCCCGCTGCAGCGCTGCTTCCGCGACATCCATGCCGGGAGCCAGCACTTCTTCGCGAGTCCGGCCTCCACGCTGGATTTTGCCCGCGACCTGGTGGCGACGGCCCCGGACTCGCCGCTGGAGGCCTGATCCGCTGCGGAGACCGCAGCCGGACGCCTAGGGCTTGCGCTCCCCGCCCCGGCGCAGGTTCTCGAACACGCGGCCGGCGCCCTCCCGGATGGCCCGGCCGGCCCCCTCCACCGCCTCCCGAGCCGACTCCCCCGCCCGCGCCGGGCCGGGAACCCGCAGCGGTAGCCGCGCCAGGCCCGCCTGGAGCTCGCCTGCCAGCTGCCCCGGCAGGCCCACCCCCTTGCGCGCCAGAGCCTCGAGCACCGCCTGCACCACGAGGCCCGAGAGCTGCGCCACCGGAAGCCCGCCCTTCCCTTCCCCCACGTTCGTCAGCCGGATCGCGGGCACCTGGACTTCGAGCTCCGTGAGCCGGCCGCCCACCGGGAGCAGCCGCACGTGGGCCGTCACGTCCTCGATGCGAAGCTCCTCCACGAGGAAGCGACGGGGCGAATCCTTCGCCGTAGCAGCGGGTTTCCCGTTTTTGCTCAAGTTCTGCAGGATGGTTCCGTAGTTGGTGCGTCCCGGCCTGCGCTCCAGGCGCACCACGAGCTGGCTCAGGGTGAGCCGCGGCGCCCGGATCACCGGCTCCCGGACGGACGCCAGGTCCAGGGCGAGCCGGGCGTCGCGCAGGCTCAGGAACTCCCCCTCGAAGCCGCTCGGATTGGCCACCCGCAGGTCGCGCAGCCGCAACCCCCCGGCTCGCAGGCTCACCCGAGCGGAGCGCACCGAGGTGGGGACGCCGAGCGCCCGGGTGGCGCCCCGCTCCACGGCCCAGACGGCGACCCGGTCCACGTAGACCCACAGGGCCGCCGCGGCCAGGCCCCCCAGGAAGAGCCCGCCCAGTGCGATCCAGCGCACGAAGCGCATGACCTCTCCTTCCCTAGCGCTGCGTCCTAGAGGCGGGTTCCGTAACGCTCCAGCACCTCGCGGTCGAGCTCGCAGCCGATCCCCGGCTGCGTCGGAGCCGCCAGCACGCCCTGCGCGGGCCGCGGGGGATCGACCAGCATCGCGTCCCGGACGTCCGGAACCCAGCCCGGCGCCTCCCAGGGGTACTCCAGGATCTCGCAGTTCGGCACGCCACAGGCCAGCTGCAGGTTGTGCAGCAGTCCGATGCCGTTGGTCCAGGTGTGGGGGCTGAAGCCCTTGGCCCGCGTCTCGCAGAGGGTCGCCACCTTGCGCGCCATGCCGATGCCGCCCGCCAGGCACACGTCGGGCTGGAGCACGTCCAGGCAGTCGCGGTCGAGCAGCACCTGGAACTCGTGGAGGCCCTGGTTGAGCTCCCCGCCGGCCAGCGGCACCTCGACCTCGCTGCGCAGCCGGGCGAGCCCCTCCCAGTCGAAGCGCGGCCGTGGCTCCTCCACCCAGCGGAAGCCGAGCGCGCCCGCGGCGAGACAGAACTCGCGCGCTGCCTCGTAGCTCCACTCGGGACCCAGGGGGCTCAGGTTCCAGCCCTGGTTGCAGTCGATCATGAGGTCCACGTCGTCGCCCACGTGGGCACGCACGGCCTCCATGAGCTTGACGTCCTGGCGCCAGTCGGCGCTGCGGCTGCGCAGCTTGAAGGCGCGGAAGCCGTCCTCCCGGCGGGCGTCGAGGGCCTCCCGGCGCGCGCCCAGGTCCAGCGTCTGGACGCTCTCCCCGAAGCTGCAATAGGTGGGGATCCGGTCGCGCGAGCCGCCGAGCAGCTGGTAGAGGGGCACGCCCGCGATCTTCGCGGCCAGGTCCCAGAGGGCGTTCTCGAGCGCCCAGGGACGGCCGCCGATCAGGAGCCCGAAGCGATCGATCAGCCGGGCGTGTCCCTCCAGGGCAAAGGGCTCGGCTCCCATCAGGAAGCGGCCGATCGTGTCCACGACCACGAACTTGCCGAGCTCGGCCTGGCGTCGCTCGAAGACCGCCCCCGCACCGATGCCCACGTGGCCGGACTCGTCGTGCACCTCCACGACGAGGCAGCGGTTGTGCTGCTGCACGAGCCCCGGGATCCAGCTGGGCCGGAAGTCGGCGGGCAAGGGGATCTCGAGATAGGTGGCCTCGATGCTGCGGATCGGCATGCCCCCCCCCTGCGTCCGGGATGCGAGCCATGCTACTGCGCGGGCGCGGGCCGCACGACGCCCGGCTGCGGGGGCGGCTCAGGCGTCTTCGGGCCGCGGGGACAGCGAGAGGGTCTCGCGCCCCGCCCGCGCGCGCTCGCGGCTGATCTCCTCCTGGATGGTCTCGGCCACGTCCGCCATCTCGCGCCCGAGCAGCACGAGGATGTCGTCCAGGGAGACGATCCCCACCAGGCGGCCGCTGCGGTCCGTCACCGGGAGCCTGCGCACACCGTGCTTGTGCATGCGGTCGGTCACGTCGCGGACGCCCTGGTCGGTGAACACGGTCTCCAGCCTCGACTGGGCCAGGCAGGCCACGGTCGCCGTGTCCGGGTCCACGCCTTCGGCGACCAGCGCCACCAGATCCCGATCCGTCACGATGCCGGTCGGCGTCGCGCCCGAGAGTTCGGTGACCACCAGGGCGCCCACGGACTTCGCCATCATGCGGCGCGCCGCGTCGCGCACCGTGCAGCTCGGCCCGACCGTGACGACGGGGCGTCGGATGACCGACAGCAGGGACATGGGGCCTCCCCGGCGCCTCGCGGCGCCGTCTTGCGAGACGAAGCAAGCGGCATGCCGGGCGGCGACGGCCTGTCCCCCGCGCAGGCGCCCGTCCGGCGCGGCAGGACGCCCCGGCGTGGGGCCGTGGGCCACAGGCCGGGATCCGGTGGCGACTGCGCGTCCCGCCGCACGGCGCTGGGCTGCCCCACCATGCGCATGCGGCGCTTCGGTCCGACCGGTGTGCCGGTGGCGGTGGTGGGCCCGGCCACCTGGAACCCGGTGCAGGTCCGGCGGTTGGATGCGGTGGTCGCCCTGCGACGCGGACTCGAGGCCGAAGCGGGGGCAACCCCTTCGACACCCACGACTTCACCGCGGGCCGCGGCTTCCAGGCATAGAGGCCGGTCACGTTCGAGGCCTTGACCGTGTTGGGCAGCGCGGTTCCCTTCCTGGGAGGAACGCGTATCTCGGCTAGGCTCCGGAGCATGAAGGTGTACGACTTCCCGTTCGCCCCGAACCCCACCAAGCTGCGCGTCTACCTGGCGGAGAAGGGGCTCGAGATCCCGCGCGTGAACGTGAACCTCGTGGCCGGCGAGCAACGCACGCCGGCCTTCCTGGCCCGCAACCCCATGGGCGGCCTGCCCGTCCTCGAGCTCGACGACGGCACCTGCCTGCGCGAGTCCCTGGCGATCATCGAGTACCTGGAGGAGCTCCACCCGGAGCCGCCCATGATCGGGCGCACGCCGCTGGAGCGAGCCCGCGTGCGCGCGCTCGAGCGCACGGCCGAGCTCGGCGTCCTGTCGCCCGTGGCCCGCATCTTCCACAATACGCGGGCGGTGCTCCCCGGTGCGAAGCCCGTCCCGGAGGTGGCCGAGCAGGCGCGTGGGGGACTGCCGGGCGCCCTGGCCTATCTGGACGCGGAGATCGCCGAGCACCCCTTCGTGGCCGGAGAGCAGCCCACGATCGCGGACTGCACCCTGTACGCGGCCCTGCGCTTCGCCGAGCTCGGGGAGATCGACGTGGATCCGGAGCGGCGCTGGCCGAACCTGGCGCGCTGGTGGCAGTCCTTCTCCGGACGCCCGAGCACGCGCCTGCCCGCGGCCTCGTAGGAGCCTGGCCCGGGACCGGGGGCGACGGCCGGACGGCCTCAGGGACGCCGGCGCCACTCGCCGGGCTCGCGCACCCAGTCCTCGGGACGGGCCAGGGAGCGCACCACGCGCTTCAGGCGCGCCACCGCCGAGCGTTGCACCCGCAGCTCCTCGCGCTGGGCTTCGAGCTCACTCGACCAGCCCCGGCGCCAGTCGGCGAGGTCGTCGAGGCGGTGCTCCAGACCGGCCAGCCGGCTCTCCACGCGGCGCAGATGGTCCCGCAGCTCGCGGAGGGTAGGCTCCGCGGCGAGTGCGGGCAGCTCGGGCGCCGCGGGCTCTTCCAGCGGCGCCGGCGCCGCGCCGCGACGCCGCAGCAGCTCGCCCCACGCGGATGCCTCGGCCGGGACGGGCGTCTCGGGCGCAGACGGCTCGGGCGCCGGCGGGGCGGCCTCCGGCGCCTCCCAGGCCTCCTCCGGCTTGACGAGCCGCGGCGCTTCGCCGCGCCGGCGCAGCCAGACCCAGACCACGAAGAGCCCGATCACGAGGCCCGCCACCAGCAGGAAGCCAGCCAGGCCACGGAGCACGGCGAGGCTTGCGGGTGCTGTCGAGACGGCCGGGGGCTCGGCGGGCGATGCGGGCGGCACTTCGGCGGGCGGCGGGGACTCGGCGGGCGATGCGGGCGGCACTTCGGGGGGCACCGGCGGCGCAAGGGCGGGAGAAGCCGGCGGCGGCTCGGCGGGCGGCGCAACGGCGGGAGAAGCCGGCGCCACCTCGGCGGGCGACGTGGGCGCGGCGGAGGGGGGTGACGCTGCGGGCGGCGGGCTCGGCATCCGAACGGGCGCCGGGGGCTCGGCCGTCAGGGGCCGCGCGGGCGGCGGAACTGCCGGCGAGGCGACGGTCTCCACCGCGGGCGGAGCCGGCGGTTCGCGCGCCGCGGGCGGCGTGGGTGGCAGCGCCTGCGCCAGCTCCGGAGCCGGTCCCACCGCCAGGTCCAGGACGATGCGCGGAGGACCCGCCAGGATCGTCTCGGCCACGCGGACGTCGGCCCGGGACAGCTCGATCCGCACCTGCACGCCATGGGCGTCGGGCTCGACGCGCACCGACCGGACCGGCGTCGTCCCGGGCGGAGAGAGACGCAGCGGCTCGCCGCCGGCGGCCAGCGCCAGGCGCAGCTCCGGGGGCGGTCCGTGAAGCGGTCCCTCCAGGCGATAGCTCGCCGGGGCGTCGAGCTCGAGCACGACCCGCGTGAAGGTCGGGTGCCGACCGACGCGAACCCGCTGGAGATTCGCCGCCTCGGCGACGCCGGCGACGAGCAGCCCGGCCGCCGCAGCCAGCACCGCTCCCAGGCGCAGCCGCCCGGCGCGGCGCATTCGACAGGACTCGCTCATCGATCGCTCATCCCCGGCGCGCCTGACGTTCGATGGCATCCTGGATGCGGGCCAGCCGCCGGTGGACCTCATCGATCCGGGGCGCGACGTCCCGCCAGCTGGGGGTTGAAGCCGCGACCATGCGCTGCACCCGACCGAGCTCGTGGGCGGCCTCGGCCAGCATCTCGCCCACCCGCTGCCGGGCCACCTCGCCGAGTCCGCCGCCCTTGGGGCAGGATACGAGGGACACGAGCCTCCCGCCGCGATTCACGTGGATCTCGTGGCGGCCGCCGCAGTCGCGGCACTGGAGCACTCCGAGGATGCGCATGCTTTCGTCTCCCGTTCCAGCACGCTGCCGGGGGACCCGGGCTTTGCCGCAGCAAGGGGCGTGCCGAGGCCGGGCCGGGTGCTCCACCCGGGCGCAGGACGGACGCCAGGTGGCCGGCGGGCCGCTGCTTTCGCCCGAGGGCTGCCGGAGCGCAGGAATCTGCACCCCCGCACGGGCGCTGCCCGATCTGGGCCCCCGGGCCTCCACTCGGGGGAAAGCGCTTTCTTTCCGGCGCTTGGGCAGGGACCCTTCGAGTGGGGTCCGAACCGGTGGCCCGGTCTGCCCGCCGGGTCTGCCGTAGCCTGGCGCCGGGCCGGAGGGCGTGGTGCGAAGAATCCTCGTGATCCTGGGGCTCGCCGCGCTGGCACTCCTGGGGGTCGGAACCGCCGGCCTGGCCTGGGCGCACTGGAGCATCCGGCGCCTCGATCCGCCGCTTCCCTCCGTCCGGGCGCTGCTGGCCATGGAGCCGGAGAGCGATCTTCCGGTGCGGCTTTCCTGGCTGGATACGGCGAGCCAGCGCATGCCGCGCGCCGCGGTGCTGGAGCCCGGCCGGGATCCTCATCCCACGGCGCCCTACGTGATGAGCCATGTGGCCTTCGTCCTCGAGTGGTCGGACGGGCGCCTCTTCCTGATCGACCTCGGTATGGACCGGGAGGCGGCGCTCTCCTTCGGGGCCCCCCTCGTCTGGCTGGCCGGCGCCGACCCGATCGAGCCCCACGCGGCCCTGGCCGACCGTCTGGGCGAGAGCGCGGCGCGGGTCCGGGGGCTGGCCTTCACCCACCTCCACGTGGACCACACCGCCGGGATCGCAGCCCTGTGCGCGGGCCGCCGCACTCCGCTGCCGCTCTACCAGGGCGCCCTCCAGGCGCAACGCTCCAACTACACGACCCGGCCCGGGCGCGCCGCCCTGGCGCGGGCCGCATGTACGGACGCCCGCCCGCTCGAGGGCCCGCCGCCGCGGACCGTGCCGGGCTTCCCGGGACTGCTGGTGATCCCGGTCGCCGGACACACGCCGGGCAGCCAGATCTTCGTGGCCCACGTGCGCACTGCCGCGGGCGTAGCCACCTGGGCCTTCACGGGCGACGTCGTGAACCACGCCGACGGGATCCGCTTCGACGTGCCGAAGCCCTGGCTCTACGGGCTGCTGGTGGTCCCCGAAGCCCCGCGCCGCCTGGCGCGGCTGCGGCGCTTCCTGGCCGAGCTCGCGGAGCGCCACGACGTGGGGCTGCTGGTCTCCCACGACCGGGCCCAGCTCGAGGCCAGCGGCCTGCCGCGCTTCGGAGCCGAAAGGTAGGAGCCGGACCCCGGACTGACGTGGGAAGGCCCGGCGATGGGCTCGCCTACCCGCCCGCCGAGGCGGAGCGGGCCTCGTTCTTCTTGCGCAGCTTCTCGATCAGGCCCTCGGGCCCCACGTCCTGGATCAGCTCCTGGGTCTGGGTGCGGAAGTTCTGGAGCAGGCTCACCCCCTCGACGATCACGTCGATGATCCCCCACTCGCCTCCGCCGCGCCGCAGCCGGTAGTCCACCAGGTACGCCTCCGCCGCCCCGCCCAACACGCGGGTGCGCACGGTCACGTCGCCGTTGCTCTCGGCACGGGCCTGGTCCACCGCCACGTCCTCGTCCGCGTAGCGCTCCACGTTCTTGCCGTAGGTGAGCGAGAGGTGCTGCTTGAACTCCTGGGTGAACTCCTCGCGCTGCCGGGGCGTGAGGCGCCGCCAGTTGCGGGCCAGCACCAGGCGCGAGACGGTGGGAAAGTCGAAGCGCTGGTAGGCGACCTGCTCGATGCGTTGCCGCTTGTCGTCGTCGGAGAGCGCCCGGTCGCGCAGGATCCCGAGCACCGACTGCACGGTCTCCACCACCACCTGACGCGCCTCCGCCACCGCCTCCGCCGAAGCCGGGCTCGCCGCCGATGCCGTAGCGGCCAGCGCCGCGAGCCCCAGCAGGAGCCCCCCGGTGCGCGCCCTGCGTCCTGCTTCCACGTCCGCTCTCTCCTCCGCCGCTAGGAGCCTCCCCGGCGGGAGGCCGGCTCCCCGTCCCCTGGAATCCCCCCTTCGTCCTGCGGCGAGTCCTCCAAGTCTTCGGGCACTTCGTACAGGTCGTCGGACGGGCCGTCCAGCGCCCTCTCCTCCTCGAAGTCCCGATCGGCGATCTGGGCCTCGCGCCGCTGCCGATAGCCGTCGCGGACCGCCACGTAGAGATCGACGGAGGACTCCCGCAGGGATTCGATCTGCGGGTCCAGGATGGCCCGGCGGTTCACGGTGGCCAGCAGCCCGAGGCCCGGGACCACCAGCCCCGTGGCCGGATTGGAGACCGGGTTCAGGGCCGAGTCGAACAGGAGGCCCCACGCATCGCGCGGATTCGACGGCCCGAACAGGGGAAGCACCCAGTAGGGGCCCGAACCCAGCCCCCAGACGGCGAACATCTGGCCGAAGTCCTCGTCGGTGCGCGGGATCCCGAAGCGGCTGGCAGGATCGAAGAGCCCCGCCAGGCCCAGCGTGGTGTTGACCAGGAAGCGCAGCGTCTCGGTGCCGGCGTACTTCGGCTTGCCCTGACCCAGGTTGCTGAAGAAGCGATCCAGGAAGCCGAGGTTGAAGAAGGCCTTGTCGAGGGCCACGCGGAGCTGCTTGGGAGTGACGAACTCCCAGCCCTCCGCCAGGGGGTTGAGCACCCAGCGGTCCACCCCCTCGTTGAAGCCGAACACCGCGCGGTTGCTGCCCTGCAGGGGATCCGGGTCCACCCGCCCGTCCGGGCCGGGAGGCGGGCTGAGACATCCGCCCAGCAGGAGCAGCGCGCCGAGGGCACCGCCCAGGCGCGTCCAGGTGCGGCTCACGGCTCCGAGTCCGCGCCGAGGTTCTGGACCATCTTGCCCACCAGTCGCTCGAGGATCAGGGCGTTCTGCGTGAACTGGATCTCGTCGTCGGAGCTGAGCAGCTGCTCTTCGGCTCCGGGCTCGAGCTCGATGTACTGGTCGCCGAGCACGCCCGAGGTGAGGATGGACACGGAGGTGTCCTTGGGCAGGCGGAGGCTGCGATCCACGTCCAGCACCACGCGCGCCCGCAGCTCGGCGTCCAGGCCGATCTCGGCCACCTGACCGACCTTGACGCCCCCCACCACGACGCGCGCCCGGGGCTTGAGCCCGCCCACCTGATCGAAGGTGGCCGTGAGCCGCAGCCCGCCCGGCCCGCGATACGTGGCCCCGCCCAGCATCACCGAGAGATAGGCGATGGCCAGGAGCCCGGCCAGCAAGAAGATCCCCACCACGGTGTCCCGTCCGCCCGTCTGCCTCATCCTAGACCCCCCACAGTGCCGTGATGAAGTAGTCGAAGATCAGGGTGGTCACGGACGCCACCACCACCGTGGAGGTGGTCGCCGCGCTCACTCCCGCCGCGTGCGGCTCCGCCGTGTAGCCCCGGTAGGTGGCGATCAGGGCCACCAGCACGCCAAAGACCAGAGACTTGATCAGGCTGCCGAGCACGTCGTCGGAGAAGAGGATCGCCTCCTCCAGGGCCGTCAGGTAGCTGCCCCCGTCCACCCCCAGGAAGATCACCCCCACCAGGTAGCCGCCCGCGAGGCCCATCACGATGAAGAGCGCCGCGAGGAGCGGCATCACCACGATCATGGCCAGCACCTTCGGCGCCACCACGAAGTCGATCGGGTCGATGGACATCATGCGCAGCCCGTCGAGCTGCTGGGTTACGACCATGGAGCCGATCTCCGCGGCCACCGCGGAGGCCGCGCGGCCCGTCACGAGCAGGGCCGTCAACACCGGGCCGAGCTCCCGGATCAGGCTGAGCCCCACCACCGCCCCCAGGCTCTCCTCGGCGCCGAAGCGGACCAGCGTGTTGTAGCCCTGGAGTCCGAGCACCATGCCGACGGTCAGCCCCGAGACGAGGATCACGGCGAGCGAGAGCACGCCCACGTGATAGAACTCGTCGAGGAGCCGTCGGAACCGGAAGGGCGGCAGGCGCAAGGTGTCCGCCACGGCGAGGCCGAAGCGCCCGAGGCGGCCGAGGTCGACCACGAAGCGGTTCGCCGACGCCCCGACCCGCTGGACCCCGCTCACGCCCTTGCCCCGCCGCGTTCCGGGGACCGGGCCGGCGGGGCGGCCTCGAGCGGGAATCCGCTCCCCTCGGGCCAGGCGTCCTCGAAGAAGCGCATCACCCGCTGGTCGCGGCTGCCCTGCAGCTCGGCCGGCGAGCCCGAGACCGCCTGCCCCTCCACCAGCAGCACCACGTGGTCCGCCATGCGCAGGGTCGACCCGATGTGGTGGGACGTGATCACCATGCTGACCCCGAAGCTTCGGTTCACCCCCATCAGCAGGTCCTCCACCAGGCGCTGGGTGGAGGGGTCGAGGCCCGAGAAGGGCTCGTCGCACAGCAGCAGCTCCGGACGCAGCACGAGCGCCCGGGCCAGCGCCGCGCGCTTCACCATGCCGCCGGAGAGCTGGCCGGGCAGCAGGGCGTCCACGTCGCGCAGGCCGACGGCTTCGAAGACCTCGTGGACCTGCCGCTCGATCTCCGCCTCGCTCTTCCCGGTGTGCTCACGCAGGGGCAGGGCCGCATTGTCGTAGACGGTCATCGAGTCGAGCAGCGCGCCGCCCTGGAACATCATGCCCACCGTGCGGCGAAACGGCTTCGCCTGCCGCTCGGAGAGGCCCGTGAGCTCGGTCTCGCCGCCGATCCAGACCTCCCCGGCGTCGGGCTTCTCGAGACATGCGATCACGCGCAGCAGGGTGCTCTTGCCGGAGCCGCTCGCCCCGAGCACCACCGAGATCCTTCCGCGCGGGAAGCCGCAGGAGAGGCCCCGGAACACGGTCCGCATGCCGCGGTCGAAGCGCAGGTCCCGGACCGCGACGTGAACCGGTTGGCTGGCGAGTTCCCCGGTCATGCGCTTCGGGCCTCCTGGGACGAGCGCTCCGAGGTCGCTCCCGGCCGCTTCTCCGGCGCCGCGCAGCCAACATAGCAAGCTGGCCTCCCCCGTTCCGGCGCTGCGGGGTGGCAGCGGGCAGCGACGCCGGGCAAACGGCGTCTCGAAGTCGGCTTCGGCGGGGGGGCCTGCGCCGCGACCGGCTAGACTGGCGCGCACCTCGAGCCCATGCCGCCCCGCGACCCCGACCCGCTGGTCTACTCCTCCCGCACGGGCCGCGTCTGCCCGGCTTGCCGTCGGCCCGCCGAGCGCTGCGCTTGCCGGGCGCGTCCGCGGGCGCCGCGCGGGGCCGGCGTCGTGCGCGTACGCCGCGAGGTCAAGGGCCGTCGCGGCAAGACCGTGACCACCGTCTCCGGCATACCGCTTGCCGACGCCGCCCTGGGCGAGCTGGCCGCCGAGCTCAAGCGACGCTGCGGCAGCGGCGGCTCCGTCAAGGACGGGGTGATCGAGATCCAGGGCGACCACCGGGACGTCCTGGTGACGGAGCTCGAGGCGCGGGGCTGGACCGTCAAGCGGGCCGGCGGCTGAGCCTCGGGGCGCTCTCGGGACGGGGCACTCAGCTAGTAGGTCGGCACCGAGGGATCCACGTCCCGCGACCAGGCGTCGATGCCTCCCGCCAGGCTCGCCACGTTGCGGAAGCCGAGCTGGGCGAAATGCTCGGCGGCCGCCTGGCTGCGCACGCCGTGGTGGCAGTGGAACACCAGCAGCGTGTCGCGCTCCAGGTCCTGGAGGCTGCGGACGCCGTCCTCGTCGAGCGGCGTGGCTCCCTCGATGCGGGCGCGGTCGCGCTCCTCGGGCGGACGCACGTCCACCAGCCGGTGCGGCACGCCCTCGGCCCGCAGCTGCGCGAGCTCCCGGGGCGCGAGCTCGCGCACCCGCGGCGGCGCATTCGGGTTGTCGATGCGGAAGGCCGGCCCCTCGGGCGTGGGCACCAGCTCGAGGGCGAGTCCCCGGGCGCGCCGGGCCGTGGCGGGATCCAGGTGCAGGTGCACGCCGCTGGCCTCCACGGTCACGGTGCCCGCTTCCGGGGGACCGACGTAGAGGGCGTTCTCGAACTCCGGGCCGATGCGCAGGTGCAGCACGCGCTGGGGATCCGGCCCCAGGGCCTGGCGCAAGGCCTCGGCGGCGGCCTCGCTCACCCGCAGGTTCGGCGTCTCCAAGGCGCCCCGCGCGACCCCGAGCTTCGCGGCCAGCTCGCCCTCCTCGTGCAGCTCGCGCACGATGTCGCACCCGCCGACGAACTCGCCGCGCACGAAGAGCTGGGGCAGCGTGGGCCAGCGCGAGAAGGCCTTGATCCCCTGGCGCAGCTCGGGATCCGCGAGCACGTCCACGGTCGCGTAATCGTCGAGCCAGCCATCGAGGATCTGGACCACCGTGGCCGAGAATCCGCATTGCGGCCGGCGCCGGTCGCCCTTCATGAAGAGCACCACGTCGTGGGACGCGATCAGGGCTTCGAGCCTGGCCGTGGCCGGGTCGGGCGTCATGCGGCCTCCGCGGGCGAGAGCCCGAGCGTACCGGAGCGACGGCTCCCGCGCCGCCGCGGCCCTCCGCTACGCTGCCCGCGTGCGCCGCTCGGCCGTCCTGCTGGCCGCCGTGCTCGCTGCGGCGGGGGCCGTTTCCATGTGGAGCCGTCTGCTCGATCGCCTGATCTTCCAGCCGAGCCCCGGGGTGGACCTGCGACCGGAGGCCCTGGGACTCGCGGCCGAGGAGATCTTCCTGCGCAGCGAGGACGGCGTGCGCATCCACGCCTTCTGGCTGCCGGCATCGGCAGCGACGCGCGCCCTGCTCTTCCTGCACGGAAACGCCGGCAACGCGTCGCACCGGCTTCCGAACGCGGCGGAGCTCGTGCGGCTCGGGACCCACGTCCTGCTGCTGGACTACCGCGGCTACGGCCGCAGCGAGGGGCGGCCCAGCGAGCCGGGCGTCTACGCCGACGCCCGGGCCGGCCTGGCGTACCTGGTGGAGACGCGCGGGATCCCGGAGTCGCGCGTGGTGGTGTTCGGGCGCTCCCTGGGCGGCGCCGTGGCCGTGGACCTGGCCCAGGACCGCTCCCTGGCCGGGCTGGTCCTGGAGAGCACCTTCCCCTCGGTGGGGGCGGTGGCGCACCAGGTGCTCGGGCCGGCGGGGGCGCTGCTGGCGGGGCGCCGCTTCGAGTCCGAGCGCAAGATCGGGCGGGTGCGCTGCCCGCTCCTCTTCCTGCACGGCGACCGGGACGAGGTGATCGCGTTCTCGTTGGGACGCCGGCTCTTCGACGTGGCGCCGGCGCCGAAGCGCTTCGAGACCATCGCCGGGGCGGGCCACAACGACACCGTGGAGGTGGGCGGCCCGCGCTATTTCGACCGTCTGCGCCGCTTCCTGGACGAGGTGGCACCCTGAACAGCCACGCGCCGGCGGCGGCGGCCGAGGGTGCGACGCGAGCGGGCGATGCGGAGCGCGCCCCCTGGGCCGCAGCGGCGGAGGACGTGCTGCGGGCCCTGGGTGTGGTGCGCGTCCGAGGCCTGGAGCCCGCGCAGGTGGCGCTCCGGCGCCGCCGCCACGGCCCGAACCGGCTGCGCGAAGCCACACGCCGCAGCGCCTGGCGCGTGCTCGTCGCCCAGTTCGAGAGCGTGATCGTCCTGCTGCTCGCGGCGGCGGCAGTGCTCTCCCTGGTCTTCGCTCGGCCGCTGGAGGCAGTGGCCATCGGGGCGGTGATCGTCCTCAATGCTGCCATCGGCTTCGCCACGGAGATCCGCGCCGTGCGCTCCATGGAGGCCCTGCGGCGGCTCGGGCGCGTGCAGGCAACGGTGCGTCGGGCTGGCCGCGTGCAGCGGGTGCCCGCCGAAGCCCTGGTGCCCGGCGACGTCCTGTTGCTGGAAGGCGGCGACGTGGTGCCGGCGGATGCCCGCGCCGTGGCGGCATCCAAGCTCCAGGCCGACGAATCAGCCCTCACGGGCGAGTCGAACCCCGTGCGCAAGGGCCTCGCCCCCGTGGCGGCCGACGCCCCGCTGGCCGAACGGACGTGCCTGCTCTTCAAGGGGAGCGCCGTCTCGCGAGGCTCCGGCGAGGCGGTGGTGGTGGCCACCGGCATGAACACCGAGCTCGGCCGCATCTCCGCCCTGGTGGAGGGTGCCGGGGAGGAGCCGACGCCCCTGGAGCGGCGCCTCGAAACCCTGGGGCGGCGTCTGGTGCTCGTCACCCTGGCGCTCGCCGCGGCGGTGGCGGCGAGCGGCTGGCTCGGCGGCCGCGAGCTGCTGCTGGTGGTCCAGACCGCCATCGCCCTGGCGGTGGCCGCGGTGCCCGAGGGCCTTCCCATCGTGGCGACGGTGGCGCTGGCGCGGGGCATGTGGCGCATGGCCCGCCGCCACGCGCTGATCGAGCGGCTGGCCGCCGTCGAGACCCTGGGCTCCACCAGCGTGATCCTGACCGACAAGACCGGGACCCTGACCGAGAACCGCATGACCGTGACCGAGGTGCTCGTCCCCGGCGCCCGCTTCCGGGTGACGGGCACCGGGCTCGCCACCCGGGGCGCGTTCCAGTCGGCGGAGAACGCGCCCGGGGATCGGGAGGCGCGCGAGCAACTGCACCAGGCGCTGCGGGTGGCCGTGCTCTGCAACAACGCCGCCCTCGTCCCAGGTCCCGAGGACGGCGAGGCGTCGGCCGTGGGCGAGCCCACGGAGGTCGCGCTCCTGGTAGCCGGCGCCAAGGCCGGCCTGCATCGGGAGGCGCTGCTGGCGGAGTGGCCGGAGCTGCGCGAGGAGGCCTTCGACCCGGACACCAAGCAGATGGCCACACTGCACCGCGCGGCGGAGGGCGTGTGGGTGGCCGTGAAGGGCGCTCCGGAGCGGGTGCTCGCGGGGTGCCAGCGTGTGGCGCACGCCGGAGGGACGCGCGATCTCGACGCTGCGGAGCGCGACCGCTGGCTGGCCCGCAACGAGGAGCTCGGCGCGCAAGGCCTGCGCGTCCTGGCCGTCGCCGCGCGCACCACCGCCTCGTCGGATGCGCCCCCCTACCAGGAGCTCACCTTCCTGGGGCTCCTGGGCCTCTTGGATCCGCCCCGGCCGGGGGTGCGCGAGGCCCTGGCCGCCTGTCGACGCGCGGGCATCCGCGTGGTGATGGTGACCGGGGACCAGGCCGCCACTGCGCGGCACGTGGCCTCCGCCGTCGGGCTGCTGGATCCCCGGCAGGCGGAGCCGCACGCGGTGATCGAGGGGCATGCCATCCGCGCCCCGGACCAGCTCTCGCCGCCGGAAACGGAGCGGCTGCTGGCGGCGCGGGTGATCGCCCGCGCCAGCCCGGAGCAGAAGCTTCACCTGCTCGCGCTCCACCAGCGCCACGGGGCGGTGGTGGCCATGACCGGCGACGGCGTGAACGACGCTCCGGCCCTCAAGGCGGCCGACATCGGCGTGGCCATGGGACGCCGCGGCACCCAGGTGGCCCGGGAGGCGGCCGACATGGTGCTCGAGGACGACGAGCTCGTCACCATCGTAGCGGCGGTCGAGCAGGGTCGCGTGATCTTCTCGAACCTGCGCCGCTTCGTGGTCTACCTGCTCTCGTGCAATGCCAGCGAGATCGGCGTGGTGGCCGTGGCCTTCCTGGCGGGGGCGCCGTTGCCGATCCTGCCGCTCCAGATCCTGTTCCTGAACCTGGTGACGGACGTGTTCCCGGCACTGGCCCTGGGCGTCGGCGAGGGGGACCCGGGCGTGATGGAGCGTCCGCCGCGGCCGCACCGCGAGCCGCTGCTCGCGTCGCGCCACTGGACGGTCGTGGCCGTCCACGCCCTCACCATGATGCTCGCGGTGCTGGGATCCCTCGCCATCGCCACCCACGGCCTGGGTGCGGAGCCCGCACGCGCCGTCACGCTCTCCTTCCTGACGCTCGCCTTCGCCCAGCTCTGGCACGTCTTCAACATGCGCAGCGCCGCCTCGCGTGGCCTGCGCAACGAGCTGACCCGCAATCCCTGGCTGTGGGGCGCCCTCGCCCTGTGCAGCGTGCTCCTGCTGGCTGCGGTGTACGTGCCGATCCTGGCCCGCGTGCTGTCGGTGGTGGATCCGGGGCCGGAAGGCTGGGCGCTGGTGGCTGCGGCGAGCCTGACGCCGCTCGCCCTCGGCCAGATCCTGCGCAGCGCCCGCCCGCAAGCGGCCTGACTCAGCCGCCGACGCAGGCGGTTGCGAAGGCGCCGAACAGGGCGCGCCGGTGCCCGGCGTCCAGGCTCTCCGGGTGCCACTGCACCCCCAGACAGAAGCTCCCGTCCCCGGCCTCGATGGCCTCCACCACCCCGTCCTCCGCCCGCGCACACACCCGCAGGCCCGCCCCGGGCTCGGCCACCGCCTGGTGATGGCGGCTGTTCACGGACAGCAGGCCGTCGCCGAACACGCGGGCCAACCGGCTGCCGGGCTCGATGCGCACGCGGTGCCGTGCGTCGGGCTCCTCGAGACGGTGAGCGCCGGCTCCCGGCAGGTCGGTTTCCAGGTCGTAGTGCAGCGTGCCGCCGTGCGCGAGGGCCAGGAGCTGCATGCCGTAGCAGAGGCCGAGCACCGGGCGTTGCGCGGCCCGGGCGGCGCGCAGCAGATCCTGGTCGAACGCCAGCTGACGGGGTGCCACCCGGTGGAAGCGCACGTGGCGCGGATAGGGGTGCGGCGGTTCGAAGTCGTCGCCGCCCGGAACGAGCAGCCCGTCGAGGCCCGCCACCAGCCGTTCGGGCTCGCCCTGCACGGGCAGCAGGAGCGGCGTGGCGCCCGCCTCCTCCAACGCCCGGGGATAGGCAGCATCCAGGTACAGGGTGTCGCGCCCGGGCTTCCAGCGGCCGCTCTCGTCGAGGCCGAGCGGGATCCCGATCACGGGCCGCAGCATGGCGCGCAGCATATCGGCCCCGGTACACTCCCGCTTCCCGTTGCATTCGGAGGTCCCCCCGTGCAGAACTTCGACCAGCTCTACATCGACGGCGCCTGGGTCGACTCCAGCGGCTCCGGCCACATCGACGTGATCCACTCCGCCACCGAGGAGGTGATCGGGCGGATTCCCGAGGGCACGCCCGGGGACGTGGACCGCGCCGTGGCTGCGGCGCGTCGCGCCCTGGAGGCCTGGTCGCAGACCGCGCCGGCCGAGCGGGGCAAGCTCCTCGAGCAGCTGGCTGCCGCCCTCGGCGCCCGCCGCGAGGAGATCGGCCGCACCATCGCCGCCGAGGTGGGGATGCCGCTGCCGCTCTCCATCGCCATCCAGGCGGGCCTGCCCGCGGTGACGGCCGCCAACACCGCGAGCCTCGTGAACGAGTTCCCGTTCGAGGAGAGCGTGGGTCACTCGCTCGTGGTGCGCGAGCCGGTCGGTGTGGTGGGCTGCATCACGCCGTGGAACTACCCGCTGCACCAGATCCTGGCCAAGCTGGCTCCGGCGCTGGCAGCGGGCTGTACGGTGGTGCTCAAGCCCAGCGAGGTGGCGCCCCTCAACGCCTTCCTGCTGGCCGAGATCCTGGACGGGATCGGGCTCCCGGCCGGGGTCTTCAATCTCGTGAGCGGCTACGGCCCCGTGGTGGGCGAGGCCCTGGCCCGGCACCCCGACGTGGACATGGTGTCCTTCACCGGCTCCACCCGCGCCGGCAAGCGGGTGAGCGAGCTCGCGGCCCAGACCGTGAAGCGGGTGGCCCTGGAGCTCGGCGGCAAGTCGGCCAACGTGATCCTCGACGACGCCGACCTGGAGCAGGCCGTCGCCGGCGGAGTGAACGATTGCTATCTGAACTCCGGGCAGACCTGCAGCGCCCTCACGCGCATGCTGGTGCCCCGGGCGCGCCACGAAGAAGCGCTCGCGATCGCCCGGCGCGCGGCCGAAGGCTTCCGGGTCGGCGATCCCTTCGCGCCGGATACGAAGCTCGGCCCGCTCGTCTCGGCGACGCAGCGGGATCGCGTGCGCGACTACATCCGCAAGGGCATCGCCGAGGGCGCCACGCTCGTCACCGGGGGCCCGGAGGCGCCGGAGGGCCTGGAGCGAGGCTACTTCGTCCGGCCCACGGTGTTCGCCAACGTGCGCAACGACATGACCATCGCCCGCGAGGAGATCTTCGGGCCGGTGCTCTGCATCCTCCCCTACGAGGACGAGGAGGACGCGGTGCGCATCGCCAACGAGACGATCTACGGCCTCTCGGGCGGGGTCTGGTCCGGGGATCCCGAGCGCGCGCGCCGCGTGGCGCGGCGGCTGCGGACCGGGCAGGTGTCGGTGAACGGCGGGCGCTTCAACCCGCTCGCCCCGTTCGGCGGCTACAAGCAGTCCGGCTGCGGCCGGGAGTTCGGACGCTGGGGCCTCGAGGAGTACCTCGAGACCAAGTCCCTGCAGCTCTAGAAAGTGAGATGACGCCGACCCGCCTCGAGTTGGTGCGCGAGGCTCCCGTCCTGCGCGTGTGGCTCGCGCGGCCCGAGCGCCGCAATGCCCTGGACGCGACGGCCCTCCAGGAGATCGCCGAGCTCTTCACCGCCCTGCGCAGCGATTTCGCCATCCGCGTGGTGGTGCTGGGTGGGCGCGGTCCCTCCTTCTGCGCCGGCGCCGACCGCCGGGACCCGCCCGGGCGGGTGCGCGGCTCCGACACGGTTTCGGACCGGGAGCGCCGCTGGGTGGCCCAGCTCGGCCTGCGGGCCTGCCGCGCCGTGGAGGAGGTGGACGCGGTCACCGTGGCGCGGCTGCACGGGCACGCGGTGGGGGGAGGCGCGGCCCTGGCCCTGGCCTGCGACCTTCGCGTGGCTGCCGAGGACGCCGTGCTCCAGATCCCCGAGGTGGAGCTCGGCCTGCCCCTGACCTGGGGCGCCGTGCCGCGCCTGGTCCAGGAGGTGGGCGCCGCCCGCGCCCGGGAGATCATCCTGCTCGGCGAGCCCATCGGCGCGCTCCGGGCGGAGCGCCTGGGACTCGTCCACCGGGTGGTGCCGGGGCGGGAGCTCGATGGGGCGGTGGATGCCTGGGCCCGGCGCCTGGCGGCCCAGCCCGAGCTCGCCGTGCACGCCACCAAGACCCAGTTCCGCGCCTACGCGGCGCGCAGCCGTCTGGGGGATGCGACCGAGGCCGACGGGGACGCGCTCGCGCTGGCCGCCCGCACGGCCGTGGCCCGGGCGAGCTTCCGGGGCGACCCGGACTAGAGGCGAGCAGCGGGTCAGGGTCGGGCGCTGCGCGCCGCGCGCACCGCCTCGCGGACCCGCCCCGCGCAGCGGGCCAGGAGCTGCGCGGCGCGCACCTCGTCCACGCCCCCGAGGCGCATCACGATGTCCACGGCCCG
>JBFIML010000010.1:0-90199 GCA_041611735.1 Myxococcota bacterium | reverse complement strand
AGCAGGCTTCGAAGAGCTTGCGGGATCTGCGGATCGCGGAGGTGAAGGAGCTGGACCTGCAGCTCGAGGACGGGCGCGTGCGCCTGTACCGGGCGAAAGTCAAGGTCTCCTTCAAGTACGAGAGCGGCAAGTAGCCCTCGCCGCGCGCAGCCCCTCGGGTTCCGCGCGCCATCGTCAGGCTCCATGCGCTGGAAGCGGCCCTTCGAGCCGCTCAAGCGGGACCGCGTCCTGCCGATGCCGGAGGCATGGCTTGGCGGCGAAAGATCGAGGAGTTCGAGGCCGATCTGTACAAGGTCCCCTTGCCGCGCTTCTTCCGGGTGGAGAAGGGCGAGCTCGAGCGCAAGCGGTTCGAGGACGGCGAGGAGAAGCTCGAGATCACCTTCCGGGGCGTGGACGTCCCGGATGGGGCCCGCGTCGCGGTCGTGATCGACGCCACGTCCGTGTGCGAAGTCGAGGTGAGGAGCAGGCGAGGCCGGGTCGAGCTCAGCAGCCGGGACGGACGGGAGGTGCCGGCCGTGCGCAACGGGAGCATCGCCGAGATCCGCTACCACGGTCGCGCGCTGCTGCGCGGCACGTTCCGCCCGGACTAGCGACTCCCGCCCGGTTCGTCGTCCCCGCCCTCCCACAGCGACAGGACGTGACCCTCGTCGGGACGGGAGCGCCCCTCCAGCACCTGCCGGTAGACCCGCTCCAGGGCGGCCGGGCCCCGCCCGGGCACGATACGGAGCCAGCCAGCCGTGAACGCCACGAAGGGCCGCCAGGCCCGGGCGATGCGGCTCTGGACCTCGCCCGGGCCCCACTCCCGGTCGCGCTTCTGGATCTGGGTGGGTGCGAAGAAGAAGCTCGGCGGGGCGCCGGGCAGGTCCTCCTGCGCCCCATCCGTGCGCTCCCAATGGGTGATCCCCACCAGGGCGCTGTGCTTCACCCGATCGCCGAAGTGGCGGTGCAGCGCGCCCCGCAGCTCGGCATTGCCGGCCATGTCGGCGATCACCACCGGCCGGTCGGCGGGCAGCGAAGCGATCTCGGCATACGGCACCACGCGGTCGTAGCACCCGAGGCCCTCCACGAACTCGACGTTCCCGGGCGAGGTGAGTCCCACCACCTCGCACTCCCCGGTGCGGTTGCGGGAGAGCAGGAACGCCAGTGCGATGGCGGTCCGGCTCGATGCGCTGGAGACCAGCACGGTGCGGGCGCCGAAGAAGTCCTCTGCCGCCAGGAAGTCCTCGAGCAGGAAGGAGGTCACGAAGAGAGGACGCAGCAGCATCTGCTCGGCTTCGTGGCCGGGCTCGTAGCTGGGGTCGCTGGCGACGCGCACGTACTGATTGTAGACGGGGGGCAGCGCCGCGCGGTGCGGCGAGGCGTCCACGAACCCGGCGGGTCCAGCCCGGTCGGGCCGGACCACGAGGTGGGTCGACGGGGGAAGGTAGCCGAAGACGCGTTCGCCTTCGGCCACCCGCTCGTGTCGCGACCGCAGCACGTCGCCGAAGCCCCACACGGGGACCCGCCCCCAGCCTGCCGGTGCCGGGAAGAACTCCCAGTAGCGCATGGACTCACCCACCACCGCGTAGGTCACGTTGTTGGCCGTGAAGCCGAAACGGTGGACCCGCAGCAGGGCCTGGCCCGGCTCGAGCCGGCTCGCGTCGGACTCGGCGGCGGGCGCGACGCGGCATTGGCGCAGGTCCTCCCGCCGGACCAGGAAATCGAGGGCATGCGACTCCGCCATGATCGGCGAAGCCTAGCAGCCTGTCGCGGGCCGGGCGGTCAGGCTGCCGTACACGAAGAACTGGCCGGAGGAGCGGACCCGGCCACGCCAGCCGAGTGACTCGAGCTGCACTCGGAGCGCCTCGGGCTCGTAGAAAACCTTCACGACCCGGAAGTGGCGCCCGTCGTTCAGCCGCCGCTCCATCACGAAGCTGCCGGAAGCGGGAAGCGCATGATCTGCAGCTGCGACGGCAGGGTTGCGGGCGTTGTCCACGAAGAAGACGCGGCCGCCGGGTCGCAGCGCCTGGCGCACGCCCGCCCAGAACTCCTCGAAGCGCGGAGGGGGAACGTGCGAGAGCCAGAAGCCGAAGAAGACGAAGTCGAAGGGCGCTCGGGGCTCCCAGTCGAACAAGTCGGCCTGGACGTACTCCACCTGGGGCGAGGCCACCCGGCGTCGATTCGTCTCCAGGACCTCGGGCGAGGCATCGACGGCGGTGACGGATGCGGCCGTGCGGGCCAGGTGGCGCGTCCAGAGTCCCGTTCCGCACGCCAGCTCCAGCACCCGGCCCGCGGGCCGCGCCTCGCCGAGCGCCGCCTCCACCCGGGCCAGCTCGGAAAACCACGCTCGCTTGTGGGCCTCGCCGTGATCGTAGCGCCCGAGGCGGAAGAACCATTCGTCGTACTCGGGCGCGCGAGCCCGGTAGTACGCGATCTGGGTGTCGAGGAGGTCGCGATCCGACCGCTTCATCGCCGCTCTCCCGGTCTTCGCGCCAGGAGCCAGGCGGCCAGGGCCGCGGATGTCCACTCGAAGCCCAGCGCGAACGCCGTGTAGCCGGACGCCGCGCCCACGGCCAGGGCGGCGCACCCGCGCGCCACACCCAGTCCCCCGCACACCACGGCCAGGCTCACCAGCGCGTGGCGCGCCAGCGCCGGGCGAAGCGCCCCGGCGGCCGCCAGCGCACCGAGGGCGGCCTGCAGCCCCCCGTACATGGCCCGGAGCTCGATGGTTCCGGTGCGCGTGGCCGACACCACGCCCGCCGCCTGCTCGAGATAGCCCGGCTGGAAGAAGCAGAAGAGCCCGTATGGAAGCCAGACCAGGGCGGACAAGCCGAGGAAGATTCGCGTCATGCTCGGCACTCCAGGACTCCGCAGCCCGCCGTCCCGACGCTAGCACGCCGCCCGACGAGCGGAGGCATGCAGTCCGGCGCCTAGCCGCGGGCGCGAAGTCGCTCCAGGAGCTTGTCCCAGATCCCGCCGAACGAGCCGTTGCTCATCACGAGGACCACGTCGCCGGCCTGGCAGGTCGCGGCGAGGTCGTCCACGATGGCATCCGCGCCGGGAAGGGCCGCGGCGTCGCGCCCGCGCCGGCGCAGCTCCGCGGCCAGGGCGGGAGCGTCGAGGCGCTGGGTGACCTCCCCGGTGGCGCTGTAGATCGGCTCGTCCGGGACGATCGAGATCACGATGCGGTCCGCTCCCGCCAGGGTGTCTGCGTAGTCGTCCTGGAAGAGGCGCCGGCGGCTCGTATTGGTGCGCGGCTCGAGGACGGCGATCAGGCGCCGCCCCGAGAAGCGCGCGCGCAGGGCCTGGATGCTGCCGCGCACCGCGGTGGGATGGTGGGCGAAGTCGTCGACCACGACGACGCCCGCCGCCTCGCCGCGCACCTCCTGGCGGCGGCGCACGCCCCGGAAGCACTCGAGGGCGGTCACCGCCTCGCCCAGGGGAACGCCCAGGACACGCAGCGTGGCCAGGGCCGCCACCGCGTTCTCCACGTTGAAGCGCCCGTGGAGCGGGATGCGCACCGCCAAGGGGTCGCGCCCGGCCACGTGCAGCTGGAAGCGGGTGCCGTCCGGGTCCGCCTCCAGGTTCGTGGCCCACCAGGCGGCGGCCAGGTCCGGGCCCGTCACCTCGCCCCCGTCTGCCTGCACCGCATAGCCCACCACCCGGCAGGGAGCCTCGCGCACCAGCTCGCCCACGTTTGCATGGGCCACGGCCGCGACGAGGGTCCCGTCGCTGGGCATGCGCTCCACGAGCTCCCGGAAGGCGCTCTTCACGTGCTCGAGATCCCGGTAGATGTCGGCGTGGTCGAACTCGATGGAGGTGAGCACCAGGGTATCCGGGTGGTAATGGAGGAACTTCGGCGTCTTGTCGAAGAAGGCCGTGTCGTACTCGTCGCCCTCCACCACGAAGTGCGGACCGCGACCCTCCCGGAAGCTCGTCTCGAAATCGAGCGCGATGCCTCCGACCAGGAAGGATGGGTCACGCCCGGTGGCGGAGAGCAGGAACGCCACCAGGCTGGTGGTGGTGGTCTTGCCGTGGGTCCCGGTCACCACGACCGGGTGCTTGCCCTGCATGGCCAGGGTGTAGAGGGCGTCCGGAAACGAGAGGTGGGGGATGCCCTGCTCCAGAACCGCCTGCGCCTCGGGGTTGTCGGGCCGCACGGCGTTTCCGATCACCACGAGATCCGGCTGCTCGGCCAGCACGTTCTCGGGCGAGAAGCCGAGCTTCACGGGGATGCCCCAGCGCTCGAGCATCGTGCTCATGGGCGGGTACAGCTCGCGATCCGAGCCGGTGACGCGGATGCCGCGGGCGGCCAGCAGCCCGGCCAGGGACCCCATGCCGGTCCCGCCGATGGCCACGAAATGGACGTGCTGCGGCTGGTTCATTCGGCCAGGAACCCCTCGAGGAGGAGATCGTGGATCCGGGCCCGCAGCTTGAACGGGCTCTTCTTGGCCACCAGGTGCACGCGGTTCGTGAGCAGCACCACGACGGCCTCGCGCTCCAGGTCGATCCAGAGGGACGTGCCCGTGAAGCCCAGATGCCCGACGGACTGCCGGGAGAAGTACCGGCCCGAGGAGGACCCGCCCTCGCTGGGCGTGTCCCAGCCGAGCGCCCAGTCGGAGCCCGGCGGAAGCTCCTGACGGGTCAGGAAGCTGCGCAGGGTCTCTGCCGGGAGCGCCTCGCTGCGGCCGTGCCAGACGTCGAGGATCGTGCGGGCGAAGCGCAGCACGTCGTCGGCCGGAGCGAAGAGGCCCGCGTGGCCCGCCACGCCGCCCAGGGCCCAGGCGTTCGGGTCGTGCACCTCGGCCTGGAGGATGCGCTTGCGCCAGGGGCAGTTCTCGGTGGCCGCGAAGCGCCGGCGCTCGGCCTCGGCCAGGGGGCTCGCCCGGTCCTCGAGCGGCAGGAAGCGGGTGTTCTCCAGGCCGAGGGGGCGGAAGATGCGCGCGGCGCAGAAGGCGTCCAGGCCCTGGCCCGTCACCTCCTCCACCAGCGCTCCCAGCACGATGAAGTCCAGGTCTCCGTAGACGGCGGCGCTACCCGGGTCGTGCACCAGCGCCGAGCGGAAGATGCGCTCCAGGATCGCCTCACGGGCGGCCGGCGTGGCCAGGATCTGCTCTCCGCGCTTGCGCTCGCGCTCGAGCAGCGCCTCGTGGAAGGGACGCCAGGGCTTGAGCCCCGAGGAGTGCGTCAGGAGATGGCGGATCGTGACACGCTCCTTGTCGCGTTCGCCGAAGGCCGGCAGGTGCTTCGCAACCGGATCGTCGAGATCCAGGACCCGCTCGTGCACCAGGAGCAGGAGCGCCGTGGCCGTGGCCAGGGGCTTGGTCAAGGAGGCCAGGTCGAAGACGGTGTCGCGGTTCATGGGGATGCGCTCGGGCCGCAACGCGGCATGACCCGCCACGGACAGCTGCTCCAGCAGCTCGCCCTCGCGCGACATGCACGCCAGCACCACCGCTCCGGGAATCTCGGCGTCCGCGATCGCCTTCTCGAGGACGCGATCGATGCGCGCGAGCTTGCGCTGGATCCGGCCTCGCCTCATGTCAGCGCTTCACGACCCCCGCGTCCAGAATGTGCAGCTCCCCACTCCGCCCGTCGAGCCGGGCCCGGGCACCCACGGGCCAGGCCAGGTTCGGGTGCGCGTGGCCGAAGGGGAGTCCGGACACCCACGGCACGCCCACGGCCCGCAGGCATTCCTCGAGCACCTCGGCCCCGCTCGGGTAGCCCGGGTCGGACTCGTCGCAGCGTACGAAGGCACCGAGCCCCACCCCGGCAGCGGCTTCGAGCTTTCCGGAGGCGCGAAGCTGCTGCATCAGGCGATCGAGCCGGTAGGGGCGCTCTCCCACTTCCTCGAGCAGCAGGACGGCGCCGCGCGTGTCCACCTCCCAGGGCGTTCCCAGGCTGGCGGCCACCATGGTGAGGGAGCCGCCGGTCAGGCGCCCCTCGACCCGCCCTCCGGCCCCGGGCCGCCCGCGCCGGACCACGGGCTCGGGCGCCGTGCCCGTGAGCGCGCGGACCAGCGCCTCGAGCTCGTCGGCGGCGGGGCCCGCCTCGCGTTCGAGCATGGGCCCGTGGAATCCGGCCAGCCCGGCACGGCGCCGCTGCCAGAGCAGCAGCGCCGTCACGTCGCTGTAGCCCACCAGGGGCTTGCGTGCCGCGCGCACGCGGGCCGGGTCGAGCAGCGGGAGGATCCGGTCGCAGCCGTACCCGCCCCGCGCGCAGAGGATCGCGTCCACCTTCTCGTCGCCCACGAGGTGCATGAACTCCCGGGCCCGCCGCGGGTCGTCGCCCGCCAGGTAGCCGCAACGCTCGAGCACGTCGTCGCGGCGCACGGTGCGGAAGCCTGCCGCGCGCAGGCGCGCCTCCCCCGCCGCCAGCCGCTCCGGATCCACGGCCCCGGCCGGCGCGGCGATGCCGATGGTTCCGCCGGGCCGGAGCGCACGCGGCCACACGAGACGCGGCACCTAGAAGGGCGTCTCCTCGAGGGCGTCGTCTTCGGGTCCCTGGAAGCTCCCGGCGCGGCCACTCCCGCCCGGCGGACCGGCCGGGCCGTCGTCGCGCGGCGAGAGGTTGTCGAAACGCGCGTAGCGTGCCTCGAAGCGCAGCTTCACGGTACCGGTCGGCCCGTTGCGCTGCTTGGCCAGGATCAGCTCGGCAATGCCCTGGTCCTCGGTGTCGGGGTTGTAGACCTGGTCGCGGTAGATGAAGCCGATCACGTCGGCGTCCTGCTCGATGGCGCCCGACTCGCGCAGGTCCGCCAGCATGGGCCGCCGGTGCTCCCCGCCGCGCATCTCGGGGCCGCGGTTGAGCTGCGAGAGTGCCACCACCGGCAGGTCGAGCTCCTTGGCCAGGGCCTTGAGGCTGCGGCTGATCTCGGAGATCTCCTGCTCGCGCCGCTCGTACTTGCCGTCGCCATGGGCGAGCTGCAGGTAGTCGACGACCACGAGATCGAGGCCGCGCTCCGCCTTCATGCGGCGGCACTTGGCCTTCATCTCGAGCACCGTGATGAGTCCGGAGTCGTCGATCCAGATGTCCGCGTTCGAGAGCCGGCCGGCGGCGTTCACCAGCCGCGCATGGTCGTTCACCGCGATGTAGCCGCGGCGGAAGGTGGCGAAATCGATGCGGGCCTCCGCAGCCAGCAGCCGCAGCACGAGGGAACGGGTGGTCATTTCGAGCGAGAAGACCGCCGCCTTCTTCGCGTGGTCCACGGCGGCGTTGCGAGCCAGGTTGAGGGCCAGCGCCGTCTTTCCCATGCTGGGGCGCGCGGCCAGGATCACGAGCTCGCCCCGCTGGAGCCCGCCCGTCATCTCGTCCAGATCCTGGAAGCCGGTGGGAAGACCCGTGAGCTCTCCGCCCCGGTTCATCAGCATCTCGACGTAGTCGAAGGTGTCCTGCATCTCGTCGCCCAGGCTGCGGAAGCTGACGCGACGACTGGTCTCCTGGCTCACCTCGAAGATGCGCGACTCCGCCATGTCGAGCAGGCGCTCGGCAGCCTCGGCGTGCTCGAAGCCGTGTTCCACGATCTCCGTTGCCACGTGGATCAGGCGCCGCCGCAACGACTTGTCGCGCACGATGCGGGCGTGGTGGATTACGTGGGCGGCCGTCGCCTCGTAGTCGGCGATCTCGGCCAGGGCGACGGGGCCGCCCAGCTCGTCGAGCTGCTTGCGCGTCGTGAGCCAGTCGGAGAGGGTATGCAGATCGACGGGCTGGTTGTCGTCCTTCAGCGCGATCATGGCCTGGTAGAGCAGCCGGTGCCCGGGGTGATAGAAGTCCTCGGGCTTGACCTCGGTCAACACGGCGTGGAGGGCGTGGTTGTCGATCAGGATGGCCGAGAGGACGGCCTTCTCCGCCTCGATGTCGTGGGGCGGGACGCGCCCGCGGAAGACTTCCGCGCCCCCGCCGGCGTCGCCGGCAGTGCCCTGCCAGGCCCGTGATCGACGCGCCACCTCACCCCCTCCGTGCGCGTGAGAGCCGGGACCCTCTCTTATATCACGAACGAATCAAGATGCCGCAACGACCTTCACCTTGAGGGTGGCGTTGACGTCGCGGCGCAGCCGCACCGCAACCGCGTGCTCGCCCAACTGCTTGATGGGCTCGGCCAGCGCGATCTTGCGTCGGTCGACCGCAAACCCTCGTTCGGCCAGGTGCTCGGCGATCTGGGCGGCCGTCACGGAGCCGAACAACCTGCCCTCCTCGCCCGCCTTGGCCGCGATCTCGAGCTCGACGCCCTCGAGGCGGCTCCGCTCCGCCTCGAGCGCCGTGCGCTCGCGGACGCGCTTCTCCTCGATCACGCGCTTGTGGTGCTCGACCTCGCGCAGGTTTCCCTCGGTGGCCAGGATGGCCTTCCCCTGAGGGAGGAGATAGTTGCGAGCGTGCCCCGGCCGGACGCGTACCAGCTCGCCCGCGTCCCCGAGGTCCGGGACGTCCTCGCGCAGGATGACCTGGACGTGGCGCATCGACCCTCCCCAGCTTTACGGACCGAACTAGATGGACCGAACGGAGTACGGAACCAGCGCGAGAATGCGAGCGCGCTTGACCGCGTGGGCCACCTCCCGCTGATGGCGGGCGCAGTTTCCGGAGATCCTGCGCGGGATCATCTTGCCCGTCTCCGTCACGAAGAAGCGCAGCACCTTCGGGTCCTTGTAGTCGATCTCGATCTTGGCGTCGGCGCAGAAGCGGCACACCTTGCGACGCAGGAAGACCCGTTTGCCCTCCTTGCGGGCGCGCTTGCGCGCCTTGGCCCGCAGCCGCTGCTTGAGCCCCCGATGGGGACCCGCGCCCCGCTCGCGCCCATCGTCCCGCTCGCGGCCTTCGCCGCGCTCCCGGCCTTCGCCCCGCTCCCGGCCTTCACCGCGCTCCCGAGGCTCACGTCGTTCCGACCTCTCGCCGGTACTCATGGGCTACTCCTCCACCGCCTCGGCGTCCGAGTCCTCGCCCTCGTCGCTCTCCGGCTCCTCCGCAGCGGGCTGCTCCTCGCCCGCACCGGCCTCCCCCTGGGCCGCGGCCTGGGCCGCGCGCTCCCGCTCCTCGGCCTCCCGGGCCGCGCGCTCCTCCGCCTCGCGGGCGGCGCGCTCGGCAGCCCGCTCCTTGCGGATGCGCTCCTGCTCGGCGGCATGCGCCCGGCGCCCTCCCACGTCCTGGATCTCCTCCGACACCTGGACAGTCAGGTAGCGGAGCACCGACTCGTCCACGCGCAGGGCGCGCTCGAGCTCGGGAATGGCGGGGCCCTGGTCGAGGAAGTTGAGGGTAAGGTAGTGACCCTTCTGGAACTTGCGGATCTCGTAGGCGAGCTTGCGCTTGCCGTGATCGTGCAGCTCGAGGCGGGTGGCGCCGCCCTTCTCGAGCAGGCTGCCGAGTCGCCCCACCAGGGCTTCGCGACCCTCCTCGGAGATCTCCGGCTGGACGATGAACGTGATCTCGTACTCGCGCACGGAATCCTCCCCACGGACGGAGCCGAGGGCCCGGCTCCGGGCTCCCTCCCGGACCGCCGCAGCGCGGGCGGCGGGTTCGAGGGAGCCGAGGTGGCTTGCGGCTCCGGAGCGGAGCCGCGACGGGAGAGAGATACCGGAGCGCCACGGGGAATGCAAAGCGCGCCCCCAGCCCGCCCGCCCCCCAGGGCATCCTCAGCCCGGGGTTCCTCCCGCCAGATCGAGCAGGGCCCGGTGCACGCGATCGTCGTCGGTGAGCTCCGGGTGGAAGGTGGCGGCGAGCACCCGGCCCGCGCGCACGAGAACCGGCGCCCCGTCCACGCGGGCCAGGACCTCCACCCGGGCGCCGAGGGCCTCGAGGCGGGGCGCGCGGATGAAGACACAACGCAGCCCTTCGAAGCCTGCCGCTGCACCCCGGTCCACCATCGCGGCGAAGGAGTCCACCTGGGTGCCGTAGGCGTTGCGGACCGCGCGCAGATCCAGGATCCCCAGGGTCGGGACCGGGTGGTTCTCCACCTCGCGCCCCAGGAGGATCGCTCCGGCGCAGGTACCCAGGAGGGGACGCTCCGCCCGGGCGAGCTCGCGCAGGGGCTCGTAGAGGCCGAGGCGCTGCATCCCTTTCGAGATGGTGGTGCTCTCCCCGCCCGGCAGGATCACGGCGTCGATCCCGTCCAGGTCCTTCTCGCGTAGGACGGGGACCGCTCGACCCCCGGCGCGCTCCACCGCCCGGGCGTGCCTCTCCATGTCACCCTGGACGGCCAGGACGCCCACGGTCGGCCTACCCGCTCCGGTTCCGCTCACCATCCGCGGTTGGCCAGCCGCTCGGCCTCGCCGAGGGTCTCCAGGGCCAGGCCCTCCATGGCGCGGCCGAGGCCCCGGCTGGCGGCCAGCACCTCCGCCGGCTCCCGCCAGTGGGTCGTGGCCCGGACGATGGCCCGGGCGCGGGCCTCCGGGTCCGCGCTCTTGAAGATGCCCGAGCCCACGAAGTTGGCCTCCGCACCGAGCGCCATGCAGAGGGCGGCGTCGGCCGGAGTCGCGATGCCTCCCGCCGCGAAGTTCGGCACCGGGAGGCGCCCGCTCTCGGCCACGCGCAGCACGAGATCGAGGGTTGCCCGCAGCTCCTTGGCCGAGGCGGGCAGCTCCTCCCGGGGTACGGCAGCAAGCTGCCGGATCCCGCCCACGACCCGCCGCAGGTGCCGCACGGCCTCCACGATGTTTCCGCTCCCGGCCTCGCCCTTGGTCCGGATCAGGGCCGCTCCCTCGGCGATGCGGCGCAGGGCCTCGCCCAGGTCGCGCGCCCCGCACACGAAGGGCGAGCGGAAGGCGTGCTTGTCGATGTGGTGCTCCTCGTCGGCAGGCGTGAGCACCTCGCTCTCGTCGATGAAGTCCACCCCCAGGGCCTCGAGCACCCGCGCCTCCTGGAAGTGCCCGATCCGCACCTTGGCCATCACCGGGATCGAGACCGTGCGCTGGATGGCCTCGATCACCTCGATGGCCGCCATGCGCGCTACCCCGCCCTCCTTGCGGATGTCGGCCGGCACGCGCTCCAGGGCCATCACGGCGGCGGCGCCCGCGTCCTCGGCGATCTTGGCCTGCTCGGGCGTGGTCACGTCCATGATCACGCCACCCTTGAGCATCTCCGCGAGGCCCACCTTCAGCTCGAAGGCCTCGGCGGTGGTCCGGCCGGAGGCGTCGCCTCCGCCGTTGCCGCTTCCTCGCTCGCTCATGGCTCCTCCTCCCGGCGGGCGGGCGCCGCCTCAGACGTGAACGCTCTCCGCGTGGGTGGCCTTCGGCTCCTCGCGCCGCACCCGCACGATCTCGCCGAGCGCCGCCACACCGCGCCGGATCCCAGCCTCGTCGGCCTGGGCGAAGGTGAGCCGCAGGCCGCTCGAGGGACGGCCGTCGTGGTAGAACTGGTCTCCCGGCGCGAAGAGAACCCCTCCCCGCATGGCGTCGGCCAGCAGATCCCTGGTGTCCATGGCGCCCTTCAGCGCAACCCAGACCTGGTAGCCGCCCTCCGGGTGGGTCCAGGTCGCTGCTCCGGAGAGCTCGCGCGCCAGGGCGTCGAGCATGGCCTGGCAGCGCCCGCGCAGCACGCGGCGCAGGCGCGTCAGGTGGCGGTCGTAGCCGCCCGCGTCCACGAAGGCCGCCAGCGCCGCCTGGAGCAGCGGTGCGCCGCCCAGGTCGCTGGAGTGCCGCAGGGCGAGCAGCCCCTCGATGGTCCGCCCGCGGGCGTGGATCGCCCCGACGCGGCAGCCCGGGAAGAGGGACTTGGAGAAGGAGACCAGGTGGACCACGAGGCCCACTCGGTCCAGGGCCGCCAGCGGCGGAACGGGATGCCCGTCGAAGCGCAGGTCCGCCTCGAAGGCGTCCTCCACCACCGGCTTGCCCGCCCGCTGGGCCACGCGCAGCAGCTCCCGCCGGCGAACCTCGGGCATCACGGTCCCGAGGGGGTTGTGGAAGGTCGGGATGGTGTAGAAGAGCTTGACCTCGGGCCGGGCCAGCACCTGTTCCAGGCGGGCCAGGTCGGGCCCTTCGGCCTCCATGGGCACGGGCACCGGGCGCAGGCCCAGGCCGAGCAGGGCGCCCAGCACGTTCTGGTAGGTGGGCTCCTCCACCGCCACGGCGTCGCCCGGCTGGGCGAACAGGCGCAGGGCCAGGGAGATGCCCTGACTCGCGCCCTGGCAGATCACCAGCTCTTCCGGGCGCGCTTCGATGCCGTGCTGCGCCCGCAGGCGCCGCGCCAGGGACTCGCGCAGGCCCGGATGGCCCTGGGGCCCCCCGTAGAGCAGCAGCTCCGCGCCGCCCTCGGTGAGGGTGCGGCCGAGCGCGCGACGGAACTCGTCCACCGGAAACAGCGTCGGGTCGGGCACCAGCGCGTGCAGGGGAACGCTCTCACTTGCCGCGCCGTAGCGGGGTCGCGCCCGTTCGAACTCGAGCAGGCGTTCGATGGGTGCCGAGAGCGGAGGCTCGAAGGGGAGCGTCGCCTCGGCCGGCAGCGCCGCCTGGCGCACGAAGGTTCCGCGACCCACCGTGGCCTCGGCCAGGCCCGCCGCCACGAGCTCCTCGTAGGCGAGAGCCACCGTGTCGCGATGGACGCCCAGGCGCTGGGCGAGACCGCGGATCGGCGGCAGCCGCGTCCCGTCCGCCAGCTGGCCGCTGGCGATCGAGTGCCGGATCTGCTCCGCGATCTGGCGGTAGACGGGCGCGGCGCGCCCCTCACCGCGCTCCAGCAGGATTTCCATGGCGTGCAGTCTACAGACCGGCCAATACCCGGTCAATATGTCATAAAAACCGTACAATCGGCAAATTTTTCAAGCTTGAAACCCGGGTATCGACGGACAATCAAGCCGGGTGCCGCTCACGTCTCCTCGCCGGGTCCGATCTCGTTCGCGTGCCCGGGCGGCGGCAGGGCGCGGGAGAGCAGGCTCACGCCGAGCAGCGTGGCGATCGCCGAGGCGCCCAGGATCCCGATCTTGGAGCCGGCCGTGAAGTGGGGATTGTCGAAGGCGAGGGCCGTGATGAAGAGCGCCACCGTGAAGCCGATGCCCGCCAGCGCGCCGGTGGCGAGAATCGCGGTCCAGGTGACGCCCCGCGGAAGCTCGGCGATGCCGAGGCGCACCGCGACCCAGCTGAACAGGCTCACCCCGATCGGCTTGCCGATCAGGAGGCCGAGGGCAACGGCGATGCCCACGCGCTGCGCCTGGGGGTCCGCGAGCGTGCTGGCTTCGAAGGCCACGCCCGCGTTGGTGAGCGCGAAGAGTGGCATGATCCCGAAGGCGACCCACGGGTGGAGCAGGTTGGTCAGGTGATCGAGGGGCGAGAGCGCCGAACGCCCCACGTTCTGGAGCTCCCGCAGCACCCGATGGCGCTCGTGGCCCCCGTGGTCCTCCTGCTCGGCCACCAGCCGGCGCAGGCGGTCGACGGCGCCCATGCCGCGCTTCACCAGCGTCTCCTGAGTGGGATCCTCCGGCGCCGACGGCGTGAGGAATCCGAGCGCGACCCCGGCCACCGTGGCGTGCACGCCGGAGTAGAGCGTGGCGAGCCAGACGGCGCCTCCCGCCAGGAGATAGGGCAGGTAGGAGCGGACTCCCGCCAGGTTCATGCTGAAGGTGAGGCCCAGGCCGAGCACGGCCAGCCCCAGCCAGGCCAGGGACAGATCGGCGGTATAGAACACGGCGATCACGGCCACCGCTCCCAGGTCGTCGGCGATGGCGAGTGCCAGCAGGAAGACCTTGAGCCCCGCCGGAACCCGCGAGCCGAAGACCGAGAGCGCAGCCACGGCGAAGGCGATGTCGGTGGCCATCGGAATGCCCCAGCCGTGCAGGGCGGGTCCTCCCCAGTGGATGGCCGCATAGATCGAAGCCGGCACCACCATGCCGCCCAGGGCGCCGAGCACCGGCAACATGGCGCGCGCCCGCGTCGAGAGCTCGCCGTGCACCAGCTCGCGCTTGATCTCGAGGCCCACGACGAAGAAGAAGATGGCCATGAGCGCGTCGTTGACCCAGGCCTCCAGGGGAAGCGAGAGCTCGAAGTCGCCGACCCCGAGGCTCAGCGGCAGGTGCTTCAGGTGCTCGTAGCCGTGATGGAAGGGTGAGTTCGCCCAGACCAGCGCGGTGATCGTCATGATCAGCAGCAGGAGGCTGCTGGACGCCTCCAGATGGACGAAGCGCTGGAAGGGTCGGGTGAGCCGCACCACCAGGGGCGGCGCACGCAGGCTCGACACGTTCTGATCGCTGGTCATCGCGCCGCCGGATCCACCGTGGCCGCCACACCGCGGACCGGGCGTTCGCGGCGCCGGAGCGGCGGATGAGCACTCTAGCGGCTCCCGGGAGGGCGTGCGAGCCGGGCGCCGTCGGGCTCAGCTCACCTCGCTCGCCGCCCGCGGCGCGGCGTTGAAGCGATTCATGGCCGCCTCCACGCCGTCCGCGAGGATCGCGTCGAGGGCATCGGCGGCCTCCTCGAGCCGCTCGGGCAGCAACGCCTCCTCCGCCGCATCGAAGCGGGTCAGCACATAGTCGGCGGTGTCCTCGCCGGGAGGCGCCCGGCCCACGCCGAAGCGCAAGCGGGTGAAGTCGTCGCGCCGCACGCGCGCGATCACGTCCGCCAGTCCCTTGTGGCCGCCGGCGCCCCCCGCCGGCCGCACCCGCAGCCGGCCGAAGGGGAGATCCACGTCATCGAACACCACGACAAGGTCGCGGGCCGGGTCCTCGAGGGGCAGATCCCGCAGCGCGACCCGCACCGAGCGGCCGGAGAGATTCATGTAGGTGAGGGGCTCGAGGACGCCCACGTCGAGACCGAGCGTGCGTCCACGGCCGAAGCGCCCGCGCAGGGCCCGGTCGCGATCCAGCGCGATCCCGTGGCGCGCGGCGAACTGCTCCACCACGCGAAACCCCACGTTGTGGCGGGTCGCCGCGTAACGGGGCCCGGGGTTTCCGAGCCCGACGACGAGCTTCACGCCCGGGCGGCCCTACTCGCCGGACTTCTCCTCGCCGGCGGTCTCGCCCGCCTCGGCGGCCTCGCCCTCGGCCTCCGCCTCCGTCGGGACCGCCTCGGCCTCCACGGCCTCGGCCGCCTCCTCTGCCGCCGGCAGGATCACGTGGGCGACGCCCAGGTGGGCGTCGGTCTGCAGCTCCACGTTCGACGGGATCGGGAGGTCGGACACGTGCACCACGTCGCCGATCTCGAGATGGGAGACGTCGAACTCGACCTCGTCGGGAATGTCGCTGGGAAGGCATTCGACTTCGATCGTACGCAGGGTCTGATCCAGGATGCCGCCCATCTCGACGCCACGCGGACGTCCGATCAGATGGATCGGAACCTCCACCTCGATGGTCCGGGTCAGGTCCACCTCGTAGAGATCCGCGTGCAGAAGCCCCCCGCGCACGGGATCTCGCTGGAGCTCCTTCACGAGGACGGTGGTGCGGCCGTCTCTCCCGTTTACGGTGAGCTCGATCAAGGTGTTGAGGCCCGCCTCGCTCGTCTTGAGCAGACGGTCGAGCGCGTGCGGATCGAGCGCGATCGGCGTGGTGGCGCGCCCCTTGCCGTACACCACGCCCGGGATGCGCCCCGCCGCACGCAGCTTGCGCGCAGCGCCCTTGCCGCTCCGCTCGCGGAGATCGACGCTCAGTCCGGTCTCGGCCACGATGGGGTCCCCTTCTACACGAAGAGCGAACTGACGCTCTCCTCGTTGGTGATGCGCCGGATCGCCTCGCCCAGAATGGGCGCGATCGTGACGACGTGGATCTTCTCCGACCGCTGGGCCTCGTCGCGAAGCAGGATCGTATCCGTGACGACGATCTCCTCGAGCGGCGACTCGTGGATGCGCTTCACGGCCGGACCGGACAGGACCGGGTGGGTGACCACCGCGAAGACCCGGCTGGCGCCCGCCCCGCGGAGCGCCTCCGCCGCCTGGCACAGGGTCCCGGCCGTGTCCACGATGTCGTCCACCAGCACGCAGGTTCGCCCCTTCACGTCGCCGACCACGTTCATCACCCGAGCCACGTTGGCGGCTTCGCGACGCTTGTCGACGATGGCAAGCGGGGCATCCAGGCGCTTGGCGTAGGCGCGGGCGCGCTCCACACCGCCGGCATCCGGCGAGATGATGGTCAGCTCGCGGCCGAAGCGCTCGCGCATGGCCGGCAGCAGCACCGGCGTGCCGTAGAGGTTGTCCACCGGGATGTTGAAGAAGCCCTGGATCTGTCCCGCGTGCAGATCCAGGCACAGGAGGCGATTGGCGCCTGCCGCCGAGATCACGTCTGCCACCAGCTTCGCGGTGATCGGAGCGCGCGGCTGCACCTTGCGGTCCTGGCGCGCATAGCCATAGTAGGGGATCACGGCGGTGATGCGCAGCGCCGAGGAGCGGCGCAGCGCGTCGATCATGATGAGCAGCTCCATCACGTGCGTATTGGCGGGCGCACAGGTGGACTGGATCACGAAGCAGTCCATGCCGCGCACGTTCTCGCGGATCTCGACGTTCACCTCGCCGTCGCTGAAGGTGCCGACCTCGGCCTTGCCGAGCTCGACGTCCAGGTAGGCCGCCACGGCCCGAGCCAGCGGACCGTTCGAGTTGCCGGCGAACAGCTTCATGCCTTTCATGGGGCTGGCCTCGGTCGCGGGACGGGTTTCCGATCGGGCTGGGGCGGGAGGATTCGAACCTCCATGAACGGCTCCAAAGGCCGCTGTCCTACCATTAGACGACGCCCCAGCATCGAGATCGCCTCCGAGGCTAGGTCGTCGGCCGCGCGAGCGCCGCGGCGACCCGCACGCGCAGCTCCGGGCTCCCTGCGACGAGCCCAAGCCGCCCCCGTTCGGCGGCTGCGGCCTCCTCGAACACGCCGAACACCGTCGGACCGCTTCCGGACAGGCCCACGGCAAGCGCCCCCCCTGCCCGCAGCTCGTCCAGGAGCGGGCCGATCGCCGGGTGAAGCCGTCGCGCCGCCGGCTCGAGGTCGTTCGCCACGAGGCCGGCGAGGACCTCGGCACGCAGACGCCCGCCGGGCCCCCACAGCTCGCTAAGCGCGCGCAGAGTAAGGCGTTTGTGCTCGAGCGTCAACGCACCCGGGTCCCGGTCGAAGGCGGCGTAGACGGCCGCCGTGGCCAGCGGCGGCCCGGGGGTGGCGAGCAGGAAGACCAGGGCGGGAAACCCCTCCAGGGGCTCGATCCCCTCCCCGATGCCCGTCACCCGGGCGGGCCGGGGATCCAGGAAGAACGGGACGTCCGCACCCAGGGACAAGGCGATGCGGGCCAGGCGCGGCTCCGGGACGTACCCCGGCAGACGGGTCGCCAGGGCCCGGAGCACGGAGCCGGCGTCGCTCGACCCGCCCCCGAGGCCGGCGCCGGCCGGGATCCGCTTGTGCAGCCGCAGGCGCACCCCGTAGGGGACCCGGCTCTCGGCCAGGAAGGCGGCGGCCGCCCGAGCCGCCAGGTTGCGGGCATCGGCGGGCACGCCCGCACAGTCGCCGGCCAGGGCGAAGTCGACCCCCGTACCGCCGGCCACGAGCTCGAGCTCGAGCTCGTCGGTCCAGTCCACGGGGACGAAGAGGCTCTCGATCTCGTGATAGCCGTCGGTCCGGCGGCCGAGCACGCGCAGGCCGAGGTTCACCTTGGCCGGCGCGCTCAGCAGCGTGGCGCCCGCGGCGGCGGCGCCCGCTGCACTCACCGCCCCGCGGATCCCCTCACCTCCACGTAACGCATGCGCAGCTCGTAGAGGAGGCTCTCGAGCAGCCGACCCTCCTCCGCATCCAGGTTCCCACGCGTCTTCTCCTGGAGCATCTGGAGGATGTCGATGTTCTGGCTCGCCATCTCGAGATCGGGCGCGGGCGTCTGGCCGGTCTCCGGATCCGCCACGAGCCCGAGCTGATGGAGGGCCGAGATGGCGATCGAATGCACGAAGCTCGCGAAGTCGAGGGGCGGGAGCGGGCCGTGGGCCGGCCCCTTGCCGGGGCCGCTGGGCGGCTTGGGCGCCGTGTGGGCGGCGGTGCGTGGAGGCGGAGGGGCGGCCCGCGGCGGCGCTTCGGCCCGCCCCTGGTCGCCCTCCTCATCGGACCGGCCGCGTCGATCGATCACGACGAAGCCCCGCTCGGCGTCCTCGTCCTTCTCCTGCTCGCTCATACTACGGATGCTCCCCAACCTGGCGTCGACCCGTCGCGTCCAGGTGCGCCATTCCCCGATAGGCCAGCACGAAACGTTGCCCCACGGTCACGACTCCGAGCACGGCCACGATCCACAGGGCCGGCACCAGAAAGCCCAAGATCCCGCCGAAAGCCAGCACCGCCAGCCGTTCGCCACGCTCGAAGAAGCCGCCCCCCAGGTCGGGGACGAAGCGCTCTGCCCGCGCCTTGGCATAAGAGGTGAGCACGCTGGCGGCCAGGGCAACCCCGGCCAGGAGCACCGTGGCGGGGTCCCCGCGTGCGGCGAAGTGCGTCATGATCCCGACCAGGATGGCGATGTCCACCAGGCGGTCCAGGGTCGAGTCCAGGAAGGCCCCGAAGGCCGTGGCGCGCCCGTGGTGACGGGCCAGGACACCGTCCAGAAGGTCGAACAGGCCTCCGAAACCGATCAGGATGCCCGCCCAGGCGAAGGCGCCCAGGGCGAAGGCCAGGGCGGCCCCCCCGGAGACGAGGGTCCCCAGCACCGTGATCCAGTTCGGATTGACGGGGTGCCGGAACAGGAAGGGCAGGCCCGCCTGGAGCCACCCGTCGAGCCGGTCGCCGAGCTTCGCCTTGATCACGAGCCCGTCCCTGAAGCGGGTCTAGGCGCCCGCCTTCTCCGCCGCCTCCTGCCCGCTGGCGGCGTCGCCTTCCGCCTCCGCCTCGGATTCTTCCTCGGGCGGAGCGATCTTGTCGGAGACGTCGGCAAGCGCGGCCAGCTCGCGCTCGTGCTCGTCGGGGGAGACCCAGCCGCGCCGATGCAGGAGGCGTCGATCGAAGCGCAGGTTGCGCAGGGACTCGTGGACCATGGGGACCTCCTTCCCCGCGGGTGGGGCAGGTTCGGAAACGGAAAGCTAGCAAAATTGACACCTTTCGACGCCGTCGGGTAGCTTCGGCCACCGTTGCAGAAGGAGGGCCGCCCGTGCGGAGACGACTGGTGACCGCGGCGATCGCCCTGGCTCTCGCCGCCCCGGGCTGCGCCTCGACGCAGCCCGACCCCGAGCTCGCGGAGCTGCCCACGGCCGAGGAGCTTCACCGGCGGGCGCTCCAGGTGCTGGAGGGCAAACGCACCTTCCTGTTCTTCCGCACCGTGGACCACGCGGCGGCCATCCAGCTCTTCCAGGACATCATCGACAACTACCCCTACAGCGACCAGGCGGTGCTCGCCGAGCTCGCCATCGCCGACGCCTACTACGTCCAGGAACGCTACGAGGAGGCCCTCTCGTACTACCGCGACTTCCCGGATCTGCATCCGGAGCACGAGCGCGTGCCCTACGCGATCTACCAGGCAGCGCATTGCTTCTACGCACGAAGCCGCTCCGCCGAGCGCGACCAGACCGCCACCCGGCAAGCCCTGGACCAGCTCGACCGTCTGCTGAGCCGGCACCCGCACTCGGCCCACGCCAGCGAGGGCGAGGCCCTCTGGAAGGAGCTGCGCACGAGGCTGGCGGAGCACGTGTTGCAGGTGGGGGATTTCTATCTGGCCCGCGAGGAGTACCCGTCGGCGGCGGAGCGCTACCGCGCCCTGCTCGAGGAGTATCCGGGTCTCGGCTTCGATGCGGAGGCGCTCTACAAGCTCGGCACCTGCTACACGCGCATGAACCGCGTCGACGAGGCCCAGCGCATCTTCCAGGTGATCCTCGAGAACTATGGCGGCAGCGAAGTCGCCAAGGCGGCCGCCGACCTGGTCCCGGCTGCGCAATAGCGGGAACCGCTCAGGGGTTTCATGACGACCGAGGAGCGGCGGGCCTTTGCGCTCGGCCGACGCAGCTTCGAGAACGGCGACTGGGACGGGGCCCTTGCCCATCTGGAGCCCCTGGTGCGGACGCGCCCCGGCTTCGCGGACGTCCACTATCTGATCGGCCTGGCCCACGAGCACCGCGGCGACCTCGATCCCGCGGCGCGCAGCCTCGAGCAGGCGCTACGCATCAACCCGCGCTACGCCGAGGCGCGGCTCGCGCTGGTGGCGGTCCACGAGCAGCAGGGGGACTTCGACCGGGCCGAGGCGGTGGCCGAGCCGCCCCCGGGACGCAACGGGGCCGACGGGCCGCTGGATCCGGTGACGCGGGGGAAGCTCGCGAACCTCCAGGCCTCCCTGGGCGACGCCTACCGGGAGGCGAAGGAGCTCGGCGAGGCGATCGAGGCCTACCGCAAGGCCCTGGACCGCTGTCCCCACTTCCACGACGTGCGCCAGCGTCTCGGCGTTGCGCTGCGGGAAGCGGGGCTGCCCCACCAGGCAATTCGAGAGTTTCAGCGCATCCTCCGGGCCCATCCGCGCTACCTGGATGCGGCCGTCCAGCTCGGGCTCACCGAGTGGACACTCGGGCGACACGGCCGGGCCGTGGCCGCCTGGCACGCGGTGTTGCGGAGCGATCCTGCCCGGGACGACGCGCGCATGTACCTGCAGCTCGTACGGGGCGGGGGCCGGCCGACGGCCTGACCGGCGCGCCGTCACCGCTGGCCGCGACGCCGGGCCCGCAGGATCGCGCGCGCGGCGTTGCGGCCGCAGGCGCCCATCACGCCGCCACCCGGATGGGTACCCGCCCCGCACAGCCAGAGCCCCTCGACGGGGCTGCGATACCGCGCCCAGCCCGGGAGCGGACGCAGGAAGAGCAAGCGGTCCAGCGCCATGGCGCCTTGGAAGATGTTGCCGCCCGTGAGGGAGAAGACACGTGCCAGATCGGGTGGGGCCAGAACCTCGCGGTGGCACACGCTCGCCGGGAAGCCGGGCGCGACCTCGTCAAACCGCTCGAGCACGCGGTCGGCGAAGGGCTCGCGCTGTCCGCTCCAGTCCGACTCGGTCCAATCGGCCGGCACGTGCTGCACGAAGAGCGAAGCCACGTGACAGCCGCGTGGCGCCGGGCTCCGGTCGAGGACCGAAGGGAGCGTGAGCTCGATCATGGGGCGTTCGGGAAGGCGACCCGCAGCCGCCTCCCGGAACGAGTGCTCCTGGCATCCAGGACACGGACCGGAGTCCATCCACTAGACTGCCGGCGGAGGGGACGGGTGGCGGTCGTCGACCTGGTGGCGGCAGCCCTGGTGGGGCTCGGCGCCCTGCGCGGGCTGTGGATCGGACTCGTGCGCGAGGTCTTCTCGGTGGCCGCGCTCGGGAGCGCCGTCGTCGTGGCCGTCCTCTTCACCGGGCCGGCCAGCGGCTGGCTGGCGGGCCGCACGGGGCTGGGCGACTGGGCGGCGGACGTGGTGGCGGGTTTGGCTCTCGTCCTCGGGACCGTGGCGGGGGTGGCCGGGGTCGGACGCTTCGTGCGGCGCGGGGTGCGGGCCGCGGGCCTCGCCCTGGCGGACCGGCTGGCGGGCGGTTGCCTGGGCGCCGCCGAGGGTGCCCTGGCGGCGGCGTTGCTGCTGCTCATGGCCATCGTCGTGGTGGGGCGCGACCACCCGCTGCTGGCCGACTCGCTCAGCCTCTCCGCCTTCGAGGGCCTCGAGGAGCTCGTCGGCTGGCGACCCGAGGCGGGAGCTCACGCGCCCGACCCGGAAGGCGCGCGCCTCCGCAGCGCCACGCTACCCAGCCTGGTGCGGAACCCGGGCTACCCCCGCTCCACCCAGTGGCCGTGCTTGCGGATCAGCTCGACGAGGCGGTCGTCCGCCTCGTCGGCCGGCACGTGGCGCTCCACGCAGGCCTGGCCCACGTACAGGTTCACGAGCCCGGGCCCGGAGCCCACGTAGCCGAAGTCCGCGTCCGCCATCTCACCTGGCCCGTTCACGATGCAGCCCATGATGGCGATCTTCACGCCCTTCAGGTGCTCGGTGCGGGCCTTGATGCGCGCGGTGGTCTGCTCGAGGTCGAACTGGGTGCGGCCGCAGGAGGGGCAGGAGATGAACTCGGTCCAGGTGGTTCGCAGACGCGCCCCCTGGAGGATGCGATAGGCCACCGCCAGGGCCCGGGCCGGGTCGCCCGCGGCGGGGACCACGACGGCGTCGCCGATCCCGTCGCACAGCGGAGCGCCGAGATCGATGGCGAGGGCGAGGAGCTCCGTCGCGTCGAGGCTTGCTCCAGGGACGCCGGCCTCGGGCAGCAGCACCACGGGGATCTCGCCGCGCCCGGCCGCGCGCAGCCGCGCGGTCAGCACACGCGCCGCGTGGACCGGACGGGCGCTCCGGGCGGAGACCAGGAAGGTCGCGAGCCCCGCCTCGCGGGAGGCGGCCAGGACGGCGTCGAGGGCCGCGGCGATCCCGAATGGAGCACCCGTCAAGCACCACTCCACGGTGACGCCCGCGGCCACGGCAGCGCGCGCGGCCGCCCGCAGCTCCTGGCGGGGGTCTCCCTCCCGGGCGGAAAGGATCCAGCGCACGAGCCCCGGCACCTCGCCCGGTCCCCGGGCAGCCAGGGCCAGGGGAAGACGTCCCAGGAGCGGCACGCGCAGGCCGAGAGCCGCGAGCCCGGCAGCCAGACGGCCCGCCACGTCGAGTCCGGCGGGATCGTCGACCGCGAGGCGAAGCCCCTCGCAGGCCAGCTCGGGGCGGCGGGCCAGGGCCTCCGCCAGGGCGCCGGCGGCCGCCTCGGGCTCCGCGGGGACCGGCCCCAGGGTGAGCTCGACCCGCACCGGTTGCTCGCCGCCCAGTTCGACCGCCCCGCTGGCGACGACCCGGGTCGCGCGGCGTGCGTGGCCGTAGGGGTCGTCCACGAAGGGCGCACCGACATCGATCCGTGCCGGGCCGGCGGCGGCGAGCTCGGCCCAGCGTGCCTCGTAGCGTCGCGCCAGGGCGCGGGCCACGGGCACCTCCTTGACCGGATCCTCCGTGAGCGAGACGCGGATCGTGTCGCCGATGCCGTCCTCGAGCAGGGCACCGATCCCGATCGCGCTCTTGACGCGCCCCTCTTCGCCGTCGCCCGCCTCGGTGACGCCCACGTGGAAGGGATAGGAGGGCGATCCGGGGCGCCGCTCCTCGAGCCGGGCCGCCAGCAGGCGGTAGGCCTGGATCGCCACCTGGGGATTGCTCGCCTTCATGCTGAAGACGACGTCGCCGAAGCCTTCGTCCTCGCACACGTCGAGGAACTCGAGGGCGCTCTCCACCATGCCGAGGGGGGTGTCCCCGTAGCGGTTCAGCACGCGGTCCGAGAGCGAGCCGTGGTTGGTGCCGATGCGCAGCGCACGACCGAGCTCCTTGCAGCGCCGCACCAGGGGCCGGAAGCGCCCGGCCACCCGCTCGAGCTCTGCGCCCCACTGCGCATCCGAGTACTCGCGCACCTCAAACTTCTTCTTGTCCGCGTAGTTTCCGGGGTTGATGCGGACCTTCTCGACAAGCTCGGCCGCGCGCAGCGCGGCGTTCGGCGTGAAGTGGATGTCCGCCACCAGGGGGACCCGCACACCGCGCCGATCGAGCTCGGCCCGGATCCCGGCGAGGGCCTCGGCGTCGCGGATCGAGGGGGCCGTCACGCGCACGATCTCGCAGCCGGCCTCCACCAGGCGCTCCACCTGCGCCGACGTGGCGGCCACGTCCTGGGTGTTCGTGGTGGTCATGGATTGGACGCGCAGCGGATTGTCCCCGCCCACGCCCACGTTGCCGATGCGCACCGGGCAGGTTCTCCGCCGCCGCGCGGCGAAGGGGTCACCCGGGAAGGGAAGCGTCATCGCGCGGCGGCCTGCTCCACCAGCTCGCGCAGGCGGTCGAAGGCCGCGTCGAGCTTCCCGGGGTCCCGCCCGCCGGCCTGGGCGAAATCCGGACGCCCGCCGCCCTTGCCGCCCACCACCACGGCCACCTCGCGCACCAGGTCACCGGCCCGCAGCCGGTCGCGCAGGTCCGGGGTCACGCCCAGGGCGAGACTCACCTTGTCGTCCTCGGCGGCGGCGAGCAGCACGACCCCGCTGCGCAGCTTGTCGCGCAGGGCATCCACCAGGGAACGCAGCTCCTTGCTGGAGACGCCCTCCACCCGGGTGGCGAGCACCCGCACGCCGGCCACCTCCCGGGCTTCCGCCACCAGGTCGACCGCCGCCTCCCCGCGCCGGGCCGTCCGCAGCTGCTCGATCTCGCGTTCCAGGGCGCGGCGCTCCTCCAGGAGCTTCTCCACCCGGTCCGTGAGCTCGCCGACCGGGGTGCGCAGCAGCTCCGCCGTCCGCTCGAGCATGCGTTCCTGCTGGCGCAGGCGCAGCAGCGCATCGCGCCCCGCCAGGGCCTCCACGCGCCGCACGCCCGCGGCGACGCCGCCCTCCGACACGATCTTGAGCAGTCCGATCTCTCCGGTGGCCGCCGCGTGGGTCCCCCCGCACAGCTCACGGGAGAAGTCTCCAAAGGTCAGTACGCGGACCTCGTCGGCGTACTTCTCGCCGAACATGGCGATGGCGCCCGAGGCGATCGCGTCTCGATACGGCATGTGCTCCACACGCGCGGGCGCGTTCTCCTCGATCCACTCGTTCACCAGGTCCTCGATGCGGTCGAGCTCCTCGCGCGTCACGGGTGCATCGTGGGTGAAGTCGAAGCGCAGGCGGTCCGGCGCCACCAGCGAGCCGCGCTGCACCGCCTGGGGGCCGAGCACCTCGCGCAGCGCCGCGTGCAGCAGGTGGGTGCCCGAATGGTGGCGCACCGCGCCCACCCGCGCTCCAGCCTCCACCTCGAGCTCGGCCGGATCGTCCAGGCGCACCTCCCCCTCGGTCACCTGCCCGCGGTGGACGATCAAGCCGTCGAGCGGCTTCTGGGTGTCCTCCACCCGGATGCGACCGCCCGGCGTGGCGATGCGACCCTTGTCGCCCACCTGGCCACCCGATTCGGCATAGAAGGGCGTGTCCTCGACGATCACCTCCACACGGTCGCCACGGCGGGCCGTCTCCGCGGGCCGTCCGTCCACGAGCAGCCCCCGGATCGCCGAGCGGGTGCGCAGCGTCTCGTAGCCTCGGAAGGTGCTCACGAGCTGTCCCGCCAGCTGGGCGTAGACCTCCTCGACGCCCTCGGCGCCGCTTCCCTTCCAGGCGGCCCGGGCGCGCTCGCGCTGACGCTTCATGGCGGCGTCGAAGCCGGCCTGGTCGATGCCGAGGCCCTCGCCGCGCAGGATGTCCTCGGTCAAGTCGAGGGGGAAGCCGTAGGTGTCGTAGAGGCGGAAGATGACCTCACCGGGCAGCATCTTCGCACCCCGGTCCTTGACCTGGCGCACTGCCTCCTCCAGAAGCGAGAGCCCCTTGGAGAGCGTCTCGAGGAAGCGCTCCTCCTCGCGGAGGATCCGGTCGCCCAGGTAGGCTCGCCGCTCCTCGAGCTCCGGGTAGGCATCGCGCATCTCGTCCACCACGACGCCGGCCACCAGGTAGAGGAAGGGGCGCTCGAGCCCGAGCAGCACGCCGTGGCGCGCCGCCCGGCGCAGGATGCGGCGCAGCACGTAGCCACGGCCCTCGTTGGAGGGGAGGACACCGTCCGCGATCAGGAACGCCACGGCGCGGGCATGGTCCGCCACGACCCGCATGGAGACATCCTTCTCCGGGTCGTCGCCGAGCGCGATGCCGGCCAGCTCCTGGACGCGGGCCAGGATCGGCAGGAAGAGGTCGGTCTCATAATTCGAGCCCACGCCCTGGAGCACCGCCGCGAGCCGCTCCAGGCCGGCGCCCGTGTCCACGCACGGCTTGGGAAGGGGTGTCAGGGTGCCGCGCTCGCCGCGGTCGTACTGCATGAAGACGAGGTTCCAGATCTCCAGGAAGCGTCCGCACTCGCAGGCGGGCGTGCACGGCTCGCTGGTGCAATGCGGATTCGGTCCAAAGTCGAAGTGGATCTCGGAGCAGGGACCGCAGGGCCCGGTGTCGCCCATCGACCAGAAGTTGTCCTTCTCGTCGAGGCGGAACAGGCGCTGTCCGGGCAGTCCGATCTCCTCGCGCCACACTCGCCAGGCGTCGTCGTCCTCGCGGAAGACCGTCGCCACCAGCCGCTCGGTGGCGACGCCGAATCGCCCGGTCAAGAGCTCCCAGGCGTACTCGATGGCCTCGTGCTTGAAGTAGTCTCCGAAGGAGAAATTGCCGAGCATCTCGAAGAAGGTGTGGTGGCGCGGTGTACGGCCCACGTTCTCGAGGTCGTTGTGCTTGCCGGAGACACGCAGGCACTTCTGGGAGCTGGCGGCCCGCGAGTAGGGCCGGGGCTCCTCTCCGAGGAAGACGCGCTTGAAGGGCACCATGCCGGCGTTCGTGAAAAGGAGCGTCGGGTCGCCCGCGGGCACGAGGCCCGCGCTCGGCACCACGGTGTGACCCCGCTCCTGGAAGAAGCGCAGGAAGTTGGCGCGGATCTCGCGGGCGGAGAGGGACATGGAACTCTCGGCAGGCGAGAATAGCGGAGGGGGGACGCTGTCGACTAGAGGGCCATCCCGTGAACCCCGACCGAGCCAGGTGCGTCAGTCGAGAACGTCCCCGTCAGAAGCGTTCGATGTCGATGGGGGGGGCGGCGGCCTGGGCGGCAGGCTTGGCCGGCTCCTCCTCCTTCTCGAAGTCGTCCCAGGTGCCATCGGAGGTGGAGGCCACGCCGCGGAAGCGCAGCGCGAAGTCGTCTGCGTTGGAGACGTGCTTCAAGGCCTCGTCGTAGGTGACGAGGTTTCCCTTCACGAGCTGCATGAGCGACTGGTCGAAACTCTGCATGCCGTAGGTCGTGTAGCCCTTGGCGATCGCGTCCGGGATCTCCTTGGTGCGGTCCTTGTCACCAATGCACTCGCGCACCCGGGCCGTAGAGACCAGCACTTCGAGCGCCGGGACGCGACCCTTTCCATCCGCCCGCGGCACCAACCGTTGGGAGATCACGGCCTTCAGGATCGAGGCGAGCTGCAGTCGCACCTGCTTCTGCTGGTACGGCGGAAACACGGAGATGATGCGGTTGATGGTCTCCGTCGCGTCGAGTGTATGGAGCGTGCTCATCACCAGGTGGCCGGTCTCGGCGGCGGTGAGGGCCGTCTCGATGGTCTCGAAGTCGCGCATCTCGCCCACCAGGATGACGTCGGGATCCTGGCGCAAGGCCGCGCGCAAGGCGGCAGCGAAGCTCTGGGTATCGACGCCGATCTCGCGCTGGTTCACCAGCGATCGACGATCGCGGATCAGGAACTCGATTGGATCCTCGATCGTCATGATGTGGCAGGTCCGGTTCGAGTTGATGTGATCGATCATCGCCGCCAGCGTCGTCGACTTGCCGGACCCGGTGGTGCCGGTGACCAGGATCAGACCCCGCTGCTCCATGGCGACGTTCTCGACCACCTTGGGCAGGAAGAGCTGCTCGATGGTCTTCACGCCGAAGGGGATCACCCGGAAGACGACGCCGATGGTGCCGCGCTGCTGGAACACGTTGACGCGGAAGCGGCCGAGGCCCGGGATCCCGTAGGCGAGATCACATTCCCGGGACTCCTCGAAGCGCGCCTTCTGCACCGGGTTCATGATCGAGAGGGCCATGGTCTCGACCTGGTCCGGAAGCAGGCGCTCGGCGTTCTTCAGCGGGACGAGCGCGCCATCGACCCGGAACATGGGCGGCAGCCCGGACTTGATGTGGATGTCCGAGGCGCCGCCCTTCAACGCAATCTTCAGGACCTCGTTCAACTCCGCCATGGCGGTGCGGGACCCTCCGGGCGCAAGGCGTTGCGCCCGGAGGTTCTTTCGACCGGATGGGCCCCTGCCTTGAGCCGCCGGCCCGTCGCGCCGGGGCGGCAGGAGCCCGGCCGGGACCGGCGGGGGGGCTCAGGTTTCGGCCGCCACCGGCCGAAACCACTCTCCGGGAAAGCCGGGATGACGAAGACCCTCGTTCTCCGGAGCCTCGCCGGGGGGCTGCTGCTCGCCTGCGCCCCCCTGCCGGCACGCGTCGTCCCCCCGATCTCCGGGGTGGTGGTGGATGCCCGGACGGGCCGCCCCGTGGCGCGGGCCCAGGTCCACGTCCGCCATGAGGGACGCTACGACCAGGTGCTGCCCGAGCGTCGGATCCTCGGGGAGGGGAAGGCCGACAGCGACGCGGCGGGCCGCTTCCGGGTCGAGACCCGGCTGCGCCCGAGTCTCACGCTCTGGCCCTGGCTCGTGACGGAGACCCGGGTGGTGGCGGTCTCCGCGGAGGGCTACCGCTGCTCCCCGCCGCGGGTCTTGGAGCCCCGACGCCCGCTGCGCATCGCCCTGGTGCCGGCCTTCGACGCCGAGGACCGTAGGGGCTCTTGCCGGCCGGAGGAGCCGGGGGCGGGCACCCCCACCGCCAGCGCCGGAGCGCCTGGCCACGGAGAGGGCCTTCCCGACGGCGTCCTGACCGCCCGGGCCACCCTCGGCTTCGGGGCGAACTGCCAGGGGCCCGTCCTCGACCTGAGTCTCGCTCCCGACGGGCGTCACGCGGCCTGGACCGAGCGAGGGGCGGCAGGCGTGGCGGTGCGGCTCGCAAGCCTCGGCCCGGAGCGGTCCCGGCCGGTGCTGGTGGCCCGGACCAGCGAACTCCGGGGCCGCCGTCTCGCCTGGACGGCCACCGGCGCGCTGGTCCTCGCCACGGCACCGGGTCCCCGGGAGATCGTGCCTGGGAGCCCGCTCGAGGTGCTCTGGCGTCCCGGGGACGAGGCGCTGCCCGCGGCGCTCGATCCCACCGCCTCGCCGGAACGGCCCGCCCCGGACGCCGCCGACCGCAACGACCAGCTGGCCTTGCGCTGGGCAGACCGCACGTTCGTCCTGCTGCGACGCGCGGATGCGGAGACCGGAGGGGTCCGGGAGTGGCTGCGCGTGGTGGAGCCGGACCACACCTCCCGCTCCCTGCCGTTGCCGGGCGAGGCCTGCTCTCTGGGAGGCCGCTTCGGCCGCCCCCAGGAGCGCATCACGGCCGACGGATCGGCCGCCCTGGACCTGCGCTGGCTGGAAGGCGGCTGCCGCGCCGTGCGGCTGGACCTGGCAGCGGGCTCGTGGAAGCGCTTGGACCGCGCGCGCGCCGTCGGGACCTGCCGGGAGAGCCGACGCGTGCCGGCCTTCGTGCTGCGCAGCGCGATGGGGGAGTACGCGGCGGAGCTGGAGCAGCGCCTGGTGGAGGCCGGCCTCGACCCGCGGGCCGCGTTCACGCTCTGGATCAACCCACGAGCGGAGACCCGCCTCACGACCCGGGACGCGGAGGGCGCCCCCCGCACTCTCGCCGTGCCGGCCTTCCCGCTGACCACCCCTCTGGCGCGCGTCCAGGTGACGGCCGCCGGGGCAGCCACCTCGGTCTCCCCGGCTCCGGCCGCCAGCGGCTGGGAGCCGCTCTAGCTCCGTCGCGGCTCGTCGACGCCTACGCCTCCTCGGCCTCCGCCTCCACGGGCCCCGTCGCCACCGGGACCGCGCGCTTCAAACCGCGCTTGGCGTACACCGCCTCGCTGATGAGCCCGAAGACGTCGGGGTTGTCCTTCAGGAACTGGCGCGTGTTCTCGCGGCCCTGTCCGATGCGCTCCCCGTCGTAGGAGTACCAGGAACCGCTCTTCTCCACGATGCCGTCCTCGGTGGCGAGATCCAGAAGGTCGCCCTCCACCGAGATGCCCTGGTTGTAGAGGATGTCGAACTCGGCCTTCCGGAAGGGCGGCGCGCACTTGTTCTTCACCACCTTGACCCGGGTGCGATTCCCCGTCACCTCCTCGCCGTTCTTGATGGCGGCGATGCGGCGCACGTCGAGACGCACGGAGGAGTAGAACTTGAGCGCGTTCCCGCCGGACGTGGTCTCGGGGTTCCCGAACATGACACCGATCTTCATGCGGAGCTGGTTGATGAAGATCACCGTCGCGTGCGACTTCGACACCGTGCCCGTGAGCTTGCGCATGGCCTGGCTCATGAGCCGCGCCTGCAGCCCCGGCTGCTGGTCGCCCATCTCGCCCTCGATCTCCGCGCGCGGCACGAGTGCCGCCACCGAGTCCACCACCACGAGGTCCACGGCCCCCGAGCGCAGCAGGACGTCGGCGATCTCGAGCGCCTGTTCGCCGGTGTCCGGCTGGGAGACCAGCAGGTCCTCCACGTGCACGCCGAGCCGACGCGCGTAGCCCACGTCGAGGGCGTGCTCGGCGTCGATGAAGGCGGCGACGCCGCCCTGCTTCTGCGCCTCGGCCACGGCATGCAGGGCGAGGGTGGTCTTTCCGCTCGACTCGGGCCCGTAGATCTCCAACACCCGGCCGCGTGGATAGCCGCCGATGCCGAGGGCGAGGTCGAGGCTGGGCGAGCCGCTCGGGATCACCTCGATGTCCCGGTCGATGGCGTCCTCGCTCATGGTGAGGATGGCGCCCTTGCCGAACTGCTTCTCGATGGCCGATACGGCCAGGTGGATCGCCTTGCGTTTCTGGGTATCCCGGGTCGCGGTCTGCTCGCTCGGCTTGCGGTCGGTGTTGGCCATGTCTGGTTCTCCTGTTTCGGTTGCGTTCAAGGGGAAGCGTTTGCGAGCGGGATCCGCTCGAGGGAGGTATAGATCGAGCCCTGCGGCGAGAGCTGGCTGTGGAAGAGCCTGAACTCGCGCACCGGGAAGGGGCAGGGGGCGACGCGGTCGTCCAGGGCGGGCAGACGGCCCGTGCGTACCCGCCCGAGCGTCAGGTGGCCGCGGTAGCGACGCCGCTCCGGGGCGAAGCCGGCCGCGACGACGCCCGCCTCCACGGCCGCCGCCAGCGCCACCAGGGGCTCGTGGGGCGCGAGCTCCAGCACCACCACACGGGCACGGCGCAGCGAGGGGAAGGCGTGCAGGGCGCCGAGTCGCAGCGCGAAGCCCGCCACGTGGGCGGTCGCGGCGCGCACCTCCCGGACCACCCGCGGCACGCGGTCCTCCGCCACGGCGCCGAGGAAGCGCAGCGTCACGTGGAAGGCCTCCGGCCGCACCCAGCGCACGCCGTCCCCGCCCGCTCGCTGGGCGAGCCGCCGGACCAGGACGGCGGCCTCGCGGCGTGCCGCCTCGCCGAGCTCCACCGCGAAGAAGGCGCGGAGGCTTCGACCTTGCTCCGCCACGTCACTTCTCTCTCCGTCCGAGGCGCGGCAGCTCGAGCGGGACGCCGAGCAGCGTGCGCCGCAGCCAGTCCAGGCCGATCTGGGTGGTGAGGGCGCGATGGCGCTGCCGATCGAGAGGCATGTTCAGCTCGACCGCGTCGCTCGCGTCTCTACGCGCAAGGGCCAGATGGACGAGGCCCACGGGCTTGGTCTGCGTGCCGCCACCAGGCCCCGAGATGCCCGTGGTCGCCACCGCCAGGTCGGCGCCGAAGCGTGCGCACGCCCCCTCGGCCATGGCGCGCGCCACCGGCCCGGAGACGGCACCGTGGCCCTCCAGGAGCTCCGCCGGGACGCCGAGCAGCGCCGTCTTCGCCGCGTTCGAATAGGCGACGACGCCACCCCGGAAATAGTCCGAGGCTCCGGGCACCGCCGTGATGCGCTCGGCCAGGAGCCCTCCCGTGCACGACTCGGCCACCGCGAGAGTGCGCCCCTGCTCGCGCAGCAGCCGTCCCACCACCGCCTCGAGCGTCTCCGTCTCCCCCTCTCCGTAGACCAGGGGACCGAGACGCTCGCGCAGGACGGCCACCACGCGCGCGAGCCTCGCATCCGCCTCGGCGCCATTCGCGGCCCGCACCACGGGACGCAGCAGGTTGTCGGGGAACTTGGTGCGGAAGCCGAGGGTGACGCCCGGCTCGAGACCCACGTCGTGTAGACGAGCGTCCAGGTCCGACTCGCCGATCCCGAAGGTGCGCAGCAGCGTGGCGCGCACGACCCCGCCGGTGCCGCGGCGAGCGGCGAGACGCGGCAGCACCTGCTCGTCCAGCATGCGCTCGAGCTCGCGGGGCACGCCCGGCAAGCAGAAGCAGAGCGTGCCTTCCACCTCGAGCAGGCAGCCCGGTGCGGTCCCGATCGGGTTCGGCAACACCTCGGCGCCCTCGGGAAAGCGGGCCTGCTTGGCGTTGTTCTCGGCCATCTGGCGGCCCAGGCGTGCGAAGAAGACGCGGATCGCCTGGAGCGAGGGCTCGTGCAGCACGAGCTTGCGCTCGAAGGTCTCCGCCAGCACCGCGATGGTCAGGTCGTCGCGGGTCGGGCCGAGACCGCCGGAGACGATCACCACGTCGCTGCGCGACGTGGCACGCCGCAGGGCGTCGGCCAGGTGCGCCCGGTCGTCGCGTACCGAGGTGTGGAAATCGGTCTCCACGTCCAGGGCGAGCAGCCGCTCCGAGACCAGTGCCTTGTTCGAGTCGAGGATCTCCCCACGCAGGATCTCGTCGCCGACCGTCAGGATCTCCGCCTTCATGCGACCCCGTATTCGGGCAGCAGCACGAGGAGCACCACCAGCGTCCCGGCCGCCAGGACCCCCGCCACCACGTCGTCGAGCATCACGCCCACCCCGCCCGCGGCGCCCCGCTCCGCCCAGCGCACGGGGCCCGGCTTCCACACATCGAACACCCGGAACAGGACGAATGCGGTCACGACCGAGGGCCAAGCGAGGGGCCGTGCCAGGAAGACCAGCGGCGAGAGGGCGATCAGCTGCCCCGCCACTTCGTCGATCACGATGCGTCCGTCGTCGCGGCGGCCGAAGGCGCGCTCCGCCTGGTCCGCCGCCCAGACCCCGAGGAAGGCGAGGGTGGCGACGGTCAGGGCGTAGAGCGGAGCCGGTAGCGCGGCCAGGGGCCAGAAGAGCACGACGCCCACCGCCGACCCCACCGTGCCCGGGGCGATCGGAGCCAGCCCCGCGCCCCCCGCGGTGGCGAGGGCGAGGGCGAACGAACGCGTGGCCCTGGATCCAGGCTTCGAGATGACGGCTCCGCTCGGGACCGCGGAGGATGGGTTCGCGCCTCGACGGGGGGAAGCCGGGCGTTGCCGGGACAGTAGCCCCCTGGCCACCGGGTCGTCGAGGCGTCGCTCCCCTTTTTCAAGGCAGGAGACGCGCGAGCCGATCCGGGACCGATGTCCCAAGGTCCCCCGACGCCCCGGACGCCGGCTGACGTCTCCACGCTGCTGGTGGAGCTCGGGCGGGCCGTGCGCGGCCTCCAGTACTACCCCGAGGGGGATCCGACCCGGGACGAGCTGCTGGATCGGAGCTTCCAAGCCTGGCAGGCGGAGCTCGCGCGCAATGGCCCCCTCGAGCTGGAGGTGCGACGCGGCGCCTTCTGGCTGGGCGGCTCGGATGCGGCGGTGGGGCGCGGCCGCCTGGATGAGCTGGCCCGGGAGTTCGCGGCCCGGGGCCTGCATCGCCTGCGCTTCGACCCGGACCTGGAGCCGGCCGCCTTGCGGGAGCTCGCGGCGCAGCTGGCCTCCAGCGGGGCCGAGCCTCCGGCCGCAACGTCTACCGGGGCGGTCTCGGAGTTCCTGACCCGGCTGCGCGAGCTAGAGGACTGCGGCGACGACGCCCGCTATCCGGACCTGGCCGCTGCGGTGACCGATCAGGCCCTCGCCTTGGCCCGCAGCGGCGCATCGGACGAGGCCTATCGCGCCCTTCTGGTGCTGTCGGTGCATGCCGGAAAGGGAACCAGGCGCTCCTCGGCGCAGCGGGCGGTGGCGCACCAGGCCGTGCGCCGCATGGCCGCCGAAGCGGCGGTATTCGAGGACCTGATCGATCGCGCCCGCGTCCCAGGCAGCGCCGAGAGCGTGCGCGCCGCCCAGCTCCTGCTGTTGATCGGCGAGGAGGCGGTGCGCCCCCTGCTCGATCGGCTCCAGGAAGAGACGGACGCCGAAGGACGCGGACAGTTGTCGGGGATCCTGATCGCCATGAGCGCAGCGGGCCCCGAGCTGGTGCGCGCCCTCGAGAAGGGCTCGCCCTGCCGGAGGCGCCTGGCTGCGCGGCTGGCTGGCGAGAGTCAGAACCCGCTGGCCGTGCCGGCCCTGGGTCGGCTCCTGACCAGCCCCGACGAGGAGCTGCGCCGCGAGGCGGCCAAGGCGCTGGTGCGGATCGGCGACGGGAACGCGCTGCGCGTCCTGGCCCAGGCGCTCGACAGCCCGGTGGCGGGCGTTTCCGGCCTGGCCGCCTTCTGCCTGGGTGCGACGCGGCGGCCCGAGGCGATCCGGCCGCTGGTCGCGGCGCTCGAGAATGCCGTCGGCCAGCGGCGCTCGGCCCTGGCTCGGGAGACGCTCCGCGCCCTGGGACGCCTGGGCCGGTCCGAGGCGACGCCGGCGCTGGCCGCCCTCTTGCAGCGCAAGAGCGTGCTGTGGCGCGGCGGACTGCGCGCGGTCCAGGAGGCGGCCGTGGCCGCGCTGGGGCACATGCCCGGGGAAGCCGCGCATCGGGTGCTGGAGGCAGCGGCCCAGGGCAGCGACGCGCGCGTGCGCGAGGCGGCGAGCCGAGCGCTGCGACAGCGTGCGCAGTCGGCCGGACCCCAGGCCTGATCCGGATCCCCGGGGCGCTCCCTTCCGGGGGGCCACGCCCTGCACTAGCTTTCCCTGGGCATGCGGCTGCTCGGACTCGATCTCGGCACCCGGCGCATCGGGCTCGCAGTCTCGGACGCCGCGGGTCGGATCGCCTTCCCCGCGGGCTGGCTCCTGCGGCGCGGCAAGCGCCGGGATCTTGCAGCGCTGCGGGCCCTCGTCGAGGAGCGCGCCATCGAGGCCATCGTGGTCGGCCTCCCGATGCACATGAACGGCCGCCGTGGACCCGAGGCCCTGGCCGCCGAGCGCTTCGCCCGGGAGCTCGAGACCACGACCGGGCGGCCCGTGGAGCTCCTCGACGAACGCTGGACGACCCGGGAGGCGGAGCGGGCCCTGCGCGAGGCCGACGGCGCCGGGACCCGGCGGCGCGAGCCGGGCCGCCTGGACGCGGCGGCCGCGACGATCCTGCTCCAGACCCATCTCGAGCGCTCGCGCCGGGCCGCGCCCGGCACGGAGCACCCGTGAGCGAGGACGCCGAGAGAGCCCGCCGCACCGCGGCGCTCGCGGTCGGGGGCCTGCTCGCGGTCTTCCTGGTGGTGACCGGGGCGGGTCTCGCGTGGAGCCGCATGGTGGCTCCCCGGAACCCCGGCGGCGAAGCCCGGCTCTTCGAGGTGCGCTCGGGCGCCGGCCTGCGGACGGTGGCGCGCGAGCTGGAGCGGGAGGGCCTCGTACGCAGCGCCCGGGCCGTCGTCTGGCTGGCCCGCCTGCGTGGCTACGAGAGCGGCATGCGGGCCGGGGAGTACGAGCTCTCGCCGCGCATGTCGTCGGAGGCGATCCTCGGGCGCATCGCCCGGGGCGCGGTGAAGACCCACGAGGTCGTGCTGCCGGAGGGGCTCACCGCCGCGGAGATCGCGGGCCGCCTGGCGCAGGCAGAGCTCGTGGACCGGCGGGCCTTCGTGCGCCTGGTGCGCGACCCGGCCGCGCCCCCGGCCTACGGGGTCGAGGGCGAGACCCTCGAAGGCTACCTCTTCCCCGAGACCTACCGGCTGCCCCGGGGTCTCTCCACCGCCGACGTGGTGCGCGTGCTGGTGGACCAGTTCCACCGCGTCTGGAGCCCGCTCGCCGAGGAGGCCGTCCGCCAGGGGCTCGGCATGCGTCAGGTCGTGACACTCGCCTCGATCGTGGAGAAGGAGACCGGCGCACCGCACGAGCGGCCGCTGATCGCATCGGTGTTTCGCAACCGATTGGAGCGCGGCATGCGGCTCGAGTCGGACCCGACGGTGATCTACGGCATCTCCGACTTCGACGGGAACTTGCGCCGGGTGCACCTGGAGGACGCGGAGAACCCCTGGAACACCTATCGAATCGCCGGCCTGCCCCCGACGCCCATCGCGAACCCGGGCCGGGAGGCCCTGCGGGCGGTGGTGCACCCCGCCGAGAGCGAATTCCTCTACTTCGTGTCCCGCAACGACGGCACCCACGACTTCTCGCGCAGCTTCGCCGAGCACAGCGCCAAGGTGGACCGCTTCCAGCGGCGCCGGACGCCGTGAGTGGCCGGATCGACCCGCGCCGGTTCCTGATCGAGCACCTGCCGGCGCGCTTCAACCGCCTGCTCGGCGAGGAGGCCGGCGGCGACGCGGGCCGGGCGGCCCTGGGCGAACTGGCCGCGACCGTTCGCGTGGACCTGGCGGGCGAAGGAGGCGGGACCTTCTACCTGAACATCGAGGCGGGCCACATGTCCGGGGGCGAGGCGCCGGCACGACCGCCGTTCGTGACGTTCGTGCAGGAGCTGGCCGACTTCGAGCGCCTGCTGGGCGAGATGGAGCAGGAGCCGCTGGCGCTGATCTCGACCCTGCCCGGTCTGGCCGGCCCGGCTCCGCTCACCGCGTCCCGGGTCGAGCGGATCGCCTCGGTACGCGGCACGCTGCGCGTCGACGTGACCGGCGAGGCGGGCTTCGGCGTCCTGGTGCACCTGGGGGGCGTCGCCCCACCGGCGGAGCCGGACGCCCGCATCCGCGTGGACGCCGAGACCTTCCGGGAGCTGCGGGAGGGACGGCTCGAGCCCCAGGCGGCCTTTCTGGCTGGACGGGTGCAGCTGGAGGGCGACGTGGCGCTGGTCATGCAGCTCGCCCTGGCCGGCCTGATGGGACCCTAGTTTCCCGTCCCAGAGATTCGGTGCGGATCATCGGAGTCGAGACACGCCGCTGGCAAGGCGCCCGACCGAAGCACCGGGCTTCAGACCAGGGCCACCTGGCGCAGCAGGGCCAGGTCCTCCAGGGCCCGGCCGGCCCCGTGGACCACCGCCGTGAACGGATCGTCGCTGCGCAGGATGGGGAGCTTGGTCTCCTCGCGTAGCACCCGGTCCAGGTCCCGCAGCAGGGAGCCCCCGCCCACCAGCATGATGCCGCGATCCACGATGTCCGCGGCGAGCTCGGGCGGCGTCCGCTCGAGGGTGAGATGCACGGTCTCTACGATCGTGCTGATCGGCTCGATCAGCGCCTCGTAGATCTCCTCGCTGGTGGCCACCACCACCTTCGGAATGCCGGCCACCAGATCGCGCCCCTTGATCTCCATGGTCTGGGTCTTGCCGTGCGGCGAGGCCGTGGCGATCGTCATCTTGACGTCCTCGGCGGTGCGCTCACCGATCAGGACGTTGTACTTCCGCTTCACGTACTGGATGATCGCCTCGTCCATCTTGTCGCCGCCGCAGCGGACGGAGCGCGAGGCCACGATGCCGGCCAGGGAGGTGACGGCCACGTCGGTGGTGCCACCGCCGATGTCGCAGACCATGTTCCCGCTGGGGGCAGTCACGTCGAGTCCGGCCCCGATGGCGGCCGCCATGGGCTCTTCGATCAGGAAGACCTCGCGCGCCCCGGCCGAGAGCGCCGACTCGCGCACCGCACGCTTCTCCACGCTCGTGATGCAGGGCGGCACGCAGATCACGATGCGCGGGCGTACGAGCTTGGAGCGGTTGTGGGCCCGGTGGATGAAGTAGCGGAGCATCGCCTCGGTGACTTCGAAATCGGCGATGACCCCGTCCTTGATGGGGCGGATGGCGCGGATGCCGTGGGGCGTGCGCCCGAGCATGGCCTTCGCCTCGTTGCCGACCGCCAGGACCCGCTCCCCGCGGCCGTTCGGGTCCTTGGCGACCGCCACGACGCTCGGCTCCGAGCAGACGACCCCCTTGCCCCGGGCGTACACCAGCGTATTCGCGGTGCCGAGGTCGATGGCGAGGTCGTTGGAGAAGAGGCCCGCGAGCGAGCTGAACATGGCCGCGCTCTCCGCTGGCGGCGCGCCACCCGGGCGTGCCGTCGGGGGACGTATCGGGTTGCCGGCGGAAGAGATTGAGGGGAAAGTCGAGGGACCCGGGCGGGCTCCCGGGGGCGGCTCAGTCGACTGCGGGCGGCCGCGTGGGGGGGGCCGGCGCCGGGTCCCGGGTCACCAGCTCCGCCAGGGCACCGAGGGCCTCGCCCACCCGGGTGACCTCCCCGCGCACCGCATCCAGGTGGAGGCGACGCGCCTCGATCTCGGCCTCGGCGCCGCCCAGGGCCGCGCTCAGGTCCTCCACCCGGGCCTCGAGCCCGCGGGTCTGCTGGACCTGGCGCACCAGGGCCACGAAGGAGATCAGGAGCGCCAGCGCCAGCAGCGCGCTCAGCACCCAGGGAGCGCGGCCAGCGCCCCCCACCCCGGGGGCCGGGGCCTCCGGCGCGGCCGGCTCCGGGCTCCCGGGGACGGCCACGAGCCGCGGGCGATCCTCCGCCGGGCTCACGACTGGATCACCAGCTTCGAGAGGCTCGTCTTGCGCAGGTTCGTCTTCTGGATCGTCCGCACCAGCTCCGCGACCTTCTCCGTATCGGTCTCGAAGGGGTTGTTGCAGATCACGCGCACGTTGAGCAGGTTGCCGAGGCGGATGTTCGACCAGTCCAGGTCGTACTGGATCGCGTTCTGGCGCGCGAGCTTGATGAACTCGCCCCGCATCTTGGCCCGCGTGTCGGGCGGCGGCTCGGTCTTGGCCTTCATGACCTCGTCGTCGTTCAGCAGCCGGTCCGCCGCCTCCTTGCGCTCCAGCAGATAGAAGAGCCCGCGGCTCACGCGGATGTCGTGAAACTGGAGATCGAGCATGAAGACGCGAGGATCGTTCCAGGTCGTGCCCCGGCTCCCCAGGTACGATTCGATCATCTGCCGCTTGATCACCCAATCGATCTGTCTCGACAGTCGGTTGGGATCCGTGTCCAGGCAGTCGAGCACGTACTGCCATTCGACGACCGAATCGCGTAGCTCGTCGCTGACCGGATACTGCTCCAGGTAGCGCTGGGCCATCTCGCAGTACTCGCGCTGGATCTCGATCGGCGAATACTCCCGGCCGTTGTCCAGGCGCAGTCGACGCTTGCAGGTGGTGTCGTACGAGATGTCCTTGATCGCCTTCACCGGATTGCGCAGGGTGAAGTCCTTGTTGATGAAGTTGTCCTCGATCATCTGCAGCACGACGGCGCACGTCCCGATCTTGATGAAGTTCGTGTATTCGCTCATGTTCGAGTCGCCCACGATCACGTGGAGGCGCCGGTACTTCTCGCGGTCCGCGTGCGGCTCGTCGCGCGTGTTGATGATGGAGCGATCGTTCGTCGTGGTGCCAGAGATCTTCTGGTAGATGTGCTGGGCGCGCTGGCTGATGCAGTAGTGCACGCCGTCCTGGGTCTGGAAGACCTTGCCGGCACCCGTGTAGATCTGGCGGGTCACCAGGAACGGAATCAGCTGCTCGGCCAGGTAGTAGAAGTCTACATCCCGGTCGACCAGGTAGTTCTCGTGGCAGCCGTAGCTGTTGCCCACGAAGTCGGTGTTGTTCTTGAAGATCGAGAGCTTGCCCGCGATGCGCTCCTCGCGGATCTTCTCCTCGGCGTAGTCCTGGAGCTCCTCCAGGATGCGCTCGCCGGCCTTGTCGTACACGAGCAGCTGGCGAGGCGAGGCGCATTCCGGCGTGGCGTACTCCGGGTGGCAGCCCGTGTCCTGGTAGAAGCGCGCGCCGTTCTCGAGGAAGACGTTGAGGAAGTGCTCGGTGGTGATCAGCTTCTCGAAAAGGAAACGGATCGCCTTCTCGACGGGCAGCGTCTTGCGGCCCTCGGGCGTGAAGATGATCCCGTATTCGGTCTCCAGACCGTAGATTCGTTTTTGCACCACGCGTTCCGGCGCAGCCGGCTTCCCCGGCCCTCAGCCGCCTAGCATACCTCGTACTTCTTCGGCGGGAAGGCGCCGGAACTTTCGGCCGGGACGCGAGCGATCGAGCACGCACACCTCGAGGTTCTCGGGGGCGAGCCCCGCGTGACCTCCGCCTGCCTGAGCCAGCGCGTCGCGCCCCAGGCGCACGGCTTCCCCGAGGGGTAGATCAGCGCGGTAGTGGCCCTGGAGGTGGCCCTGGAGGTTCTCCACGCTGCCCCCGATCACGCAATGGCCCTCATGGTCCGAGATGCTGCCGTCGAACTGCACGCGGAAGATCGCGTTGCGTTCCTGACCCACCAGCTCGTCGTTGCCCACCTCCGCCACGATCACCTCGACCTCGAGCGGCTTGAGCTCGCGCGTGAAGACGTCACCGATCGCCTGGGAGTAGGCGTTGGCCAGCGCCTTGGCGCGCACGTCCTCCCGGCTGTAGGCGTAGCCCTTCACGTCGCAGTAGCGCACGCCGATCTTGCGCAGCTGGTCGAATTCGCTGAACTTGCCCACGCCCGCGAAGGCGATGCGATCGTAGATCTCACCGATCTTCGACAAGCTCGACGGGTTCTCGGCGATCAGCAGGATGCCGGCCTGGTACTCCAGGGCGATGAGCGACCGGCCGCGGGCGATGCCCTTGCGGGCGTACTCCGCCTTGTCCTGCATCCACTGCTCGGGAGAGACGTAGAACGGCATCGACATGGGCGGCTACTCCGCAGCGCGCCGCGGAGCCATGGCCTGCTCGTAGACCCGCCGCAGTTCGTCTTCGGATACGTCCTCGATGCCCTGCTCGGTGCAGAGGTTCACGGTGGGGAAGATGCCCCGCAGCAGGTCCACCCCCCCGGTGGCCCGATCCTCGTCGGCCGCATCTACGAGGGCCTGGATGCCGTTTCGCAACGCCTCTTCCCGCGAAAGGCCCGGCCGCCAGCTCTTCTTGAGCGAGTCGCGTGCGAACAGTCCACCACTCCCGGAGGCATCGTACTCCGCCTCCTCGTAGCGGCCTCCGGTCACGTCGTACTTCCACAGCCGGCCGGTGCTCCGGCGCAGGTCGTAGCCGGCGAAGATGGGAACGACCACGAGACCCTGCATGGCGGCGGGCAGGTTGGCACGCACCATCTGGGAGAGCTTGTTGGCCTTGCCCTCGAGCTCGAGGGCCTCCCCCTCGATCTTCTCGTAGTGCTCGAGCTCGATGCGCAGCAGACGGGCCATCTCGATGCTGGGTCCCGCCGCCCCCGAAATCGCGATGAGGGAATGCGCGTCCGTGGCGTAGACCTTCTGGATGTCTCGGGAGGCGACGCGGTAGCCCTCGGTGGCGAGTCGGTCGCCGCCGACCAGCACTCCGTCACCGTACTTGAGCGCGAGCACGGTGGTGCCGTGCGGGACGCTCGGGAGCGCTCGACCCGGCTCCCCCCGCAGCGCCGGAAGGAGCTGCGGGAAGTCGGTTTCGATCAGCTCGCGAAAGCTGGACCCACCGTACTTGCCCTGGAAGAGCACCGAACCCCCCTCTTCGGTCTCCGGAAGCCGGCTACTGGCCGCCGCGCTGGACGTAGTTCTTGACGAACTCCTCGGCGTTCTCCTCGAGGACCTCGTCGATCTCGTCGATCAGTGCGTCCATCTCTTCCTTGAGTTCCTCGCCCTTCTTGGCGAGCTTCTGGCCGCCCTCGCTCTCGGCCTCGCCCTCGCCACCGCCGCGTCTCGGCTTCTGCTTCTGCTGGGAGTCGGCAGCCGCGAAGATCGGAAGCCATCCCGCGGTAGGGCGAGCAGGGGGGTTGGTGTGGCGTTGCATCGCGACTCTCCCGGGCCCTGGATCAGGCCCTCAGGTTCCGGACGAGATCCGCCGCGGTCGGCGACCGGGCCAGGAGCTCCTCCACGTGCGTCTTCGAGCCCTTGAGGGGCTCGACCATGAGGACGCGCTTGATCGGCTCGTCTCCGATGCCGAACGAGATCGAGTCCCAGTTCACACCGAAGACCTCCGATCCGAAGCGCTTGAGGCAGGAGCCCCGGAAATACGCCCGCGTGTCCTCGGGCGGCTCGTGGATGGCGCGGCGGATCTGGTCGTCCTCGACGATGCGCTCGACCTTCCCCTGGCGTTCCAGAAGATAGTACAGCCCCTTGTCGGGACGCAGGTCGTGGTACTGGAGGTCGAGCATCTGGACCTGGGAGGAGCCCCAGTCGAGCCCCTTGCGCTCCATGAAGCCCCGGATCATCGCGTGCTTGATCACCCAGTCGATCTCGCCGGCGAGCTCCATGGGATCCCGGGCCAGGGCGTCGAGCACCCGCTCCCACTTCTGCAGGACCTCGGAGACCCAGGGTTCCTGGGGGCGCCCGGCCACGTAGCGGTGCGCCATGGCCAGGTACTCGGCCTGGATCTGCACGGCGGTCATACGCTTTCCGTTGGCGAGTTCGAGGGGGCGTCGGCAGGCGACGTCGTGGGAGACCTCCTTGATCGCGCGCACGGGGTCGTGGAGGGAGAGGTCCCGGGTGATCGCGCCGTCCTCGATCATGGAAAGCACGATCGCGGTGGCGCCGTTGCGCAGGTAGATCGTGAACTCACTCATGTTCGAGTCGCCCACGATCACGTGCAGCCGGCGGTACTTCTCGCGGTCCGCGTGGGGTTCGTCACGCGTATTGATGATGGGGCGCTTCACCATGGTGTCGAGCGCCACCTCGGTCTCGAAGAAGTCCGCACGCTGCGAGAGCTGGTACTCGCAGGGCTGCGCCCGGTTCTCGCTGCCCACCTTTCCGGCTCCCGTGTACAACTGCCGGGTCACCAGGAATGGCATCAGATGCTCCACGATCTGCTTGAAGGACGTGCGGCGGTCCATCAAGTAGTTCTCGTGGCAGCCGTAGCTGTTTCCCTTGCGATCGCTGTTGTTCTTGTAGATGAGCATCTGACTGCCCGGCGGGAGCACCCGGCTGGCCTCGCGCCGCGAGAGCTCCACGATGCGCTCGCCGGCCTTCTCGTGCACGACCAGATCGCGGGGGTTGGTGACCTCGGGGCAGGAGTACTCGGGATGGGCGTGGTCGACGTAGTAGCGCGCCCCATTCACGAGCGTCTTGTTGCGCGCGATGTTCTCCTGCTGGTTGGGGGTGTACTTCTCCCCCTCCACCTGGAAGCCGCGGGCGTCCGCCAGCGGATTCTCCTGGTCGTAGTCCCACAGGATCTGCCCGGCCGTCTCCTCCCGGTAGGAGTTGACCAGCAGCACACAGCTCGAGATGGGGTCGAAATCGCGGTCGTTCTTGACGGTGATCCCGTATTCGATCTCCGTTCCCATCACCTTGGGGATCGCCATCGCTTCTCCGCGGTTAGCCGGGAAGAACCGCTACAGGTACTGACCCGAGCTGATGTTCTCGATCGAGCGCTCGTTCCGATTGATCCCCGTCATCAACGTCCGGACGTTGATGATCCGCTCGCCCTTGCGGCCGGAGATGCGCGCCCAGTCGTCCGGATTCGTGGTGTTCGGAAGGTCCTCGTTCTCCTTGAACTCCTCGCGCACGGCCTCGAGGAGATCGGAGAGCTTGACGCCGCGTTCCCCGTGGTCGATCAGGCGCTTCACGGCCTTCTTCTTGGCGCGCGCCACGATGTTCTCGATCATCGCGCCGCTCGCGAAGTCCTTGAAGTAGAAGATCTCGCGCTCGCCCTTGGCGTACGTCACCTCCAGGAACTTGTTGTCTTCCGACGTCGAGTACATGTGCTCGATCGTGTCGTCGATCATCCCGTCCACCATCTTCTGCGGATCGCTCCCGTAGCGCTCCTGCGCGTTCGGGTGGAAGGGAAGATCGGTGAGCAGGTACTTCCCGAAGATGGCGCGCGCCGCCGGGGAGTCGGGCCGGTGCACCTTGACCTTGAGATCGAGGCGTCCGGGGCGCAGTACCGCCGGGTCGATCAGGTCCTGCCGGTTGCTGGCGCCGATCACGATCACGTTGTTCAGCGACTCCACCCCGTCGATCTCCGACAGGAACTGAGCCACCACCGTGGCCTCCATGTCCGAGGAGATGCCCGATCCGCGCATGCGGAAGAGCGAATCCATTTCGTCGAAGAAGATGACGACGGGCACGTCCTCGCTGGCCTTCTCGCGCGCCTTCTTGAACACCTCGCGGATCTTGTGCTCGGTCTCGCCCACGTACTTGTTGAGCAGCTCCGGCCCCTTCACGTTGAGGAAGTACGCAGCGGTGCGCCGACCCGTGCGCTGCTCGATGCTCCGCGCCAGGCTGTTCGCCACCGCCTTGGCGATGAGCGTCTTGCCGCAGCCCGGGGGGCCGTACAGCAGGATGCCCTTGGGCGGCGAGAGACGGTGCTCCGCGAACGCCTCGGGATACAGGTAGGGCAGCTCGATCGCGTCGCGAAGGATCTCGATCTGCTCGTCCAGGCCGCCGATGCGATCGTAGGTGATCTCCGGGATCTCCTCGAGCACGACCTCCTCGACCGCCGACTTGGGCATCCTCTCGAAGGCGTACTGGGTGCGCGGATCGATCATGATGTGGTCACCGACCTTGAGCTTCTCCTGGCGCAGGATGGACGCCAGGGTGACGACGCGCTCCTCGTCGGCGTGGCCGAGCACGATGGCCCGCCCGTCGCCGAGGAGGTCGACCACCGACGCGATCTCTCCCCGGGTCACGATGCCGGCCGGCTCGATCACGTTGAACGCCTCGTTCAGCACGACGAGCTGACCTTCCTCGATCTGGAAGGGATCGACCTTCGGATGGGCGCTCACCCGCATGGGCTTGCCGTCCACGACGATCTCCACGGTGCCGTCCTTGTTGGCGCGCGTGAAGACGCCGTAGCTGTTGGGAGGCGCGCAGAGCTTCTCCACCTCCTCCTTCAGGAGCTCGATCTGCTGCTTGGCCTCCTGGAGGGTGTGGACCAGCCGCTCGTTCTGCCGCTCCGCATCGACGAGCTGATCGCGGGAGAGCTGGTAGCGGCGGCGCAGCGACTCGTACTCGCCGAGCACGCGGTCCAAGCGACGACGGAACTCGCTGGAATCCCCGCCGAACAGCCGCAGCGCGTCCAGGAGATCCTCCAGGGTCTCCTCCGGGCCACGCCCGGGGTCCGGCTCTCCGCCTGAGCGGGGCCCCGAGGCCGAGATGCGCCGCATCACGTCCCGAACGAAGCCCTTCCTGCCCGAGCCCGAATCGAATTCGCTCATCGCGCCCTCTCCCCGTGCTCCGGCGCCACGCCCGCTCGTGGCGCCACTCGGGGACGAATCGATGCAATCCACGTGCCGTGCACCGGAAAGGCATCATCGCCGGATAGCGAACCGGTGGCGAGCCGCTGCGCGCCGCAGTTGCGCGCGCGTTGCGCGCGAGTGTTGGGAACGCCCGAGCCGGACCGCATCACCGTCCCCACCGGAGCTTCGAAGACCGAAGCTGCCGCCGGCCGGTCGCCTCCCGAGGCCCACCGGCCGCTCTCACCCGCGCCGAAGAAACCGCCGAAACCCTCGATATTGCAATCGTTTTTAGCCTCGTGGAGTCTATCAGAACGCGTCTTGCTGTCAAGCGAGACGGCCGGCCCAGCCGCCCGGAGGCGCCCGGCGAGCGGGGCGGCGGGGTGCGGCGCCCTCCCCCCGCCAGCGCGCCTGCCGGCTGGCTTCGCCGGGACGCGCATCTGGGCCGCCTGGCTGCCGCCTCGTGAGGCAACGCCTGGGGGCCAGGAGCCAGCCTCTTGACGAAAGCGTCGGGGATCCACCGGCAGGCGGGAGGCGTGCGCGGAACCTTGCGAGACCGCCCCGGGAGGGAAGTCGACTTCCCGAATGCGGAGACGCGCCGGCCCGGGAGGGCCCGCGGCTGCATGGTTCCGTTCGGGGGGTCCTAGGGCCTGGCGGGTGCCGGCGGCAGCTCGATCACCTTGACGCCCGGCTCCGGCTCGAAGCGGAACAGGGCCGGCTCGGGGTCCTGGTTCGTGCGCATGTCCTCGAAGACCACGTGGGTCACGTTGCCGAGCAGGTCCGCCACGGCGGTCTCGACCACCACGCCGGTGCGGGGCTCCACGCGCACCTCGAGCCGCTCGTAGGGCGCATCCCGCTTCGGCACCAGCACGAGGCGCAGCGGGGACTCGCCGCAGGCCGGCGAACTCACCGAGAACTCCTCGAGCAGGTTGCCGCGGCCGATCAGGAATTGGATCGCGGCGCCCGAGAGGAAACGCTCGCCCAGGGGCAGGTGCTGGGCCTCGCGGGCGGCGGGGTCGTACACCCAGACCGTCTTGCCGTCGCTCACCACCAGGCTCGGCTCCGGCGCCTCGTAGGCCCACCGCATGCGGCCCGGCTTGGCGAGGGTGACGCGCCCCCGGGCCACGAAGGGCGCGCCCTGGCCTCCGAAGGCAGCCGGGCGGGTGCGCTGCTCGAAGCGGGCGGAGAGGTCGCGGATCTCCTCGTAACGGCTCTGGACCCGGCGTGCGGCGGCTTCCGCGCAGCCGGAGCCGGACGGCGACGAGTCGGAGTCGTTGGCCGGCGTCGGGGCGGCCACGAGGAGCAGGGCGATCGCCAGGCACGGGGGCAGGATCGAGCGCACGGCCCTTCGACGCGCCCGGGACGGGATCATTCGACGTCGAGGGGGCGGATGAACACGTCCCGCGGGCGGGTCCCCTCCTGGGGACCCACGATGCCGTCCGCCTCCATCTGCTCGATCATCCGGGCAGCCCGGTTGTAGCCCACCTTGAGTCGGCGCTGGACGTGGGAGATCGAGGCGTTGCGGCTCTCCGCCACCAGCGCCACGGCCCGATCGTAGAGGTCGTCCACGTCCTCGCCCCGCGCCTCGCGCGCCTCGCTCTCCTCCTTCATGCGCACGAGCGTGTCGTCGAACTGCGGCGCTCCCTGGTCGCGCAGGAAGGCCACGAGCTCGGTCACCTCCTTCTCGGACACGAAGGCCCCGTGGATGCGCTGGAGCTTCGAGGTCCCGGGCGGGAGGAACAGCATGTCCCCCTGGCCGAGCAGGTGCTCGGCGCCATTCTGGTCGAGGATCGTGCGCGAGTCGGTGCGCGACGAGACCTGGAAGGAAATCCGTGCCGGGAAGTTCGCCTTGATCACGCCGGTCAGCACGTCCACGCTCGGCCGCTGGGTGGCCAGCACCAGGTGGATGCCCGCCGCGCGGGCCATCTGCGCGAGACGCTGGAGCGCCTCCTCCACGTCGCGGGCGGAGACCACCATGAGGTCCGCCAGCTCGTCGATGATCACCACGATGTAGGCAAGGGGCGTGAGCGGCGCCTCGCGCGCCTCGGTCTCGCCGGGCCGGGGTCGCAGGCGGAACGTCGTTCGACCGTCGGCGAGCTGCTCGTCCACGCGCGCGTTGAACTGCTCGATGTTGCGGACTCCGAGCGCCGCCATCATCTGGTAGCGCTCCTCCATCTTGTGGACGATGCCCGCAAGCGCCGCCGCCGCCCGCTTCGGGTTCGTCACCACGTCGGCGATCAGGTGCGGGATCCCTTCGTAGATCGAGAGCTCGAGGAGCTTGGGGTCGATCAGGAGGAGCTTGAGCTGGTCGGGCGTGACCCGGGCGAGGATCGAGCAGAGCAGTGCGTTCAGGAACACGCTCTTGCCGGTCCCGGTGGCCCCGGCCACCAGCAGGTGCGGCATGCGGGCCAGGTCCGCCTCCACCGGGTTGCCGAAGATGTCCTTGCCGAGCGCGAGGGTGAGCTTGGAACGGCTCGACCGGAACGACTCCGCTTCCAGCAGGTCGCGCAGCACCACCACCTCGCGCTCCGCATTGGGGACCTCGATTCCCACCACCGACTTGCCCGGCAGCGGCGCGATGATGCGCACCGAGAGCGCCCGCAGCGCCAGCGCCAGGTCGTCCGCCAGGTTCACGATGCGGTTCACCTTGACCCCGGAGGCCGGCTCGAACTCGTACATGGTGATGACCGGTCCCGGGTGGACGGTGACCACACGGCCGTGCACGCCGAAGTCCTGGAGCTTCTTCTCCAGGATCCGCGAGTTCATGATCAGGCTGTCGCGGTCGTAGCGGCGCTCGCCGCCCGGCGAGCGTTGGAAGATGGCGACGTCGGGCAGGCGGTAGGGGCCCCGCGCCCGGCCGTCCGGAAAGGCGAAGGCCTCCTGGCGGGCCGGGCGGCCCGGCTCGCGCTCGGCGGCGTGGTCCACGATGGCAGGGTCGTCGCGGTCGCGGCGGCGCGGGCGCGGGCGGGCCGGCTCCAGGACCGCCTCCACCGGCTGCTCCAGCGCCTCGTCGGGGACGCGGATCGCCGCCACGCGCGCGCGCCGCGCCCGCCGCTCGCGCCAGACTCCGAAGGCGCGCCAGCGTTCGCCGAGGGCGCTGGCGCCGGCGGCGGCGAGCCGGCCCAGGGCCCGGGCCAGGCCGGTCGCCGCCAGGGCCGCGGCCGCCAGGACCACGAAGCCGACGGCGAGGGCGCGCCGGGCCAGGACCGCGAGCCCGGCCGCTCCCGCCGCCGCGGCGCGCAAGGCAGTCGGGCTCGAGACGCCGAGCACGGCGAGCAGCCCCACGCCCGCACCCAGGCCGTTGACGACGAGCGTGCCCCAGCTGCTCAGCCAGGGGCGCTGCCAGGCCGCCAGCCGGACCCCGAGCGCCCCGCCGAGATCGGACTCGAAGCGGGCCGGGGCCAGGACGTGACCCACAGCCAGGAGCGTCGCCGCGCAGGCCACCAGGAGTGCACCGCCCAGCCAGAAACGCGGGCTCGGTGCGCACCGCGACAGCAGGACACGACCCCCGAGCACGGCGGCCACGCCCGCCAGCACCAGCGAGACGACACCCAGGCCCTGGCGCAGGACCCCGGCCAGGGTGGCCCCCACGGCGCCGGCCCGGTTGCGGACCGGCACGAGCTCGAAGAGCGCATCGCCCGGCGCGTAGCTCCAGAGGGCCAGGCCGGCGAGCAGCGCCAGGGCGATCAGGGCGAGGCCGACGGCCTCGCGGAGCCAACGGAGCAGGGCGGAGCGTCGTTCCGACGCCGCCGCCCCCCGGCCGCGGCGTGCGGCGCGGCTAGCCATGCCGGACGCTCTCGGACGCCCTCGACGGCCCTGCCTCGCAAAGGAATGCCTGGCCAAGGAATTTCACGTCCCCCACCCCCACGGGACGAGCACGCCGAGGGTACAGGGGAGCCCCCTGGCGTCAAGCGGAGGAGTGGACGGCCGCCGCGGCCTGGCGGTGCGGCGCGAAGCGTGGCTGGAAGCCCCAGTCGTAGCCCGCCAGGATCGCCTCCCGCACGCGCTCCTTGAGCTCGTTGCGGTCGTCGACCCCCAGGCCCCGGGTGGGAATGGGCTTCCCGTACACGATCTTGATCGTGCCGCTCTCGATGCGCAGCGAGCGCTTCGGCGTGATGCGCTGGCTGCCGGAGACCGTCACCGGGAGGATCGGAACCTGAGCCTCGAGGGCCAGGTGGAAGCCTCCGCTCTTGAACGGCTGGAGCTCACCGGAGGCGCTACGAGTTCCCTCGGGGAAGATGATCACGTTCGTGCCGCCGCGAACACGCTCCGCCGCCCGGTGCAGGCTGCGCACGGCCTTCTCGCGGTTGTGGCGGTCGACGATCACGTGGCCGGAGACCGCCAGGGCCCAGCCGAAGATGGGAATGCGCACGAGCTCCCGCTTGGCCACGAAGCGGAAGGAGACCGGGATCGTGTGCACCAGGGCGGCGATGTCGAAGAGGCTCTGGTGGTTGGACATGAAGACGACGGGCGCCCGCTCCGGGACGTTCTCGAGCCCTTCGACCTCGATCCGGACGCGGCAGGTGGCGAGGATCCAGCGCACCCACCGGCGGCCGATCCAGATCACCGTCTCGCCACTGCGGTCGACGACCATGGCCCCGAGCGCCACGGAGGCCCAGAAGACCGTGTAGAGCACGCAGAGCACCGCGCGCAGGGCGTAGATCACGGCGGCCCCTCCCGGAGGCTCCCCCGCTGGCCCGGTAGAGCGTAGGGGCGCCCGTGAACGCCTGTCAACGCAAGGGCCCACGGGACGCTTGACGCGGGCCTCGCGCAGGGGAATGATGCCCCCATCCACCCCGCTTCCTCCGACGGAGAACCCATGGCAGGCGTGAACAGAGTCATCCTGATCGGCAACCTCGGCCGCGACCCGGAGCTGCGCTACACGCAGAGCGGACAGGCCGTCGTCAACTTCACCCTTGCGACCACCGAGAACTGGACGAACCGCAACGGCGAGCGCGAGGAACGCACCGAGTGGCACCGGATCGTCGCCTGGGGGAAGACGGCGGAGCTGTGCGCCCAGTACCTCTCGAAGGGTCGCACCGTCTACGTGGAGGGGCGCCTGCAGACGCGGGAGTGGGAGGACCGCGAGGGGCAGAAGCGGCGCACCACCGAGATCACGGCCCAGACCGTCCAGTTCCTGGGTGGACCGCGCGGTGGAGGCGGCGCGGAGCGACCGGCGCGGGGGCCCGAGGCCAGCGCGTCCGACGAGCCGACGCCGCCGCCCGAGGACGACATCCCGTTCTGAGCCCGAGCCGGGCCTAGGCGCTGCGCGCCACGTCCGCCTGGGGCGTGCGCAGGCGCCGCACGAGTTCGTTGATGCGAGCGCGGGCCGCGAGGCTCAGGCCTTCGAACTCGACGCCGATGCCCGGAGGCTCGTCGCCCCCGGGCGCCCGGCACCAGGCCACGCGCCCCTCGGCGAAGAGCGGCTCTTCGCTGCCGGGCAGCTGGAAGTGCAGGGTCACGCGCGTATCCAGGGGCGGCGGTGTCTCGGTCTCGATGAACAGGCCGCCCTCGTTCACGTTCTGGGCGAACTCGGTGAAGAAGGCGTCCACGGTCGCATAGGCCACGCGCACCACCAGCGGGGCGCGGGGCGACTGACGCCGCTCCGACCTCGCCCCCAAGCGCGCGCTCGCTTCGGCTCGACGACCCGATCGGGCCATGGGGCCCTCCCCGACGACGGCTCCGGGCCGGAACCCCGTCTCCCGGCCCACGACGCTCTCATCGTCGGGACGCGGGCGGGACTTGACGGCCTGCCGGAGGCGGCGCGGGGTCGGAAACCTCCCCCTCCTCACGCAAGCTGGCAAAGCCCCGTTCGGCGATCACCACGTGATCCAGGACGGGCACACCGAGCAGCCGCCCGGCCCGGACCAGGCGTCGGGTGACCTCCCGGTCCTCGGGGCTCGGACGGGGATCGCCGCTCGGGTGGTTGTGGACGAGGACCAGGGCGGCGGCACCCTCGCGCAGGGCGGGTCGGAAGACCTCCCGGGGGTGGACGAGGCTGGCCGTGAGGGTCCCCTGGGAGATGGGAGCCTCCCGCAGCAGCCGGTGGCGCCCGTCCAGCAGGAGGGCGAGGAAGCGTTCGCTCGGCGCGTGGCGCAGGCGCGCGTGCAGATGCTGGAAGACGTCCGCGGGGCCTCGCACGGGATCCCCGGCTTGCAAGCGGCGGGCTGCCAGACGCCGGCCGAGCTCGAGGGCCGCCCCGACCGAGGCGGCCTTGGCGGGCCCGACGTCCGGGCCGTGCGCGAGCTCGCGCAGCCCGGCGGCGGCCAGGCCGTGCAGTCCCCCGCAGCGGCGGAGCAGGCCGTCCGCAGCCTCCAGCACGTCCTGGCCGGCCCCTCCCGTGCGCAACAGCAGGGCCACGAGCTCCGCGTCGGAGAGCGCCTCCGGACCGAGGCGGGCGAGGCGCTCGCGCGGGCCGTCGGCCCGCAGGCGTGCCGCGGTCCGCGACTCGCGTTGGTTGCTCACGGAAGGCTCCGCCGGAACCGGCGAAGGGGTCGAGGAAAGACCAGGTTAGCCGAGCCAGCGACCGGCGTCGCGCCGCTCCGAGCGCGCACTGCCTCGACAGCGAAGCTCGCGCTGCTCGGCGCGGGACACTGCCGCCGAGAAGGCGCTGGGGGAGAGCTCCGGAGCCACCAGGCTGCGCAGCGTCTCCACCCGGTAGGGCGCCGGCTCGAGCTCCTCCACGAAGCGACGCAGCAGCGCGAGGTACCCCTCGGCCAGCGCCGCCTCGCTGGCGGCGGCGGCCAGCTCGAGGGGCTCACTCGGCCGGTAGCGGGCGCCGTCGGCGAGTCGGATCACGCCGCCCGGCGAGATCTCGCCGAGCCGGCGCAGGGCCGCGCGCAGGAAGGGATCCGTGAAGTCGCCCCGGGGGCGCAGGGCCCGGGCCAGGGCGGCGCGGTCCAGGACGGCCCGCAGCTCGGCATCGAAGAACGCCGGACACCCGGTCACGTCCTCGGGCCCGATGCGCGCCAGGGCCGTCCGGGCCCGCTCCACCGCGAGCGCGCCCCGATCGCCCGGGACGAGATCGATGCTGTAGCGATACAGGTTGCGCACGGCGTCGTGGTCCTGGCGCGAGCGCAGCTCCACGGCGTCCGGCGAGGCGCCGTTGGCCCACTCCACCTCCACCAGCAGATCCTCGCCGAGCTGACGCGCCGCCACCTGCCCGACCAGGGGGCTGTGGATCGCGCGCAGGGCGTCTTCCAGCTCCACCGCCTCCGCCGTCTCCGCCAGGATCACGCTGAAGCCGCCGGCGGCCTCCTGGAGGCGCACGGTGGGCGACTCGTCCAACAGGAAGCCGAGGGAGGCGCGTCCGGAGAAGTACGTATGGGCCACGGCCCGCAGCGTGTTCGGAAGCGGATCGAGCTGCACGACCATCTCGCGGGGCGTCGCGCACACGCGGACGTGCATCGTCGTCTGCCGATAGCCGTCCGCCAGCGCCCGGATGGTGACCGAATCTCGGGGGCTCGCCTCGATGCAACGCGGCAGCACGAGATCCACGGGGGCGGTGGTCTGCTCGTAGCGCTTCTGGAAGCCGGACCGCACGTAGAAGAGGTCGAGGGTCGCGCCCGGGGGCGTCGTCTCCACGTGGAGCCTGCGCGCCCGGTAGAAGTGGCCGGGACGCAGGAAGGCGAACACGTTGCGCAGCGACCAGCTGGCGCGCTCGCCGGGCTCGAAGACGAGGGTCTCGGCCTGGACCTCGGTCGCCCCCGCCGCGCAGCAGGCCAACAGGAGACTCGCGGCGAGCCGTCGCAGCAAAGGCGCCTTCCCCGTGGCCAAGGTAGCCAGGCTCCGTCGGGTGACCAACCGGGGCCGGCTCGCGGCACGCCTCAGGCCGGCCGCTGCAAGCCCTCGAGCCAGTCCCGCACGTCCTCGAAGACCTGCTCCCGCTCCGGCTCGTTGAAGGGCTCGTGTCGCAGCTCCGGGTATAGGCGCAGGGTTGCCACGGCGTCGCCGCAGCGGGCCTGGAAGGCCTGGCTCGCCTCCGACGGGCAGATGCGGTCCGCCTCTCCATGCAGGAGCAGGAGCGGTGCCTCGAACTCGGGTCCCGCGGACGCCAGGCCGGCCCGGGCAGCGAGGATCTCGGCCGCGAGGCGCGCGCTCAGGCGCCGCTCCACCAGGGGGTCCTCCAGGTAGCCCCTCACCACGGCGGGATCGCGCGAGAGGTCCTGGGCGTCGATCCCGATCCCCAGACGCAGACGCGGCGCGAGACGCCCCAGCAGTTGCAACCACAGGCGGCGCCCGAGCGGGACGGAACGCCCCGACGGCAGGGCCGGCGCGCACAGCACGGCGCCCGCCAGCCCCGGAGGCCGGCGGACGAGAAGGGCCGCCACCACGAGGCCCCCCAGGCTGTGGCCCACGACCGTCGCCGGCAGCCCGGCGTGCTCGCTGCGCACCCGCTCGAGGAACGCGCCCAGGTCGTCCACGAGCTGGGCGAAGCGCTCCACGTGGACCCGTCGCCCGGCGGAGCGCCCGTGCCCGCGCTGGTCGTAGGCGTGCACGGCGGCCCCCCGGCACGCAAACCAGGCCCCGAAGGCTTCGTAGCGACCGCTGTGCTCCGCGAGGCCGTGGACGACTACGAGCACGCGCCGCGCGACCGCGGGGAGCCAACCGCGCCGGAACAGGAGCGTCCCGTCGGGCGCCTCGAAGTGGCATTCCGTCCGGCGGACGGAGGACGACACGTTGGCGCGCCGCGCGAGCTTCCCGCCCGTTCAGGAGTCAGGAGTCGAGCCAGCGGCGTACGCTGCTGCGGGCCGCGCGCACGCGCTCCAGGTAGCCCAGGCCGCGGATCTGGGAGCCCCAGAAGTAGGAGGAGATGCCGTCCTCCTCCCCCAGGCGCCGGATGTTGCTGGCCAGGATCAGGCAGCCCGCCTCGATGTTGCTCTCGAGCGTGCTGGAGTTGCCGGCCATCCCGAGCATGGCGTGCCAGTAGGGCATGACCTGCATCAGGCCCATGGCGCCCTTGGGGCTGCGCGCCTCCGGACGCGCACTGCTCTCCACCAGGATGATGGCGGTGACGAGCTCCGGGTCGAGGTCGTACTTGGCGCTGTAGCGCACCACCGCCGCCCCGATGCGCGCGAGCTGACGTTGCGACAGGGTGGGGTTCACGCGCCCGAGCACGCGCGCCACGTCTGCCGCTTCCAGCCGGGCGGCTCGCTCGTCGACGCCGCCCGGGTGCAGCGCCGGGGAAGGGGCCTCCCCGCCGGTGGCGAGCAGGAAGGCGCAGGCGGTGAGAAGAGCGAGGGGACCTCCGCGGATGCGGCCCCCGTGCGGCCCCGATGCGGCGTCGTCCATGGGTCGCCTCCTCGTAGGGCAGGCAGGCGGGGCGCGCGGCGCGCAGGGCGCCTCACCCCCCGGACCGGCCTCGGAGATTGCATCGGCCAAACGGTTCTCACAAGGGTCGCTTCTTTCGTGTGCAGTCCCCGGCGGGCCCCCGGCGGAAATCGGCGGCGGGCCGCTTGCCAAGCCGACGTGATCCGGGAGAAACCTCTGTCCCCCGTTTGTCCCCTGTTTGTCCATCGATGCGAGACGGCGTGTGATAGGATTCGCGTGGCTGCGCTGCCGTGGCTCCCCCAAGACCGAGGGGCCGGAAGTGATGGATGGACCGGTCCCTGTGAAGGCGCGCCCCTCGATGCACAGCGCGACATCACCGAGGCAGGCTGCGTGGAGCGCGCAGGGAGAGAGAAGCAAGCATTGACGCCCCCCGCCCTGGAGAAGCCGCTCGCCCGACTCGACGCGCTGCCCCTGCTCGAGGGGCTGTCGCGGCTCGAGCCCGGGGTGGTCGTCGTGGATCTCGAGGGCCGCATCGTCTGGCTGAGCGATTCCATCCTGGGCGCCGGTGGCGATTCGCGTACGCTCCTCGGACGCTTCTGGCGCGAATTCCTGGTCGACTCCGAGCACGGCGACGCGCTGAGGGCGCGCCTGGATCGGGAGGGCGGGGTCTGGAGCGAGCGCGTGGAGGTGCGTACGCCCGACGGGGAGGTGGAGACCGTCGAGTTCGCGGCGGTCCCCCTCGGCCGGGATAGCGGGCAGGGGGCGATCGTCGCGCTGGTGAGACGGCGTTCGGACCAGGAGCTCCGGGCGGAGGAGTTCCGGCGCACGGTCGAGTACCTGAGCGCGATCCTCGACAGCTCGCCCGATCCCGTGGTGGTGTCCGACCGCGAAGGGTACATCGAGTACGCCAACCCGGCCGTGCGCTACGTGCTCGGCTGGGATCCGGCCGAGGTGCGGGGTCGGCGCGTCGAGCAGTTCCTGGTGGACCGCGGCGACGCCGCCCTGCTGGCACGCGCCCTGGAGCCCCAGCATCGCGCCCTACGCGAGGAGGTGGAGCTGCGCTGCAGCGACGGCACGACGATCTGGGTCTCCCTCTCCGCGAGCCCGCTGCGGCTCGCCGACCTCACCGTCGTCGGCGCGGTGGCGTTCCTGCGCGACGAGACAGAGCGTCGCGAGTTCAAGCGCGACCTCCAGCGCAAGAACGCCGAGCTCGAGGAGACCGCCCGGGTCGTCTCCCACGACCTGCGCGGCCCCCTGGTCTCGGTGCTGGGCTTCTCCCGACTGTTACGCGAGGACCACGGCGGACGCCTCGGGGAGACCGGTGCGCACTACCTGCAGCGCATCGAAGAGGCCGGCCGCACCATGGAGGCCCTGATCCGGGAGCTGCTCGACTTCTCGCGCATCGAGGGCGCGCCGGAGCCCTCCGCGCTGGTCGATCCCCGCGACGCCCTGCTCCGGCTCCATGCGGAGCTCAAGGCGCAGCTGGACGAGCACGGCATCGAGCTGCGCATCCCCGAGGATCCGCCCCTGGTGCGTTGCGACGGCACCCGCCTCTACCAGATCTTCGCCAACCTGATCGGGAATGCCCTGCAGCACATGGGCCCGTGTGCCAGCCCCCGGATCGAGGTGGAGGTGCTGGAGGAGGAAGGAGGTTGGCACCTCACGGTCCGCGACAACGGCCGCGGCGTCGCGCCCGTCCACCAGGAGCGCATCTTCGGCATGTTCCAGAGCATGCCGAGCCCCGGCGGGCGGCGCAGCACCGGCATCGGCCTGGCGATCGTGCGGAAGATCGCCGAGGTGCATGGCGGGCGCGCCTGGGTGGAGAGCCATCCCGGCCAGGGTGCGTGCTTCCACGTGACGCTCGGCGAGCGCTGAAGGCGTCCTCCTCGCTTGTTCCGCTGCTGGCCTTCCCCTAGCTTCCGACCGGGGGGCGGCAGCCCGTGTATCCCGTCGTCTTCGAGATCTTTGGCTTTCCGATCAGCTCCTTCGGCTTGATGCTCGCCGCGGCGTTCCTGGTGGGCACCTGGATCGCCGCCGGGCGCATGCGCGAGCTGGGGATGGACCCGGACAAGGCGACCAGCCTGCTGATCTGGGTGATGGTGGGGGGGATCGGGGGCTCGAAGCTCTACTTCGCCGTCGACACCCACCTGCGTGAAGGGCTGCCCTTCCTCTCGCTGTTGCTGGCCCGCGAGGGCATTACCTGGTACGGCGGCCTGCTGGGCGGGATCCTGTTCGGGATCATCGGGGGGCTCGTCCACCGCCTGCCCCTCAAGGCCCTCTCGGACTGCATCGCGCTGGCCCTCCCGGTCGGTCAGGCCATGGGTCGGATCGGGTGCTTCCTGGTGGGCGACGACTACGGACGCGTGACCGACGCGCCGTGGGGCGTCGCCTTCCCGAAGGGGGCGCCGCCCACCCTGGAGCCGGTCCACCCGACCCAGCTCTACGAGGTCGCCTGGCTGGTGCTGGTGGCGGCGTGGCTGTGGCGGCGGCGGCGCACGAGCCCGCTGCTGTTTGGCGAGTACTTGGCGCTGGCGGCGGCGGGCCGCTTCGTGATCGAGTTCTGGCGCGTCAATCCCCGGGTGGCGGCGGAGCTCACCGAGGCCCAGTGGATCGCCCTCGGCCTGGCGTTGGTGGGCGGGGGCCTGTGGCTCCGGCGCCGGCTGCGGGGTCCGGCGGCGGCGGCCGCCTAGCAGCCCGCGGAGGCTCCCGGGGGCGGAGGCGCAAGCAGGGCCTGGAGCCGTCGTGCGAGCTCCGCGGCGCGGGGCGCCGCCGGCGCCTGGTCGGAGCCCTCCACGAGCTGGCCCAGGCGCAACAGGGCCGCCGCCGAGAGCTGGGCGAAGGGCTTGGCCTCGGCGGCTGGTGCGTCCTCGAGCCAGCGCTCGAGGCTGGCGACGGCCTCCGTGTAGCGGCCCTGCAGGTAGGCGGCCATGCCCTGGGAGTACGCCGCCAGCCGCCGCAACTCCGGCCGGCCCGGTTCGCGATCCAGGGCCTCGGCCAGGGCGTGCCGCGCCTCCTCGAAGTATCCGCTCTCGAGGTAGGAGCGCGCGGCCTGGGCATAGCCCTCGATGGCCTCGCCGTGGATCTGGTCGAGCAGATCCTCGAGCGGGTCGCCGAGCACCTGCTCCACCAGCGTGCGGTTCTCCAGCAGGTAGCGCGTGACCAGGCCGTTCGAGCGATGCGCCACCAGGAGCCGACGGAACTGCTCGCGGGTCTGGTCGAGCAGGGCCTCGGTCTCGTTGCGGGCCTCCTCCAGGCGGCTGCCGGCGGCGGCCAGGATGCGCTCGAACTCCTGGAACAGACGGTCCGCGTCCGCGCCCGCCTGGCTGCGCAGCGCCGCCACCTTCGGCGCGTACACGGCGAGCTGGTAGAAGTTCTCACGAAGCTTCATGGCTTCGTGGAAGAGTGAGCCCACCGCCAGGTCGAACAGGGCGCCGCGCGTCATGGCCGGGTCGCCGCCGGCCTCGACCTGCCGGAACAGGGCGTGGCAACGCTCCTTCAGCCGGAACAGGACGCTCGCCTCGCTGTCCCCGACGAGCTGCTGCAGCTCCTCGAAGCGGAGCTCACCGCTCTGCAGGCGAGCGAAGGTGCGTCTCAGCAGCTCGTGACCGAGCAGGAACTCCCGGACGAGATCCACGAGGCCCGATTCGAAGGAACGCACGCAAGCAGTATACGGGGCGCCGGGTGCTCGCGCCTCAGGAGCCGTGCCCCGGTGGGCGTGGCATGCTCTTCTCCCCGACGCGGGGGGGAGGGACGCGTGCAGCTGCGGGGCGCTCTCGGCATCGTCTTCGTCACGATCCTGCTCGACTTCGTCGGGTTCAGCGTCCTGATCCCCGTGCTTCCCCTGTACGCGGCCCGGCTCGGCGCCACACCGCTGGAGGTGGGCCTGATCCTGTCCATCTACGCCCTGACCCAGCTCTTGTTCCTGCCGGCCTGGGGCTGGATGTCGGACCGCGTCGGGCGCCGGCCCGTGCTGCTCGTGTCCCTGGCCGGGACGGCCGCCTCCTTCGTGGTGCTCGCCCTGGCGGAGACCCTCGTTGCCGTCTACGCCGCGCGAGCGCTGGGCGGCTTCTTCGCCGCCAGCATCGGCACCGCCCAGGCGGTGGTCACGGACCTGACTCCACCCGCCGACCGCGCGCGCGGGATGGGCCTGATCGGTGCCGCCTTCGGCCTCGGCTTCGTGCTGGGCAATGCGCTCGGCGGGGAGCTCGGCGCCATCCACGAGCGGCTGCCGTTCTGGACCGTGGCGGGCCTGGCGGCGGCCAACTGGCTGGTGGCCTGGCTGCGGCTGCCGGAGTCGCGACCGCCGCGCAATGCGCCGCTGGAATGGAGACGCCTCGCCCGCGTGCTGGTGCCGACGCCGCTACGCCTCGCCACCGCCGTGCACGAGCGACGCATCGGTCTCTATCTCTATCTCTTCCTGCACATCTTCACGGCCTTCGCCGCCCTCGAGTCGATGTTCGCCCTGTTCCTGCACGAGCGCTTCGCGCTGGGCACCCGCGAGGCAGGCCGGGTGTTTGCGTTCCTGGGCCTCTTCATCGCGTTCACGCAGGGCGTGCTGGTGGGCCGCCTGGCGGATCGCCTCGGCGAGGTCCGGCTCGTGATCCTGGGCCTTTCCTCCACCGCCCTGGGCCTGGCCCTGATCCCCCTGTGCCCCTCGTACGCCTGGTTCTTCGCGGTGGGACCGCTCATCGCGGTGGGCAACGGACTCGCCTTTCCGGCCTTCACCGCGCTCTATTCGCGCGCCTGTCACCAGGAGCACGCCGGCGAGCTGCTCGGCGAGAGCCAGTCCATGGCGACGACTGGACGCGTCGCGGGGCCACTCTGGGGCGGAGCCGTCTTCGGGCGCATCGGCCCCGGGGCCCCGTTCGCCATCGGCGCGGTCCTGCTCGGCGCGGCCGTCGCGATCTTCGTGCTCTCCCGAAGCACGCTCGTGCCGGAGAAGAATCCCGACTGACGGTCAGCGACGCGGCGGCCCCCGGGGATCCGGGTCGGTTGACCCGAAGGGCGGTTCGCTTACTTTTGGACAGGGGCGGCGTCTGCCCGGAGGAGGTTCCCATGTCCCAGCCGGTGGAACGCGAGAGCCTCGAGGTCGACGTCCTGTTCGTCGGCGCCGGCCCGGGGACCCTGGCCTCGGCACTCCATCTCCAGAGCCAGATCCAGGCCCACAACGAGCGCGTGGAGCGCGAGGGCGGCGAGCCCATCGAGCCGCCCACCATCCTGGTGATCGAGAAGGGCGCGGCCGTGGGAGAGCACGTGCTCTCGGGAGCCGTCATGAACCCGCGCGCCATCGCCGAGCTCGTGCCCGGCTGGAGGGACGAAGGCTTTCCGATCGAGCACTTCTGCACCAAGGACTACCTGTACTTCTTCACGAAGAAGCGCCACTTCGTGTCGCCCATCACCCCGCCGGCGTTCCGCAAGCGTGGGTACCCGGTGGTCTCGATCAGCAAGGTGGTCCAGTGGATGGCGGCGCGTTGCGAGCAGGCGGGTGTCGAGATCTATCCGGGCTTCGCGGGCGAAAGGCTGCTGACCGAAGGGAGCCGCGTCGTCGGGGTACGGATTGGCGACATGGGCGTCGACAAGCACGGCAACCCGAAGTCGAACTTCCAGCCCGGAATGGACATCTACGCCAAGGTCACGGTGCTCGGCGAAGGCGTACTCGGCACGCTCACCAAACAGATGATCCAGCAGTTCGGGCTCGAGGGACCCAACCCCCAGGTCTACGAGACCGGCATCAAGGAGATCTGGAAGATCGATCCCAAGAAGCACCGTCCGGGTCGCGTGATCCACGGCATGGGCTGGCCGAACTGGTTCAAGCCCGTGAGCGGCATGTGGCTGTACGACATCCAGGACACCCAGATCTCCCTGGGCTACGTGACGATGTTGGACGCCGAGAGCCCGTGGAACAATCCCCATCTGTCCATGCAGCGCTTCAAGGAGCATCCCTTCATCCGGAACCTCCTGGAGGGCGCGGAGCTGGTGAAGTACGGCGCGCGCGCCCTCCCGGCGGGCGGCCTGTACGCGCAGCCCAAGCTCTACGCGGACGGGGCGCTGATCGTGGGCGACTCGGCGGGCTTCTGCAACGCGGAAAGGCTCGCCGGCATCCACATGGCCATGAAGTCCGGCATGCTGGCCGCAGAGACGATCGTCGACGCGCTGCGGGCCAAGGACACGAGTGCCGTCACCCTGGGCGGCTACGCCGAGCGGTATCAGCGCAGCTGGGCCTGGGAGGAGCACATGGAGGCCCGCAACTTCCACGGCTCGTGGGAGAAGGGCGCGCTCTTCTTCTTCCTGAACCAGCCCTTCCGCATGATCACCCGGGGACGCGGGCTGCTGGATCCCATCGCCACCCAGCCGGGCTGGGCGCACTACAAGAAGCTCTCGCAGCTCGAAGCGGCCGAGCGGACGCCGCCGCGCCCCGAGTTCGACCGCAAGCTCACCTTCGACCGCGAGACGCTGGTGCAGCACAGCGGCGCCACCCACGAGGTCGACCAGCCGTCGCACCTCGTGGTGGCGGACACCGACCTGTGCCGCGACGTGTGCAGCGAGGAGTACGGGAATCCCTGCGAGCACTTCTGCCCGGCCCACGTGTACGAGATGGTCCCGGACGACGAGCAAGCGGGGAAGAAGAAGCTGCTGATCCACCACGAGAACTGCGTCCACTGCAAGACGTGCGACATCGCCGACCCCTACCAGATCATCACCTGGACCCCGCCGGAGGGCGGCCAGGGGATCGACTACACGGGGATGTAGGGCTCAGGCGAGGGCGTCGAGGGCGCGCTGCAGGGCGTCCAGGTCCTCGGGGCGGGCTGCCGTCAGGAGCGCCGGGGCCGGCGCGTCGATCGCCTCGGGGAAGGGGGCGCCGGCGGCCCCCCGCACCAGCGCGCCGGCCTCGCTGGCGATCAGGACTCCGATGCGACCGCGTCGGCTGATGGCGCCGGCGGCCCCCGCCAGGCGCAGGCCTGCACACACGCCGGGAAGCAGGGGCGCCACGGCGATCGCCCCGCCCGCCGCCGGGCGCACCCCGTAGCCCTCGCCCCGGAGCCGATCGGCCACGGCCTCGGGCAGGTTGTCGGAGACGAGCACCTCGCGCCCGCTGCCGGGCAGGCTGGCGGGCTCGAAGCTCCCGCCGCCCCGCGCCACCCGGGCGCCGGCGCCGCGCACCGCCTCCAGAAACAGGCGCTCGCGCGGCAGCGCCACCAACGCCGCCTCGTAACGGCCCCGCAGTGCCAGACCCGCCATCACCGCGTACGGACCGGCTCCCCGCAGGTAGAAGCTCAGCGTCCCGTCGATCGGGTCCACGACGATCTGCTGCTCGGTCGCCTCCCCCGTGAAGGCGTCCACGCTCGGCGTGCGCTCCTCCGCCTCCAGACAGGCCGCCGCGAAGTCCTGGAGCAGCGGCACGAGCAGCGCCTCCTGGGACGCCGTGTCTGCCAGCGTCAGGGCTGCCTTGGCGGGGCTCCGCTCGCCCTGCTTCGGGCGGTTGGCGACGCGGCCCTCGAGGGCCCGCGCGATCGCCGCCGCCTGGCGCAGGGCCGGCTCCAGGGTGCGGACGAAACACAGGGCGAGGGGATCGGCCACGGCTCCTTGGGAGGCAGCGGGGACTCGAGGCAGGCGTCAGGGGCCCGGAAAGAGGGGGATAGGACAGGCTGCCGGCCACCGGCAAGGGCCCCGGGCCCAACTCGTGTGATCGAAATCACAATCGGTGGGCCCCAGCCAGTCGATCCCGCGGTGTGGGGGGAGGCCTACAGCCCAGGGGCCGGCTGACCGAGGAGACCTCGCACGGCCACCTTCGGGTAGAATGGAGGGCCCATGCGCCTGCTCGTCACCCGCCTCCTGGCAGCGTCCCTGGTCATCGCCGTCCTTGCCCTGCCCGCGCTCCCGTCCCAAGCCGAGGCTCCCGCCGCGATCGCCTCCCAGAACACGAAGGCCCGCAGCTCCTTCGAGAGCTTCGCGCAGCAGTGGATGATCAAGCTGCGCGCTGCGGAGAAGCAGCAGCGGGCCCTCAACGCCGTCTCCTACCGGGACTACGGCACGGACTACGAGATCGAGCTGCGGCCGACCGGGCATGCCGTCGCTCCCTACGTGGGGATCCTGCGCTACCGGGAGCACCAGTACCGCTGCGCGGAGGCCCGCGGCCAGGGCTGCGCGGTATCGGCGGTCACCCCCGTCACCGAGATCTTCCGTTATCAAGGCGGGCGCTGGGTCTACTGAGCCCGTACCCCGGTCCCTGGACCATCACGAGGCGAGCCCGGCCCAGACGAAGAGCGCGGAGACCCCCATCCAGAGCCCGGTGGGCTGAGGACGGGGAATCTCCGCGCTCCAGCGGCGCCTTACCCCCCCTGCAAGACGCCGCCTAGAAGTCTCCCGGCGCCCGCTTAGCTGCAGCCGCTCGTGCCGCCGCAGTTCGGGCACTTGTAGCAGGCACCGTTGCGCACCATGATCGCGCCGCAATCGCTGCACGACGGCGCGTCGGCCTGGTTCACGAAGCCGTAGCCCGTGCGCGCATCGGCACCGGACCCGCCGGCCACGGCCGGGCGCGGTGCGTGCTCCCGCGCCGGCAAGAGTCCCGCCGTCTCGGCCTGGGTCTCCTGCTCGTCGGGCACCGGGGTCTCCTCGGTCAGGAAACGGCTCGCCAGGTAGCGGAACACGTAGTCCGTCACCGACTTGGCGAAGGGGATCTCCCGGTTGTTGGTGAAGCCCGCCGGCTCGAAGCGCGTGTGGCTGAACTTGTCGGTCAGCGCCTTGAGCGGCACCCCGTACTGGAGCGCGATCGAAGTCATGGTCGCGATCGTGTCCATCAGTCCGGAGACCGTGCTCCCCTCCTTGGCCATGCGCAGGAAGATCTCGCCGGGGCTCCCGTCCTCGTACTGGCCCACCGTCAGGTAGCCTTCGTGGCCCGCGATGGAGAACTTGTGGGTGAGGGCGCGGCGCTCGTCCGGCAGCTTGCGCCGCACCGGCCGCACCTCCTCGAGCAGGGCCGGCCGCTTCTCCTTGCCCGTGTTCAGCGGCTGCGACAGCTTGCACCCGTCCCGGTAGACGGCCAGGGCCTTCAGGCCGAGCCTGGCGCCCTCCACGTAGGCGGTCATGACGTCCTCGACCGACGCGTCCTCGGGCAGGTTGACCGTCTTGCTGATCGCCCCGGACAGGAACGGCTGCACGGCCCCCATCATCCGCAGGTGGCCCATCCAGTGGATCGAGCGCTCGCCCTTTGCCGGGCGGAAGGCGCAGTCGAAGACGGCCAGGTGCTCCTCCTCCAGATGGGGAGCCCCTTCGATGGTCTCATACTCGTCCACGTAGCGGACGATCTCCTCGACCTGCGCCTCCGCGTAGCCGAGCCGGCGCAGGGCCATGGGTACGGTGCGGTTCACGATCTTCAGCAGACCGCCCCCGACCAGCTTCTTGTACTTGACGAGGGCGATGTCCGGCTCCACGCCGGTGGTGTCGCAGTCCATCATGAAGGCGATGGTGCCGGTGGGCGCCAGCACGGTGGCCTGCGCGTTCTTGAAGCCGAAGCGGCGACCCGTCTCGAGCGCCGACGCCCACACCTCGCAAGCGGCCTGTCTCAGGGCCTGGGGCACCCCGGCGGCGGGGACCGCCTCCGCCGCCGCCTTGTGCATGCCCACCACCTCGAGGAAGGGCTTGCGGTTCATGCGGTAGCGCGGGAAGGGCCCCATGGCCCGGGCGATCTCCGCACTGGTCAGGTACGCCTGGCCGCACATGAGCGCCGTCACGCAGGCCGACAGATTGCGGCCTTCGGCGCTGTCGTAGGGCAGCCCCAAGGCCATCAGCAGCGCCCCCAGGTTGGCGTAGCCGAGCCCGATGGGCCGGAACAGATGGCTGTTGCGGGCGATGCGGGGTGTCGGGTAGGCGGCGTGGTCGACGATGATCTCCTGGGCGAGGAAGACCACGGCCACGGTGCGCCGGAATCCCTCCACGTCGAAGCGTCCCTGCTCGTCCACGAACTTCATCAGGTTCAGGCTGGCCAGGTTGCAGGCCGTGTCGTCCAGGAACATGTACTCGGAGCACGGATTGCTCGCGTTGATGCGCCCGGACGCCTTGCAGGGATTCCAGCGGTTGATGGTGGTGTCGTACTGGATGCCCGGATCGCCGCAGCCGTGGGCGGCGTCGGCCATCTCGCGCAGCAGCTCGCGGGCGCGATGGGTGTCCACCACGGCGCCGGTGGTCACGGCGCGCGTCTCCCAGGAGCGGTCCTCCAAAGCGGCCCGCATGAACGAGTCGGTCACGCGCACCGAGTGATTGGCGTTCTGGAAGAAGATCGAGTCGTAGGCTCCGCCCGGCACGTTGAAGCCGCCGTCGTAGCCGGCGTCGATCAGGGAGGCCGCCTTGCGCTCCTCCTCGGCCTTGCTGCGGACGAAATCGAGAATGTCCGGATGCTCGACGTTCAGGATCACCATCTTCGCCGCGCGCCGGGTCTTTCCGCCCGACTTGATCACGCCGGCGAAGGCATCGAAGCCGCGCATGAAGGACACGGGGCCCGAGGCCACGCCGCCGCCCGACAGGTTCTCGCGCGAGGAGCGGATCCTCGACAGGTTGGAGCCCGTTCCCGACCCGCCCTTGAAGAGCAGGGCCTCGGTCTTCGCCAGCTCCATGATCGAGTCCATGGTGTCTTCCACCGAGTTGATGAAGCACGCGCTCGCCTGCTGGGGCGTGTCCGGTACGCCCAGGTTGAACCAGACCGGGCTGTTGAAGCACGCCATCTGCTGGAGCAGGACGTAGACGAGCTCGTCCCGGAAAGCCTCGCCGTCCGCGGCGCTGCGGAAATAGCCGGAGCGGACACCCCACTCGTGCAGTGTGCGCACCACGCGTCCCACCAGCTGCTTCACGCTGTGCTCGCGTTCCGGCGTTCCCACGTGTCCGCGGAAGTACTTGGACACGACGACGTTCGTGGCCAGCTGCGACCAGCCCTTCGGCACCTCCACGTCGGTCTGCTCGAAGACCACCTCACCGCGCTCGTTGGCGATGCGTGCGGTGCGCCGCTCCCACTCGACGCACGCGAAGGGGTCTTGCCCGGCCCGAGTGAAGTGACGGGGGATCTCGACACCCAGGGGCGCGCGTCCCTTGCGGCTCTCGCCCACGGCGCGCAGCCGCGGCGCACGGCGATCCTGCTGGCCCCTGGTCGACGTTCCTTCCAGCTCGCTCACTGTGCCTCCCGATGGCTTGGATGTTGGCTCGCGGCAGCGATTCGAGAATGTCGGGGGAGAGCAGACCCGGGCGTGGAGGGCAGCAGCGTCGTATTGGGGAGGGAAGGGAGGCCCCAGGTACGCCCCAGGGCCTCCCGAGCCGGAGCGGGTCCTCCTTCCCGACTCAAGCCCGCAACCTCCCGGCGACCGCCTTGGAACCCCCCCAAGCCGCCGGAGGGCCGTTCACATCCCCGTGATGCACGAGATAACGCCGGGCCCGGATTGCCGTCAACCTAAAAACTCAAAATGTTGGGCTGGTCGGCAAGGACAGCTACAAGGCCTCGTATCTCCAGCACCCGACGGGGGGAGGACGCCCCAGGCAATCCGCCGGCCGCAAGCCGACCCGGAGGGGCCCGCGCAAGTGCCCGTGCCAGGCGGTTTTACGCATCGCGTAAACGCGGTGCGTCAAGCCAGCGGCAGGCCGGTGAAGCGGATGCCCGCGCCCTCGGGAACCTTGTAGCGGGCGTTGAGGCCGATCAGGAGCGCCGTCAGCGCCTCCACGATGCGGGCATTGGCCAGGGAGCCGCCATTCACGGCCCGCAGGCCCGGCACCAGCTCGCAGAGGGCCATGACGGCCCGGCGCGGCTCGGGCGCGCCCGAGACCAGGACGTCGCACTCCACGGGGTGCGCGAGGTCCCGCAGCCGGTGGGCCGACACGTTCTGGAAGGCCGACACCACATGCACGCCCGGGGGCGCGAGGCTCGCGATGAGCTCCGCGCAGGATCCCTGCCACACGCCCAGGGTGCGCACCGCCCCGTCCCCGATCGCCGTGGCCAGGGGCACCCCCATGGAGACCAGGATCTGCCCGGCTGCCAGGACTTCCCGCAAGTCCTTGACGGTGGCCGCCGTATGCTCGAAGGGCAGCGAGAGGATGACGAGGCGCGCCTTCCCGGCCGCGTCCGCGTTCAGGAGTCCCTCCACGTGGGCTCCGGCCACGGCCTCGCGTACCTCCCGGGCAGCGGCCTGGGCCCGCTCCTCCCGGCGCGAGCCGATCACCACCGGCCGGCCCGCCTGGGCGAAGCGCAGGGCGAGGCCGAGCCCCTGGTCGCCCGTGCCGCCGAGGATTGCGATCGCGTTCGCCTTCATGGGCTGCCCGGAGGAGCGTAGCGAACTCCCCGGAGCGTCGGGCTACGCTGCGCCGGAGCCCGTGGACGAGGACGCCGTCACACCGATCCGGATGCGCCAGCAGGGGCCGCGGGAGCTCGCGGTCGGCTGGGCGGACGGTCACGAGAGCATCTACTGCGTGCGCGAGCTGCGCCTGGCCTGTGCCTGCGCCCAGTGCGTGGACGAGTGGACGGGCGCGGAGCGCCTCGACCCGTCCGCGGTGCCCGAGGACGTGCACCCGCTCGCGATCCGGCCGGTGGGACGCTACGCGATCCAGATCGACTGGAGCGATGGCCACAGCACCGGGATCTACCCCTTCCGCCGTCTGCGCCAGCTCTGTCCGTGCTGCGCAGGGTGAGGGCCCCGGACGCGGCTCAGCCGCGTCGGATCTGCCGGTAGCCGATCAGCAGGACGAGCGCGCCGCCCACGGCGATGAACACGCTGCGCAGGTCGAAGCCGGTCACGGTTCCGATCCCGATCGTGGCGCCCAGGTAGCCGCCGAGCAGGGCGCCCGCGATCCCGATGGCGATGGTGACGACGATCCCGCCCGGATCGTTGCCGGGCATGATGAGCTTGGCCAGCGCACCCACGACGAGTCCGAGCAGGATCCAGCTCAGGATGCCCATGGGGGGGTCCTCCTCAGGTTGCCAGGCGCGCGTGCGCCCGAAGGCATCCTACCGAGCCCGGCCCGGGCCGGCCATCGCAAGCTCGGCTAGCGCCGCCAGCGCATCCAGGCGCCGAGCAGGCGCTTCACGCCGGGCGTGAGGCGCGAGCGCGCGTGCTCGCCCGCCGCCCGCTTGATGGCCTCGGACTGGGTCGGGTAGGGATAGATCACGTTCAGCAGCGTGGAGAGACCGAGCTTCCCCACCATCGCGAGCGTCACCTGACTGATCATCTCGCCCGCGTGCGCGGCGACCACGGTGCCGCCGAGGATGCGGTCGGTACCCCGCTTGAGGTGCAGCTTCACGAGACCGTCCTCGGCCCCGTCGGCCACCGCCCGGTTGTTCTGGGAGAGCGGGATCAGCAGGCTCTGGTACTCGATCCCGCGCGCCTCGGCGTCGCGGGCGTAGAGACCCACGTGGGCGATCTCCGGCTCCGTGTAGGTGCACCAGGGCATGACCAGGTTGGACAGCCGTTTGCGCCCGAAGAAGAGGGCATTCTGCACCACGATCTTCGCCGCCGCGTCGGCAGCATGGGTGAACTTCCAGTCCATGCACACGTCACCGGCGGCGTAGACGTTCCGGTTGCTGGTGCGGAGGCGGTCGTCCACGCGCACTCCCCGGCGCGGCTCGTAGGCCACTCCCGCCGCCTCGAGGCCGAGGTCCTCCACGTTGGGCCGCCGGCCGGCCGAGATCAGGAGCGCGTCGAAGGGGAGCGCCTCGGCAGCCATCCCGTTGCGGGCGAAGTGGACCACCTTCTCGTCGCCCTTGCGCTCGACCTTGTTCACCCGGCTCTCCAGCACGAGCTGGATCCCCTCGCGGAGGAAGGCCCGCTGCACGATGGCGGCCGCGTCCGGATCCTCGCGCACGAGGATGTGTCCGGTCTGCTCGAAGAGCACCACCTCGCTCCCCAGGCGCCGGAAGGCCTGGGCCATCTCGCAGCCGATGGGGCCGCCCCCGATCACCGCCAGGCGCCGCGGCCGCTCGGTGAGCTCGAAGAGCGTCTCGTTGGTCAGGTAGCCCGCCTGCTCGAGCCCTTCGATGGGTGGCGCCACGGGGCGGCCGCCGGTGGCGATCACGGCCCGGGCGAAGCGCAGCTTGCAGCCGTCCACCTGGACCACGTCCGGACCCACGAAGCGGCCCTCGCCCAGGTAGACGTCCACGCCGAACTCGCGCGCGTAGCGGGCGACGGCGTCCTCGTGGCTGATCTGGGCCCGCACGCGCCGCATGCGGCGCATGGCGGCGGCGAAGTCCGGCTCCGCGTCGGAGGGCGGTGCGAGGCCCAGCTCCTCCGCCGCGCGCGCCTCGGCAACGCGTCGTCCCGAGCGGATCACGGCCTTGGAGGGGACGCAGCCCACGTTCAGGCAGTCGCCCCCCAGGAGATGGCGCTCAACCAGCGCGACCCTCGCTCCGAGGCTCGCGGACACGGCCGCCGTCACGAGGCCAGCGGTGCCGGCGCCCAGCACCACCAGGTTGTAGCGGCCCGCGGGCTCCGGGTTGCGCCAGTCGGGCGGGTGGACGTTGGCCACCAGGGTCGCGTTGTACTCGTCCTCGGGCGGCACACGAACGGTCGTCATGCAAAGCCTCCTCGTCGCCCGGGAGGCGCGGGGTCGGTCGCCTCGCGCAGTGCGCGCCGGGCGATGCGCGTCACGATGGTGGTCACCACCAGGGTCGCCACCAGGCCCAGCACGAGCACGGCCCAGTAGGGCGCTCCCCTCTGGACGGAAGCCCCGCCGGCCAGCGAGGCCACGTCCCCGGCGAGCTTGCCGTAGTACACGTAGAGGAGCGTCCCGGGCAGCATGCCCACGGAGGCCACGAAGTAGTCCACGAAGCGGACGTTCGTCAGGCCGAGGGCGTAGTTGAGCAGGTTGAAGGGGAATACCGGCGAGAGGCGCAGCAGCAGCACGATCTTGCGGCCCTCCCGCCCCACCGCCCGGTCGATGGCGTCGAAGCGAGGATTGCCCGCCAGGCGGCGTTCCACCAGGCGCCGCGCTGCGTGGCGCGCAACCAGGAAGGCGGCGCTGGCCCCGAGCGTTGCCGCCACGAAGACGTACAGGGTGCCCTCCAGCAGGCCGAAGATCGCTCCCGCGGCCAGGGTGAGCAGGGAGCCCGGAGCGAAGGCGACCACGGCGACGGCGTAGCCGAACACGAACACCAGCGGACCCCAGAAGCCGAGGCCGTCCACCCAGGCGGCGAAGCGCGGGATCTCCCCGCCGAGCATGCGCCCCAGGGCGACGAGCGCCAGGAGCACGACCAGGGCCAGCGCGACCCGGCGGAAGGTCAGGCCCGAGGTCGGGCGGGGCTGCTGCACGGCGTGTCCGCGCTCCAGGGACTCGGGCAAGGCGTCACCTCCTCGCATCGCTGTCCGATGCCGCAGCGGCCGGCGGGTTACGCAGCCAACCGCCGGGCGCACCGCTGCTACCGTGCCGCATCGGGAGCGGCCTGGCATGTTCTCCGGGGAAGCCTGGCTCTGGGGGCTCGGCGCCCTCGCCATCGTGATGCTCGCCACCTGGCTCGTGAGCCTGGTGAAGCGCGACGTGAGCATCGTGGATCCCGTCTGGCCGCTGCTGTTCCTGGTGGCCGCGGGGATCTATCGGAGCGCGACGCCCGCCCCTGCGGGTGCCCGCACGGGCCTGATCCTCGCCCTGGTGGCGATCTGGGCCCTGCGCCTCTCGGGCTACCTCGTCTGGCGGGGCTGGGGCGAGCCCGAGGACCGTCGGTACGCGGCCATGCGTCGTCGGCAGGGGCCGCGCTTCGCGGTCACGAGCCTCGCCACGGTCTTCGGCTTCCAGGCGCTCCTGGCCTGGATCATCTCGTTGCCGCTGCTCGCCGCCGTGGACGGGCGCGCGCCCGTCGGCGTGCTGGATGGGCTCGGCGTCGCGCTCTGGGGGGTGGGCTTCTGCTTCGAGACCCTGGGCGACTTCCAGCTCGCACGCTTCAAGGCGGATCCGGCCCATGCCGGCCGCGTGATGGACCGGGGGCTGTGGGGCTACACGCGTCATCCCAACTACTTCGGAGACTTCTGCGTGTGGTGGGGATTCTTCCTGCTGGCCCTGGGTGCGGGCGGCTGGTGGAGCCTGCCGGGGCCCCTGCTGATGAGCTTCCTCCTGCTGCGGGTCTCGGGAGTCACGCTGCTCGAGAAGGACATCGCGGAGCGGCGCCCCGGCTACCGTCGCTACGTGGAGACCACCAACGCCTTCTTCCCCGGTCCGCGAGGGGGACGTTCTTGACCGATTGCCTCATCGAGAATCGTCGTGGCCGGACACGGAACAAGGAGCCAATGGGTCAGCAACGTCCCCGCCTGCTGCTCGGGCTTCTGGTGGCCGTGGCGACGACCGGGCCGGTGCGGGCGGGAGCTTTCGACGTGACGCTCTACGGGAAGCTCCTCGAGCGCCACACCCTGGCGGTGACCGACCCGGCCGGCGTCCGCGTGGACTACCGCAGCCTCCGCCAGGACGCCGACTGGCCGCGGGTCCTCGAGAGCCTCGCCCGGGCCGACCTCGCCGCGCTCTCCGGCCGCGACGAGCGGCTCGCGCTCTGGATCAACGCCTACAACGTCCTGGCCATCGACATGGTGCGCAAGCACTACCCGGTGGAGAGCATCCGTTCGATCGGCTCGCTGCTGCGGCCGGTCTGGAAGCGGCCCGCCGGCGTGGTGGGCGGCTCGACGCGCAGCCTCGACGAGATCGAGCACCAGATCCTGCGTCCCCTGGGCGAGCCCCGCATCCACGCGGCCATCGTCTGCGCCGCCACCTCCTGCCCTTCCCTGCGCCGGGAGCCGTTTCGGGCCGAGCGGCTCGACGCCCAGCTGGACGACGCCTTGCGACGCTGGCTCGCCGACCCCCGCAAGGGCGCACGTCTGGATCGCGAGGCCGGGGTCTTGTGGCTGAGCCGGATCTTCAAGTGGTTCGAAGAGGACTTCGAGAGCGCTGGCGGGGTGATCGCCTTCGTGACGCCCCATCTGCCGGAGCCCGCGCGGGCCTGGGTCGTGGAGCACCCCGACCTGCGCCTGCGCCACTTCGACTACGACTGGTCCTTGAACGACGCGGCCCGCGCCCCGGCGGCCGGGTAGGCCGGCCCCGCCGCTTGCCGGGGAGCCCGGTCCGGTGCATGGTTGGTCCCGGAGGTGAAGACCATGAAGCGGAGAACCGGCGCCTGGCTGGCCGTCACCCTGCTGGCTACCGGGACCCTCGTGGGCTGCGGGCAGGAGACCCCGCGGCAGGACGAGCTCGTGCAGCCCTCCGAGCGGGAGGCGGTTCCCTTCGACGAGGAGGCGGCCGAGGAACCCGACGAGCGTACGCCCCCGGCCCCCTGAGGCCCGCCGCCCCGTGAGCACCGCTCAGCGCGCTTCGCCCTGGCGATCGTCCAGGTGGAGCTCCAGGTCGCGGTAGCGCTCGCAGTTCTCGCGCATCACCTGGATCTCCCGACGCAGCAGCTCGTTCTCCACCTGGATCTTCTCGATCTCCTGGGGCGTCATGGTGCAGGCGGCGAGTCCGCCCGCGGTGACGAGAAGCAGGGTCCAGCGGAACAACGCGATCTCCCCCTGCGTGCGACCGTGGCGCGTCAAGGATGGGGCATCCCGGGCCCGTCCGGAAGCCCTCGGCCGGAGCTCCCCCGCCACCGCGGCGCGAAGCTCCGTTCTCGGGGCTTTGCGCCGCGCCGCCTCCCCGTCATCCTCCGCCCAGCTTGGTCACCGGATCCCCCGAGCGGGTCGGACTCCTCTTCGCGGCGCTGTGCGCCGCGAACGGCGCATTCGTTCCGGCGGTCGCGAAGCTCACCACGGAGCACGCCGCGCCGCTCTTCGTGGTGTCCGCCACCGCCGTCTTCGGGGGCGCCGCCGCCACGGTGGTGCTGGCCGTACGACGCGACCTCGCCGCGCTGATCCGTCGCGAGACGGCCGGTCTGCTGATCCTGCTCGGGGCGCTCGGCACTGCACTCCCCTACCTGCTCTTCTTCGTGGGCACCCGACGCACCACGGCCATCGAGGCCGTCGTCTGTCTCCAGATCGAGCCCGCCTACTCTCTCGCCCTCGCCTGGCTGGTGCTGGGCCACCGGCTCACGGTCCGGCGCGTGGCCTCGGCGGCGGTGCTGCTCGCCGGGATCGCCCTGGCGGTCGGGTTCGGCCCCCTGGGCGACCCCTGGGGCATCGCGATGCTGCTCGCCACGCCGCTCTGCTGGCAGCTCTCCCATCTGCTGGTGCTGCGTCGCTTGCCCGGGTTGTCGCCGGAGGTCCTGACCGGGGCCCGTTACGTCTACGGCGCCCTGATCCTGACCCTCGCTGCCGCGGCGTGGGGAGGTACAGCGATCCTCCCCGACGCCGGATCTGCCGCCGCGCAGCTGCCCGTGCTGGCGTTCCAGGGCGTCGTGCTCTTCTACCTGGGCACGATGCTCTGGTACCAGACCCTCGCGCGCATGGACCTCTCCCGCGCCACGGCCATCGTGGTGCCGTCGATCCCGCTGCTGTCTCTCGGTGCGAGCTTCCTGATCGTGGGCGAGGTGCCCAGCTTGCGGCAGGCCGCCGGCATGCTGCTCACCGCCGCCGGCGTGCTCAGCTTCGTGCGGGCGCCCCATGCGGTGGAGGTCCTGGAGCGGGTCCCGACCCAGACGGCACCACTCGCCGCCGAGGCCGAGCCCGGCGGCGACGAAGCGTAGGAGAGGGGCAGGCCCCTGCCAGCGCTCACGCCGGCGCGTCGTCGGCGAGCTGCGCCAGGAAGCCGCCGAGCGCTGCATTGAACGGCTCCGGGGCGGCCAGGTTCACCACGTGGCCCGCGCCGGGCACCACGACCTGGCGCGCCTCCGGCAGCGCCGCCGCCAGCGCTTGCGCAGGTCCGCGCGAGATGGCGTCCTCGCCGCCGACCACGATCAGGACCGCAAGGCGCTGGGCCCGCAGGGCCGGGGCGTGCTCCACGACGGAGGGCTGCACGGCCAGGAGCTCGCGGAGCGCATGGGCGAGGCCATGGGGCGGATGCTCGAGGAAGCCCATGCGGATCAGCTTCGCGGCCTGGCGGTCGAAGCCGGAGCGCGCGCCCCAGGCGAAGCGCTCCCCCGCCGCGTCGAGCCCCTCGCCCTCGATGGCGGCGGCGAACTCGCGCGCCCAACGCGACTGCCCCCGCTCGCTGGCCCCGGGCGGCGGAGCGGCCACGACGAGGCCCCGCACGCGCTCCGGGTGGGCGACCGCGAAGCGAAGCGCGATTCCCGCTCCCATGGAGAGTCCCCCCACCACGGCGCGCTCGACCTCGAGATGGTCGAGGACGCGCGTCACGTCGCCGACGAAGGCCTCGGCGGTGTAGGCGGCAGGGTCGTCGGGAGCGCCGCTTCGCGCGTGCCCGCGCAGGTCCACGAGGGCCACGCGCGCGCGATCCCGCAGGCCGCGAGCCTGGGGGCGGAAGTTCCGGGCGCTTCCGCCGAAGCCGTGCAGGAGCACGACCGCGGGTCCCGCGCCCTGCACCTCCACGTAGAGCGGGACGTCGCCCGGGATCCGGGTCAAGCCGCGCGCTCCGCGCAGCACGCTGGCGGCGGACACGGTACGCTCGACGCAGTCGCCCGAGGGAGAGCCCCGCCATGGCCGAGCGCCGTCCCGCCCGCGCCGTCCCCGCCGCAACGGTGCTCCTGGTGCGCGACGCCGCCGCGGGCCTCGAGGTCTTCCTGGTGGAGCGACACCGCGGCATCCGCTTCGCTGGCGGGGCCACGGCGTTCCCGGGCGGGAAGGTCGATCCCGGCGACGCGGATGCGACGCTGCGAGCCGGGGCCGCCGGTCTCGCGGACGTGGATGCGGAAGAGGCGGCACTGCGCGTGGCCGCCGTACGCGAGGTCTTCGAGGAGAGCGGAATCCTGCTGGCGCGGCCGGCCGGGCAGCGGAACCTGCTTCCTGCCGAGCGGGCCCTTTCCCTGGCGCGTTCCGAGCGCGAGGCGCGTCGGGCCGGCCGCGTGGCCCTGAAGGAGCTCGTGGTCCGCGAGAAGCTCCAGCTCGCCTGCGATCTCCTGGTCCCCTTCGCCCACTGGATCACGCCCGAGTTCCTGCCGCGCCGTTTCGACACCCACTTCTTCCTGGCCCCGGCGCCGGTGCAGCAGGCCGCGCACCACGACGGCGCCGAGACGGTCGGGTCGCGCTGGATGCCGCCGCGCACCGCCCTCTCGGAGGCCGCCGCCGGCCATCGCAGCCTCATGTTCCCGACCCGCCTCAACCTGGCGAAGCTCGCGCGGCACGGGAGCGTCGCCGAGGCCCTGGCGGCAGCCCGCCGCGAGCCGGTTGTGACCGTGCTGCCGCGCATCGAGAAGGGCGAGCACGGCATGCTGGTGCGCATCCCCGAAGAGGCGGGCTACGACCTGGCCGAGGCCCCCGTCGACGAGCTGGTGGGCGCGGGCCGCTAGGCCGGATTCCCCACCCGGTCGTGTCGCGGGAGGAGGCGGCGGCAAACGCTAGCCCGCGCGCACGAGCTCGCGGAGCGCCCGCATCCCGACCACCTGGATGCCCTGCTCGGCGAGGGCCCGGCGGCCCGCGTCGCCGCCATAGAAGCGGCGCTCGAAGTCACGCTGGTGGGCGGACTCCGGAGCCACCGTGGAGAGCTCCTCCCCGCCACGGGCCGGGTGGATGATCAGGTAGCTGATGCCCCGGGGCAGCCGGGCGAGACGCCGCCGGTTATGGGCCTCCCCGTCGCCCGGGGCGAAGCCGAGGGAGTCGTCGTCGAAGCCGTCGAGCACCGGGATCCCGTCGCCCTGGAGCTGGTCGCAGAGCGTCTCGAAGATCGGCGCCGCCGCCTGGAGCCCGCGCGCCGCGAGCTGCTCGGGGTCCGGCCGCACGGCGAAGACCGGCAGGCGGTAGTCCCGGGCGAGACGCCCATAGATGGGGGTGAAGGGCGGAAACAGGACGGTTCCCATGTGGGAGTCCAGGTGGGTCACGTCCACGCCCGAGGCCAGGGCGTGGTCGATCTGGGCGCGCAGCTCGATCTCCACCTGCTCGGGTCGGGCGCGCCGCACCGTCTCGAGGCTGGTGCGTGGCAGGTAGCCCTGGTCGTCGAGGAGCGAGGGGACGGCCCCTCGGCCGGCCACGGGCCCCCAGCGGTAGTGGGGCCACTCGGAGTTCAAGGTGAGGTGCACGCCGAGGTCCAGTTCGGGACGCGCCGCAGCCCGGTCGGCGGCGTCGCGGAACCACGGGCACGGAACCATCAGGCTGCCGCAGGTGACGACCCCGCCCTCGAGGGCCTCGAAGGCGCCGTCGTTGGCCGCGCGGCACATCCCGATGTCGTCGGCGTGGACGACGGCCACGCGTGCGTCGCGCTCGAAGCCCAGTCGTTGCGCCAGGGTCGGCATCGGGGACGTTCTCGACTGATTGACTCTTCGCCGCGGTCCTTGGGGCGGCCAACCGCCCGCAACCAGAATAAGTCAATTCGTCGAGAACGTCCGCGTGCCATACTTCCCCGGTGGCGCTCGATCTGGCCAGACTCGCCCGCCTCGCCGAGACCGCCGCCGACCGCGCGCGCGCCGAGATCCTGCCGCGTTTCCGGAGCGTCGAGGTCGAGCGCAAGGCGGACGGCTCCCCGGTCACCGAGGCCGACCGCGCCGCGGAGCGGGCCATCCGACGCGTGCTCGCCGAGGGCGATCCCGACACCGCGATCCTCGGCGAGGAGTTCGGAGGCGAGCGCGAGCCCACGGCCGGCCGCTCCTGGGTCATCGACCCGATCGACGGCACCATCGCCTTCTCGCGGGGGATCCCGCTCTTCGCCACGATCCTGGGTCTGCTCCACGACGGCAAGCCCGTGCTCGGCCTGATCGATCTCCCGACCCTCGGGGAGCGCTACGTCGGCTGGCGAGGCGGCGGCTGCCGGCGCAACGGCACGCCGGTGCGCGTCTCCCAGCAGACCGACCTGACCCGCGCGCTGGTGGCCCACGGAGACCTCTTCTGCTTCGACCGCGCCGGCGAGCGCGCGGCCTTCGAGCAGCTCAGCCGGGAGGTGCCGATGCTCCGCGGCTACACCGACGCCTTCGGGCACACCCAGGTGCTCTCTGGCGGCGCCGACGCGATGGTGGATTTCGACCTGAACCCCTGGGACGCGGCCGCGACCCAGGTGCTGGTGCCCGAGGCGGGCGGACGCTGCGTCACGATCCCCTATCCGGAGGGAAAGCTCGGGCTCGTCTTCGGAGCGCCGGCGCTGGTCGAGCGCCTGCTGGGCTTCCTCCACCGGCGTCCATGACACACGGGGCCCCCCGCCGACGGCAGGGAGCCCCGCTCGGGAACCGAGCCGCGCCTCGGGCGCTACTCGTAGTCCTCGACGGCGTCGCCGGGGCCCGGAGCCGCCACGTCGCCGGCGGCCTTGCGCGCCTCCTCGGCCGCCTGCTCGGCGGTCTTGGCCGCGCCCTCGGCCAGGCCCTGGGCGCTCTGGCGCGCCCGCTCGGCCGCCTCACGGGCGGCCTGGGCCGCCTGGTCCGCCGACTCCTGGGCCTGCTCGGCCGCGCTCCGGGCGGCGCCGGTCGCGCCCTCCATGCCCTCGTCGATGGCCTTGCCCATGCGCTCGGCGGACCCTTCGTCGCCCCCGCCGCACGCGACGAGCCCCGCGCCGGCCACTGCCAGCGCGACCGCAAGTCCCGTTGCCGTAAGCATTTTCCGCATCGCTGCCCTCCTTTCGGATGCGTCGCCTCGCGCCCACCCCGTCGGGGCGCGCGCTATTCTCCTGCTCTAGATGGCCCTTGGTCGGGCGAACTGCAAGAGGAATTCGATGAAACGATCCCCCGAGGAAAAAACCCTTCCGAAGCTATCCGACGCCAGACCGCTGCTCGCGGCCGGCGAAGCCCTCCTCGAACAGGCACTCGCCCGAGGCAAGGATATCACCGACGGGGGCCGCAGCATCGACGAACACCAGGTGCTGGCGGAACGCGTGGCCTACGCCGCCACCGAGGCGCGGGCGGCCCGTGCGCTGCTCGACGCCGTCGGGGAGGCCCGCAACGAGGGTCGCGGCGACGCCCATCTGGAGGCGACCGCCGCCGCCTCCGTGGCGGAGCTCATGGAGCGGCTGCGCAACCGCCTGGCGCCCGCGGTGGACGACCTCGGCATCGGCGAGGAGGCCCTCGAGGCGACCTTTCCCGCCAAGCTCCGCGCCGATCTCCGCCGCGTCGGAAACGAAGCCGTGCTGCGGGCCATCGGCCGCACGTTGGCCGAGAGCAAGGGGCGCAACGACTGGCCCTTGGACGAGACCCACGAGCAGGTGCGCGACGGCGTACGCGAGTTCGCCGACAACGAGGTGGCGCCCCACGCCGAGCGCATCCACCGCAACGACGAGCTCGTGCCCGAGGAGTTCATCCGCAAGATGGGCGAGCTCGGCTACTTCGGGCTCGCCATCCCCGAGGAGTACGGCGGCATCGAGATGGGCAACCTCGCCATGATCCTCACCACCGAGGAGCTGTCGCGGGCGAGCCTGGCCGGTGCCGGATCGCTCATCACGCGCCCGGAGATCCTCACCAAGGCGCTGCTCCAGGGGGGCAGCGAGGAGCAGAAGAAGACCTGGCTGCCGAAGCTCGCGTCGGGCGAGGTCATGGTGGGCGTCTCGGTGACGGAGCCGGACATCGGGAGCGACGTGGCGCACCTCAAGTGTCGGGCGGAGCCGGGCAAGGTGGACGGCAAGCAGGGCTGGGTCGTGAACGGACCCAAGTCCTGGTGCACCTTCGCGGGACGCGCCAACGTGCTGGCCCTGCTGGCCCGCACCGACCCGGACATCAGCAAGGCGGCCAAGGGCCTCTCGCTCTTCATCGTCCCCAAGGACCCCTTCGAGGGCCACTCCTTCGAGATGAAGCAGAAGGGCGGCGGCCGCATGGTGGGCAAGGCCGACGCCACCCCCGGCTACCGCGGCATGCACTCCTTCACGGTCAACCTGGAGAACTACTTCGTCCCCGCCGAGAACCTGGTGGGGGGCGAGGCCGGGCTCGGCAAGGGCTTCTACCTCCAGATGGCCGGCTTCGCGGCCGGCCGCCTCCAGACCGGCGGGCGTGCCTGCGGGCTCGCCCAGGCCGCGCTCGAGAAGACCGCCGAGTACGTGGTGGACCGCGTCCAGTTCGAGAAGCCGATCTCCGAGTTCCAGCTCACCCAGTACGTGCTCGGCCGCATGGCGACGCGCCTGGCGGCGGCGCGCGCCATCACCTACGCCGCGGCCGTCGCCTTCGACGAGGACGAGCGCAAGGCGGCCCCGCTGGCGGCCGAGGCCAAGCTGCTCGCCTGCGACGTGGCGGTGGAGGTCACCCAGGACGGCCAGATCCTGCACGGCGGCTGGGGCTACGCCGAGGAGTACCCGATCAGCCGCTACGTGGTGGACGCCCTGGTGCTGCCGATCTTCGAGGGTGTGAAGCCGATCCTGGAGCTCAAGGTGTTGGCCCGGAACCTGCTCGCCGCCTAGCCAACCCCGGCCCTGCCACCTGCGCCCCTGCGCGTCCACTTCCTCCTACGGGGAAGGGACCGGAGGGGTCATGGTCCGGAACGGGATTGCTGCGCTCGCCCTGGGCTTCTTGCTGCTCGCGCCCACTGCGGCCTCCGCGCTGCCGCTGCGCGGCTTCGACCGGGGGCCCGACCGCGCGACGATCGACCTGGAGGAGCTGAGCTGCTGCGCCTCGGGTAGGCGGGGCTGCCTGCCGCGCGGCGTCGCAAAGCTCCTGGAGCGGCTGGTGAACGACGAGCACCCCTTCGCCAGGCTCCGGGAGCTCCTGGACGAGCTGCACTGGAAGCGGCTCCAGCGGCTGCTCGACCACTTCGACCTGGAGCTCGCAGACCACGGCGGCAGCTGCTCGTTCCGGACTCCCCAGTTCTGCAGCCTCGGCGACGGGAGCCCACCGCCTCCGCCGCCCCCGGGCACGGCCCCGCTCCTGACGACGCCGGAGCCTGCCACGGCCCTGCTCGCGGCGGGCGGGCTGCTGGGCCTCGGGCTCCTGGGGCGGCGGCGGGCGAGCACCGGGCGCCGATAGAAGCAGGCGGGAGCGGCGATGCCCGGCTTCCTGATCCGGCTCGGCATCAGCGCCCTCGGGCTGTGGCTCGCGGCGGCGATCGTGCCGGGGGTCCACATCACCGGCGTGGGGACGCTGGTGCTGGCGGCGCTCCTGCTCGGCGTCGTGAACGCCGTGGTGCGTCCGGTGATCGTGCTGCTGACGCTCCCCTTCACGATCGTGACGCTGGGCCTCTTCCTGCTGGTGGTGAACGCCGCCATGCTCGGCCTGGTGGCGGCGCTGCTGGACGGCTTCCGCCTGGCGGGCTTCGGCCCCGCGCTGCTCGGCACGCTCGTGGTGAGCCTCACCAGCTGGATTGCCAGCTCCTGGATCGGCCCCTCGGGTCGCGTCGAGATCCTGATCGTGCGACGCTGAGGGGGTGCGGGACCGAAGCCGAGGAGCGCGGCACCGGCAGTGCGCGCTCGCCCTCGGGCTCGTCCTGGCGGGATGCACCGGCCCGGCGCCCGACGCGGCGCGGGTCGGGCCCCCCGCGTCTCCCCCCGTCCCGCCCGAGGCGGTGCCGACGACGGCCGGGGCGCGACCCGCCCCGCCGGACCGCGTGGAGCGCCGCTTCGGGCGCACCCACCACGCGGCCCTGGAGGCCTGGCTCGCCGAGCTCGGCGCGCGCCTCACGCGGCACGTGCCGCTGCGCGGCGTCACGGCCCGCTTCCGCATCGCCGACACCCCCGTGCCCAATGCCTTCGCCTTCGCAGACGGCACCGTCTACGTCTCGCGCGGGCTCCTGGCGCTCGTCAACACGGAGGACGAGCTGGTGAACGTGCTCGGCCACGAGCTGGCGCACGTGGAGGCAGACCACCACCGGGCGCGCGTGCTCGAAGGCCAGTCCGGTGGGCTCGGCGGCGTGCTGGGCGCGCTCCTGCTCCACTCCCCCGGCGAGGTCGCCGCCTACAGCCGCAACCAGGAGCACGACGCCGACCGCCGCGGGCAGGAGCTCGCGCGTCTGGCGGGCGCGGATCCGGCCGCCATGGCCACGTTCCTGCGCTCGCTGGACGCGAGCGAGCGGCTGCGCACGGGAGTGATGCGCCGCCAGGCCTACTTCGACACCCACCCGCCGCCCACGCGCCGGGCGGCCGAGGCATCGCTGCGAGCCGGGCTCTCCCTGGGCGCGCCCGACCCCGCCGAGCTCCCGAAGCGCGCGGCCTACCTGGCCCGGGTCGACGGGCTCCTGGTGGGGGACAACCCGGCCCAGGGTCTGTGGCGCGGGAATCTCTTCCTGCACCCGGAGCTGGCCTTCGCGATCCGCTTCCCCGACGGCTGGGCGCTGCACAATGCCGCCGAGGCCATCACCGCCAGCGCGCCGCGCGGCGACGCGGCCATCACCCTGCGGCTCCAGGGGCGGGGCGAGGATCCCGAGGCAGCGGCGCGGGTGTTCCTGGCGGTCTTCGGGCGCACGTGGACGATCTTCGAGTCGGAGCCCCTGCGGCTGCGCGGGCTTGCGGCCTGGCGGGTCCGGGCCGAGTCCCACTGGGAGGACCGCCACACCCTGGTCCACGCGGTGTGGATCGCCTGGCAGGGCCACGTCTACCGCATCGAGAGCGCCTCGCCCTCGGGCGGCTTCCCGCGCTTCCGCCAGGCCTTCGACGCCGTGGTGAAGAGCTTCCGTCCGCTCCAGCCGAGCCAGCTGGCGAAGGTGCCGGTGCGTCGCCTGCGCGTGGTGCGGGCCCGAAGCGGCGAGACCCTGGAGGCCCTCTCGGCGCGCTCGGGCAACGCCTGGAGCCCGCGCGAGACCGCCGTCGTCAATGCCCTCGCCCTCGACGCCCCCCTGCCCCCCGACTTCCCGGTGAAGATCGCCGGGGACGTTCCGGACTGATTGACTTCTCCCGCCCGCAGGGACGCCGCCACGGTCCCCGCACCCCTGCGGGTATACTGGCCTGCGAGGCATGCCCGCGTGGGTCCGACACACGGGCGGCTGCCACTGCGGACGCGTCCGCTTCGCCGTGCAGGCGCCCGCCGACCTCGAGGCCGTGGACTGCAACTGCTCCATGTGCGCCCGGCTCGGGGGCTTCCTGCACGTGATCGTGCCGCGCGCGCGCTTCGAGCTCCTCTCGGGCGAGGACGCGCTCACCACCTACAGCTTCCACACCGGCACCGCGCAGCACCTCTTCTGCCGGGTGTGCGGCATCAAGTCGTTCTACGTGCCGCGCTCCCACCCGGACGGCATCAGCGTCTCGGCGCGCTGCCTCGACCCGGGCAGCGTGGCGTCCCTGCACGTCGTGCCCTTCGATGGTGCCCACTGGGAGGAGCACGCCGCGACCCTCCCGCCCCTGGAGGAGGCGCCGTGAGCGCTGGCGCCCCGCCGGGCCCGGGCAAGCCCCCGCGCACCCAGTACGCCCGCAGCGGTGGCGTGAACATCGCCTACCAGGTGGTGGGCGACGGCTCCCGCGACCTGGTCTTCGTGCCGGGCTGGATCTCGCACCTGGAGCTCATCTGGGAGGACCCGGGCTTCACGCGCCTGGTGAGCCGCCTGGCCTCCTTCCGGCGCCTGCTCGTCTTCGACAAGCGCGGGACCGGCCTCTCGGACCGCGTCAGCGAGGGCGAGCTCCCGACCCTCGAGCAGCGCATGGACGACCTGCGCGCGGTGATGGACGCCGCGCACTCCGAGCGCGCCACCCTGTTCGGCATCTCCGAGGGCGGCCCCATGAGCCTGCTCTTCGCCGCCACCTACCCGGAGCGCACCGAGGCCCTGGTCGTCTACGGGAGCTACGCCCACTGGATCCAGGGCCCCGACGACCCCTGGGCCCTGCCGCGCGAGCAGCACGAGCGGGCGCTGCGCGCCTTCGCGGAGACCTGGGGGCGCCCCATCGGCCTCCACCTGATGGCGCCGAGCGTGGCCGACGACCCGGACGCACGCAGCCGCTGGGCGCGCTTCCTGCGCATGGGCGCGAGCCCGGGCGCCGCCACCGCCCTCTACCGCATGAACATGGAGATCGACGTCCGCCCCGTCCTCGCCTCGATCCGCGTGCCGACGCTCGTCCTGCACCGCACCGGCGACCGCATGATCGACGTCCACCTGGGCCGCTACCTGGCGGAGCACATCCCCGGCGCCCGGCTCGTGGAGCTCCCGGGCGCCGACCACCTGGCCTGGGTGGGCGACGTGGACGCGCTCGCCGACGAGACGCAGGAGTTCCTGACCGGGGCGCGGCCGGCGCCCGAGGCGGACCGCATCCTGGCCACGGTGCTCTTCACGGACATCGTGGGCTCCACGGAGCGGGCCGCGGCCCTGGGCGACCGCCCGTGGCGCGACTTGCTGGCGCGCTTCCACGAGGCGGCCCGGCGCGAGATCGCGCGCTTCCGCGGCCACGAGGTGGACAGCGCCGGCGACGGCCTCTTCGCCACCTTCGACGGCCCGGCGCGGGCGGTGCGCTGCGCCCTGGCCCTGGGCGACGCGGTGCGCCCGCTCGGCCTCGAGCTCCGCACGGGCCTCCACACGGGCGAGTGCGAGCGGCTCGGCGAGAAGGTGAGCGGGATCGCCGTCCACACGGGCGCGCGCGTGGCGGCCCTGGCCAAGGCCGGCGAGGTGTGGGTCTCGAGCACCGTGCGCGACCTCGTGCACGGCTCGGGCCTGCGCTTCGCGGAGCGCGGCACCCACGAGCTCAAGGGCATCCCGGGCGCCTGGCGCCTCTACGCGGCGGAGGCCTGAGACGACGCACCGCGTCGTCGCGCGGGCGCCAGGCCCGCACGGGCGTGGCTCCCGCCGCCGGAGACACAAGCGCACACACCCGGACGCGCTTCGCGCCGACAGGCAGGGCACGCGCAAGAACCCCGGCCCGCGCGATGCTGGTAGGATCGGGATCAGGACAACGGCCAGGCGGCCCCTGCGCCCCGGGGGAGCCGCCGGGGTGCCACGCGATGCCTGGAACCATCCTCGTCGTCGACGATCAGGTGTTGGCACGACGCGTCCTCGCCACCGAGCTCGAGGACGCAGGCTTCGACGTGATCGTCGCTGGCAACGGCCGCGAGGCCTGGGAGCGCTTCTGCCACCACCGCCCGGACCTCGTGATCACGGACATGGTGATGCCGCGCAGTGATGGGATCGAGCTCCTCGGACGCATCCGCGAGCGTTCCGAGGTACCCGTGATCCTGTTCAGCGCCCATGGCTCCGTCGAGACCGCGGTTGCGGCGCTCAAGTCCGGCGCGGACGACTTCGTCTCCTCCACCAGCGTCGACGTGGACAAGCTCGTCGCGCGCGTGCGTGATACGCTGGCCGCTCGCCGCGGCCCGGCGACCCCCGCGGCCTTGGAAGAAAGGTTGGTCGGCGCGAGCGCCGCTCTCGTGCGCCTCCGGAGTCGCATCGCCGGCCTCGCCCCCCTGCGCACTCCGGTCTTGATCCTCGGCGAGCCCGGCACCGGACACGACACCGTGGCCCGCGCGCTCCACGACCTCGGCTCGACCGCGGGCGGCCCCTTCCGGCGCATCGACGCGCCTTTCTTCGCACCTGGAGACCCGCTACCCGAGCGAGGGGTCGTCTACCTGGACCAAACAGACCGGCTCTCGGAGAAAGCTCAGCTCTTCTGGGCTGAGCGCCTCCGTGACGCAGCCGAGCGCGACTTCAGGCCTTACGCGCGGCTTCTGGCTTCCGCCTCAGAGCCACTCGCCGTGCTGGTGGAGAGCGGCCGGTTCTCCCGCGCGCTCGCCGCGGAACTCCGTCGCTTCGAAATCGTGCTGCCTCCCCTTCGCCAACGCATGGAAGACGTTCCGCTGCTGGCGGAAGCGCTCGTCAACCGGTTGGCGAGCTCGCTCGGGCGCGGCGGCGTTCGCCTCTCCGCGGCAGCAGTGAAACTACTCCAAACGCAGGCCTGGCCGGGAGGGGTCAAACAACTTGCGAAGGTCCTCGAACGAGCCATTGCCTTCACGCGCGGTCGCGAGATCCCGAAGCGCGCAGTGAAGGATGTCTTGACCGAGTTCGACGAGACCGTGGCATCGATTCGCGCGCTCCACCAAGCCCAGGAACGGGCCGCACTGCTCCGCGCGATTCGCGAGACCGGCGGCAATGTGGCCCAGGCTGCCGAACGACTCGGACGGAGTCGGACTGCCATCTATCGGCTGATTGCCAAACACGGAATCCGCCTGAACAGCGACGCGTAGCTTCCAGCGAGCGCACCCCATTGCATCACCTGACTGAGCTCTCCCTACGCTTCCCTAAGACCACCGCACTAGCCCTCCTAGCGATAACCATCGGCCTCGGTGCTGGCCTCCCCCGGGTTCACACCGAGTTTGGGTATCGCGTGCTCCTTGGCGATGCGCATCCCTCAATCCAAACGCTCGAGACAACCATCAGCCGCTTTGGAGGCGGACTACCTATTCAGCTCGCGTGGACGTGCGGCCCCCGCCTGCCCTGCGAGACCATCTTTGATCAGACATCGCTTGGAATGGCCCATGCTATCACTCAAGTTCTTACTCCGATCGACGGCATCAGGAGCGTCGTGGGGCCATCTAATGCTCCACTTCTCGTCCCAACTCCCGGTGGTTTCTCGATCCGTCGGCTTGTCGAAGCGGACAAACCCGTTGCTGACGCGGCTGACCTCAAGACCCACGCCCTTGCTGATCCGCTGTGGGTCCGCACTTTCATCTCCCCAGACGGCCAAATTGGCGTGATCCTGGTCCAGACTTCAGACACTAGGAACGCCACTGATGTCCACATCCTGCGAGCAATCCAGCAAGCCCTAGAGCCCTACAAGCAACGAGGCTTCGAGTTCCACTTAGTTGGCAACTCAGTTTCCTCTGTAATCGCGGGCGCCGAACTTACAACAAGCATGGCGGCGCTCATTCCTTTCACAATCCTGACCATCGCCTTCGTACTCTTTTCGCTGTCGCGATCATGGCGTAACACCCTATTTGCGATGATCAGCGTGGGCATCGCTTTGCTTTGGACGTTCGGTCTTCTCGGCTGGCTAGGGTGGCCGCGCGACGCAATTTTGGAGATTCTTCCGGCACTAGTTCTCGCTATCGGAACTTGCGACGCCATCCACCTACTGTCTCGTTGGTCCATAGAGCTATCGAGCGGACCGGCAGAGAACCCGATCCCAGCACTACGCAATGCGGCAAAGGACGTAGCAGGGCCGTGCCTAGTCACGTCCGTCACGACTGCTGGAGCACTTCTGTCATTCTGCACCAGTTCGTTGGCTACGTTCTTCCGTTTTGGCATCATCGCGGCGTTTGGTGTGATCGCCTGCCTCATTCTCACCTTCTCTCTGTTGCCCTTGCTGTTGTTCCGCTGTTGCCCTTCTTCTCGTCAAACGTCGAGCCCAGCGCCTACCTCATGGAACGGAGCGCTCTCAGCTGTCACGGCAGTATCGACGCGTCGGCCGGGCACCATCCTAATCTTCACATGCGCAGTTTCCATCTTCTGTGCAGTCGGATGGCTTGTCTACCTACGCGTAGACACCTACTGGTACGAACTCATTGGCGAACGCAGCGCCACGGTAAGATCAATTCGCTTCTTGGAGAGGCGCGTTCGACCGTCCGCCAGCCTTGAGGTTGAGATCCAGTTGCCCGAGGAGGTGCGACTTGAATCGCCAGAAACGCTGGCCCGAGTCAAGCGCCTCTCAGAGGAGTTGCAGACGATCGAGGGGCTGGGAGCTTCGACCAGTATCCTTGATCTTCTAGGCCGTCTCAATCGGTTGCTGCACGGAAACGATCCTCAGTTCGAACGACCTGCGGAGACGGAAGCTGCGAACAGTGAACTGATCGACCTTATCTCCCTTGAAGACAGCGGATGGGTGGATCGGTGGATCAGCTTCGACAGATCGAGATTCCGGGTCTCAGTGGAGGCGCCGGAGCTCCCCAATGCGGAACGGACCCGAGTCTTGAGAGAGGTGCGAAAGCTTCTTCAGAACCAGCTCCCAGACGACTGGTCAGTTTCTCTTACGGGTGCTCTGGTAATTAATCATGACTGGACCCGAGACCTTCAGACCACTCAGCTGAGAAGCTTCCCGGCTGCGCTTGCGCTTGTAACCGTACTAGTTGCTGTCTTCCTGCGCTCTGTCGTATTGGCCGTGGCTGCAATGATACCAACGGTGATTCCGGTGGTCGTCACGCTCGGTGCGATGGGATGGGTGGGGATGAGTCTAGACGTCGGTCGTGCCATGATCGCAGCTGTCTTGCTTGGAATTGCGGTGGATGACAGCATTCATCTTCTGACCCAGTACAAGCGGCATCGAGGCAGCGGCCTTGAGCCAACTGGTGCGATAAGAGCCGCGGTCATGCATGTTGGCCCGGCAGTGATCACGACCTCATTGGCACTATCGCTCGGCTTCTTGACGCTGGTCGCATCTGCTTGGCAAACGGTCTCAAGCTTTGGAGTCCTTGTTTCACTTTCGATACTAGGAGCTCTTGGAGCGGACATCTTTGTTTTGCCAGCCTTGATTTGCGTCGCTTCGAAGGAGATGCACTCCTCGGTCGGCAGACAGAGTCGCGTGTGGGAATAAAGCCCGCGTTATCGCGAAGGAAGATGTTGATAACGTGCGCGGTCCTGCCGCCCGGCTTGGCTGTCCTATTGGCTGCGCTCAGCCTTATGCAGGTCACGAGTGACAAGGAGCTCGGCTGTTGGGTGCTCCCAAACATTCGGGTGGCGCTCTTTCCTGGGGCTGCGGATCTTTGCCCGCTTCGGCCTCATGAGAGAATCGAGGTGGCAGAAGTCGGGGGGCCCTATCCAATTGCCATCGCTGGACTAGAGGATCTTCAGGCGGCCGTGGCTCGTTCGGGGTCAAGTCTTCGGGTTTCCGTGATTCGCGAAGGTCAGGCAACTTGGCAGGATATCCCGATCGCAGCGCTCTCGTGGGAAGCAAGGCTGTTGCGCCTGCTCTCCGCGACGCTGGTTGCGGTCGGTCTCCTGTGTCTGCCAATGCTGTTACTTGTCCGATCACGATCGCCTGCTGCCCTTCCGTTCGCCTTTCTCTACTCGGCCCTCTCCGTGATCGTCGTGATGCTGATCGCAGGGCGGGGGTCGCTATGGCTAAATCGACTCGCATTGCTGGCCGCCGTGATGGCGCCCGCGATCCTGAGCCATCTCAGTTTCGCGTTTCCTCGGGAACGGAAGGTGATGATCGACGCACCTGCTGTCGTCTTCGTCCCCTACGGTCTCAGTGCGATCCTTGGAGTGGCCGCGTTTGCCGCCATGGAGCGAGATCCGCTCCTTTGGCCCACGGTGGTGTACCTGCTGCTGGCTCTTTCGCTCGGAGCCTGGGCGGTACTCCTGCTGTCGTGCTTCTTTGCCGTGCGGGAATCGGATTCCCCGCTCGAACGTACGCGCGCCCGCGTGCTCCTCTATGGAGCGCTGCTTCTCCCGATTCTGCCCACCCCTGTGCTCGCGCGCTTCGGCAGCGATCCTCCGGCCACCTTGGCGATCTATTTGGGCGCCTCCATCGTGCTGATCCCTCTACCGATTGCCTTCTCCATCAGCCGATACAACCTCTTGAACCTGCGTGACGACGCGCGGGCCTGGATAGCCCGGTGCGTATACTACGCAGCTGCCGCGGGTCTGATCACGCTGGTGTTCGAGACCTGGTTCGTGCTCATCGGCAGCCATCATCCGCTCCGGGATCCGGTCCTCCTGTTTGGGGTCGCTTTGGTTTGCATTGGTGGCCTCGAGCTGGCTCGGAGCCGGCTTCTCGGTTGGGTGGAAGGAAAGCTGCTCCCCCGCCTCGAGCTGCTCCGAAGCCTGGGCACCGACTACGGCAGGCGAATCGACGAACTGCAAGGAAACCATGCGGTAGCCCGGCTGCTCGGCGATACGCTACGCGAAGCCCTCGCGCCGTCCGGTGGATGCGTCTTCCTTGGGGCAGGTCGCGATTGGGAGCCCGCATATCCTTTCGGAGAGAACCCGCCAGCACGGGTCGCGTTGGTGCAGATGGCTTCGGAGTTTCTCGGTGCACGGTCGCTCGCTCAGATCGCTGACCTGACCGCCAGCCCTCCGGATTCGTGCGCACGTTCCCTGCACCAGGCAGGGATTGAACTCATCGCCCTCATCGCTCACCGCGACAATGTCCACGGACTTCTTCTGCTGGGCCCGTCGCTGTCTGCAACCCCCTATACCCGGATCGACCTCGACTTCACGACGATGGCTACCCATCGTGCGGCCGTGGCGCTGCACAACGCAGCGCTCGCCAACGAGCTGGTTGTCAGTGAGCGTCGTGCTACGACGGGCCGCACTGCTCTAGCGCTCGCCCACGACCTCGGAAAGGAAGTGGGGCTGATCGGAGCCCTCGCGCGACGTCTTCCTGCACGACTCGAGGATGGTGAGCGGGCTCATCGGGACATGAGTGTGATCCAGGAACTCGCTGAGGATCTGCTCAAGACGATTCGCTGCTTTGTGCAGGACGCTACGAGCTCTGCCAATAGCGAGGCGGGCATGGCCAGGCTCGACGATCTGCTGGCTCGGGCGGAGCGGGCACTGTGCCGGATCCACGGGCCCGGACGGATCCTCCATAGCCTCGAGCCCGGGCTGCGAAGTGTCGAGGTGCACGAGAATGTCGAGCGAGTGTTGCTCAATGTCATCGACAATGCCTTGATTGCGAGCCCCAAGGATCGCTCAGTTCATGTATTCGGGACCAGAGAGAAGGACGCCGTCCGCATCACCGTGAGGGACCGTGGCTGCGGAATGAGCGAGCGAGAGCGCAAGGAGGCATTCGAGCTGGGCTTCACCACGCGAGCGCAGCAGGGTGGTTCCGGCGTAGGCCTCACCGTGAGCCGTGAGATCGTGGCGGCCCTGGGGGGTACGATCGAGCTACGGGAGAATCCTGGAGGAGGCACGCTGGCGGACTTGCGTGTACCAGGGCGATTTCCGGGAAGTGCGGCAGGGGCTTGAAACCATGACCTCCTGTGGGACGGACACTTGGGGACGCTTTCGCACATGAGACGGAGCCATTGAGATACTTGACAGCGTCGGGTGCTTCGCTGCCTTTGTTGGCTTCTCATCGATGAGTCGAATTTCGGGAACGGGGACGACGTTCCGACGCCGGGCACTTGCGGTAGTGGGCGTCGCGCTCGGCTTGGGCGCGGGTCCGATCGGTGCGGACCCCGCGGACCGGGTTGCTCTTGAGGCGGAAGAACACCTTTTCGATGCGCCAAGGACCCTCGAGCGTGCATTCGCGAATCGCTACGACTGCGACACCACGGCGCAGATCGAGCTCATCATGCGGGACGGTCGTGGCGGAGAGCGTCGGCGTCTTTTCGATACGGTCAGCAAGCGAATCGACGGGCGTCTGCGCTCCATCGGCCGTCTTCTCGAGCCGGTTCATCTACGGGGCATGACGATCATGACGATCGAGGTGCCGGGGCAGAGCGAAGAAACCTTCGTCTATCTGCCGTCGATGCGAAAGGTGCGTCGGATCAGCTCGGCGCAGCGGGCCGACTCCTTCCTGGGCAGCGACATCACCTACGAGGACTTCGAGCGGCGCAGGGTGGCGGACTTCGAGATCGAGTCGGTACGCGAGGAGGAGGTGACCGGCGAGCCCGCGCTCCGCATCCGGGCTCGCCCCGTGCGGCCCCAATCCTACGAGTTCGTGGACTTCGTGGTGGCCCGGAGCGACCAGGCGATCCTCGCCACGGACTACTTCAAGCGGGGTGCATCGGAGCCGTTCCGCACGCTCGAGGCGCCGCGCCCCGACATGGTAAGAGCCGCGGGCCACGTGCTCCCGACCCGCCTGCTGGCCCGCAATGCCCTGCGGGGCACGATGACCGAGATCGTGATCACGGACCTCCAGGTGAACCCGGAGATCGACGACCGGCTGTTCTCGGTGGGAACCCTCGAGCAGCAACGCGCGCTCGAATAGGCTTCGGGACCACGTTCCCGTCCCACCTACCCAAACGGGTAGTGCTCGCCTCGCCCTCCGAGGAGTAGTTCAAGAGCGCAAGCGAAAAGGATCGGAGTTCCCCGAAGGGTCGAGAGGGCTCCAGATCGGGCCCGGGCCGGCACCCGTCAACGTGCGCAAGCAGGGCGTCGTGCGCGTGATGCTGCTCGACACGGACGACCTCGACGTGGCCCAGGTGGACCGCACCACCCTCGCCTTCGGCCCGGACGGCGCCCGCAAGGCGCACCAAAGCCTCGGGCACCAGGCGGACGTGGGCAGCGACGGACGGCCGGCACTTCCGGGTGCCGGAGACGGGAATCGCCCCCGGCGACGCCGCGGCCTGCCTCGCGGGCGAGCTCCTGGACGGGACGCCCTTCGAGGACTGCGGCCCGCTGCGGACGTTGTGAGAAGACGGCGGCGCGGGGCGGGGCGGCGGGCTAGAAGAAGTCCACCACCACGCCGACGCCCAGGGTCCAGTTGGTGTCGCGCACCTGCTTGCCGTGCAGGCGCTCGCGCCAGGCGCTCTGGGAGTGGCTGGCGCGCACCATGGCCCGGGCCGGGCCGGTCTTGCGGTT